>DASPPG010000060.1:0-101175 GCA_035625625.1 Solirubrobacteraceae bacterium
GACGGCTGATGCTCGCTCCCAAGCGCGTCAAGTACCGCAAGGTTCACCGCGGGCGCCGGCACGGCATGTCGCGCGGGCAGACCAAGGTCCAGTTCGGCGATTACGGCCTCAAGGCGCTCGACGCCGGCTGGCTGACCAACCGCCAGATCGAGGCCGCCCGAATTGCCATGACTCGCAAGATCAAGCGCGGCGGCAAGGTCTGGATCAACGTCTACCCGGACAAGTCTTTCACCAAAAAGCCCGCGGAGACGCGCATGGGCTCGGGCAAGGGCTCGCCGGAGGGCTGGGTCGCGGTGGTCAAGCCCGGCCGGGTCATGTTTGAGCTAGCCGGCGTCCCCGAGCCGTTGGCTCGCGAGGCGATGCGGCTGGCGGGGCACAAGCTGTCGGTCCGCACGAAGTTCGTGCTCCGAGAGGACGGGTGACATGAGGGCGTCGGATGTCCGGGATCTGAGCGACAGTGAGCTGCGTGAGCACATCCAGACCGCTCGGCGCGAACTGTTCGGGCTGCGCTTCCAGCACGCCACGGCCGAGCTCGAGAACACCGCGAGCCTGAAGCGCGCGAAGCGGGAAATCGCGAGAGCGCTGACGATCGCGCGCGAACGCGAACTCCAGAGAATTGACAATGACTGATACCGAGAACAACGAGATTGAAGAGACCCCGGCCGAGGCGGAGGCTCCGGCGGAGGAGGCAGCGGCCGCCCCGAGGGCGCCGGTCGAGGTCGTCCCGCCCAAGGAGCGCCGGCGGCGCGCCCGCGCGGCCAAGGCCGCCCAGACCCGCGCGCGCCAGCCGTTGACGCCGGAGGAGCGTCACGCCGAGCGGGTGGCCGAGCGCCAGAGCAAGGCAGAGGCCCGCCGCGTCGAGCGGACCCGGGCGCGCCAGAAGGCGCGCGCCGCCGGTGCCGGCACCCAGGCGGAGGCCACCCCGCCGCGCGAGCACGGGCCGGGGAGCCAGAAGACCCGCCAGGGTGTGGTCATCTCCGACAAGGCCGACAAGACGATCACGGTGAGGATCGATGCCGCCCGGCGCCACCGTCGCTACGAGAAGATCGTCCGCACCTCGAGCACGCTGCACGCGCACGACGAGGGCAACGACGCGCACATCGGCGACACCGTGATCGTGCGCGAGTGCCGTCCGATGTCGCGGCTTAAGCGCTGGCGGCTGGTCGAAGTCGTGGAGAGGGCTGAGTAGCGTGATCCAGAATGAGACACGGCTGCGCGTGGCCGACAACACCGGCGCCCGTGAGATCCTGGTGATCCGCGTCCGGGGCGGCCATCGCCGTCGCTACGCCGGCGTCGGCGACATCGTGACCGCCACCGTCAAGCAGGCCACTCCGCAAGGATCGGTCAAGAAGGGCGAGGTGGTGACCGCGGTCGTCGTCCGCACCCGCAAGGCCTACGGCCGCGAGGACGGCACCTACATTGCCTTCGACGAGAACGCCGCCGTGCTCATCGACAACCAGAACAATCCGCGAGGGACGCGCATTTTCGGCCCGGTGGCGCGCGAGCTGCGTGAGCGCAACTTCATGCGGATCGTCTCCCTGGCCCCGGAGGTACTCTGATGCCGGCGCGACTGAAGGCAGGCGACGAGGTGATCGTGGTCGGCGGCAAGGATCGTGGCAAGCGCGGGCGGATCCTCCGCGTCGAACCCAAGAAGGACCGCGTCTTCGTGGAAGGTCTCAATATCGTCAAGCGCCATCAGCGTCCCCGCCAGGTGGGCGGCGCCCAGCGCGCGGAGACGGTCGGCGGCGTGATCGAGAAGGAGGGCCCGATCCACGTCTCCAACGTGATGCTGGCCGATCCGAAGGACAACGCGCCCACGCGGATCGGAATCGAGATCCAGGACGGCAAGCGCTACCGGGTTGCCCGGCGCAGCGGAACGAGGTTGGACTGATCAATGCCTGAAGCGAGACTGAAGACGCGTTATCGCGACGAGATCCTCCCGGCGCTGACCGAGCGCTTCGGCTACTCGACGCCGATGCGCGTGCCCCGGATCGAGAAGGTGACCGTCAACATGGGCGTGGGCGACGCCAAGCAGGACTCGAAGATGCTCGACGCCGCGTCCGAGCAGCTGGCCACGATCACCGGGCAGCGGCCCAACGTCCGCCGCGCGCGCAAGTCGATCGCCCAGTTCAAGGTCCGCGAGGGGATGCCGGTTGGGGTTGCGGTCACGCTGCGCGGCGCGCGTTCCTACGAGTTCCTGGACCGGTTGATGTCGGTCGCGATCCCGCGGATCCGGGACTTCCGCGGGCTCAACCCCCGCTCGTTCGACGGCCGCGGCAACTACTCGATGGGCGTGCGCGAGCAGATCATCTTCCCGGAGGTGGATTACGACGAGGTGGATCAGGTTCGCGGCCTCGACATCACGATCACCACCAGCGCCCAGAGCGACGACGAGGCGTTCGCCCTGCTCGAGGCGCTCGGGATGCCATTCAGTAGAGAAGGCCGCCCGGAGGCGGCCGCCAGCCAGACTTAGAGGAGCCCATGGCCAAGACTTCACAGGTTGTCCGTCAACAGCGCCCGCCCAAGTACAAGACGCGCGGGTACACCCGCTGCCGCCGCTGCGGCCGGGCACGCGCCGTGTACCGCAAGTTCGGCCTGTGCCGGATCTGCCTGCGCGAGCTCGCCCACCAGGGCTTCATCCCCGGCATGACCAAGTCAAGCTGGTGACGCCATGACGATGACCGACCCGATCGCCGACCTGTTGACCCGGATCCGCAACGCCGCGGCCGCCCAGCACCACGACGTCACCATCCCCGCCTCGAAGCTGGGCCGGGAGATCGCCCGCATCCTGAGCGAGCAGGGCTACATCGACGGCTACGAGGTTCGCGACCCCGCTCCGGGACGCCCCGGGCAGGATCTGACGATCACGCTCAAGTACACCCAGGCGCGTAAGCCGGTGATCACCGGGCTACAGCGCGTGTCGCGCCCAGGCCAGCGCACCTATGTCGACCACGCCCACATCCCGCGCGTACAGGGCGGCATGGGCACCGCGATCATCTCGACCTCCAAGGGCGTCATGACCGGCCACGAGGCCCGCATCGAGGGCGTCGGCGGCGAGGTCGTGGCGAAGGTCTGGTAGACCCCGATCTGAGCTATGTCCCGCATCGGCAGACAACCCATTCCCGTACCGGCCGGCGTGACCGTCGCGATCGAGCCCGAGCGCGTCACCGTCAACGGCCCGAAGGGCGAGCTGTCCGAGCGCGTCAGCCGCGAGATAGGCGTCGAGCAGAACGACGGCCAGATCGTCGTGACGCGTCCCACGGATCGCGGCGAGCACCGTGCCCTGCACGGCCTGACCCGCACACTGATCGCCAACATGGTGCAGGGCGTCACGGCTGGGTTCGAGAAGCGCCTCGAGATCCAGGGCGTCGGCTACCGCGCTCAGCTGCGCGGGCGCGACCTCGAGCTGGCGCTCGGTTACTCGCACCCGGTCTCGATCAAGGCTCCGGACGGAATCGAGTTCGAAGTCCCACAGCCGACCCGGATCGTCGTGCGCGGCGCCTCCAAGCAGCAGGTGGGCGAGATCGCGGCGCTGATCCGCAAGCAGCGCAAGCCGGAGCCCTACAAGGGCAAGGGGATCCGCTACGAGGGCGAGTACGTGGCCCGGAAGGTTGGTAAGCGGGCATGACCGTGATGACCAAGCCCGCCAAGCGGCTCAAGCGGCGACGGCGCGTCCGCGCGAAGATCCGCGGAACCGCCGAGCGGCCCCGGATCTCGGTGTTCCGCTCCAACCGCGGCATCTTCGTCCAGCTGATCGACGACGACGCCGGCCGCACGCTGGCCGCGGTCAACTGGACCGAGGCCGAGCTCCGCGGTCTGGGGCCGATGGAGCAGGCGACGCGCGCCGGCGGCCTGTTGGCGCAGCGCGCTGTCGCGGCGGGGATCAGTACCGCCGTGTTCGACCGCGGCGGCTACAAGTACCACGGGCGCGTGAAGGCGCTCGCCGACGGAGCCCGCGAGGGCGGGCTGGCCTTCTAGGCCCGCTAATCTGGATCTGCTGATGCCTGCCGTACGCGATCGCACAGTTTCTTCCGCCGGACTCGACCTCCAGGAGCGCGTCGTCGAGATCAACCGTGTGGCCAAGGTGGTCAAGGGCGGCCGGCGCTTCTCGTTCACCGCGCTGGTCGTCGTCGGCGATGAGCGGGAGATCGTGGGGATCGGCTACGGCAAGGCCAACGAGGTCCCGGTGGCCATCCAGAAGGGCGTCGAACAGGCCAAGAAGAACTTGTACCGCGTGCCCAAGCACGGCTCGACCATCACCCACCAGACGACCGGCATCTTCGGCTCGGGCCGCGTGTTCCTGAAGCCGGCCGCGCCCGGTACCGGGGTGATCGCCGGCGGCGGCGTGCGCGCCGTGCTCGAACTCGCCGGAATCAACGACATCCTGTCCAAGTCGCTCGGATCGCAGAACCCGATCAACCTGGTCAAGGCCACGATGGCCGGACTGCAGTCTCTACGGACTCCTGACGAGGTCGCCGAAATCCGTGGCCTTTCGGTCAACCAGGTGCTCGGCTTGACGGCTGAGCCTGAGGTCGCGTCCGAGACTGTCTCGGCAGGTCCGAGCTCGAACGGCAACGGCGGCGGATCCGAGGCGGCGACTCCCGTCGAGCCGGAGGTCGAGGAGCCCGCGGCCGCGGAGACCGAGGAGTCCGAGGAGTCCGAGGAGTGAGCAAGCTGGTCGTGACCCAGCGCCGGTCCCGCAACGGTTCCGATCAGCGTCAGCGGGACACGCTGCGCTCACTTGGTTTGCGCCGGATTGGCCAGCGTGTCGAGCATTCTGATACGCCGCAGATTCGCGGGATGATCGCGAAGGTGGCGCATCTGGTCGAGGTGTCGGAGGAGTCGGATGGCTGAGTCCGAGGAAGAGCGCGAAGAGCCCAAGGCGCCGGCGGAGCCGCCGCCGCACCAGTCCCATCGCATCGGCCTGCACAACTTGAGGCCCGCGCGTGGGTCGCGCCGGCCGCGCAAGCGCGTCGGCCGCGGCGAGGGCTCAGGGACCGGCAAGACGTCGGGACGGGGCCAGAAGGGCTGGGGCTCGCGCTCGGGAGCGAAGCGCCGCGCGCGCTTCGAGGGCGGACAGAACCCGATCCACATGCGGATGCGCAAGCTGCGCGGTCCGCACATGAAGAAGTCGATGCCCTTTGAGCCCTTCCGAACGCACAGCCAGCCGGTCAACCTGGTCGATCTGGAGGCGCGGTTCGAGTCCGGTGCCGCGGTCACCCTCGAGGCGCTGCACGCCAAGGGCCTGGCCACGCGGAAGGGGATCCCGGTCAAGATTCTGGCCAAGGGCGAGCTGTCGAAGCCGTTGACGGTGCACGCGCACGGCTTCAGCGCCACCGCCCGGGAGCGAATCGAAGCCGCCGGCGGCACCTGCCAGGTGATCGTCGAGGCCGACGGCGGAGGCCATCAGAAGTGATCTCGACCATTCTCGGAGCATTCCGGGTTGGCGACATCCGCAAGAAGGTCCTGTTCACGGCTGCGATCCTCGCGCTCTACCGGCTCGGCACGCACATCCCCGCGCCGGGCATCAACTCCGCGGCGGTCCAGGCGATCCAGAACAACTTCGGCGGGTCGAGCATCCTCGGCTTCCTGAACCTGTTCTCGGGCGGCGGCCTGGGCCGAATCGCGATCTTCGCGCTCGGGATCATGCCCTACATCACGGCCTCGATCATCCTGCAGCTGCTGCAGGTCGTGGTCCCCTCGCTCGAAAAGCTCTCCAAGGAGGGCGAGGTCGGCCAGGCACGGATCACGCAGTACACGCGCTATCTCACGGTCGGGCTGGCCTTCGCCCAGTCGATCGGCTACGTGTTCCTGTTCCGGAGCTTCGAACAGTCGGCCGGCGTGACCGTGATCACCAACTTCAACCTGGCCAAGGTGCTGCTGATCGTGATCTCACTGACCGCGGGCACCGTCCTGTTGATGTGGATGGGCGAGCTGATCACTCAGCGCGGCATCGGCAACGGGATCTCGCTGCTGATCTTCGCCAGCATCGTGTCGCGGATCCCGAACGGCATTCACGAATGGTGGACCAACCCCGACCAGGTGTTCCGCGTGATCATGCCGTTCATCGCGCTCGGCGTGGTCGCGGCGATCGTGTTCGTCCAGGAGGGCCAGCGCCGGATCCCGATCCAATACGCCAAGCGCGTGATCGGGCGTCGCATGACGCAGGGGAGCCAGACTTACCTGCCCCTGCGCGTGAACATGGCCGGCGTGATTCCGGTCATCTTCGCCGCCAGCATGATGGCGATCCCGCCCACCTTGGGCCAGTTGCTCGGACAGAACAAAACCAACTTCTGGACCGACGTACAGAACTTCTTCAGCCCCCAGGGCTGGCACTACGTCCTGGGCGAGAGCATCCTGATCATCCTGTTCACGTACTTCTACACGGCGGTCACGTTCAACCCGGTCGACCAGGCCGACAACCTGAAGAAGTACGGCGGGTTCATCCCAGGGGTGAGGCCAGGCAGACCCACGGCTGAATTCCTGGATCGGATCCTGGCGAGGCTGACCTTCCCGGGCGCCTTGTTCCTGGCCGCGATCGCCGCCCTGCCGACGATCCTCATCAGCCAGACCTCGGCCAACTTCTTCTTCGGCGGTACCTCGATCCTGATTGTGATCGGCGTGGCGCTGGACACGATGAAGCAGCTCGAGGCGCAGCTGATGATGCGCAACTACGAAGGCTTCCTGAAATAGCTCGCGCTCCGCGCTGACGGGAGTGGTGCGCCCGCAGCCGGACGATAGGAATGGTCGGCGGCGCCGCCTGGGCCGCGGTGGTGCGCCACGGGCAGTAGCCGAGGAAGTGGACGGTCCGCTCGCCGATCTGGCCGACGAGCAGCGCGGCCTCGAGTGCCTCGCGCGGGCGGGCCTGGGCGAGGCGGAGCTCGGCCAGTGAGTACACGCGCAGGACGCTCGGCCAGCTCGACCGCGTTGTGCGCGGACTCGCCGGTGGTCGTGGCGTGAAGTGCCGTCTGGGCCAACAGCAGCCGCTGCCCCTGGGTGCGGGGACCCTTGACCGCGTTCTCGATGACGCGCGTCGAGCGCGCCAGGGCCGTCGGCTGGAGATCGGGGACGATCGAGGCCGTCGAGATGAAGCTGGCCTCGAGCTGATCGCGCAGCTCGAGCCCGTCGGGATCGTCCGGTTCCTCGACCAGCTCGGACGGACCGGAGTCGTAGGCCATCGCCGCGCGCTCGTGCAGTCCCTGGGCGTCGGGCCGCCGGCGCTTCCTCCAGCGCCCGCTCCAGATAGCGGACCGCCGGCTGGGCGGCGCGTGCCTCCCTCGCGGCGGCGCGCAGCCGCTCGACGACCCACGGGTCACCCCCCGCGTGTGCCAGCAGCAGGTGGGCCCCCACCCCCTCGACCTCCTCCCCCTCGGCGTACAGCAGCCGCGCTGCGTCGAGATGGCGCGCCCCGAGCTCGAACAGCGGGATGTCCTGCTCGATGGCGTGCTGGACGAGCGGGTGTACGAACCGCAGCGGCTCGCGCGCGAGCAGCACCTCGACCCCGGCCAGGGCATCGGCGGCGGCACTGGCCGCATCGATCTCGAGGCCGGCGAGCGCCGTGCGTTGACAAGTCCGACCAACCGACCCAGCGTCATCCTGAGATGTCCCACGTGTCGGCACACTGACGCTCCAAACCCTGGGGTCGCTTCCTGGTGCGAACGGCGAGTCGGAGTAGTTAGCTACCCGCCGTCGCATGACACCGATGAACCAACAAGCCATGGAGCGCGTGGGGGCGCGGGTCCGTCGTGGGGGCCGACCTGAGCTTCGGAGGGGCTGGGGGTGCCTGGGGGTACACAAGTAGTGGGGGCAGACAAGTAGTGGGGGCATGGATGGAGACGGCGAGGGGGGCGCCGCTCCATCCCCGGGGGCAGAAGCAGGGGGGCACGGGGCGAAGGCAGGCTAACGATGGACCTTGGCAGCGGGGCGGCACGGACGCCGGCCCGCTGTTAATTAGGTCGTGACATTCACCTCGAACCCGGTGTGACCGATACAGTCTTGCCTTCGTGTCGGAGCTCAACCTGATCCTGTTCGGTCCTCCTGGCGCAGGCAAAGGGACGCAGTCCGAGCGGCTGCGCTTGGACTTCCAACTGCCCTACGTCGCCACCGGCGACATGCTGCGCGAAAACGTCAAGAACGGGACCGAGCTCGGGAGGAAGGCCAAGGAGTACATGGACCGAGGCGATCTGGTCCCCGACGACCTGATCGTGGCGATGGCGGCCGACCGCCTCCAGCAGGAGGATGCCCGGGACGGCTTCATCCTCGACGGCTTTCCGCGCACGGTTCCTCAGGCTGAGGCGCTCGACAACCAGCTGGTGCAACTCGGCCGGCGCGTGACCGCGGTGCTGCTGATCGAGGTGCCCGACGAGGAGGTCGTCCGGCGGCTGAGCGGCCGGCGCGTGTGCGTCAAGGCCGGCCACAACTACCACGTCGAGTTCGATCCGCCCAAGCGTGAGGACGTCTGCGACCAGGACGGCTCGCCCCTGGTGCAACGCGACGACGACAAGCCCGAGGTGATCGCGAAGCGCCTCATCGTCTACCACGAGCAAACCGAGCCCGTGATCGACTACTACGATCAGAAGGGAATTCTGCGTCGCGTAGACGGAACCCGTCCTGCGGCCGAGGTGCACGACCACATCCGTGCCGTGATCGCGACGCTCCGTCTCGAGGAAGACGTTTGATCATCAAGAAGACACCCGAGCAGATCGAGCAGATGGCGGCCGCCGGCGCCATCCTGGTCAAAACCATGAACTTGCTTGCCGGCAAGATCCGGCCGGGGGTCACGACGCTCGATCTCGACGAGGCGGCCGAGAAGTTCATCCGCTCGCAGGGCGCCACGCCGGCCTTCAAGGGCTATCGCGGCTTCCCGGGCTCGATCTGCGCTTCGCCCAACGAGATGATCGTTCACGGGATCCCGGGTGCGTATGCGCTCGCGCGCGGGGACATCCTGTCCGTCGACATCGGGGTCGTCTACAACGGTTGGGTGGCCGACGCCGCCCGGACGTTCCCGGTCGGCCCGATCAGCCCGGTGGCGACCAAGCTCCTGCGCGTGACCGAAGAGTCCCTGTTCATCGCCGTCGACCAGTGCGTCGCCGGCAACCATCTGGGCGACGTCTCCCACGCCATCCAGGAGCACGTCGAGGCCGCCGGCCTGTCGATCGTCCGCTCGCTCGTGGGCCACGGGATCGGGCGCGAGATGCACGAAGAGCCCCAGATCCCCAACTACGGCAACCCGGGTTCCGGCGTCCTGCTCGAGGAGGGAATGGTGCTGGCGGTGGAGCCGATGGTGACCGCGGGCCGCCACGCCGTGCGCGTCGGCGACGACCACTGGGCGATCTACTCCCAGGACGGCTCGCTGGCGGCCCATTTCGAGTTCACAATCGCGATCACGGCCGGCGGGCCGCGGATCCTGACCCCCTGGCACGAAGCCAAGGGCGCCCGCTCGGCCGCATAGGTTCTCGGCAGGCCCGGCACGCCGCCGGGCACGGATGTCCGGCGAAATTGGCCCCATGGATGCCGGCCGAAGGCCGGCCCAAGATCGGTCCGGGGCCGCGCCAGCCCACCCCTGCTAACATCGCTCTTTACGCGCCCGCGCGCGGTTTTGACGTGCCTGCGAGTGCCGCTGCAGCTCGGTAGCGGCGACTGAACCGGTCGCCAGAGCCGAGTTGCGGGAACTACTGGTTTTCAATAGACGACGAGAGAGTTACGAGCGAGCGTGAAAGTACGACCGTCGGTTAAGCCGATGTGCGAGAAGTGCAAGATCATCCGCCGGCACGGGCGGGTTCTCGTCATCTGCTCAAATCCCCGCCACAAGCAAAGGCAAGGTTGAGATGGCACGCATCTCGGGTGTCAACATCCCCCTCAACAAGCGCGTCGAGATCGGGCTGACCTACATCTACGGGATCGGCCGCTCGAGCTCCAACAAGCTGCTCGCCGAGCTCGGCATCGAGCCCGACCGCAAGGTGCGCGACCTGACCGAGGAAGAGGTCATCCGTCTGCGCGACGCGATCGACCGCGAGTACACGGTCGAGGGCGACCTGCGCCGCGAGCGCTCCCAGAACATCAAGCGGCTGCAGGAGATTGGCTCCTACCGCGGGCTGCGGCATCGGCGCGGGCTCCCCGTCCACGGGCAGAACACCAAGACCAACGCGCGCACGCGCAAGGGCCCCAAGCGGATGCAGGTCGCCGGTAAGAAGAAGGCGACCAAGAAGTAAATGCCAGCACCTCGGAGGCCACAGCGCGGCCGGCGGCGGGTTCGCAAGAACATCCCGATCGGCCAGGCACACATCAAGACCTCGTTCAACAACACGATCGTGTCGTTGACCGACCGCGAGGGCAACGTGATCGCGTGGGAGTCGGCCGGTGGCGCGGGCTTCAAGGGCTCGCGGAAGTCGACGCCGTTCGCGGCCCAGGTGACCGCCGACGCGGCGGCCCGGAAGGGCATCGAGCACGGCCTGCAGCGGGTCGAGGTATTCGTCAAGGGCCCGGGCTCGGGTCGTGAGACGGCGATCCGGTCGCTCCAGGCGGCCGGACTCGAGGTCACGGGCGTCAAGGACGTCACCCCGCAGGCTCACAACGGCTGCCGGCCCCGGAAGCGGAGGCGCGTCTGATGGCTCGGGATACCTCGCCTCAGTGCAAGCAGTGCCGCCGCGAAGGGCAGAAGCTGTTCCTGAAGGGCGAGCGCTGCCTGACCGACAAGTGCGGCGTGGAGCGCCGGTCCTACCCGCCCGGTGAGCACGGCCGCGGGCGCCAGCGCCAGAGCGAGTACCGCGTCCAGCTGCGCGAGAAGCAGAAGGCCAAGCGCTACTACGGCGTGCTCGAGAAGCAGTTCCGGATCTACTACGACAAGGCGACCCGCCAGCCCGGGATCACGGGCGAGAACCTCCTGCGGATGCTCGAGTGTCGCTTCGACAACGTGCTCGTCCGGCTCGGCTTCGCGGCCTCCCGGCGGCAGGCGCGGCAGCTAATCCTGCACGGCCACTGGACAGTAAACGGCCGGCGCGTGAACATCCCCAGCTACCAGCTGCGGGACAACGATGTGATCGCGATCCATCCGCGATCGAGCGCCACGCAGGTGATCCGCGACGCCACCGAGCTGACCGGTCAGGTGCCGGCATGGCTGCAGGCCGATCACGACTCGCTCACGGCCAAGGTGCTGCGCAAGCCCGAGCGCCGAGAGATCGCGGCTCCTGTCCAGGAGCAGCTGATCGTCGAGCTGTACTCCAAGTAATCACAAGCTTGAGCCGCGCGGCCTGTGGCCGGATGCGGCACTGACACCGCCCAGACGGCGGCAAGAACCCCACGACGTTAGGACCCTGATGCTCGACTTCCAAGTCCCCCGAATCTCCTCCGAGAGCGTTGACGACAACCGCGGGTCGTTCACGATCGAGCCGCTCGATCGGGGCTTCGGCTACACCTTCGGCAACTCTCTGCGGCGCGTGCTGCTTTCGTCCCTGGCAGGGGCGGCGGTGACCTCCGTGCGTATCGAAGGCGTGGCGCACGAGTTCTCCACGATTCGCGGCGTCAAGGAGGACGTGACCGACATCGTGCTGAACCTGAAGGGAGTCGTCTGCCGGATGCACTCCGACGCCACCGAGATCGAGGCGCCGCTGGTGGTCACCGGCCCCGGTGAGATCACCGCCAAGGACATCGACCTTCCGTCTGGCGTCGAGATCCTGAACCCCGACGCCCATATTGCAACCTTGGAGAAGAAGACCAAGCTCGAGGTCTATCTGACAATTGGGCGGGGTCGCGGTTACCGGCCGGCCGAGGAGAACAAGTCGCCCGACCAGCCGATCGGCGTGATCCCGATCGACTCGATCTTCTCGCCCGTGCGCCGCGTCGCCTACAACGTCGAGCAGGCGCGCGTGGGGCAGCGCACCGACTACGACAAGCTGACGCTGGATATCGAGACCGACGGTTCGATCGATCCGCACGCTGCGTTGCGCGAGGCGGCCGAGATCTTGATCTCGCAGCTCGCGATCTTCACCGACGCCGAGCGCGTGGTCGAGCTGCGCGAGGCCGGGGCGCCGGGGATCCTCGAGCCCGGTGGTGCCAGCGCGGTGGGCGGCGTGCCCTCGCGTCCGCCGAACGCGATGGACGACATTCTGATCGAGGAGCTCGAGCTCGGCGTGCGCTCATACAACTGCCTGAAGCGGGCCGGTATCCAGACCGTCGGAGACCTGGTGTCGAAGAGCGAGTCCGAGCTGGCCGCGATCCCGAACTTCGGCAAGAAGTCGATCGACGAGGTGATCGAGACGCTGCATGCCCGCGGTCTGGGGCTGCGGAACGAGTAGCGTCGCGTTAGCCTGTTGTCCGGAGTTTTCGATGCGCCACCAGAGGAACCGATACCAGCTGTCTCGTGACGCGGCGCACCGCAAGGCGCTGCTGATGAACCTGTCCAAGGAAGTGATCGCGCACGAGCGGATCCGGACGACCGAGGCGAAGGCCAAGGCGGTCAAGCCGGAGCTCGAGAAGCTGATCACGTTGGCCAAGCGGGGAGATCTCCACGCTCGACGTCAAGCTCTGTCTGCTTTGGGTCAGGACAAGTTCATGGTCTACAAGCTGTTCGAGGAGATCGCGCCCCGGTACAGCGAACGGCCGGGCGGGTATTCGCGGATTCTGAAGCTGGGGCCGCGGCGGTCGGACTCGACCGAGATGGTGCTGCTGGAGCTGGTCTAGCGGCGGTTGGCCTCCCGGCTCGTTCTGGAGTACGACGGGGCGGGGTTTGCGGGCTGGGCGAAGCAGCCTGGGCTGCGGACGGTTTGCGCCGAGGTTGAGCGCGCCCTCTGCGTAGTCTTGCGACGGGAGGGGGTGCGGTTGACCGTGGCGGGTCGTACCGACGCGGGGGTTCACGCGTGGGGGCAGGTGGCTTCGTATTCCGGGCCGCCGGTTTCTGTTCGATCGTTGAACGCGGTGCTGCCTGATGATGTGGCCGCGCTGTCGTGCGTCGCGGCTGACGACGGGTTCGATGCGCGCCGTGATGCGACCAGCCGGGCGTACTGCTACCGGGTGCTCGTGCGGAGGGCCCGGTCGGTGTTCGAGGAGGGCCGGGCGCTGTGGTTTTCGCGGGGGCTGGATATTGACGCGCTGGGGGCCTGTGCGGCCGCGATCGTCGGTACGCACGATTTCACCGCGTTCACCCCGACCGAGACGTATCACGAGCGGTTCTCCCGGGATGTGTACACGGCGTTCTGGCGCCGGCGGGATGGCGACCTCTTGGAGTTCTGGATCGAGGCCGACGCCTTCATGCGGCAGATGAATCGGGTGCTCGTGGGCACGATGCTCGAGGTCGGGATTGGCCGGCGGACGGTTGAGTCGTTCTGCGCGCTGTTGACCGGGCGGCCGAGGTCCGAGGCGGGGCGGACGGCGCCGGCGCACGGGCTGTATCTGGCCGGCGTGGGCTACGGTGGCGAGCGGGTGTTGCCTGTGGACCGCGACGGCGCGTGACGGGCGCGTGCGCGTGATGGGCGCGTGCGCGTGATGGGCCCGTGCGCGTGATGGGCGCGTGCGCGTGATGGGCGCGTGCGCGTGACGGGCGCGTGCGCGTGACGGGCGCGTGACCGCTTCGTCGCGGTTCTGCAACAACCGGCGCGGTGGCGGGGTGATTCACGGCCCGTGGCGGCTCTGTGCCGTCAATGGCCACCACACCCCCTGTAAAACGCAGCAAACCCGCACCCTCCGCCGCCGCTTGGCGACATAAGCATGGACCCAATGCTTATGTCGCCAAGGTCGTGTCGCTAGGGGAGATTTGGCGAGTTGTTCATGGTGGCGCGGGGCCGGATGCGGCCGTGGCGTGGGTCGCGGACCGGCAGTTGGGCCTGATTACGATCTCTCAACTGCATGCAGCGGGGGTTGGGCGCGGGTCGGTCGAGTGGCGGCTGGCGACCGACATGCTGCATCGCCGCCACCGCGGCGTTTACCTGGTCGGTCACGCGGTTGCCGCGCCGGGCGCCGACGAGCTGGCCGGCGTGCTCGCGGTCGGGAGGGCGACGTTCGTCAGCCATAGATCGGCGGTGGCGCTGTGGGGGTTGGCGGCGCCTCCAGCCGACTGGGTTGAATTGAGCGTCGTCGGCCGGAGTTGCGGGTCTCGCGATGGGCTGTTCGTGCACCGCGCCGGGGGACTGGCTCCGGCAGATTGCGGCGCGTGTCGAGGCATCCCGACAACCGCGCCGGCGCGCGCCCTGATCGACTTCGCGTCGATCGCCGGGCGCGAGGAAACGGAACGGGCGATCGCCGAGGCGTTCGCGCTCAGGCTGGTCACCGAGCAGAAGATCACCGAGGCGATTGACCGGAACGCCAACCGGGCCGGCGTGGCCGTCGTCCGGGCGATCCTCGGCCAGCCCGGAGGTCCGAGACGCACACGGTCTGGTGGCGAGCAAGCGATGCTCAGGCTGATCCGGGCGGCGAAGTTGCCGGCGCCGCTGACGAACCACCCGATTGGGGGCTTCAATGCCGACTTCTTCTGGCCCGACGTGGGTCTGATCGTCGAGGTGGACGGAGGGGACTTTCACCGCCCGCGCCGGGCGTTCGAACGCGACCATCGGCGGGACATCGTCCACAAAGACGCCGGCCACGAGGTCCTCCGGGTGAGCGGACAGCAGCTCGATCGGGAGCCGCTCTACATGGCCGTCGTGATCGCCCGGGCGTACGACCGCCTCAGCCGGGCCCGCGGATAGCATCAGAAGAACCGGATGCGAGTGCTCCTGACCAACGACGACGGGATCGAGGCCGAGGGCCTCCAGACGCTGCGCCGGGCCCTCCGAGAGGTCGACGGCGTCGAGCTCGCGGTCATCGCGCCCGACGGCAACCGCTCGGCGATGGCGCGTTCGATCACGACGCGCCGGCCGCTGTGGGTGCAGGAGGTCGAGTTCGGCGACGGTACGGTCGGCTACGCCACTGACGGCACCCCGGTCGACTGCGTGCGCCTGGCCAATCTCGGGCTGGTCGAGGGGTTCGAGGCCGAGCTGGTCGTATCGGGGATCAACCACGGTTCGAACCTGGGCGACGACATCACCTACTCGGGCACGGTGGCGGCGGCGCTCGAGGCAATCGTGCTGGGCCTGCCGGGGATCGCCGTCTCGCAGCAGTCGAGCGCCCGCGAGCTCGACTTCAGGGTGGGCACGGCGTTCGAATTCGAGACCGCGGCCTCGTTCACGGCCCGCCTCGTGGCCGAGCTCGAGAACACGCCGCTCCCCGCAGGCACGCTGCTGAACATCAACGTCCCGTGCCCGCCCCCGACCGGGGTCGAGGTGGCGCGGCTGGGTAAGCGCGTCTACCGCGACGAGCTCGCGCTCGTCGATGAGGACCACGTCGGACGCCGGCAGTACCGGATCTACGGCGACGCTAGCTTCGAGCGCGACGAGACCGGCACCGACCTGGCCGCGGTGGCGCAGGGCAAGATCGCGGTCACGCCGGTTCATTTCGACCTCACCGACCGGGAGGGGCTGTCGGTGCTCCAGCACTACGACCTCGAGCGCCTGGTCGAGCCGGCCGCCGAGGAGCTCGCCGAGCACCCATGAGTACCGCCGCCAGCAAGACCGGTCGCCGCGACGACAGTGCACGCGCCGCCGAGCTGCGCAAAGCGATCGACTACCACGCCTACCGCTACTACGTCCTCGACGACCCCGAGATCGGCGACGACCAGTACGACGCCCTGTACAACGAGCTGAAGGCGCTCGAGGAGGAGCACCCCGAGCTCGTCACGCCGGACTCGCCCACCCAACGCGTCGCTCCCGAGCCGGTGTCCGAGCTCGAGAAGGTCACCCATCCTCAGCCGATGCTGTCGCTCGCCAACGCCCACTCGGCCGACGACCTCACCGCGTGGATCCAGCGCATGCGGAACTTCCTGGCCCGCGAGGGGATCACCGACCCGGAGTTCGAGTTCGTCGCCGAGCCCAAGATCGACGGTCTGGCGATCTCGCTCATCTATCGCGACGGGGTCTTCGAGCGCGGCGCCACCCGGGGCAACGGGGAGGTCGGCGAGGACGTCACCCACAACCTGCGCACGATGCCCGCGATCCCGCTCAGACTGGACGACCCGGATCCGCCGGCCCTCCTCGAGGTTCGCGGCGAGGTGTACATGTCGCTCCCGGACTTCGCCGCACTCAACGAGCGCCGCGCCGCCGCGGGCCTCTCCACCTTCATGAATCCGCGCAACTCGGCGGCCGGGACGATCCGCCAGCTCGACCCCAAGCTGGCCGCCGACCGCCCGCTGTCGCTGTGGACCTACGCCGTCGGCGCCACCGAGGGCATCTCGTTCGACGCCCACTGGGACGCGCTGCAGTGGCTGCGCGAGCACCGCTTCCCCGTCCATCCCGACGTCAGGAAGCTCACCACCGAGGACGAGGTGATCGCTCAGTGTCGAGCCTGGGAGGAGCGCCGCGGCTCGCTCGAGTTCGAGATCGACGGCGTCGTGGTCAAGGTCAACCAGGTCGAGCTCCAGCGGCGCCTGGGCTCGGTCGGCCGCGAGCCGCGCTGGGCCATCGCCTGGAAGTTCCCGCCCACGACCGCGGTCACGAAGCTCAACCAGATCATCTGGGCTCCGGGCAAGTTCGGGGACCTGCACCCGGCGGCGATGCTCGAGCCGGTGCACGTGGGCGGCGTCACCGTGAAGATGGCCACGCTGCACAACGAGGAGGACCTCCGGCGCAAGGACATTCGCGAGGGCGAGGAGGTCATCGTCCTGCGCGCCGGCGACGTGATCCCTCAGGTTCTCAGCCCCGCCCCGCACGTCGCCGAGCGATCGGACCGTCCGCCGCCGCCGAAGCCCCCCGCGGAGTGTCCGATCTGCCACACCCCCACGGTCAAGCCCGAGGACTCGGTGTTCACGCGGTGCCCGAACCGCGACTGCCCCGGCCGGCGCTGGCAGCTGCTCAAGCACTTCGCCGGCGCGATGGACATCGACGGTCTCGGCGAGAAGCAGGTCGAGCTGTTCATGAACCTCGGCTGGGTGCGGACGCCGGCCGACTTCTACCGCCTCACCGCCGAGCAGATCGCCGAGCAGCCCGGCTTCGGCAACGTGTCGGCCGAGAAGCTCGTCAAGGCGATCGAGGCGTCCGAGCGCCAGCCGTTCGGCCGGGTCCTGTTCGGCCTCGGGATCGAGGAGGTCGGCTACGTCATCGGCCGCAACCTCGCGCAGCACTTCAGGACGATCGACGCGCTGATGAGCGCGACCCCCGAGGAGATCGAGGAGGCCCAGGGCGTCGGTCCCAAGATGGCCGCGAAAATCCACGAGCAGCTCCACGACGAGCAGATGGGCGAGCTGATCGAGGACCTGAGGGGCCAGGGCCTCACGCTGCATGAGGAGGGCCCGCCGCCCGGGGAGGGGCCGCTCGCGGGGAAGGCGTTCGTGCTCACCGGCACGCTGCCCGAGCTGACGCGAGAGCAGGCCAGCGAGATGATCGTCGCCGCCGGCGGCCGCGTCACCGGCTCGGTGTCGCGCAAGACCGACTACGTCGTGGCCGGCGAGAGCGCTGGGTCCAAGCTCGCGCAGGCCGATAAGCTCGGCGTCCCGGTGATCGACGAGGCCGGTCTCCGGGCCCTATTGGCCTGAGCGCAGCCTTCAGCCGTCGTACTCGGCGAGCTTGACGGCCATATCCGCCTCGATCTCGTGTACGTAGTCGGGGTTGGTCAACCCGTTGGCCAGGAACGCGTACACGAGCGTGTGCCCGTCGCGCGCCCTGCAGTAGCCGGCCTGATTTGCGACGTCGTGCAGCGTCCCGGTCTTCCCGCGGCAGTTGCCCTGCGCCGCCGTGCCGTTCGCCAGGTCCTGCAGCGTCCCGGTCTCGCCCATCACCGCCAGCGAGTTGACGAAGGCCGGATCGTCCGCCATTCCCTCGAGCACGGTCGCCACCTGGGTGGGTGAGGTCGAGTCGTAGCGCGACAGACCGGAGCCGTCGTCGAGCCTCGGAGTGATGCCGAACTTGCTCTGGAGCTCGGACCGGACCACGGCCGCGCCGGCCGCGGTGGTGCCGGCGCCACCGAGACGGGCGCCGAGGTCCTTGAGCAGTGTCTAGGCGAAGTAGTTGTCCGACGGGGTGTTGGTCAGGGCGACGAGCGTCGAGAGCGGCGGAGACTGCACCGAGGCGAGGAGGGTGGCGCCCGGCGGGGTCCGCCCGACCGAGATCGGGAAGTGGGGCCCCAGCTTCAGGCCCCAGGCGCGCAGTCCACCGGCCAGCTCCTCAGCCGCGTACAGGGCGGGCCGAGGCTGCAGCGCGGTGCCCTGGGCGCTGGTGAAGCCACTGTCGTAGGTGAGCCCGCCGAGCTCGCCCTCGACCTCGAGGTTGGCGGCGTAGCCGGTCGCCGGTGTCCCCCGCCGCAAGTCGAAGTAGGACTGGTCGGCGACGATGCTCCCGTCGACGCCCGTGATGCCGGTGGCCTTGAGCAGCGCCCCGATCAGGCTGCGCATCGTCGCGCCCGTCCCGTACCAGGAGTGGTCGAACCCAACGGCGCCGAACGTCGGATCGCCACCGCCCCGCAGGTACAGCGTCCCGTGCCACACCCCCTCCGCGTCGCGCGAGCCGACCCCGAGGATCGAGGTCGTGAACGTCGCGTTCGGGCCGAGGCGCAGGAGCGCCGTCGAGGTCGTGTAGATCTTCTCGACGGAGGCGGGAAGCCGGCCCGTGGTGGGCGCCACCGCGTACAGGGTCTGGCCGGTGTTCATGTCGACCACGTAGGCGCCGCTGCTCGAGCCGATGTCCCCCATCAACGGGTTCAGCGCCTGTTGCAGTGCGGCCTGCGGCGAGGTCTGGGCTGCTGCCTCCGCGGCGCTGCCCGCGAGGAGGGCGAGCATCGCCGCGAGAGTTCCGAGGAACACCCGCATCGGCCGGTATAACCGCTGGCGCGGTCGAAAGTAGCGGCCGCGGTGCCCCGGCTGCCGAACGGACGGGCGGTGGGCGAACCTCCAGCAGCCTCCCCGCCCAATACAATCCCTGTCCGGATGGGCAAGGTGGTTAAGCTCGAAACCGCCGCCACCGAACGTCCGGGGGCGGCCCCTCGCACAGCGGGGGGGAGGCGGCGAGTCCGGTCCAAGACCGCCCTGGTCCTCGGCGGCGGTGGATTCACCGGCGGGGTCTACGAGATCGGCGCGCTGCGGGCGTTAGACCTCCTTTCGGTGAATCGCACCGTAAACGAGTTCGACGTCTACGTCGGAACGAGCGCCGGCTCCTTCGTAGCCGCCGCGGTGGCCAACGGGGTCACCCCCGAGGAGATGATGCGGGTGATCGTCCAGCAGGTTCCGACCTCCTTCCCAGACGCGCGCGTGAGCTCTCTGCTGCGCCCCAACTACCGGGAATTCCTCACCAGAGGCCTGCTGATGCCGTTCCGCGTGGCCACGCTGCTTCGGTCGCTGGTGCGCGATCTGGGGCAGATCTCGGCGGTCGACATCGCCGTTGGGCTGGCTGAGGTCCTGCCGTCGGGGCTCTACTCCGAGAAGGGGATCGAGAACTACGTGCGCCGGATCCTGGCCGATCCCGACCGCACCGACGACTTCCGGCTGCTCCACAACGAGCTGTACCTGGCCGCCACCGACCTGGACACCTGCGAGCGGATCGTGCTTGGTGCCGAGGACTGGGACGACGTGGCGATCTCCACCGCCGTGGCCGCCTCTAGCGCCTTGCCGATGATCTACAAGCCGGTGCGGATCAAGGGCCGCGAGATGGTCGACGGCGGGATCGTGTCCACCACCAACCTCGACATCGCCGTCGAGGCCGGCGCGAAGTTCATCGTGGTCGTCAACCCGCTCGTCCCGTACGTCAACGATTTCCGGAAGCGGATTCCGACGATCACCGGCTCGCGAGCGCGGCGGGTGTCGGACATGGGCTTCCCGCAGATCGGCTACCAGGCCTTCAAGCTGCTCGCTTACCAGCGGCTGCACGACCTGGCCCGCCGCTGGGAGGAGCGCTATCCAGGCGTCGACGTGATCCTGGTCGAGCCCGAGCCCAACGACGAGCTTATGTTCCAGACCAGCATCATGAACTACACCTCGCGGGTCGACATCGCGCGCCACGGATTCCAGTCGGTGACGCTCAAGCTCGCGAACGACTATCCGCGTTTCAAGCGGATCTGTGCCCGCCACGGGATCGAGATCTCGGCCACCAGGGTGCGCAAGGTGGTCAAGCACTTCGAGGCCGAGCGCGAGAAGACGCGCGCCTGGCGGAAGATCCTCGAGCAGACGACTTCGACGCTGCTGCGTCAGTCGGCCGAGGATTAGCCGCGTCTAGGCCGTCACTCCGAGGCGAATATGGGCCGCCGTGAAGTCCATTCGGGCTGACTGACATCGCGCTCGCCGTTAGACGAGCGACTAGGGGACGACTTGTGGCGGCGAGATTCCCGCTAGGCGGGCTGGGGCTGCTGGGTCTGCGTTGTGGAGCCCGTAATCTCGCGCAGGCTCGAGAGGAACAAGGTCTTGTCGATTCGACCGTTGAAGATCGGAATCCCCCACTCGACGCACTTGACGATCACGTCGCGGCGCTCAAGGCCGGACTCGCGTGCAAGCTCGGTGGGGGTGAGGTGAATGGCCATCGGTCTGGTCCTCCTTTGCCGCCTGCCTGTGGCCGGGAAGTATGCCGTCTGGGTCGGACGCTCTCAACAACTCTTTCGCCCGGATCCCTAGTTAAACCTTATCGTCTCGCACAAAAGTTCTGGACATATGGCCGATTCCCGATAGAGTCCCTCGCAGCTAGGGGGAACTCGGCGCGAAGGGGACATCTTGGTCAAGGCACGGCTGCTTGGAGAGACCGCGTGGGGCACCGATCACGAGCTCGTGACCGCCGTCCGGTTGGGCCAGGACAGCGCGTTTGGAGAGCTCTTTTCCCGTTATCGAAGCCGCATCCGCGCCTACGCGAGCGGGATCCTGTCCGACTCCAACCGCGCCGAGGACATCACCCAGGAGGTGTTCATCTCCGCCCTGTGCCGCCTCCGGGACACCGAACGGCCGATCGCGTTCAAGCCGTGGATCTACCAGATCGCCAAGAACGCCTGCATCGACGAGCTGCGGCGCACCCGGCGCAACCCCGAGGTTCCATTCGGACTTGACTCCGAGGCCGCCGACGGGGTGGTTGACCTGTTCTCGCGCGACCCCGGTCCCGAACTTGCGGCCGAGAGCAAGCAGGAGCTCGACGACCTGCGGCGCGCCTTCCGTGGCGTGTCGGAACTCCACCACCGCATCCTCGTCCTGCGCGAGCTCGAGGGTCTCTCGTACAGCGAGATCGGCGAGCGGCTGGCGATGACGCGCCCGGTCGTCGAGAGCACCCTGTTCCGAGCACGGCGCCGGCTGGCCGAGGAGTACGAGGAACTGATCAGCGGGCGTCGCTGCGAGCGGACGCGCGCGTTAATCGACGCCTGGGGGGCTCGCCCGCCTCGGCGGGTGGGCGTCCGCGAGCGCCGCCGCCTGACGCGGCACCTGGCGCACTGCCAGACCTGCCGGCGTCACGCGATGCTGGCGGGGGCGGCCCGCTCGGCCCTCCCGGAGACCGCTGCGGGATCGCTGGCGGCGGCGTAAGGCCGGCGCCGCGACCTCGGAAAGCCTCGCCCCTGTGGGATACTGGACGTATTCGGGGCGTGGCGCAGCCTGGTAGCGCGCACCGTTCGGGTCGGTGAGGTCCCCGGTTCAAATCCGGGCGCCCCGATAGAAAATCCCCGCAAATACGGGATTTTCTTATTGGCCGCACCGCGTTTCGACCGGCAGGGTTTAGGCAGGGACTGCCTTTTCAACGCGTCGGGCTTGCCCAGTGGGGGTGGAAATCCCTGCAATATCGGCATTCCCGACCCGCACGCCTCACCGGCAGCTGCGGTGCGGTCCCGGGTTCCACCATGGGAGCCGTTGTGGTTGGGCCGTCTCGGCGACGATGCGTCCAGGCGGCGCGCGAGAATTCCCGCACGTGATCGCCCTGCACGCCATCTGGTCGCGCGACTCGCGGCTCTGGGTGTGGGGCGAGGACTCGGGGCTGCCGGCACGCGTGCCCGCACGACGCGGGCGGCCGCCGACGAGGCCTCGCCCGCGCGTGCATCCGTTTGCGTGCGCAGCGGATGATCTTGACCGGACGGTCGCTCGAGTGTGCCCAAAGCTCGATCCAGGCATGGTGGTCGAGCGCGCGCCAGTGCTTCTGCCCTCGTTCGATGACGGGCCGCAGGCTTCGCCGCACCTGCTCCGGGCCGATGAGGAACGTGCGGCCGTGGGGCGCCCCGGTCTCCTGCGCCCCTGGGTCGTTCCGGTGGCCGCCTTTGCCCCTGCGGATGCGGTGAAGCTAGTGCTCGGCCTCCCGAGCGCGGACGAGCCCGGGGTCGCGGTCGGCGACTCGCTGCGCTTCCTGGCCGAGGTGGCCAAGCTCGCGCTGGAGCTGCTTGCCCGCGGCCGTGTGCTCCCGGCGCTCGTGCGGCGAAAGGACCGCTGGCTGGGCCGGTGGGAGCCGGTCACGATCCATCCCGGCGATGCCGAGCGCGTGGGGATGCTCGCCCAGTCGATGCCTCCGTTGCTGCGCGCGGACGTCGGACTGTCGGAGCACGGAAGGCTCCCGGAGACGCTTGCGGCCGATGTGCTTGGTGCGTTCATCGACGCGTGCGCGCGGCGGTTCTTGTCCGACGGGCTGCTGCCTGCGCGCGAGCGGCGCCGGTCGCCGTCGGCCGTGCAAACGTGGCTCGCAGCTCTGACGGGCGCGGACGCGGCGGGGCACGCAGATCAGCTCGAGCTCGCGGCGCTCGCCGAGCAGCTCGAAGGCTGGCGCGAGGCGATGGAGCGGTACGCCGCGCACCGGTCGTTTCGGACCTGCTTTCGGCTGTCCTCACCTGAGGATCACGGCTCCGGGCGACCGCCGGAAGGCCCGGAGGCTGATGTGGACGGCGGACCCGAGCCATGGCGGGTCGAGATCCTGCTGCAGGCCAAGGACGATCCGAGCGTCCTCGTCCCAGCGGAGAGTGTCTGGAGCTCGAACGGCGACGGCCTGCGTGTGCTCGGCCGGCAGATCGAGGACCCGCAAGAGCGGCTGCTGGGCGGGCTCGGCCATGCCGTGCGGTTGTGGCCCGAGCTCGAGGTTGCGTTGCATCAACCGGCGCCGACCACTGTCGAGCTCGACACCCAGGCCGCTTTCGGCTTTCTGCGCGACGCGGTTCCGGCGCTCGAGCAGGCGGGCTTCGGCGTGCTGGCGCCGGCGTGGTGGAGCAAGCGGCTGCGCTTGAAGCTGAAGGCCGAGCCCTCCGAGGAGTGGGAGGAGGGAGCCGGGCTGTTCAGCCTCGACGGGCTGTGCGCGTACGAGTGGCGGATCGCGGTCGGTGACGCGACGCTGTCGGTAACAGAGCTGCGCGAGCTGGCGGCACTGAAGCTGCCGCTGGTGATGGCGCGCGGGGAGTGGATCGTCCTCCGACCGGAGGACATCGAGGCTGCACTGAAGTTCTTCGAGGGTCGGCAGGAGCGTGGTGAAGCGCCCGCGGCGGAGCTGGTCCGGGAGAGCCTCGCGCTTGGGATAGGGCATGACGACGCGCCCGAGACGGAGATCGAGGCCACCGGCTGGCTGAGCGAGCTGTTGAGCGCAAACGACGAGCGGAGGCTGAAGGAGATCGCGACCCCCGTGTCGTTCGCGGGTGAGCTGCGTCCCTATCAGCAGCGCGGGCTCGCATGGCTGTCGTTTCTCTCGAGGCTCGGCCTCGGTGCATGCCTCGCGGACGACATGGGACTCGGGAAGACGCCGCAGACGCTGGCGCTGCTGCTCGCCGAGCGCGAGCAGCACACCGCCCGCAGTCGCAAACGCCCCGGCCCTACGCTGCTGATCTGCCCGATGTCGGTCGTCGGTAACTGGCAGCGCGAAGCCGAGCGGTTCGCGCCCAGCTTGCGCATACTCGTCCATCACGGTACGGAGCGGTTGACTGGTCGCAGGTTCGTGACCGCGGCGCGGCGCTCCGATCTGGTGATCACCACCTACGCGGTTGCGACCCGCGACCGTGAGACGCTCGCCGGCGTGAAGTGGGAGCGAGTCGCACTCGATGAGGCGCAGAACATCAAGACCCGCGACGCCAAGCAGACCCGCGCGATCCGCTCGCTGCCTGCGCGTCACCGGATCGCGCTGACGGGCACGCCGGTCGAGAACCGCCTGACCGAGCTGCACTCGATCATGGACTTTCTCAACCCGGGACTACTCGGGCCAGCCGCGACGTTCAAGCGGTCCTACGCGACTCCGATCGAGCGCTGGCGTGACCAGCGTGCGACCGAACGCCTGCGCCAGGCAACGGGCCCGTTCATCCTGCGCCGGCTCAAGGTCGACAAGGAGATCATCAGCGACCTCCCGGACAAGATCGAGATGCGGGTCGACTGTCATCTGACGAGAGAGCAGGCGACGCTGTATCAGGCGGTCGTCGATGAGATGCTCGAAAAGGCCGAGCGAGCGGAGGGGATCGAGCGCTCCGGGATCATCCTGGCGGCACTCATGAAGCTCAAGCAGGCGTGCAACCACCCCGCGCACCTGCTCAAGGATCGCTCCGAGCTGGCGGGGCGCTCGGGCAAGCTCACTCGGCTCGAGGAGATCCTCGCCGAGGCGCTGGCCGAGAACGACAAGGCGCTGTGCTTCACCCAGTTCGCCGAGTTCGGACATCCGCTCCGCGGTCACCTGCAAGAGCGGCTTGGACGCGAGGTGCTGTTCCTGCACGGCGGCACGCCGAAGACGGCGCGCGACGAGATGGTCCGCCGGTTTCAGACCGAAGGCGGCCCGCCGCTGTTCGTGCTGTCGCTGAAAGCCGGCGGCACCGGGCTGAACCTGACCAGCGCTAACCACGTGGTCCACTTCGACCGCTGGTGGAACCCGGCAGTCGAGGACCAGGCGACCGACCGGGCGTTCCGGATCGGCCAGCGCAAGAACGTCCAGGTGCGCAAGCTGACGTGCGTCGGCACGCTGGAGGAGCGGATCGACACGCTGATCGCGCAGAAGAAGGAGCTCGCGGAGCGGATCATCGGCACCGGTGAGCGATGGATCACCGAGCTCGACACCGCTCAGCTTCGCGAGCTCGTCACCCTGTCGCGCGAGGCTGTCGAGGCGGCCGCATGAACGATTGGTCTGACTGGCGGGATTGGGAGCTCTCCCGGCCACTGCCCGTGGAGGGCGGAATTACCGCGCGCAGCAAGCGCGGCGCGATCGGCGAGACGTGGTGGTCACAGCGCTTCATCGAGCTGCTCGAATCCTTCGGCGTTGGCTCGCGGCTGGCGCGCGGGCGCAACTACGCGCGCCGCGGTCAGGTGGTCGAGCTCGAGATCGAGCCCGGCATCGTGCTGGCGAAAGTGCAGGGCTCGCGCTACACCCCATACCGAGTACGGATCCGGGGGAAGGCGCTGACCGAGCAGCAATGGCGGCGGATCGAGAAGGCGATGGCCGCGCGAGCGCTGCCGCTCGCGAAGCTGCTCGCCGGCGAGATGCCGCGTGACATCGAGGACGTGTTCGCGGACTGCAAGCTGACGCTGTTCCCGCGTTCGAATGCGGAGCTGAGGGCGAGCTGCACATGCCCGGACTGGGAGAACCCGTGCAAGCACGTTGCGGCCGCGTACTACATCCTCGCCGAGCGCTTCGACGAAGACCCGTTCCTGATCTTCGCCTGGCGCGGCCGTCACATGGACGAGTTGCTCGAGGGGCTCCGGGCCCGAAGAAGCGGGGGCACCCCCCGCGCGTCGGCCGCTGCGAGCTCAGCCCAACCAAAGTCGTGCTCGGCCGAGCTTGCACACCAGCTCGACCGCTTCTGGCACAGCGGTCCCGCGCTCGCCGATCTCCACACCAGCCCGCTCGCCAGTGAGGCCTCTGACGCGCTCCTTCGCCAACTCGGGCCAGCACCTGTGGAGGTTGCCGGTCAGAACCTCGCCGAGATGCTCGCGCCCGCGTACACGACGCTCGCTGCGGCGGCGGAGCGGCGAGCGCTCGAGTGAGAACCGGCACGGTTCGCCGCTCACGCTCGGCGGCTCCGTTTCCCCGGCGAGTGTCACGCAGTGCGTTACACTGTCCGACATGGCTACTGCGCGCCAGTTCTCAGCACGTTTGGATGCCGGCGTTGTGGATCGCCTTGAGCGCCGCGGGGCCCGCTCGGGACAGAACAAGTCACGGCTCGCTGAACGCTACATCGACGAGGGCGTGAGGATGGATGACCACCCCGGAATCGTTTTCCGTGACGGGCCGACCGGCCGTCGGGCTGGTCTGGCCGCCGGCCCGGACGTGTGGGAGGTGATCGGCGCACTGCGGTCGACCGGTCTCGAGGGAGACGAGGCGATCCAAGCGACCGCCGAGTGGTCAGGTCTCAGCGTCCGTCAGGTGCGAGATGCGATCGGCTACTACAGCGAGTATCCGGGCGAGATCGATGAGCGGATCCGTCTGAACGAGGAGGAGGCCGACGCGGCCGAGCAGCGCTGGCGTGAGCAGAGCCTCACCCGGTGAAGCTCCTGCTCGACGAGATGATCTCGGCCGTGGTCGCCGAGCAGCTCTGCGGCCATGACCGCGATATCGAGGCGGTGAGCGAGCGGCGAGAACTTCGCGGACTCACGGACCACGATCTGTTCGAGTACGCGCAGACGGCCGAGCGGGCGGTTGTGAGCTACAACCGTGACGACTTCCTCGAGCTCGATCGTCGCTACCGCAGGGAGAACCGGCGGCACCACGGGATCGTCATTCTCAACCCGAGGCGGTTCCCGCAGGGTCCCGCATCGATCGGCCCCCTGGTCAGATCGTTGGACCGGCTGATCGCGTCCGGTCCTCCCTACGAGAGCTTCATCCACTGGCTCCAATGACCGGCTTGCGATTTGGCAGGGAGTGGATCTCCCTGCCGAAACGCCGGGAATCCGCCGCAATATCCGAGGGTCGGCGAGCGAGTGGAACGCGACTGTAAGCAGGAGATTTGCAGGGCTTTTCTGTCCCCGTCCTGGATTTCGCCCATAATTCGGGTCGGTGAGGTCCCCGGTTCGCCATCAGGCCCACGGCAAGAAATCCCTGGTAAATCTGGACTTTCGCTAACGCGAGGAACCAAGACCAGGCGTCTTACTGCCCAATCGCTGCCTAAACTCTGGCTCCTGGGGCGGATCGCGTAGGGGTGCTGTGTCGCCCGCGGGATCGGCCAGCGCTCGTCGCGGGCCGTCCTGGGTCTCGCAGTTGGCGAGGACCGGGAAGCTGGCGGTCGCCGAAGGCAAACTGTCCTTGTGCCCGCACGGTACTCAGCTCCAGGCGAGAAAGCCGCGCGATTTGGCGTTGCGGCTGGGGCGGGGCGCTGACGATCGCGTACCTGGGTCCATTCCGGTAGGGGAAGCCGCATCGACGATCACGGCCGCTTTCGCTGTCTCGGGATGCGAAACACCGTCGCGGTGGGCGGCGAGCCGCTGAGTAACGTCCGTCGGGGAAGGGCGGCGGCAGGAGCCGGCGATCGAGTGTCAGCAGCCGCCAGTTGTGCGCTGCGGACAATTCGACGATCGCCGGCGGTCACGGCCACTCCGTCGACGCGGCTACCGAAACCGCGGCAAGGCATCGCCGGCTCGCGGCGGTCGGGACGATCGCTCTCCAGAAATGCGATCGTCGCGCGGGTGGCGCGGTTCGGCGGAGGCGCACCGGTGAGTCTGCGCGAAGCGCGAGCACACCGAATTAGCGGGACCTCGGCGTCTCAGCAAGCAACCGTACCGGCCGTATGTTCAATACCACCATTGCACGTCGGTAGGGCTTGCCCGGTCCCCGGCAGTCGCTGCCCCTCGCGAAGCGATCGTCTCACGCCGCCTAATCCTGGCGCTGCTGGATGTCGTCCTACGCGAGAGCGTTCGAGGCCATCGTCCGGCACCCGCCCGCTGCCGGATCCTGACGGACCAGCAGTCGAGCATCCCTTGGCGATTTGCCCTGGTAGCGGTCGCGCGGACCGCGTCAGGAGCCGCGGCCTGTGTGTCCGGGACTGGGAGTCTGGCGCCCGTCGTACCGACCGGGCCGGCTGCTGCTTCATGGCGTGAACAGCGATGCAGGCGTTGATCGTGATCGTTGTGGGCGCTGTTGTCGTGCATGAGTTCGTTGGGTGGGTCGGCGGTTAGTCCGGCGAGGGATCGGGCTGGTGCGGCTAGGCGGTGGCTGTGCGGTGCCGCGAGCCGAACATTCATGTCACTCTGGTTGGTCCGGCGAGTCAGGTACGTGCTCTGCGATCGGCATTTAGGCTCCCGTGGGTTGCCATGCTCCGGTTGGGCGTTGGATGTGCGGGTAGGTGGGCTCTGTGGCGGCGATCGTGTTGGCGGTCATGACGAGCCCGAACGCGAGGGACGCCTGTTCGCGCGTTTCGAGCGTGAGCTGCTCGGCGGCGGCGAGCAGGGTGTCGATTCGCCTGAGCGCTGATCGGACTGCGCCTGGGTTGGGATCGCGGCATACCGCTCGGGCGAGCTGGATTCCCATCAGTCCTCGCGCGGGGTCGGGTGGAGGCCCGGCGGTGACTGCTGCCGCGAAGCTCATCGATAGGTATCCGCTGATCCGGGCGAGGCTTCCGTACATCGGCCGAACGCGCGGGAGGCGTGGCGGCGTCGCCGGCGCCAGCGGTCGACCGTCGAGAAGCGCGCTGATCGTGCTGCCGGCGATTAGCGCGCGTTGTTTGCCGTCAAGCCCGGCGTAGGTGGCGGCGCGCATCGCCTGGAACAGTCCGCCGGCAGGTCGGCCGTAGGGCACGTCGGAGCCGAACACGATCCGCTCGGCCGGAACGCGCGCGAATAGCTCGACCAGGTCCAGGGTGGAGAAGCACGATGTGTCGTAGACGACGCGGGGATGCTCGGCCAGCAGGGTGGCGAACATCGCTTGGTCTGCGATCCCGGCGTGCGCGAGCACGAGCGAGACGTCCGGGTAGCGCAGCGCCAGGTCGGCGAGCGGGGTCATCGACGGCATCCCCCGACCGGCGTGGATCAGGATCGGCACGCTCGCGTCGCGTGCGATCTGGAAGATCGCTTCGGCGGCCGCGTCGCCAAAGCCGAACGATTGGGCGCGGGGGTGCAGCTTGATCCCTCGCGCACCCCGGGTCAGGCATCGTTTTGCCTCGGTCACCGGATCGTCGGCGGGATCAAGCCGGCAGAACGCGAACAGCCTGCCGCCGGACTCCTGGGCGCACTGCACCACCCGGTCGTTCGGGATCCGGTACGCGGGCTTGCGTTCAGGATCGTGGAGTGGGAAGACGATCGCCCGCGCGTCCGGATCGACCTGGTCGAGGTATTCGATCAGGCGATCGACCGTAAGCGAGTGACCGTCCTCATCTGTTCCCAGGTGCGTGTGGGCGTCGATCACCGCGCCGCCGGACGGCAGCAGGTCCCGTAGCTCCGCCGCGACGGACGAATAGGCCGCCTCGAACAGGACCTTCGGCGCCACGGGCGGCGTTGCGAGCGATGCGCTGCTTGCGCCGGGCTCAGCGGGTCTGTGGCGGACCGTGCTCATCGGGGGTCGCGGGCCGATGGTTCACGGTCCGGTTCGTTCGGCCACGGGATCGGGCCGCACAATCCCATGTACGGGGTTTGCGCGTAGCCGCGCAGGATCGCGCGCAGCAACCTGGCGATGGTGTTGAGGATCGTCTTCATCGGGCTCCCCCTGTCGGTGGTTTCGGACTTCGTCGATCGTCCTCACACGGGGGCGATAGCGCGACGGGGGCGACCCTAGACTTCGACCCTACGATTTCGACCGGGGAACATAGGGCCGGGATCGGCGAGTTGCTTGTAGAGCGATCCGGCGAGCGCGCGCGCATCGCCGCGGCCCTGGAGGCAGCAAGGACGGGAACTGGGTCTGCGCTCGTGATCGAGGGCGAGCCCGGGATCGGCAAGACCGCGCTACTGCAGCTCGCTCGCGAGGACGCCACCGAGACCGGTGTGCGGGTGCTAGATGGATGTGGTGTGGAGCTCGAGGCTGGGTTCGCGTTCGGAGTTCTCGGGCAGTGTCTGGACCCGGCAATTCGCGCGGCCGACCAAGCCGAGCGCAGGCGCCTGTTCTCCGGCGCCGCGGCGCTGGCAGAGCCGCTGCTGGCCGACCTCGTCGGCCTCGATCCCGAGGCGTCGTTCGGCGCGCTCCACGGTCTGTACTGGCTGCTGGCCAATCTCTGCCAGTCCGGGCCGGCGCTGATCGCGGTCGACGACGCGCACTGGGCCGACGAGGCCTCGTTGCGGTTCTTCGCCTACCTGGTACGACGAGTCGACTCGCTCCCACTTGCCCTTATGGTCGCGACCCGCCCCGCAGGTGAGAAGGAGGAGAACAGCGCGCTGAGCGGGCTGCTGGCCGATCCCGGCAGCCAGCTCCTCTTACCAGCTGCGCTGAGCGGACTCGCGGTCGCGCAACTGATCGGAAATGAAGCCGAAGACACCTTCTCACGTGCCTGCCACAGCGCGACCGGCGGCAACCCATTCCTCCTCGATCAGCTGCTCAGGGCACTGCGCGAGGAGGGCGTGCCTTTCACCGCCGCAAACGCGAGGCTGGTCGAGACCGTAGCCCCGCCGCAGGTCGCACGCGCGACCCGCGCGCGGCTCGACCGATTGGAGCCGGCGGCCGCGGCGCTCGCCGGCGCACTGGCGGTACTCGGGGATCACGCTGCACTTGACCTCGCAGCCGAGCTCGCCGGGCTCGCGCCAGATGAAGGCGTCCAGGCCGCCGAGAGCTTGACGCGGGTCGGCCTGGTCGATTTTGACCGCGTGCTTCGTTTCCGCCATCCACTGTTGCGCGCGGCCGTCGACACCAGCATCACCCCGCTCGAGCGCGACGCCGCGCACCGGAAGGCGGCGTCGGTGCTGCGCGAACGCGACGCGCCACCTGAGCAGATCGCTCTGCACCTGCTCGTCGCGACCCCCAGCGGGAGTGTGACGGACGAACGAACGCTCCGGGATGCCGCTGCGCGAGCCGCGCACCGGGGTGCGCCGGCGAGCGCCGTGCCCTTCCTGCGTCGAGCGCTCGAAGAGGCCCTGACGCGCGAGGATCGGGTCGATGTGTTGCTCGAGCTCGGCGACGCCGAGCGAGCGGCCGGAAAGCTTCCCAACGCCGCTGAGCACCTCCGAGAAGCGGTTCGTCTCGCGGATGACCCCATCATTCGGGCGCGGGCCTTGGTCGAACTCGACCGGACGATCGGCCCCGACCCTGCCGCTCACCAGGAGCTCCTCGCATTGCTCGCGGACACGATTGACAGGACATCCACGCTCGAGCTCGATCGCGATCTTGAGCTAAGACTGAAGGGCGCCTTCCTGACCGCAGCCTTCACTGCGGGATCGGCAGACCGCTCTCGCGTCAGCGAGATCGCCGCCGAGTTCGCCAAGCTCCCAGGCGACACCCCGTCGGAGTCGATCGCGCTCTGCGGCCTACTCGAGTCGATCGTTCAACGAGGCCGCCTCGACCCAAACCTCGCGTCCAACGCCTCCGAGATCGGCTCGCTCGCAGAGCGCGCTGCCTACCACGCCGACGAGCTCCTCGCCGCCGGTGTCCGCGACAGCCGCGCGCATGGCCTGCTGCTGGCGCTGCGCTGGACCGATCACCTCGACGCCGCCGAACGCGTGACCGACCAGTGGACCGAAATCGCTCACCGTCAAGGCTCCGAGGAGGCGTTCGCTGCGGCGAGGATGCACAGCGCGCACCTCAACCGCATGCGCGGCCGCCTCCGCCACGCCGAGGCAGACGCTGAGGCGGCGACAGCCGCAGCCCCGCCCGGCAGCGTGAGCTTCGTGATGGCCTGCGTCGCTTTGACCGATTGCCTGATCAGCAAAGGCGATCTCGCCGCCGCGCAAGCGGCCTACGACGCGATCGGATTGGGAGAGCAGATCCCGCCGTTCCCGCCCTACAACGGCGTGCTCACGGTCCGCCTCGAGCTGCGCTGCGCGATGGGACAGCACGCCGCTGCACTCGCCGACTACGAAGAGCTCACACGACGCTCCGGCGGTCGTCGCAGCGGCGCGAACGTCGCGGGCATCCTGACCGCGATCGAGTCCCACCACGCACTCGGGCATCAAGACGTCGTCAAGCCCGAGCTCGACCAAGCCCTCACGCTCGCACACCAGTGGGGCACCCCCTCCGCAATCGGATCGGTGATGCGGGCGCGCGGCCGGCTCGCCAGCGACCCAACGCAATCAATCGAGGACCTCCACACCGCGATCGCGTACCTGGAGCGCTCGCCGCGGCGGCTCGTTCACACCCGCGCGCTCGTCGACCTCGGCTCCGCTCTGCGTCGCGCCGGCCGCCGCAGCGACGCGCGCGAGCCGCTGCGCGCAGGCTATGAGCTCGCGCGTGAATGCGGCGCCGACGGACTCGCTGAAACCGCCCGCCTCGAACTGGCCGCCAGCGGGGTCCGGCTCCGACGCGAACGTCTCACCGGCGCCGAGTCCCTGACCGCGAGCGAGCGACGAATCGCTGACCTCGCCGCCACCGGCGCCAGCAACGCAGAAATCGCGCAAGCGCTGTTCGTCACCGTCAAGACTGTCGAGATGCACCTAACGCACGCCTACCGCAAGCTCGACATCACCAAGCGCGCCGAGCTACCGAACGCGCTCGCGGATCCCACCGCTCAGCCTGCCTAATCGCTCAAATCCGAGTCCATCGAAATGGGTACCTCGGTCGCAACCAGTCACCTCCCGGACGACCATGCTGGGGGACGCAAGACGGACGCGGCCCGAGCCATCGTCAGCTTGACCGTGAGCAGACGCTGCGTCGCCTGCGTGCCATCTCATACTGGTGGACGTTCACGCCAACGCCGTTCACGCTGCTAACACTCGTCGGGGAATCCCCCGTCGCTCTCGCGTGAAAGCACGCCGGCCCGAGCGGCCCAACCACCGTCCACGGCAGCAGGCTGCGGGATCCGCAGGCCGGAGCGGAAGTGCAACGTCGAGAGTTGCACGTGCGGACGGATCGGTACGAACCACCGATAAACGTCAGGCGTTGGAGATAGCCGCAACGCTTACTGGCTAATGAGAGGCGGGTCGAACCGGCTCTTTGGGAGTCACCTGTCCCTGTGAACGCTCACAATTTCCGGGTAGCCCGCGTGCCATCTCTTCGGTACCGGGCGTTTCGGCGATGGCCAGCGACCGCCGTGATGTGACAATCCCTCACGCGAGTCGAAATCTCGCGCAAAGTGCGGAGAATCGCGTGCCGCGTTTGTTTGATCGAGCGCAAATAGCGGGGTTAGAATGCAATTCGGGCGTCATCCGGTGTGTTTCGCGCCGGATTCCGGGACCCGTAGTTTGTTCGTCGGCGAGAGCGTTTGAGAGGGTGAGATGGTGGAGCGAGCGCACGTGCGCTGTCCGGTCTGCAGGTCAGTAGTGCCCGCGATGTTGTTGTGGGCGGTCGGCGATGCGTGTCCGCGCTGCCACCGCGCGCTGTACCTCGCCCGGCGGCGACGCGTCCCCGGAGGGTTGTTCGCGAACACGCTCGCGCTGCAAGCAGCCCGCGCGTCCGCAGGCGCGGGTCGCGCGCGGGACCGGCGATGAGCTCAGGCCGCGGCGATACGGTCAGCGGTCTGCAGGCACGGCACGAACAAGCCGTGGCGCGAACGCTCGAATGGGCTGAGGAGGCGGCCGAGCGCGGACAGCACGCCACCGCGCTGGAATGGCTGCAAACGCTCGAAACCATGGGCGATGAGCTTTCCAGCGAGTATGAGCGCAAGCGCGAGAGATGGCGACGGGCTCTGGTTGGTGAGCGCGCGGCACGAGAACGCCGGTCGGCGCGACGCCCCCAGTAGAAGAGACAGCTCGCTAGCGCCCTCAGGGCGAAACGATCACAAAAGGGGTGCTGTCACCTGAGAGCGCGGGTCGGGTCTAGCGCGGTTCCGCCTGGAGCGGAACGAACCCGAAGTGCGGAGCTGGGGAAAGCGCCCTGTGGCCCGAGAACGCGACGGTGCGCCCACCACCAGGGTCGAGCAGGGCGCGGCGCGGGCCGTGCGGCGCCATTGGCCGCGCAGGCGCAGTATATTCTCAAGCGGTGGATTGGAATTGGGCCCCGGGTCCGGCTATCCTTGTATGGGATGAGCTTGTCCGAATCGCGGTCGGGTGTGGTTGACAGCGCGCGAGACTTCGTAGGCGTAGGCAGATTGGGGCGCCTCAGGGCGCTACTGCCAGGGGTGCTATTCGTTGCGTTTATCGCCGCTTTTGTGGGGGCCGGGGCCGCCGCCAAGACCCGTTCGCTGTTGCCGACATTGGCCTTCGTGGCGGCGGTGCTCGTCACCTTGGCCGCGTTGGCGGCATGGACGTTGATTGCCGAACGCTCCGCGCAACGCCCGGCACAGCTATCTCGGCATGTGGCGTGGCATCCTCGTCAGTGGGCTGAGTTCGAGCGTGCGTTCTGGTCGTATGTCGACGGCTCATGCGACCCGCCGCCGGCCGCCGAGTGATCGGCAGCGCCAGACGTCGGACCGCGGCGGCCGCCTTGGACGACCCACCCGCACGGCCACGCTCGCGGGAGCGCCGCATCGCCGCGCGTTAGCAGTGACGGACGGCCTCGAGTTCAGGGTCGGTGGCGGCGGGCTCCGACCACGCGGGACCCTTTCCCGCCGTGTTCGCGGTCAAGCGGGAACGCAAAGTCGGTGCACCTCCGAGCGCGATAGCCGCTTCGGCACCGTCCGGTCGCAGAGTTGTGCTTTGGGCTCCACGCGAGAGCTCCTGACGTCCGCCGTCGAGTGGCGTGAGCTCCTGGATGCTTCCGGCAGAGCAACAGCGCTCGGGACACGTAAACCTCGCGCCGCAACGATCGAGGACTGCCGCAATGTCGGCGGCGAGCAGCAACGACTTCACGCGCTGGAGCCCCTTCGCGAGCTCGTGCTCCTAGTAGCTGCGCTCAGGACGAGGGAGGTTGTGCTTCCCGCTGCGCCGTGTGAATCCGGCAGATTGCGACCCGCGCTGGATGGCGTCCAATTGCGACGAATGCGGCAGACCGGCATCCGCGACCACGCGGGACCCGGTGGCGCGAACACCGGTCACCACGGCCTGCTGGCTGCTTTCCCCGTAGAGCGATGTCGCCCCGCTGCCAGAGCGCCCGACAGAATTCGATGGCCATCGACCAGCATTATCGAGTGGCTACGGGCAGCGCGGCTCGGTCGTGAAAGACGTCCTGCGTCAACGCGTGGTTGTGGATAGCGGATGGCGGCTTGCTGTCAAGCGCCTCGCGCTCGGCGCGTTGTGCTATCGCGCGGAGCGGGGAAGTCGACGTGACGCCCGAGATGCTCGCGGCACCCGCAGAGCCGGTCTCTTGTAACCAATCAGCCGTTCCCAGCGCGGCTGACCTGGCGCTGCGCGCCACGCGCCTGAACGGGTCAAGATGGCGGCGCGCTGCTCGTAGATTAAAGCTGCACTCCGAGCATTCGTCGACTAGGACTCGCGTCTCGGGTCGGTCCTGAGACGTTGGGATTCCTCGCGCAGCGCTCTTGCTTCCTCCGCAAGCTCGCCCGCGCGACGTCGGTCTTGCGCGAACCCCTCGCGCGCGTCAGCGACGTGCCGGATGAGCGATCGCAGCCCTTCTGGGCCTTGCTCGACCGGATCAGGAGCCGCCCAGCGAGAACCTGCTGGGGCCGTGAGCAGCAGTTGCGGTGCCTTCGGCTCGGTGCTGACCGGCGTCGCGGGCGCCTCGAGGATCAGCCACTCGTCCCCTCGCCTGTGCAGCGAGCCCCGCTCGGCGAGCTTGCTCAGGGCGATGGTGACTGTTGGGCGCCGCGCTCCGATCAGCCCGCCTAGTACCTCGTGGGTGAGTGAGAGCGGAAGTTTGATCCCTGCCGGTGTGACGCGTCCCCAGGACTCAGCCAACAGCCACATCATGGCCATGATGCGATCCTCGACTCGCGGCAGTTGGCAGATTGCCAACTGCCTGACCAGATCTTCGGAGTCCTCGAACATACGCGTGTGCAAACACGACACGATCGACGGCCACCGCCGCGCAGCCACCAGCAACTCGTCGCCTAGCAACACCAGTCGGGTCGGAACCGGCACGAAGCCGCGCGTCCCTGAATCGCGTCGAGCGCGGCAGGTGTACCGGGGGGACGAACGAGCCGGGCCCGATCAGCCTCAGCGTCGAATCCTCGTTGATTTGCAGCGCCTGAACCAGCAACCCCCCAAGCACGATCGCTCCGAACCCGCTCTTCGCCTCGAGCAGCTCGGCGACATCCCCGCCCTTGTCCACGCCCGCGACCGGCAGCAAGAACCGCTGCGCTTCGGTCCGCTCCTCTTCGCTCAGGAGCCCTGCCAGGTCGGGCTCGATCTCGAGCAGAGATACCGACGACGACCGCCCCACCACCCGAATGTACAGCCCCGACCGATCGAGCCGGAGGCCCAATCTCGCTCTAGATCTCTCGCTCCTTGAGTAGCTCGAGCCATTCCTCGGCCCGCGAACGAGCACGCTCGGCACCCTGACGCGCGCGGTTGGCAGCTTGGCGCTCCTCCGCGGCAGCATCACCGCGACCGTTCCGCTCTTGGCGCCGCGCATGCTCCTCCGCCAACACGGCGCTCGACTCAAGCGCCGCGGCGGTCCGCTTGAAGATCGCTGACAGCTCTTGCGCGTGCCGGTGCGCCTCGGTCTGTAACCGTGTAGCCGTCGCCGCGCACTGTGCAGCGTGTTGGTCCATCGCCGATCAGGAGTGATGCTACCCCTAAACTCGTCTCGGCCCATGGCCACGAGCGACACCGAGCGGTGCAAGATCGCCGAGCGATCGCCTTGAACGTGTCGCGGCGCGGGCGCGACGCCCGCGAGTCGGCTTGACGGCCTGGCGGGCTTTCCCCTAGGCGCTGAGGGTGCAGCATCGATGAGCAAGCCCAGAGACTTTGACGAGAGCCCACTTTCTCTGTCGGCGCTTGAGGAGCTTGCCACGAGAACGGAGGAGCGTGCTGCGCAGGCGCGCAGGCACGCCGCGGAGGCGCGAGATGAGGCTCGTCACGACGCTGCGCGAGGGGACCATGAGGCCGAACGGGTGCATCTCCGTGAGGCAGAGGCCCATGAAGGAGCAGCACATGTCACCGAGCAGACGGGAGCCCTCTATCGCCAGCGCATTCGCCATCTAACCGACAAAGAGCCTTAACCACGCGCCCACAAGCGCGATACCTAACGGCCTCGTGCTCGCCATCATGCGAGCAAGTCACGCGTCATTGGCTCTGATCCTTGGTCAGCCGACGTAGCGAGCCAACGCCACGCCGCTCACACCGGTGCTGTTGTCCTCCGTGAACCCTACGGCGATGATGTCGCCGTTTGGCTGGATCAGGAGCCCAGCGTCGACCGACTCGTCTCCTTGGATATCGGTAGTCAGGCTGCCAGCGGAGCCGAACGTGGTGTCGAGCGCTCCGGTGGCCGTGAACCGTGCCAGTCCGAACACGGAGTTGCCGAGGAAGTGCGCTCCGGCCACGACGGCGTCTCCGTTCGGTTCGACGGCGATCTCGCTGCCGCTGTCGCGCGAGGAGTTGGGGTCGGTCGGCGCGTAGTGGATTTCGGACGCTGAGAAGTTGGGGTTGCTCGCCCCGGACGCGAGGAAGCCCTCCGTCTCGACCTCATTGTCGTCCTTGTGGATGAAGACGGTCGACGTTTGGACCGAGTTGCCGTTGGACTGGAATGCGTCCGGCCCCCCGCTCGAGCTCGCGACGATCGACGACTGGGTCACGCTCGAGTCAAGCGTGCCCGTCGGACTGATCTCTGCGGCCGTGGGAAGCGTGAATACGTCGCCCGCGGCGTCCACACCCAGCGTGTTGATCTGCCCGAGCGCCGTCGACGTGACCGCGCCCGAGTTGCCGAAGGTGCTGTCCGGCGCGCCGGCGGACGTGAAACGCGCGACGATGCCCTCGAAGAAGTCATCGCGCTTCATCACCACGAACACGTCGCCGCCGACCAGGATGTCGCCGTTTGACTCTTGGACGATCGCGGGCGTCGCCGGCTCACCGGCCGACAACTGCATGAACGCGACGCCACCGGTGCCGAACGTGGTGTCGGGAGAGCCGTTTGGAAGGAGGCGCTCCACCGCGATGCCCTGCACGGTATCGGAGGCGTTGGTGGCGCCCGACGTGACCAGGATGTCGCCGTTGGCTTGCACGGCGATGCCACTTGCGCCGAGGATCAGCGAGCTCGAAGAGATCGAAGCGAACCCGTCGGTTCCGAACGTCGGATCGAGCTTGCCGCTGGGGAGGTAGCGCAGAACGCCACCCGCCGTGCTGCTGTCAACGGTGACCAGGATGTCGCCGTTGGACTGCAAGACAGCATCGTTCGGGGTTCCATCGCCGTTGGTAACCACCGTTCCGGCGTTGCCGAACGTCGGGTCGAGGCTGCCAGGAGCCGCGGCGGCCGACGCGACCGCGCCGGTCGAGAGCGTCGCCGCGACCGTGATCGCGGCCAACCATGCCAGTCGCCAAAGGCCTTTCACAACCTATCCGCCTTTCATTCACGCCCGTCTACGGACCATTTGTCCTCTCGAGGACGCCGACCGGCGACCATTCCTTCCCCGCGAAGCGCACCTAACCCCGAAGGTCCCCCTTTGCGCGGATCTCGCGCATTTCTCAACTCTGGCTCCGGCTGAGACGCTTCGGGTTGCCGCTGAGCCGCACTTCCCGCGCTTTACGGAACTCCAGATTTATTCCAACGCGTTAGCGCGGGCAGGCGAACGGAGGTCCGGCTGCCCGTGGAGGTCCCCTTCGAGGGCGTTGAACGCCGGGGCGAAGCTCACGCGCGGCGTGAGGGGGCGGACCGGGGGGTGGACCAGGGCATTGACGGGCGCGAGACTCGGATGAGACGATCACACTGGGTGGCGCGACCAAACCGAGGAGATCTATATGTCTGCCACGACCGAGCAGTCAGGCGATACGGCGATTCGCTCTTTCCGCATTGAATTTCCGGAAGAGGCCTTGGAGGACCTGCGGCGTCGCATCGCAGCGGTACGGTGGCCGACTAAGGAGCTGGTCGGGGATCGCTCGCAGGGGGTGCAGCTGGCGACGATCCAGGAGCTTGCGCGCTACTGGACGACCGAGTACGACTGGCGGCGGTGCGAGGCTAGGCTGAACGCGCTGCCGCAGTTCAAGACCGAGATTGACGGGGTGGACGTCCACTTCATCCACGTGAAGTCGCGTCATGAGGGCGCGCTGCCGCTGATCATGACTCACGGGTGGCCCGGTTCGGTGATCGAGCTGCTCGAGACCGTCGGGCCGCTGACTGACCCGACCGTGCAAGGCGGGCGCGTCGAGGACGCGTTTGACCTGGTGCTGCCGTCGCTTCCCGGGTACGGCTTCTCGGCTGAGCCGACCGAGCTCGGCTGGTACGCCGGCCGCTTCGCACAGGCGTGGGGGAAGCTGATGCCCCGTCTCGGGTACGCCCGCTACGTCGCCCAGGGCGGTGATGTGGGCGCCGCTGTCACCGATGCGATGGGTCGTCAGGGACCTCAGGGACTGATCGGCATCCATACGAACCTGTTTGTGCCGGGGCTCGGAAACCCTGGCGCCTTCCCGAAGAACACCGAGGAGGAACGCGCGGCGGCCGAGCAGGGGGCGACGTTCAGGGCGACTGGCTTCGGCTACTTCCTCGAGCAGGCCACGCGGCCGCAGACGATCGGTTACGCGCTGCTGGATTCACCGATCGCGCTGGCGGCCTGGATGCTTGACCACGATACCGACGCGTACTACAAGATTTCGAGCGCGTTCGTCGAGGACAAGCCCTCGGGCGGTCTGACCCGGGACCACATCCTTGACAACATCACCGCGTACTGGCTGACCGCCACCGGAGCCTCGGCGGCCCGCTCGTACTGGGAAAACGGTCAAGCGACTGCTCGCGCGGCCGGTCAGGCCCCTCCGCCGGTCTCCGTGCCAGTCGGGTTCACCACGTTTCCCGGCGAGATCGTCGCGACCCCGCGCAGCTGGGTCGAGCAGGCCTACCCCACCCTCATCTACTTCAACAAGGTCGACAATGGCGGCCACTTCGCCGCCTGGGAGGAGCCCGAGCTGTTCGCGACCGAGATCCGTGCCGCGTTCCGAACGCTGCGCTAGAGGAGTCGACACCTACAAGACTGCGCGAGGCTCAGGGGGTAGCCGAGCTCAGCATTCCGCCCGCTGCCGGATTCAACGGAGGCACCATATGACCGACATCCCCAGCGACCGACTGCCCGACGGAACCCCCACGTACATGGGAGACAGCGATCGCGCTGGCAGGTTCGCCGATTACTACCCGGCGTGGATAGACAACCTGGCGGACGACGTCACCATCGAGGGCTCGCTGTTGGACGGCGCCGCGCGGGGTCCGGAGGCCGTCCGGACAATCGTGGGCGCCATCCGCACGCTGTACGAGCACCAGGAGTTCAACTTCACCGGCCCCGTCGATGACAACGGCTGGCTCGAGGATTACACCGCTCGGGTCCGCGGCGAGCCGATCGGCTGCGTGGTCCTCGTCACCCGCAGTGGCGCCGGGCAGGCCGAGCACATCGCGGCGAACTACCGGCCACGCAGCTCGCTGTTGCTCTTGTCCCGCCTGGTGGGCGAGAAGCTCGCCGGCACGCCCTATGCCAAGTACTTCCTCACCAGCGAGTCCTGAGGTTACGCCGCTTCTAGATAGCGGCGGAGCGTTTCGCGGATCAGCTCAGACGGGATGGCTCCGGAGGAGCGTGTCGGGCGCGTTGTTCGCGCCGATCCAGGCGGGCGCAAGGAAGCCCAGAGGGGAAGCGAACGCGCGTTACAAGCCGACGCAGACCAGGGTCAGCCCGGGCGCGAGTGCAGCGGCGACGAGGCAGGCATCGGGCGTCGTCAAACGGAGGAGATCTACATGTCCGTCACTACCGAGCAGCCGGCGGGCGCTTCGGCGATCCGCCCCTTCCGCGTGGACACCCCGGAGGAGGTCCTCGAGGACCTCAGGCGCCGCCTCGCCGCGACGCGTTCGCCGAGCAAGGAGCTCGTGCCGGATCGCTCGCAGGGTGTCCAGCTGTCGACGGTTCAGGCGCTCGCGCGCTACTGGACGGCCGAGCACGATTGGCGCAAGTGCGAGGCAGAGCTGAACGCGCTCCCGCAGTTCAAGACCGAGATCGACGGACTCGACATCCACTTCATCCACGTCAAGTCCCGGCACGAGAACGCGTTGCCGCTGATCATCACCCACGGCTGGCCGGGCTCGGTGATCGAACTGCTCGAGGTCGTCGGGCCGCTCACGGACCCCACGGCGCACAGCGGCTCCGCCGAGGACGCGTTTGACCTCGTGCTGCCCTCGCTGCCAGGCTACGGCTTCTCTGAGGAGCCCAAGGAAGTTGGCTGGGATCCGGGCCGCACCGCACGAGCCTGGGCGGAGCTGATGAAGCGGCTTGGCTACGACCGCTACGTCGCACAGGGCGGCGACCAGGGCGCTGCCGTCACCGATTGCATGGCGATCCAGGCGCCGAAGGGGCTGATCGGGATTCATCTCAACTTCCTCAGGAGGCCCCCGGTGGAGGTTGCGGCCGCGGTGTTCGGCGATGCGCCCGACCCTGAGGGGCTCACCGAACAGGAACGCGCGGCGTTCGAACCATTCAAGGCTCAGCTCAGGAAGGGCTACATCGTTGAGCAGGGTCATACGCCCCAGACGATCGGCTACTCCCTGGTCGATTCACCAGTTGGCCTGGCGGCGTGGATCCTCGACCACGACACCGACAGCTACGAGAAGATCTCCCGTGCCTTTCTCGACGGGGATCTCACCGGCGGCCTAACCCGCGACCGGATACTCGACAACATCACGCTCTACTGGGTGACAGGGACCGCAACGTCGGCGGCGCGGATCTACTGGGAGGGCGCACGCGCGGCGGCGCTCGCCGCGGGGCAGCCGCCCCCTGAGGTCTCGCTCCCGGTCGCTATCACGGTATTCCCCGATGAGATCTTCAAGGCACCGCGCGGCTGGGCCGAGCGGGTCTATCCCAACCTCGTCTATTTCAACGAAGTCGACAGGGGCGGCCACTTCGCTGCCTGGGAGGAGCCCGCGCTGTTCGCGAGCGAGCTCCGCGCCGCGTTCCGATCCCTTCGCTAGGCCCGTCAACCGATCAAGTTCTCGACAGCTAAAACCAAAGGAGGTTCACATGAGCACCACCGCTCCGCAGGCGCCGGGACTCACGCGCACTGAGATTCAGCAACATGACCTCAGCGCTCCCGGGCTGCAGGCAATCCAGAACCGGGTCGACATCAGCCCGGACGCGCCAGCCTTTCGGCACAAGCACCCGGGTGAAGAGATCATCTACGTCCTGGAAGGATCGCTGCAATACGACATCGACGGCCAACCGCCGATAAGAGTCAGCGCCGGCGAGGGCCTGACCGTCCCAGCCGACACTGTCCACGCGGCGACCAACACCGGCACCGGCAACGCCGCGGAACTCGCCACCTACATCGTCGAGAAAGACAGGCCGTTCCTCGTGGCCGTCGACTGATCCCAGAGGTCTGCCCGGCCTCCCACGTGGACGACCAGCACGGCCACCGCCCGGCTGTTGAGCAACAGCAGACACAGCGCGATTGCGGGACCTCGGTTGCCTGCCGAAGCGCTCGGTTGGCGAGTTCCGGCGTCGCATTGTGTCTGCAACCCTTCGCAGACATCGCCCACAGGCGTCTGACGTTGGCTCTCACTCGAGACAAGCGGCAAGTATGCGACCTGGTGCCAGGCCGAGTGCCGCTCGGCGTACGAACAACGCCGGCCCGGGCTGTCGTATCCGCGCGCTATGCGGAAGCAGGCCGCTAACCGGCGCTGCCCACCGACCCTGCGCACAGCTGGGCTACCGGTCGCCGAGCAGCGCGGCCACCCGGGCGCCGCGACCGGTATGGGCGTGGAGCAGCAGCGCGCGGCGATCGGCACGAAAGGACTTGCCGGGTCGTGAACGGCGGGCGTCAGCGCAGTAGCGCCGATGTGGCGCAAGCGCTGCACAGTCGGCGTCGCGCCGCCGTTGGCTGACGGGGTCGACCAGGGCAGTCCTCTGGTTGGCGTGCGCCTCCCGTTATCGAGCGTTGAGCTCGCGCCGCACGGTCTCGCGGTCGAACCCGGCCGCCTCGAGCTGGCGCACGATCATGCCGACGTGCTTCTGGCTGAGGTTCTGCTTGCCGTGACCAGGAACCGTGATGACGACACCGGAGTCATGGCGAAAACGCCGATGGCTCGTAGCCTTGCCGCCGAGTTCAGCAAAGCCGTGATCCGACAACCAGGCCGTGAGCGCTCTTCGGGTCACGGTGCTCATGCCGGCGGATGGGATGAGCGTTGATCTACTCTCGTGCGATGGATTATTCCCGGGCAGTCGACTTTGTACGGAGTTGGCTAGAAGCTTGGAACGCGCACGACGTGGACGCGGTGCTGGCGCATTTCGCAGACGACGCAACGTACACCTCGCCCGTTGCCGCTCGGATCCTCGCAGGCTCCGACGGTGTCGTCCACGGCAAGGCGGCACTGCGGAGCTACTGGCGGGAGGGTCTGAGGCGGATACCAGACTTGCGGTTCGATCTCGTCGGGATCTACGTCGGCGTCGACACGATCGTGATCAATTACCGAAACCAGAACGGCGGCCTTGTAAGCGAGGTCCTCAGGTTTGACGGGCCGCTCGTGGTCCAGGGCCACGGAACCTATTTAGGCGAGGACGCCGATCCGGGCGCCTAGGCGCGTCCGGTCTTGGATCGCGCCGAGCGGGGGACAGGGCGGGCTCCTCGACGGGCAGCTCTCCGGTGAGCGCTTCGAGCGCCGCCTCGTACCGGGCCATGCGCTCGTCGAGCGCGGCGCGCGCGTGCCGCATGCGTGCGAGATGGTCCCGCAGTCGCGTGGCTATCGCGTCGGTCGCGGACTCGCTCACCCGCGCGAGTCTAAAGCGGCGGGCGGGCCGCCAACAACGACAGGCTCCGTCTGCGGAGGAAGGCTTAACTCCGGTGCGTCCGGCGTCCCGCCACTGGTTCGGAGCAGCCATGCGAACGCCACGGGCTCCCGTGGCCGGAGGTGTCCGATGCCGGGTCGTCGTCGACTGGGCAGTCAGCTCCTACTTCGTGGCTCTTGGTGGCCGAGCAGGAGCGCGGTTGATCCCGCGCCGCACGTCCGCGATCAAATCTCGAGCCCGAGGTCAGCTCGTGCTCCGTGGCCGCGAACCGGAAGCGGCGCGCGCACCCCGTGGCCGGTTCGTAGCTCTTGCTGATCGTCGAACTGAGCAGCGACGCGAGCGCTCGAAGCGTTTGAGTCCTTCCGGGCGTTGCGGCTGGTCAGACTGGCTGTGCATGCCGCTGTGCGTCTTGGGCGAGTGGCGATTGATGCCTCGTCAGGCGCCGCACGCCTCCATCAGGCTTCCACGGCTGCTGCGGCCGTCGTGCTGGCTACGGACCGCCACAGGAACGTCCGCGGCTTGGGACGCCGCGACGCAACCGATGCCGGCCGGATCGTTCCCCTCTCCCCGGATCGGTTTAGATTGTCCGAGGACGATTCGTCAGGAGCCGACCTGTGGAGAGCGGCATGACGACGGTAGGCCCGACGGGGATCACTCGCGCGCGGGTGAAAGATATAGCGAGCATGCGCGATGACGTCGTCATGCGGAACCTGTACATCACGCAGTGCTACCACGACGTCTCGCAGCAGATGTGCGAGATCATCGGATGCAAGGACGCCAGCTGGGCGACGTTTGGCTGCTGGGCCTCAAAAACCGCGGGCACGTTCATTCGCGGTCAGGAGCTGCCACGGGTCCTCCAACTCACCTTGAAACGTCACCCTGAGCTGGCGTACCACGCGGAAGCGACGGGCGACGAGGCGGAGGAACTCCTGACGGGGCTTTCGGACATGGTGCTACACCCGTTGCGCTCGGCGGCCGCGGCGTTCGCACGGATCTCGGTCCACACCGCCCTGTACATCGGGGAGGGCAACCGTGTCGTGTTCGCCGAGCTCGCCGGCAGCCTGGTTGACTTCATCGAGGCGTTCGGCGACCGCGACTTCGGAGAGGAGCGGCTGGCCGAGCTGCTGGCGAAGTATCGCGATGGGCCGACCCTACCGGACACGGTCACTGTCGACCATGCCACCGAGTCGATCAAGAGCGAGCCGCGTGGTGGCCAGGGGTGGCTGAAGGACATGCTCCGCACCCTCCGCCGGGCGGCGCTCAGCCACGAAGACGACGAGAAGGCGCGGCTGATGCTGCTGGCCAGCGCCTACGGCGGGCAGCATGAGCAGCTGCGCCTTCAGGATTACATCGAGAAGGCCCTGGGCACGGCGATCGACGACGTGTTCATCCCCGAGCTGCGTTCGGACGCCTATCCCGTGCGCGAGACGCAAGGGGCCTTGAACCGGGTGATCCTCATAGTTGGCCGCGTGGTCGCGAAGGCCGCACGGCGGGTCGCGGCTGAATGGAGCTCGCAGAATATGATGACGATGCCCCTCCCGGACGAGATCATCCGTCTTGGACAGGACATCCGGGCGGAGAAGGACGGCCCCCTCTATCCGGCCGCGCTCGCTGACCTCGAGGTCGAGCGCGAACTCTCCGATGTCTGGAATACCTATTACCGGGATTGGTCCAAATCGGACAACCGATTCAAGCGAATGGCCGCCCCAATCCAGCGAGCGGCCGAGCCGATCCAGCGCCGGGTCGTCGTCGGAACGGCTGCGTCGAACTGGGGCGTATATGAGCAGCGGATGCGGCTGATACTCGCCTATTTCCGCAGTCGCCAGCAGTGCGAGGCGCTCCACAATGCCCCCTTCACTGCTCAGGAGCTCGAAGCGCCGGCTGCCGATGTCAAGTTCACCGACCAGCAGCTCGAAGCGCTGGCCGCGGGAAGGCTGTCGGCAGACCCGCCGTGAGCGACGGGATCCGGTGCGCGATCTGCGAGGCCCCCCTGCCGGAGGGAGCTCGCTTCTGTGCCCAGTGCGGCGCCGCGCAGCAGACCGTCTGCGGCGACTGCGGGGCCGAGAACGCGGCCACCGCCAACTTCTGTGCGCAGTGCGGCTCTGGGTTGCGCGCGAAGAGGGACGAGGAGGCCGGGACTCATCCCGGTTCGCACACCAAGGAACGACGCGAGCTGACGGTGATGTTCGCCGATCTCGTCGGATCCACGGTGATCTCCAGCGGGATCGATGCCGAAGAGTTCGGCGAGGTGATCGCGCAATACGTGTCGACCGTCGAGGCGGTCATCCACGAACACGGCGGACACCTCGCCCGCGTCGTCGGCGACGGGGTGCTTGCCTACTTCGGGTACCCGCGCACCCAGGAGAACGACGCCTGGCGGGCGTGCATGACCGGCCTGGCCGTCGTCGAGGCCGTCGAGCAGCTGGACATCTCGTTTTCGGGCCTGGGACCGATCAATCTGACCGCGAGGGTCGGTATCCACACCGGAACGGCCCTACTCGACGTCGTCGGCACCGAGCACCGCGAGATCATGGCGATGGGTGAGTCGCTGAACCTCGCCGCTCGACTTCAAACACTCGCCGAACCTGGCTCTGTGGTGATCTCGGCCGCCACCCACGTCCTGGTCGACGAACAGTTCGAATTCGCCGACCTCGGGGAGGAACAACTCCGCGGCATTGGCGGGACGACCCACGTATATCGGTTGCAGCGCACGCGCCGGGCCGCGGAGATTGTCGAGTCAGCGTCGGGAGCAAGCCTGCCGCTGATCGGCAGGGAACCGGAACTCGAACTCATCCTGCTGCGGTGGCGTGAGGCCACCGACGGCCACGGACGGATCGTCGTGCTCGCGGCAGAGGCGGGCCTGGGCAAGTCACGCCTCGTGCGCGAGCTGCGCGCCCGGGTGACGGGAGAGCTGAGGTGGCTACATGCTCGCGGCTCGTCGTTCACCGTGGACACTCCGCTTTATCCGATCCGTGAGATCCTGCCGGACCTCCTGGGCATCTCGCAGCACCCGACCGCCGCGGAGCTCAGGGCTGCCCTGGACGGCCTGATGGTCGACGGTGATGAGGCGATGGGCCTGGTCGTCCAGCTGATGGGCATCCCCCAGTCTCCCGGTGTTTCGGGCCTGCCGCTGTCACCCCAGGTCGCTCGCCAGCGGACTCTTCACCTCGTCGCTGAGCTTCTGATCCGGTCCTCGGCGAGGACGCCCATAGCGATGGTTCTCGAAGCGTCTCAGTGGCTGGACTCATCCACCCTCGAGCTGCTGGAACTCCTATCCGCGCGTATCCGTGACGGCGCCGTGCTGCTCATCGTTTCCGGCCGTCAACCGCTCGCCGCCCCGTGGTCACCCGATTCGACCGTCGTGCTCAACCCTCTGGCCAACGACCAGGCGACAAAATTCGTCCGCGAGCTCGATCCGGAAGGGCGGCTGCCTCCGGACCTCATCGATTCGATCGTTGCCCGCGCTGACGGCAACCCGATGTATCTGGCCCAGGTCACGCAGATGGTCCTGGCGGCGGGCGCGCTGGATGAGTCGAGCGCGCGAGTGATGGAGAGCGTGCCGCCGACGCTGCATGAACTGCTGCTGGCGCGCTTAGACGGGGTGGGACGTTCGCGTTCGATCATCCAGCACGCGGCCGCGATCGGGCGGACGTTCTCCTACGGCCTGCTCGCTGCGACGGTGGAGCGCGCCGACGCCTACCGGCTCTCCGAGGAGTTGGCGGCACGGGTTGCGGCGGGTCACCTTTGGGTCCGGGGACACGGCGACGGGGCCCAGTACACGTTCAAGCACAGCCTCCTGCGCGACGCGGCCGAGCAGTCGATGACGCGCGCGATGCGCTCGAAGGTCAACGCGCGTATTGCCGACGCGATGATCGAACGAGGCGACCAGCGCCCCGAGGTTGTGGCTGCGCATCTGGAGTTGGGGCACCGCAACCTCGAGTCGGCCGTCTACTGGACCATGGCCGGACAGGCGGCGGTGAGCCGATTCGCATTGCTCGAAGCGAAGAACCAGCTTGAGCGCGGCCTGGCGCTTTTGGCCAACGGAAGCCCCAGCGAGCAGGCTGTCATGGCGGAGATAGACCTGCGCACGACCTACGGCTTCCCGCTCATGCTGACGTCGGGCTTCGGATCAGAAGCGACCGCAGCCAACTACCAGGCGCTGCTGGAAGCGTGCACCCGTGCGGGCGCGAACGCTCCCGAGTTGCAATTTCCTGCTCTGTGGGGCCTCTGGACCTTCAACGAGGTCGCGAGTCACCTGCCAGAGGCCGAGGACGCCGGACTGCGTCTGCTCAAGCTGGCCTTGGCCACCGGCAGGCAGGACATCGAGTTGGCGGCCCACTGCGCTCTGGGCACCAGCAAGCTGATGCGGGGCGGCATCGAGGCCGCCAGGGACCACTACGAGACCGGGATCCAGCTCTACGACGAGGAGGCCCACCGCGATCTGACTCTGATCATGGGCCAGGACGGCTGCGCGATGATGCTCGCCTTCCTGACGTGGGTGCATGCCCACACCGATGACGCCGAACTGCTGGAAGTCTTCTCGCAGAAGGCGATCGAACTGTGCGAACGCCTCAATCAGCCGTCCACCTGGGGCTTCGTCCATGCGGTGCTGGCCTCAGCGTTCTGCGTCGTGCGGGATTGGGAGCGGGGTGCCGCCCACGCGCAGCGCACCATCGAGCTCGGCCGCGAGCAGGGGATGCCGCACTGGGACGCTCAGGGCCGATGCAACCTCGCATGGGCCCTCAGTACCAGGGAGCCCGACCGGGCGCTCGGGCTCGCCGAGGGCGCTGTTGCCGTCATGGACCAGCTCGGCTCCCAAGCGGCGACTACGTACTTCGCGATGGCACCGGTGCTGGCCCACCTCACCAAGGGCGATCTGGCGGCCGCCGAGCGGGCCGCGGCCGACATGGCAGCGCGCGCCGAGCGCATCGGCGAAACCTTCTTCATGAGCGAGAACATGCGTCTCCGAGCCGCCATTGCGGCCCGAAGCGGCTCTCGGGAGGAAGCCGAGCGCCTACTCAGCGAGGCCATGAGGCTGGCGACCACGCAGGGCGCCGAGGGTTTGGCGACGTTCGCACGTACAGACCTGGTCGCTCTTCGCGCCGGCGAGGCGGCCTTCGCAGCGTCGTGAACACGGGATCGCTGCGGGGCTCCGCGCGGCTGATCGGCGGATTGACGGTCCTGACACCGCTTGCGATGGGCGTGTCCTTCGGGCTGCTCGCCCTCACCTTCGACTATCCGTCCGTCATGGACCAACCCGCGGCAGAAGTATTGCGCAAGGTGCACGACGCGGCCGGTGCGGTGCAGGTCTACTGGGTGGCGGTCACGCTGGCGGCCTGCGCGCTCCTTGCGGTGTCGGTGGCGCTTCCCACCGTCGTCGCCCCGGAGCGCGAGCGTGGCATCGGCGCCATGATCGCCGCGGCCGGGGGCGTCGCGGCACTGATGACGATCATGGACGTCGGGCAGTGGGTGTGGCTCTACCCGGACATGGCAGCCCGCTGGATCCGGGGCGACGCGGCACTCCGGCGGGTCATCGAGCAGGACTGGTCCAACTACCACCAACTCCTTGGTGTCGGGATCGGGCGCTATCTGGCCACCTTGTTCAGCGCCATCTGGGCCTTCGGCGCCGGTGCGCTCATGCTTTCCGATCCGCGATGGCCACGGGTGCTCGGCTGGGCGGGGATCGCTGCCGGGATCCTGTTCCTGGTGAGCGCGCTGCCCGGACTGAGCTTCGATGCTTGGGGGGCACTGAACACCGTGGGTTTCGTGATCTGGTTCGTCTGGCTGATCGGCTCGGGTCTCCTGTTAGCCGGCATCCCGCGAGGCTCCCGGACGCCACCTGAGCCTGTGCAACAACAGACAGATCTGTCAGCCCGGCCTGAGCACCTGGGGCATCTGCCACTCCCGTAGTGCAGCAGCGAGAAGCTCGCCGGTCGCAGTCGTGACGGACAGCCCGGCAGTCTCTCCGGTCGAAGCGACTGTCCGTGGAAAGTGAACAAAGGACTCACTCACGGTGTGTCCACCGACGTGGGTGGGGCCTGCCGGCGGTGCGAGTGTTCCGGAGACAGCGACGTCACTGCCACACCACCGCCAACCAAATCGCGCCTCGCGCGACCATCCACAAGAGCAGACATGTCCATCTCTACAGCAACAACCGATCGCCTCGCGTCGCCGCGGCGCGTGCGACCCCGCCACATAGTCGGCGCGCTGCTCGTGGCCATCGGCCTCGTCACGGTCGTCGCGTCACGATCGCGACCTCGAGCACCGCCTCCAACACTGGCGGCATGAGTGCTCGGGCAGCCACGATCAACGCGACGCCGCACCCGATGATGCAGCCGACTGGCGCCCGGACTCAAGCGTGTCCGGCGGCAAGTTCCTCGGACCCGATCACCTACACGCAGATTACGGTCGGTAGGCCAGCCACTCCTCCGGCGAGTTCCGCGCCGCGATCGCTGAGCCGGTAACCAACGATCAAACCGGGAAGGCCCACCCGGGTCGTCCCGGAGAAGAGGCCGAGTCCGACCCCGCCCCGGGCCGGACGTCGGTCTCAATGACACGAGCATGCCCGGACACGTGTCGGGCTTCCGGCTTCGCCGTAGCGACGAGGCGACGACTGCCTCGCACAACCTCACGAAGTCGAGAGCAGACGAGAACGCCGGGCTGTCCGAGCGGGTTCGCGAGGCGATCATTGACCACGCGATGATGACGTGATCCTGCAACGACGGTGATCAGGGGACCCGACCAGGCACCGGCACATCGCGTGTCTCCACCCTGCGAGCTCCTGCCGGCCTTGGGACACAGCACCCTATCGGCGGAGTATCGCGCCCCGGCGGGCTTCTCCCTCCCATATGCGCCGACCGCGACGTGTGCGTACCGCGCGGAGCGGGGACGGTTGCGCGTTGGTCTCTTCAGGGTCCCGAACGCCGGAAGCCCTGCGGCTCGACGCGGCGCCGCGTGGGTTGGGCGCCTCATCGCGAGCATGGCCGGCGCTGTGCCGGGGCGCTGTACCCCGTCTGTGTCGAACGACTCATTCCGAGTGGTTCGACCGACGTCGACGAGCAGTCCAGTGAGCGAGACGATCGTACGTACTGAGCGGTCAGTCCGCCCGGGTCGTTCCCGTCAACCACCTACATGGGAGTAACCATGGTCGCCGTCATTCTCGCCAACGTCGTGTTAAGTGCGCTAGTCGTAGTTGGGATTGTCGGATCGCTGGCGTACGGCATCGTGACGAACACACCGCGGCGCATCCGCCGTCAAGTGGTCCGAACTGCAGCATCACGCTTGTCGCCGGGGCCCACTGCCGAGCAGTCGATCACGCGCGCGTAGGAAGGCGAGCCGCCGCAGCGGACGTCCGTGGGCCGCCGGTTCGATGGGGTGCCGCATCCACGCCCATCGGTCGGCGGCCGCAGGTTCCCAGATTCGGCCACTACCCGACCCCTCGACAGGTCGACATCGGAAGCGCAACGAAGGGAGCAGTCGTGATTTATCTCATTGTCGGCCTCGATCGCCGGACGCACGCACCGTGGCACGACAACATCTCCGCGGGCAACGTCGGGACAGCCGAACGGATCGCGCTCGCACGCGCGCAAGCGCAGGCGATCGACCTCGTGGTCGCCGCCGTGATCGGACCTAATTCGGCCGTCATGTCAGATCCGGCCGACGAATGGATCGTCGAGGCAAAGGTCGCGTAGCGAAAGGCAAGATGCTGCGTGAGAAGTGCCCGGATTCGACCGGACCAGACGCTGGAGGTGCTGAGGACCAATTGACGGCGCCAATATGGGCGACGCGGAGACTATGGCGGCGGCGTGCCATGCGGGCGTGGCTACCGCTCCGTGCCGAGAGGGGCAGTCCGAGTGACACTGCCGCGGGGCGACAAAGCGGAAGCGAGGATCGGGGCCCGCGAGAGCGTTGGAGATCGTCGCACGTGGCCGTCTCGTAGGCATCGATCCGGACGCCTCTTCTGGGTCGAATGCACAAGCGCGAGATTCTGCGCTGCGACGCACGCCTCTATCGCAAAGCCATCGCGCCCGTGACACCACTCGCGCACGAGGAACCAAGCTCTTAGAGCCTGGGTCAGAGGTAGTAGTTGATGTCGTGAACGATCCGACGTCCGGAAGCCGAAGTCGCGCGGATCCTCACCCAATGCGTCTTTACGCCGGGCGCCCAGGGCTCGAGCTCGAAGGCCTCGAGCCGTTCGATCTCGGCCGGGTCGGTTACTTCCTCGGCCTCGCCAACGATGATCACGCTCCACCCGGTCTGATCAACGGGATCGGTGCCGTCGATCTCGAACGCGGCGGTTCCCGAGCTCAGGCCCTCGCGGAGCTGGGAGCCGAGCGCCGAGCGGAACACGACGGATTGCGTTTGATCATCGAACGCGTAGTTGACCGGGCGGATGGTCGGTGGTGACACGCTGAGCCCGATGCGCCCAACGCCGCCGCTGGCTGCGGCGAGCAGTCGCATGCACCCGTCCCGGCCCATCTCGAGGAAATCGATCCCTCGCTCGTGGGGTGTCGCGCCCATATCTGTATCGTACACCCGCCCTTAGTTGGGTTCGTGGCCCAAGGGCGAAGCGCGAGGCGCCCGGTCGCGGGCCTGTCTCATCACTCGTCGTGTCGGGGTTGTTGATCGTTGTGCGGGCAGCACGGCAGTCGCCACGCGTGAGAGCCTCCAGTCGAGCGTCTGGCCGTAGAGTGACGCCGGACGGCCAGCACGCGGCCGGGATCACGGGTCGAACGCAGGTCAGCGTGGGCGTCGAACTGGCTCCTGCCTCAGAGGACCTCCAGCAGTGGAAGTGGCGGCGGCGATGAGATGATCGCTTCGCTGGCCGAGCAACAGCCGAGGATCGAGGCTCGCGCCGGACCTGAGTAGGCCCTTGCCTATACTAGGCACGACTTCGTGGCGCCTGCTCGGGATCGGCAATCCAGCAACCCCCGGGCGGCTGTCGCTGCCGCCAAGATCTAGGCGTGCGACCGTTCGCTCAGCCTGAATCACGCGTCCGTGGCCTCACGAACCACTGGGCGTCCTCGTCGGGACTAGCCGTCGCCCTCGCACTTCTGCTCCGTTACTGCCGAGCCGAGCTTGCGCGCGCCGATCCGGGCCGCCATCTCTTTGGACTGCGCGCGGTAGGTCGTGCCGTCCTCAAACTCGATGACGGGGTACAGCTACTGGCCGCTGAGCTTCTCGAGATCGCCGCGCTTGCCGCGGGTCATCAGCCCCGTCACGACCTCGTATTCGATCCCTTGCTGATCCAGCGCCTTCTGAACCCTCCAGCATCGGTGATTGCCGATCTTGAGCCACATAATCGAGCAGCGATGAAGCTTGATGGCCAAAGTTCATCCTCCTTATTCAGTCGCGCGGGCGACCCTCCACAGCCGCAGAGCGGCTCGTATTGGGTGGATGCTTACACGCGGACGGAGCGGCGCGGCCTAACCCTGCGCTGCGGGTCGCTGCTTTTGGGAGCGGCAACTTGCAGTGGCCCCGGCCCTGATCGTGGTGGTGCCGGACTTACAGCTGCGCGTGATCTGCGATCTTTGGCGCGTGTTCGAACGGCTAGAAGCGATCTTGATCGATCTCGACGGGATGCTGTACGTCGAGGAGGAGGTTGTAGACGGCGCCAGGGGAAGCCATCGAGCGTTTCTGTGATCTCGGGCTGGCGCTGCGGTATGTCACGAACACGACTGCCCGCTCGCGCGATAGCACGCTTGAGAAGCTTCTCGCCTCGGCTTACCGGTCGCGGAGCGCGAGCTCGTGACCCCTGCGGCACTGGCGGTCAACCTCTGCCGCAAGCACGGTTACCGGCGAGTTGCCCTGATCATGAACGAGGAGGTCAAGCGTGATTTCGCCGGCTTGGCGGAGGCCGATGAGGCCGAGGCGGTGATCACGTAGTAGCCGAATGCCGACCCCAGGTCGCCAATTTGCAACCGGTCGGCGGGCGTACGTCGTCGGCAAGCCGGCCCGCGGCTTCTTCGACGGGGTGCTTGCCGAACTCGGGATAAGCGCGAGCGCGGCAGCGATGATCGGCGACGATGTCGAATCTGACCTCGGCGGAGCGCTACAACCTGGCCTCGCCGCGATCCTCGTACGAACCGGCAAGTACCGCGAGGAGCGGTTGCGGGAATCCGGTGTGCAACCGACCGCCGTGGCCAACTCGATCGCCGACGTGCCAAGGCTGGTCAATCCTTGATCGTCGCAAGGTCCTTCGTCGGCTCGAGATCACCAGCAGGCCTCTTGTCGCGCAGCATCTAGTGGATCACGTAGTCTCACTGCTCTTCCCTCGCGGATGTCGCGGTGGGACGATGCTCGGAAATCATCACCGCCTCGAAGGAGGTGCTACATGTCAGAGCCAGAGCAGAATTGGCGAGTGGAAATCTCGTTCACAGAGGACGCGGACCGGACGCGGGCGAATGCGGTCCTCGAGCTTGCGAGCCAGAGGTTGCATGGCTTCGGCCAGGCCAAGCGAGCGCCCCAAGATCCAAGCGTGCCGGTGATCGGTCAAGACCTGGCTGCAGCGCGCGCTCTCTCGGACCTCGCGCACAAGTTGCTCGATACAGCCGCGGAGCGAATCGAGTCGTTTGAAGGGCATCCGGTCAAGCTCCACGAGTAGCACCAGCGCTCCGCTCACAAGCATCTAGCAGCGCCCACGCACCCGCATCTACGAACCACCAGCCACCTTCGGCGTCGGGAACCGGCCGCGGTGAGGCTCGTCCTCCTGCCTGCGGCCGGCCGGAGCGGAAGCCCTCGGCTGAGTTCTCGAGCGGCGACGGAGCAGAAGCGCCGCTACGAGTTGTTGACGCGGGTCTCGCCTGACTGAGGCGTTAAGCGCCGATTTCCGGCGGATCGGCCGTCGGCGCGCTGGGCCGAGACGCCGGTCGCGTCGCGCTAGGGTGGGTGATCCTGCCTAGACCGCCCCCGCTGTGCTGGTTACGATCATCGACGTGGACCGTGGGCTTCCCGGGGGCCGGATCAATGCCGACTGCACTCTTCGTCGCGCACGAGCTGAAGTTCGGGGTGGCGGTGCGGGGGCTGTGGGGCTGTCCGTAGCCCAGCCGGCTCTGATCCGCGGGACACCTATTCCCCGACCACTGGAGGCGGCCCGGAGGTCGCCGCCGCTGCAGCTGGCTCAGCCGAGCCAATCGTGCCGCATCAACGGAAAGGAAGGACGGCCCTGTGTCCCATCACCTTGACACGCCGCTCGCAGCCCAGAACGGGCAGCTCTATATCGACGACCTGTACCTCTTCCGAAGCAACGGCAGCACGGTGTTCGTGATGGACGTCAACTCAACCATCACCGGACCCGACGTCCAACCAGGGTTCCACCACGAGGCTCGCTACGAGTTCAAAGTCCACTTCGACGGAGCCGATTTCGAAGACCTCACCTACCGGGTGTCGTTCGGCGAACCGAACTCCGACGGACGACAGGCCCTACAAGTTCACGCTCTTACCGGCGACGAGGCACGCGAGGACTCGGCAACCGGCGAACTCCTGCTCGAAGGCCAGACGGGCGAGCCGGGCGATGCGGATGGCATCCGCATATGGGCAGGACGCATCGGCGACCCCTTCTACATCGACCTGTCGCTCCTCGCGATGGTCAACGCCCCAGTGAGGAACGGGACCGCTGTGGACCTGTCGGGGTGGCGCCCCGAGGACGCGCAGAACAGCTTCGCCAACACGACCGTCGAATCCATCGTGCTGGAGGTCCCCCACGATAATCCAAAGCTCTGGCCCGGTGCAAAGGTCGGCGTCTGGTGCGCCACGAAGCTCGCCACGGACGCGGGTGGGTGGCGGCAGATAAACCGTGCCGGACACCCAATGATGTGGCCGATCTTCTGGCCCGACGACACCAAATTTGACAACCCCGCTAACACCAGGCACCCATCGGAAGACTTCGACGCCGACGGGAAGTACATCGGAGACCAGATCGCCGCCGAGGTATCGGCCAGCCGGACCTCGGATGACCCCCAGGGCTACGGCGAGACAGTTGCCCGGCAACTCTTCCCTGACGTCTTGCCCTACGTAGTGGGAACGCCCGCGACGTACAGCTTCGCCGGGTTCAACGGGCGAACGCTGGCCGACAACGCACCCGAAGCAATGCTGTCCCTCGTCGCCGCCACAGCTGTGCCCTCGGGGCTCAAGCCGTCCGTGTCCAAGCATCTACGAGACAGCAACTTCCCCTACGTCGTACCAGCGTGACCGCTTCCGACTCGGGGCAGGCCGGCGAACCGGTCCCGAAGCCGTCGCCACAGCGGTCCCTTTGATCGACTGCAGTCTCGACGATCCCGCTGCCTTTGAGCACAAGCGGCCACCTGGTCCATCGGTGCCTTGTTGCTGCTTCCACGAATCACCGGGCCTGCGAAGACGCGACGGTGGTCGTAACCACGCTGGCGCTTGTCGTCGTCGCGGCCACGAAGCGGAAGCCTAGGCGACGCGCCCGCTAGTTCCGCGGGCGACGGAAAGCTACCGCTTTCAGCTGAGCGGGCTACTGCCGGACGTGATGACTGTCCACACCAACGACCGGAGTCGCGAGGCGACCCTGTTGAGACTCTCGGGTCCACCGATCGGCTCGATGCTGCGGAGGGTTGTTCTTCCGCCGATCGGCATCGTGCGAGCCAACGTGAGTTGGGACATCGCTGTTCGACGGGCGGAGTAGCTCTCGGTTTCCAGTAAGCCGCTGCGGATCGTGAGCTAGAGGTACCTTTCGCCCGATACCATCGTTTCCCACCGCGATCGAGGCATCGATCGGCCGGTCCAGCGTTCAACATTCGGAGGATAAGCGTGATGCCGACAATTGGGCAAATCGTTCACTACAAGCTAACTGCCGAGGACGCAGAGGCGATCAACCGACGTCGTAGACATGCTGACGAGTCGCGTGTCGTTCACCAGCACACGGGGACAGTAGTGCATATGGGTAACCCCGCCGAGAGCGGTGATGTGTACCCATTGATCATCACCAAAGTGTCGGCGACGAATGCAAATGAGGACTTGGCCATCAATGGCCAAGTATTCCTCGATGGTGATGACACGCTTTGGGTCACGAGCGCCTTGCAGGGTAGCGACAATGGACAGTGGGTAGAGCCGAGGACGCAAGGCTGAGCGGGTGCAGAGGTCGATGCCTCTGAGGTCTCCGGTCCAACCAGGGATGTCGAACTCTCGCTTGCGGGCGCCAAGCAGAGCGGGGGTCGGCGAGATCGCCGATGGCTGCGAGCAGCGCGATCTCGATGTTGCTCTCGAGGAACCAGGGCTCGGGGAGCGCCGAGTCGATCATGCTGGCGGCCTTTTCGCTGGCGATTGCGCGCAGCGCGTTGGGGGTGAGCTCGAGACCGGACCAGAGGTCTCGCTCGGACCAGGCTTCGTGCTGGAGGGAGATGTGGGGCGAGGGGAAGAGCCCGCGGGCTGTGAGAGCGGGCTCGATACCGCGGTTGTAGCTACCGGTCTCATCGATCGCGGCGGCGACGTCCGCCTCGATCGCCGCGACCGCGAACTCGTTGATGGCGTCGAGTTCCTCGGTACGGCCGTCAGCCCACATCCGGCGGTGGATCTGGTCTCCGGCGAGACCTCAGCTGGCCTCGTACTCGAGGTACTGCGAATCATCGCCCCACACAAATGAGACCCGCCACCCGGACCGGCGAATCCAGCCAGGGCGGCCGTACACAGCGGCTGGTTCGGGAAGCTCAACGCCAGTATCCGCGAACTCCTGCCTGAACCGCTCCTGCAAGCGCGCGCGGCGGTCGCGTTCGACGTCGTTAGTCTGGCCCCTCATGTCGCGGGGTGTTGCGAGCACGACTCTCGGATCGAGGTCGACCGCAAGCAGCAGCATCCTCTGTGCCAAGGTGACAGTTTCGACGTCCTTGACGCGCACGCGTTCGGCTTCGCCGCCTTCCAGGCGCTCGGCCAGAGTGACCACATCAAGCGCAGCACGCTCCTCCTTGAACCGCCGGCGGCGGTCGCCTCTCGGGTACCAAGCCACTCATCGTTCGAGCTGACGGCGGAAACATCCTCGTGCGGTCTCTCGTCCCAACTGACGTTGAGGTTGCCTTCGATCATCCACGGCCGGCACGCTTCGGCAGAGACGCAAACGGAGACTCGGGCTCGAGCTTCACTGACGCTAAGGGTGATACGAACTGACACGTTCCGCATAGCGGGCAAGGCTGCATCAGGCTCATCTCCGATTTTCCGAAATGTCCGGACCGCCTGCTGTCTCGCTACCCCGCTCGACGTTCCCAGTCTCGGCCGGGCGCTCCTCCGGTGGAACCAAAGGTCGGAGCCGTCGCTTGATCGAACCTCCGCGCCGAGCGTCCTGCCGCCCACGCCGGAACGGGAGGCCAAGGCAGGCGGTCGCGAGTTCCGGGTCACGCGCCCGCAACGGCACCCAGCGGAGAACCCTCCCACGACGGACCATCTCCTTTGCACTCTGACTGGCTGTCCAGCACCTGGGCGATGCAGCGGTCTCGCGCTCGACGACGAGACGAGTCGTCGTCGTCCCAACGATCAGCGACGATGACGACCATCGACGCACTCGGAACCACTGTCGAAGCACGTGTTGGCCGCGACGGGCCGTCGTGGCGTCAGGTTGTGCTCCGAGGACGATTGGATGTGGTCCTGGAGGCGGACCCGGGCGATGGCTGAAGCTCTGACCGAGCCTCACTAGCGTCGGAACGCGGGGCGGAGGCGACGGTGTCCGCTCACCTGCAACGAGCGCGATGCAGGTTCGCAAGACCGTTGCCACGGTCGGAGCAGATCCAAGGAAAGCGGGGCCGACGACGCCGGCTGGTGAGCTTCGGGCACATCCCGGTCGCACTTCCGCAACGTAGTGATGCGGGGCAGCAGCAGCACGCCGCTGCTCGTCGTCGTCGCTAGCATCAGCGGCATCTGCTGGCGGCGCGGCGGGGTGCCAACAACGCCGACCGCCATCTCGGCCGGCGCTCGCTCGGGAAATCGATCATCTTGCCGTAGCGCTCGAGCGGACTGCCGAAGCTCGTCCTATCGAGATGGTTCGGCGCCCTCCGGGATTGAGCTCTGTTGAGGATGGGATGGGGACGCCCGGTCGGGGCGTGAGTGGAGGACGAGGGGATCAACCAACTGAAGCCTCTTCAGGCCACGTCTCGGCTTGGTCGCTTGTACTGAGGTCCACGAACGCCCGGGTGCTTGGACCGCCGGTTGCTCGGCTACGGACGGGGTCCTGAGCCCCTGCCTTCGTAGATCGCGCGCGCATGGGTCATCAGCCCGAGACGATGGGCGGTGGTGGCCGCCTCGACCCGAGTCTTCACATCGAGCTTGGAGAGTATGTGAGAGACGTGAGCGCTCGCGGTCTTTGGCGAGATGAACAGGGCCTTTGCGATTTGGGGATTCGTGTGGCCATCTGCGAGCAGCGCCAGTACCTCGAGCTCGCGGTCTGTGAGCCCGAGTTGGGCGGCTTCCGGCGACGGGGGTTGCGTGGTGTCCGTGGCGCAGATCTTCGCGATGTCGATTCTCGCGTTGCGGGCGAGCACTCTCATCTCGTCGGCGAGCCATCGAGCACCGGTTGACTCGGCGATCTCGGCGGCTTCCTGCAGCAGCTTCTCGGGGACCTCCTGGGCGGTGCCGGCTGCTAGGGCGGCTTCGGCTTGGCGCCAGCGAGCGTAGGCGAGCTCGAGCGGGTATCCGAGCTGCGTCCAATGCGCCGCGACCGCGTTCCAGGTTGAGGCGTCGTCCTTGCCTCGGAGCCGCGCGTGCTCGGCGGCCGCAAGCGCACCGTAGGCGGCGGACTCAGGGGGTGGCGAGGCGATCCAGCGATCGGGTGCGATCAACTTCTCGAGGCGCGCGAGCAAGGCCGCTCCTGCCCGCTCCGCATCTGCCGCCGTGCAGCTGTCGCGAAGCGAGTGGGCACGGACGGCGCGGTCGGCCTGGGCGCGCAGCCCGACCGCGTAGGTCCTTGAGGTATACATCACCAGCTCGTCCTCATCCATCCGGGAAACGGCGGTATCGACGAACTTCGCCGCCGCATCGGGATCGCCGCGAAGGAGTGCAAGCAGCGCCGGTCGGTCGGTAAGGATCCCGAGGTGCATCGAGTCGTGGGTTGAGCCTGCCGCTTGACGGGCGCTCGCGAGTGCGCGCTCGGCGATGTCAGGCTCTCCTCGCTGAATCGCCACCTCCGCTCGAGCGCTGAGGAGCATCGCCGCGGGGAGGCCCTGCGAGTGGTCCCCGAGGGCGCGAGCTGCGATCGCCTCGGCGTCGTCCAGCCTTCCGAGGCGGACGAGCCACGTCGTCACGTCTCCGATCAGATGCGCGGCGTGGCGCAGATCTCCAAGCTTCCGGTCCTGCTCGGCGCCCTCGATCCCGAGTTCCACGGCTTCGTCGAGGCGTCCAGCCTGAGCGAGGGCGTCGGCTAGGTTCTGATACGCGCGGGGCACGACCTCGGCGGAGTTGCACTGCTCGGCGATCGACTTCGCCTTTCGCAGGTGTTCTATTCCTTGGGCCCGGTCGCCGAGATCGCACAGATCGGACCCGAGCGTGCAGAGCGCGTGACTTTCTTCGGCGAGCGCTCCGACGCGACGTGCGATCGCGATCGCCTCTTCGCACAATGACCGGGACTCCCGCGCGCGGCCCCGCATCATGAGGATCATGCCGAGCCCCGCCAGCACTCTCGCTCGTTCGGCGCTAAGCGGCTCCGCCGGGAGGAGCTCGACGGCTTGGCGATACTCTGCGAGCGCCTCATCGGGTTCGCCCGATTCCCACAGACAGCGACCCAGCAACCCCCGAGCCAATCCCGCGGTGGCTGGTCGGGAGGCCGCATCGATGCTGGCGATCGCGTTGCGTGCGAGCGCCACAGCCCGGTCGGTCTGCCCGCTGGTCAACGCGTTTCTCGTGGCGCGCAGGAGGACGTCGGCCCTTCCCATGCCCGCGTGACGCTCCGGATCGTCAACCTCCTCCCATAGCTCCAGCGCGCGCTCGAAGTGCCCGCTTGCCTCAGCTGATGCATAGGTGCCCTCCGCTTGTGTGCCGGCCTCGATCGACGCTGCGAGAGCGGCGGTAGGGCGGTTTGCCGCGCGCCAATGAAACGCCAGCTCCGCGGCGCTACTGCCGGTCGGCTCGGCTAACCGGCGGTCCGCCGAAATCGTCTCGGCGAGCGCGAGATGCAGTCGCGCCCGCTCACCCGGCACAAGGTCCGCGTATACGGTCTCGCGCAGCAGCGCATGGCGAAATGCCAAGGTGCCGGTATCAGCGTCTTGGGTCAGGACCTGGGCCGACAGCGCCTCGCGCAACGAATCCTCGAGGTCGGCCTCTGCCCGCTGCGCGACGGCCGCGAGCAGCGCCTGCCGTGTCGTGCGTCCACACGCTGCCATCACCCGCAGCACCCGCTGTGTTGGCTCGGACAACCGTTCGATCCGCAGGCTCAGGGCGTCTCGTACCGTGCTTGGGAGCGACGCGTGGCCGGTTCGGGCAGATGCGAGTAATTCCTCGGCGAAGAAAGCATTGCCCTCGGAGCGCTCGTAGACCCGCTCCGCCAGCTTAAGCTCTGGCGGGGCGCCGATGATGCCCTCGAGCTGCGCTTCGAGATCTGAACGGGAGAACGGGCGCAACTGGAGCGTCTGGACCGCCGCGAGTCGCTGATGCTCGACGAGAAATGGGCGCAACGGATGCTGGCGGTGCAGCTCGTCGGTGCGGTACGTGCAAATAACGGCGACATGCTCGGTGCGGGCGTTCCGGATCAGGAACGACAGGAAGTCCCGAGTCGACTGATCGGCCCAATGGACATCCTCCACCGAAAACAGCACAGGACGTTCGGCGCCGAGCGTCGCTAGCAGGGTCAGGAGTCGCTCGAACAGGCGGGCTTGGGCCAACGAGTCCTGGACTGACGGTGGCTGATCGGCGGCTTTGAGCCCAAGCTCCGGCAGCAGTCGCGCGAACTCGGGGGTATCGAGTCGCGCGCGATCCTCGTCGGAACCGTGAGAGAGGTTCCGCAGCGCCCCCGTAATCGGCGCGTACGGCAGCTGGTGCTCCCCCATCGGAACGCAATCTCCATGCATCCAACGGACGGCGCCCGCCGTTACGCGCCTTCGGAATTCGTCGATCAGGCGCGTCTTCCCCACCCCGGCGTCGCCGGCGATCAAGACCGTCGCCGCGTGTCCAGCGACCGCTTGGTCCAAGACGCCCTGCAGCGCCGCTAGCTCCTCCCGTCGGCCGACGAACAGCGGGCTTACGATTCGTCCGGGCACCGTTCGATCGCCCCCCAGGGTAGCTCACTCGTCAGCCACGACGGTCGCGCCGGCACGACGCACCGGACCAGTTCGCCGTTGGTCGGATGCCGTGTGCTGCTCGTTCACTGCGACGACGTCGTCCGGGGGTCTCGCCGCGCTCGAGAACGGCGGTCCGACACATGTTTACTGCAATGCCCGGCTCGACGATTCTCCTCGCATCGGACCGGTAGAAGAGGGGGCTCTCACCCAGCGAGTCCACAGCGATCGCCCACGGATCTGAATCGCCGCGTCGGATTGGCTGACCGACCTGGCCCGGATCGAGCAACGCTCGGTGCGCCTGGGCCATCATTTAAGGCTCCGAATTGGGCATGTGCCCGATGTGTGAAGCAGGGGCTTAAACGTAGCTTGACGGCAGGTCATTTCAACGAACCGGAGGAGACCATGACCGCCAGCACCGTCACCTACCTCGCCGCCCGCGAACACATCAACGACCTGCTCCGCGAGGCCGATCGGGACCGCGACGCCGCCAAGGCCGCGGCTCCGCGACCCGTGAGGCGCTGGGTCGCCAATCCATTCGCGCGCCGCCTCCCCCAGCCCGAGACAGCCTAACCAGCGGCGACACCCCCGATCTTCGTCCACCCCGGTCATCAACCGAGACCGCGCGGGTCAACTTGGCCTGCCTCGAAGAAGGAGCTCACATGCTTCACGCGCACAAACGCACCACTAGTGGGATCGCCGCGCTGGCGCTGGCGCTCGCGACAGCTGCTCCGGCCGCCGGCATGCCCAACACGCTCGACGAGTTTGGGCCGGCCGGCGCGAACGCGCAGCCGCCCGCCCAAGCAGCCATCCACCACAACAGCGGCAGCGGCTCCGACTGGGGCTACCTCGCCGCGGGCGGGGCCGCGACCTCGCTGATCCTGATCGGTATCGGCGGCACTGTCGCCGGCCGTCGGCAGCGGCGCGCGCGCAAACCAGCAGTCATCGCGTGAAACGAATGAGGACCGCCGCGACGGCCGAGAAAGGCGATCGGCGGCGGTCTTCATCACGTAACTGCAAGACACCACGAGCACACGATCGGAGCTACGAAGGTGAGCACAACAACCTTTGACCCGGCTGCGTGCAAGTGCACCACCCGCGAGCAATGGCAGACCGCAGCGGAGCCCCGGTACCGGTGGGGCCCAACGCCCGAGAACTGGCTCGGAGAGGCGACCGAGCTGACGCTCGACATCGCGCGTATCGAGCCGGCAGCCGGGTGCTCGACATCGCCGCCGGCGCCCAAACCATCGCGGCCGCCCGCCGCGTCGGCCCAAAGGGCTCCGTGCTCGCGACCAACCTCTCAGAGAACATTCTTGAGTTCGCCCAGCGCGCAGGTACCGACGCCGGCGTCCGAAACGTCACCGCTAAGGTGATGGACGGCGAGCGGCCGTAGGTGGTGGAGGGTTCCTTCGACGCTGTCATCTTGCGCGTCGGGTTCATCTACTTCCCCGACCAGGGCGCGGCGTTCCGGGGGCATGCGCCGTGCATTGAAACCGGGCGGGCGGCTCGCCGAGTGGTGTACTCGACACCTGCGGCCAACCAGTTCTTCTGGATCCCCGCATCGATCATCCGTCGCCGCGCGGCGCTTCCCGCCCCGCTCCCCGGTCAGCCCGGCCCATTTAGCTTCGGCACTTTGGCCGTGATCGAAGCAGCGTACGAGTTGGCCGGCTTCTCCGACATCGAAGTGCGGCGCGATAACGCGCCGCTGCGGATGCGATCGGCGACGGAGTGCGTGCGATTCCAACGCGAATCGTTCGGGGCGCCACACCAGATGATGGCTGGCCTCAGCGAGTCAGAGCGCGAGGACGCGTGGAGCGAGGTCGAGCACGAGCTTGCGCAGTTCGATACCAGCGACGGGTTCGAGGGACCCTGCGAGTTAATCGTCAGCGTCGGCAGAGCCAGCTGATTCCTTCGAGCGAGCGACAGTCGAGACCCCGGTAGACGTTGTTGGCACCCCGCCGCGTGCCAACAACAAGATGCCGCTATGCAAGGACGAGGACGACCAGTACGACATGCGCAGACGGCGCCTCCGGCCGCTTCCGCAGGAGTCGACGAATCGGAACGCGTCACACAATCCAACCAGCGGCACCTGCTTTGCTCTGGTGCCTCGCACGACCCCGCCCAGGGCGACAGATGTGAGTGGGGCGCAAAGGAGGGCATAGCCGCATGCGCCCTGCTGTGGTGCCAAAGTGGGGGACCTGAGGGCTCTAGGGAAATGCTCGAGATGAGCGAAGGCGGGTGCGGCTGCAGCTCCCGCGGGGGGCCGGAAGCGGTCTGCGCCTCGGGCAGTCCCAGAGCTCGACGGGCCGCGTGAGGTGACCGTGGTCGGCGCCGTCCAAGATTCCTGTGCGCCGAGGAAGGCGGCTCTCGACCCGGAGGTCGTGGGGCTGCGTGCGACGGGTCTATGCCTACACCGGTGACGCGATTGCGACGGTTGCTGCTGACCCTGACCGGCGGCTGGTCAACTGCCGCGTGGGGTCGCTGATGGTCGGGCGTATCTCGTCTCCGCTGTTGGTCGGCCGGGCGGCCGAGCTGGACGCGCTCGAGCGACTGCTGGCGCGCGCCGCTTCGGGCAGCGGCCGGGCGGTGCTGGTGACAGGCGAAGCCGGGATCGGCAAGAGCCGGCTCGTGTCAGAGCTCGAGGAGAGGGCGCGGGGGCGTGACGTCCGGGTCCTGGTCGGTGAATGCGTGGAGCTCGCCGAGGGAGAGCTGGCGTTCGCGCCGGTGATCTCGGCGCTGCGCGAGGTTATGGAGGACGCCTCGTCCGTTCAATGGCTGGAGGCGCCGCAACGCGGGGCGCTGGCGACGCTGTGGCCCGCGGTCGATACGGGCGAGTCTGAGGCGGGTGAGCGCGAGCAGTTGTTCGAGGCCATCTACCGGGTGCTGGCGCGGGCCGCGCAGGAGCGGACGGTCCTGTTGATCGTCGAGGACGTGCACTGGATCGACCCGTCCTCGCGGGATCTCCTTGCCTTCCTGGTCCGCAACGCGCGGCACGATCGCATCGCCGTGCTCACGACCTATCGGCCCGACGAGCTTCACCGGGGTCATCCGCTGCGGCCGTTCTTGGAGCGCCAGACAGCAGCACCGCTGATCGCGTCGTCGCTCCGGATGACGACCACTCGTCTCGTCGTCGGGCGCGAGACCGCTACATCGCCCGTGCCGGGCGAGAGTCGGTGCAGCGCGAAGATCTCCCCGCCCGCCCCTCCACGCGCTCGATCACCTCCAGCTGGACCTTGAGCGAGCGCACCAGCCGATCGAAATACGCCACCACGGGCTGGTCGGCCTGGCCGGCCTCGATCATCTCGATCGCCGCCAACAGGCCGGGGCGCTTGGACAGCGGCAGCTTGCCGCTAACGTCGATCTCGGGAATCGGCGAGGCAGCAAGCCGCTCACCGCGTCCTCCGCCCACCGCCTGGTGGCCTCGATCTGCACCTCGGGCGAGTGAAAGTGCTCGTCCTCCCGGTCGCCCTTCTCGCTCACGCGGACGACCACGCGCGACCGAGCCGACAGGCCCGGTGCTGTCGCCAGCGCCGGCGTCGGGCAGCAACTCGATCTCGCTGCCTAATCCCCGGCAATCCCCCGCAAAATCCGAGTATCTGAGAGAACGTGACCCCGCACCCGAACCTCTCAATTTCCAGGCATTTCTTCCAGCACCCCGCGGTTTCGCCCATAATTCGGGTCGGTGAGGTCCCCGGTGCAAATCTGGGCGCCCCGATTTCTCCCTGCAAATCACCCCTGCAGTGCCTCTCGGCAGTCCGTACTTCGGGGGTCGCCTCGAACCGAGTCGGCCGCCGATCGACGAGGTCCTGATCGACCCCGGAGCCGTGATCGATGAGCCGGCGCGGCCCGCCCGTCCGTCGGGGTCACCCTGATCGAGCGCGACGGCGTCACCCACGTGGTCGACATCGTCGGCCGCGAGGCGAGGTGCCTGTGCAACGCGCTCCGCGGCGCTCTTCGCTGCCAATTCGTCCAGGGGCGCGGCGGTCTCCGGTGCCAATCCGTCCAGAGAGTCTCGTGCGCGCGGACAGTCGGGCCATTTGTTGTCGACTCCTCGGGTTGTGGGTGTCCCTTCCAGGGATCGGGCCGAGACGACCGCCGCAATCTCCGAACGAGCTTTGGCGGCAGTCGCGCTTGTCGGATCAGAGGGAGCGATGGAGCGTGCGACGGCCCTGTTCGTCGATTGCAGCGGGGACGTCGATGCGCTTCTGCTGGCTCACGCGAGCGAGATCGAGACGGTCGTCGGCGGGGAGGCGTTTCATGCGAGCACGATGCTCGGCTGGACGACGCTGGAGATCGCGGGGGTCACGGATGCAAGCGGACAGAGGAGCGCGCTGCTTACGATCGTCCGTCCGGCGTACGACGGTGACGGTGGCGATGATGGCCTTGACCCGCTGCTCGACGCGGCGATCGAGGCGAGTCCTGCGATCGTGTGGCTCAAGGATCTGGACGGGCGTTACCTTCGGGTGAACCGCGAGTACGTTGACCAGCTGCGCACCTCCGTTGACCGCGTGCGCGGCAAGACCGACTCGGAGCTTGAGCCTGGTGAGTCGATCGAGGGGCTGCGATCGCAGAGCACTGGAAAGCCGGCAAAAGAGCCGCTGGAGCTCGAGTACATGGTCGACGCCGCCGGCGATCTTCCGGCTTTTGCGGTGGTGCGCTTCGCACTGCGCGACGTGGATGGAAAGCCGAGTGCCCTGTGCGGGGTTGCGGCGGCACTTGCCCGAGCCGAGGTGGCGCGCTCTGAGTGCAGGCGCTTCATGCGGCTGGCGAGGTGGCGCGGCAGCGATGAATCGGCGATTCGTGCGGGGCTCATCGCTGAATGGGGGTTGAAGCTCCTGGGCCCGTCGGATGGGGCTCGCTCGGGGCGACCGCGTCCCGAGCGAGACACAACCGAAGCGGACGGTGATCAGTTTGCGGCCCTGGCCGGCGAGCTCGATGCCGCGCTTGAAACCTCGGCACGACTCGACCAGGAGCTGGCTGAGGAGCGGCGACAGGTAATCGTGCTGCGCGAGGCCTCGGTGCTGTCCGCTCGACGAGCTCAGGAACTGCTCCGGAGCGTCACAGCAGAACGGGTGCGAACCGCCGAGCTCGAGGAATCGCTGGCTCGAGCGGACGGACGCGCCACCGAGCTTGAGAGGGAGCGAGACAGCGAACGGTCCAGAGCCGACCGCGCCGAAGGTGTGACCGCCGACGCCTTGGCCCACGAGCATGAGATTGCCGAGACTCTCCGCGCGGAGCTAGCAGCGAGTCGCGAGCAGCTCGAGCGGCTTCAGGCCGCGGCGCGCGAAGCGCCGACCCCTGCCCAGCTCGAGGTCGAGCGTGCCGAGGCCCACAAAGCGAAACTGGCTGCGGAGCAGGCGCAGGCTGAGGTTGCGAGCACGAGCGCGGCCCTGGTCAGGGAGCAGCGAACGGTCGAGACGCTGCGTGACGAGCTGCGCGCCGCTGAGGAGGAGGCAGGGCGCGTTCGCCGCGCCGCGTCCGAAGCGGCCGCTGAAGCGCCGACTCAGGATGAGCTCGAGCAAGAGCGCCGCCGGGCCGACCGAGCGAACGCCGATCTGACCCGTCTCCGCGCACGGGCCGAGATGTCGGAGGCCGAGGCCAAGTCAGTCCTTGCGCAGGCTCGCTCAGAGCTTCGTCGTTGTAACGAGGAGGCCGCTGCAGCGTCAGACGCCTTGACCGGGGAAAAGCAGCACGTGGCTTCGTTGCGCGACGAGTTGACCGAGCTGAGCGACGAACTCGAGGCGACGCGGCGAGAGCTCGCGGAACGACCCACCACCAAGGAGCTCGAGCAAGAGCGCTCACGGACCGAATGGGAACACGCGCGGGCCGAGCAGCAGCTTGGGCGCGCGCAGCAGGCTGAGGCCTCCGCCGAGGGGGCGCGGCGGGAGATGTCAGCGCTCGCCGCAACGAACGCCGAGCTGCAGCACGCCGCCGAACACCAGCCCGGCGAACGGCTGCATTCCGAACTGGCCGTCCTGCAAGCCGAGCTCGAGCGCGCACGGCGCGAGTTGGCAGAGCGACCGACGAGCGAGGAGCTCGAACGCGAGCGATCGCGAGCCCAGCACGAGGCGGGTGAGTCATTGGACCTGCTCGCGGCTGAGAGGCAGACCGTCGAGGCGTTGTGTCGCGAACTCGCGACCGCACATGCAGAGCTCGAGCGAATCCCGCACGCCGCGCCGGTACCTGAGGGCCAGACGCCAGCGTCGTCGGAGGAGCTCGAGCGCGCCCAGATGCGTGCCGAGAGGGCGGAAGCGGCCTTGCACGACCAGCGCGTCATCGCCGACCAAGCCGCCGCCTCAGCCGAGGAGGAACGGATGAAGGCGGCTGCTGCCTCTGCAGCGGCCGAGGCGGAGCGCGACACCGCCGAATCCCTGCGCGCGGAGCTCAGCGCGGCGCAAGCTGAACTCGAGCGCGGGCACAGCGAGGCTCGCGCCACCGAGATCGGCGGATCCAACCACGACACAGAAGATGCGCAGTTCCATCCGGCCGCACTCGGATCTCCGGTGTGGCAACCGGTGTCGCAACGTGCGCTCTCCGCCGCCCTCACCGCGGTCGACGATTGGCGGACGGCGCTGAAGCAAACCGTGAAAATCGTTGGCCACGAGGGCAAGTGGGACGCGGTGGCGGCGTGGAGCCCCGACAGGCGACGCAAGCTCATGCAATGCGTCGCGATGTGGGGCGCCGAGGCAACCATCTCAAGCGCGTTCGAGACCTGGGTTTGGCAGCACCGGCCGAAGCTGCCGGACGAACGCGGTGCTTGGCGACCGCCGGCGCCCGCGACCTCGTTCGTCGATCTCGAAACGGCAGAGGACGCCCTCCTCAGAGCCGCAGCCGGCGAAGGGATCGGCTCGGCGGTCCTCGTCCCCATTCACGACGGCGCGGGGCTGGTCGGAACGCTTCAGCTCATGAGCCGCAACACCACGCCACCGACGGCAGAGCTCATGCTGTCGCTCGAAGGCGTCGCGCTACAGCTCGCGACAATCGCACGGTTGCTCGAGGCAAGCGGAACGCCACACTGGCGTGTAGCCGGGCTCTGACAGCCAAGCGCCACCGTGGCCCCGCGGGCCTCGACCGCCGTGGGCTCTAACAGCTAGGCGGACGAGACGAGCGCTTAGATCGGGTTCGCACTGCGGATATCTACGTAGTTCGGAACGTGAGAGACGCCGCTCGCTTTGCGGACGACGGGCGTCTGTAGTGGTGCCGTCCTCGGAAGATCCGGCCGCGACAGGCAACTAGCTTGCTAGAGGCGACGACCTCGGCTAGCGCCAGCACTTCTCCGAACCGGGATCGAAAATGGGCAGACCAGTCCAGCAGGCTCACTTGGCCGACAGAGCGAAAACGGCGCTCGCGCGAGCCGCCGTCCTCGTCGACCGCGCAGGGAGCACGTGCATGGAGGCGCAGCAGCTACAGCGCCGGGCGGCCGCTACCCGGAGGACTTCACAGATCGTCAGGGCCCTGAGGGAAAGCCGGGAAGCCCTGTATCAGGCCCTTCGCGGGTAAGGCCTTCGAATGTGCGCGCTCAGCGTCACCCGATCCGCACCCGGCGCGCTCTCGTCCGGTCGTGCGGAAATGGACGATGGTGCAGTGTCCGGGCGACCATCTCCGCAGTCGAGCTGCCGCGAGCTCTACCTCCGAGTTGACAAGGTCACTTCCGCAGGACTAGGACCGAAGAGCGGCGGAGGGCCCGTGCAGCACCCCCTCCGTGCCGCATCGGACAGGCGGCCGCGCGGTTTGACGAGGTCATAACTGGGAGGGATGAGGGTTGCGCCCACGTTTTGCCGCTGATGTTCTGGTGTGGACCGAGCCGAAGCCGGCGGCGGCAGGAGTCGTGCACGATCAACTCGCGGCGGCGGGGGCGAGGAGCGCACAGATATTCGATGGGTCGGGCATCGTCGAGTGTCTCGCACGCGAACCACGTGCCTTGGTGGGCAGTGTGAACTGCCCTCCGCGTGGCGTTGTGCTCGACGCGCACCGTGACCGGGTCACTCGATACGGCCTCTCGAGCCTCGCGTCGTGCGTCAGGGCTCATCGGCTGCTCCTGCCTTCGATGCGTTCGCCGGTCCGTCGACCCGCGGGATGCCGCTACGCAGGCGATAGCCCAGTGGCCCACGGGGATTCCCGGGGGGTGGGGCGCGGTCAATGTCGTAGCCGGCAAGCTGCAACGCGTAGATCAACTGCGCGGGTGTCTCGATGCCGCACTGACGCATAACCGCGATCGTCATCGCGTCGTCAGCGTTGTCTTCGAGCAGCGCCAGTAGGCGCGCTGCGTCACGATCCCAAGAGCTCTCGGGCTCCCGCCGCCGGGTTCTCGTGCCCTGAGCCCGGAGGGTCATCGGCGCGCGCTCCGTTGTGGAGGGGGAACGTGACCACTCGACTGGATATGGGGCGCGAGCGCCGCCGATGCGTGCTCGACTCCGGCCGCGCAGCGGTAGACCCGCTCGTAGCCGGTCGCGGTGACCGCGATGTCGTAGCGCTCGGCGACGCTCGCGCGGCAGCGCGCCGGGTCGATCGCCCCCAGCGCCCCCACTTGATCGATCGCGCGTGCCATCTCCTCCTCGTCTGAGACGAGCAGTCCGTTCTCTCCGTCGATCACGATCTCGGCCGCGGCACCCTCGGGAAACGCGATCACGGGCGTGCCGCACGCAAGTGCCTCGACCATCACCATCCCGAACGGCTCGCGCCAGCGGACCGGCATCAGCAGCGCTCTGGCGTTTGCGTAAAGCTGCTGCTTCGCCGCGCCGGTCACCTCGCCGACGTACCGGACCCTCCGGCCGTCGATGTGCGGCTCGACCTTCTCGCGGAAATACTCCTCCTGCCCTGCCTGGACTGGCCCGGCGAGCACGAGAGCCGCACCGGCCAGCCGCGCCGCCTCGATCGCACGGTGGGGGCCCTTGACCGGGTCCATCCGACCGATCCACAGCACGTAATCCTGTTTCTGGGCGGTCAGCGGCCAGCGGTCGACGGCGATCGGGTTGAGGACGACCGCGCTGATCCGCACACCGGCCGGGGCGCTCGCGGCCTGCGAGTGGCTGATCGCCACCAGGGTCGCCTTGCGACCATGCCGCCGATAGAAGGGGCTGGTGTGGCGGTCGAACACACCGTGGATCGTGTGCACGACGGGCACGGCGACGCGGTCGGCCATCGCCAGTGCGGTGAACCCGGAGTGGTCGTGCAGGACGTCGAATGGATGGCCTTGCGCGGCCGCTCGCTCGACCCGCTCCCACGCGCAGGCGACGTGGTCAGACTCGTGGAGCGCCGAGCCGATCGTGTCCCGGTGAGATTCCTCGAGCAGCGCCTGCACGTGCGCGGTCGAGCGCGAGCCGGGGGCAGCGAACAGCGTCACGTCGTGACCGCGGCTCACGAGGCGCTCGCAAAGCAGTTCGACCACCGCCTCGATTCCTCCGTAACCATTGGGTGGCACCGGAATCCAGGGCGGCGCGAGCATCGCGATTCGAAAGCGCCCCGTGGTCGCCGGCAGCAGGCGTAGAGGGGTCCTCGCATTCGTCCGGTCGATGGCGCGCTGGCTGCTCATCGTGGGGCCGTCTCCGGAACGCCTCGACTGTGGGCCCGATCCGTGCTCAGCCTCGAACGCCGGGGGTGTCCGCCTTCACTGCCTGGTGCGGACGGGATCAGCCTTACCGGGAGGCGTGCACGCGCCAGGCACCGGGGGCAGTGCTCGATCGCCAGCCAACGGGCTCTCGGCGTAATGGTCAAGCCGCATCGCGGGCAACTCAAACGCAACAGCAGGTGAGTCCGGATGGCTGACGTGGCGCGATTCATCGCAACTGCCGCTCTGATCGAACTGCCGCGGTGTGGACCGGCGATCGGATCGCGTCGCCCGGGGCCAGACGGAGAACTCCCCCCGGTCGCCGGCGTATCGAGCGAGTCAGGGGACGGCGGCGCCGAATGCGTCGCGCAGGCGCGCTCCGTTGTCCACGCGACGACCACGGGCGCCACGCCTGCCCGAGTCCGATCGCGGACTTGGGCTGCATAAACCATGCGACCCTCCGAAGAGGCTCTGGTTGACAAGCCGAAGGTCGGGCCTCAGAACCTAGCCACGCACTCGTCGTACCGACTCTGCGGAGGCGCCACCCGGTCGAGCGCGCCAACCTCTCGACCGACAATAACCGCGCTCCGGGAGTGCTCCATCCGTAGTTCGCCCTCAGCCAACGCGGTCATCCACGATTCCGCGACCACTCCCCTTCGGTCACACCGGCGGGGACTGGTGGACCCGGCTCCGGCGGGCATGGCGAGTGGACCCTCCCTGGCGCGCCGGCACGTAGAAACCCGCGCGCCGAAATCGGAGTGCCCGCCGACATGCGCGCGAGCGCGCGGGGTAGGGTGCGTCCATTGCCTCCTGGGACAACATGTGTAGAGATGTTCAAGCAGATCGTCGTCGGCATCGACGAGCACGAGGGCAGCCGGACGCCGCCGCGTGCCGCTAAGTCGTTGTCGATCGGGCGCGGCTTGAACAGGGGATAGCTGACGGTGACGGCCTGGGCCGCTTCGAACACGCTCTGATGAGCATTCCGAGCGCGGATCCGCAACTCCGGGAACGCTTCGTCGGGCCGATACCGTGGCGCTTCACGAGGATGCCCGTGGCCTGCTCGATGATCGCGGCGGTGTGAAGCGCCCCGTGCAGCTTGGTGAACTCGGCGTAGCGGGACAGCACGATGTCGACCGTGTGCTTCATCTCCGGCCGCTCGCCGTGCTTGACGTACGGGCGGATGCCGCGCCGCGTCGCCTTGGCGATCTCGGAGACATCGAGCAACCGCGCCACGACCGCGTGCAGGAGGCCGCTGATCACGCTGGCGATCTCAGCAATATGGCGCTGATCCTGATCGGCAATGAGGACGCGTAAATGAGGGGGTGTCGTCCATCCGACGCCAGTGTGGCGCCCCCACCCAGAACGGATTGCGTTATCGTCGGGGTCGTCCGCTCTACTGCCCCGAGGCCCGGCGGACATTCCCGCGGCTCCACCTTCGGCCGCGAGTGTGTCAGCTCTACCGCATTGGCTGACCATTTCGCAAAGCCAAGCCAGTCAGAGGTAGCAGTGTCGAACGAACAGCACGCGAGGAGCAGCGTCGCCGGTCCAACAACGAGCCAACGCAGCAGCAGCGGCGCAGTCATGTCCAGAGGCCGGTCGCCGATGCCGGACGGAGGTCCGCTGAAGGGTGGAGAGCTCAACGCCGCGATAACGAGCGCGCTGGTCGGGATCCACACCGAGTACCTCGGCCGTGGGCCTCGGAGCGCTTCGACATTCCATTACGGCCATGTGCTAGTGACCTTGATGGACGACGTGCTGACGCCAGCCGAGAAGACACTTACACGAACCAATCAAACCGATGCCGTCGACCACATCCGCCACCTGTTTCAGGAGACGATGGAGGCGGCCCTACGCGAGGCGGTCGAGCGGCTCACGGGCCGAAAGGTGCTCGCGTTCATCAGCGGCAACAACCTCGAGCCCGACATCGCGGCCGAGCTGTTCATCCTCGACGCGCCGCTCTGAGGGTCTGGCGAGTCTCGATCCGGGCTCTGTGGGCTCGCGTTGAGCGTCGCCGGCCGGAGCCCCGTGGACCACGGGCGTCCGGCCTCCGGGGACCTACCAATGGGGGTCGGCGCCCACGGGTCTGGATAGTGGCCGCCGACCGCAGGGCTTTTCGATAAGAGCGTCCGCGGTAGGACGTCCGGCACCGCGGAATGTTCGCCGGCCGTGGGCATGACGCGACGTCCGACAGTCGGCGGGGAGAACCGGGAGAATTACGGATGACGCGATCAAGCCGGAGCCGCTAGGTTGTCTCGGCGTCGATCGCGCTGACAGGTGGCGATGACGTTGCATCGAGCATGGGTGCGACGGGGTGGCTCCACCTTGGGATCGGCCCTCAGCCAATCAGCCTCACTGGGGGTGCGATGCTTGATCGAATTCGTGTTCGCTGCTCGGTCTGTCGATCTGTCCTGCCGGTGACCGTCCTCTGGGCGGTCGGGGACAACTGCCCCCGTTGCTCGCGACCGCTGCCGGGCCGGGAACACCGAGTCGCCGCGGAGGAGGCCTCTGGCAAGGCCGGCCCGCTGCCGTACTCGCAGCCGCCGATCTTCCGTTCGGTTCGCATCTCCGGACCCGATCGACTTACCCGAGCCTGATTGCGGTCCGGCGCGGTGACCTCGACCAGCGACGCGATCGGTAACCGGCCCGGCGCAGATGGCGCGGCGGTTGTGACGATCGTGCTCGCAGACGACCACGCGGTGGTGCGGACCGCACTGCGGCGAGTGCTGGAGGGCCAGGAAGGCTTTGAGGTCGTCGCAGAGGCGGGCGACATCGACACCGCCGTGTGCAAGGTGCTCGTATACAAGCCGAGCATCCTCGTGCTCGACCTCAGCATGCCTGGCGGGTCCGGCCTTCGAGCGATTCCGAGATTCCGCGAGGCGTCACCGGCTACGGCAATCGTCGTACTGACGATGCACGACGAGCCCGAGCTCGCGCGTGCGGTTCTGCGCGCAGGTGCGCTCGCGTTCGTCCTCAAAGAGGCGGCGGACACAGAGCTTGAGAACGCTGTGCACGCAGCGCTTGCAGGCAATCCCTACCTCAACCCGCGGCTCGGTGCACGCATCGCGGCTGAGCCCGGAATCCCAGGTGGTTGCCCGACGGAGCTTTCCGAGCGCGAGCGTCAGGTATTGCATCTGCTCGCGCTCGGCTACACGAACATCGAGATCGCGAATGAGCTCCTTCTCAGCGCACGCACGATCGAATCGCACCGCTCCCGCATCCAGCACAAGACCGGTCGCGCCTCGCGGGCCGAACTGGTGTCGTACGCGCGGGAGCATGGTCTCCTTGCGTCACCTCCGTGACCCCAACGATGCCCCGCCTCGTAGTGGTCTCGACGCGGCGCCCCACGCGTGTGGCGATGATCTCGTAGGTCCGAGAGCTGTCATCGGTAGCGACGACAACCTCGACGCGATCGCTTGTTACCACGCACGCGAAGCGCCGACGGCGACGCAAGTAACGCACCGCAAACTCATCACCGCAGGAGCGCGGCGATCCCACCGTGGTTGCACAGCCACTCGTAGTGGCCATGAACCACCACCACCTGCGCGGCCTGCCGTCCCGCATCCTGGACGACCTGCGCGACCGCATCGACCGGCGCCAGCGGGGAGCCGTCGAGCGGACAGGTGCGGCCGCCGTCGGTCGGTAGCCGCCCGCAGTTCGGACGGAGTCCTGCGCGGAGGGATCCGGACTCCGGAACGAGCAGCACTGCTACGCGCCGGTGCTCGAGCGTCGAGAGCACCTTGTCAAGGCCGGCGGCCGCTGGACCGCCGGTCCCGAGTCCCTCTTCGATCCGGGCCACGAGCTCGCGTTCGCGCTCCCGCTCGGCACGCTCGACAAAGCGCGCCACGATCCCCGCGATGTGTTCGACCGATGCATGTTCGAGGTCACGATCGATGATGCCGACGAGCACCTTTCAGTTCACTGTCAAGGCTGTGCGCGATCATGGCGCGTCGCTCGCTGGCGCACGCGAACAGAAGGTGGTCAAATCGCGAGTCCACCCGCTCCTCCGCGCAGCAGTCGGGCGCCACGGCGGCTCACGATGGCCACGCCCCAACCGCTCGGCGTGAGGATCGCGGATGAACTCCCCCAACAGCCTGGTCGGGAATGGAAGGAACGCGACGGCAAACAGGACCGCCATGTTGATCTTCACAAGCCGTCGATCGACTCCGGTACTGATCGAGACGATCGCGTGGTGACCGATCCACAGAGTCCGACCATCGCTCGCCCCGCCCGCCCAGGGAGGTCGTCCGCTGGTCGGTCATGGACCTTGCGCCGTCAGCCGCCGATCAGTCGCCGCTTGAGCGCGTACTCAACGAGCTCTGAGCGACGTGTCAGCCCCAGCTTGCGTTGGATGCGCCCGCGGTGCGATTCGACCGTGCGCCTGGAGAGATGGAGCTTCTCGGAGATCTCGCAGCTCGTGAACCCCAGCGCGATCAACCGCAGCACTTCGACCTCTCGCGGGCTGAGACCGTCGTCGTCGGCCGACCGTTGCAGCGCATCCAACCGCGCGCCGACCCGAGCGCTCACGTACTCCTCCCCGCGCGCGGCGCATCGCACCGCGGCCGGAAGGTCGTGCGCGGCCTGCTCCTTGAGCACGAAACCGACCGCGCCGGCGGCGATCGCCGCCCGCGCATACGCCGGGCTGTCCTCCATCGTCACCACCACGACCCGGGTACCGGGGGCTCGCGTGTGGAGTTGCCTGATCAACTCGATGCTCGAACCGTCGGGCATCTGGAGATCGAGCACCAACACGTGAGGCAGATGGCCGTTGACGTGGCGCAGCGCCGTGAACAGATCCCGCGCTTCTGCGATCACCTCGACGTCCTCCTCCTGCCGCAACACCAGCCGGAGGCTGCGACGCACCAACTCGTGGTCGTCAGCCAGAACGACCGTGATCGGCGCGGTCGCCCGAGACGAACGTGCTTCTGCCGGCGCTGTTGCGAGTTGGGGAGGTGACATGACCCCAAGCTAGATCCGCCGCTTCGCGAGCACATCCCGCGTTCACCGAAGAAGCGCTCCGATGATTACGGCCGCATCGATGTGGAAAATTACGTAAGCCGCGAACGGATTGAGCGCGAAGCCCGGCTCTAGTGACCCCCGCCACCAGCGGACCAGGGCCGGCGATCGGCCTCTTCCAGCTGTAGATCGGCCCGACAGGCGTGGTGGGCGACGACTTCATACCCCGAACCGAGCGCCGGCTCCCTGGCGAGCGAGCTCGTCCTCATCGGCCTGGCAGCCGCCACGACGAGCGGCTCATACACGCCGATCACATCCCCGCAAACAGAACACCGCACGCGCGACATCCCGCGGAACTATCAACGAGCGGCCCTTCGGTCGGCATCGGTACTTTCCCGCCGCGACTCTGCGGCGATGTCCCACTGCCCACGTGTCCGACCACCGTTGTGCGACACCTCACCAGTGGTCCGACCGCGAGCCGATCGGTGCGGGGGCGACCTATGCAGCCAGCCCTGTGCGTTCGAATTGCCGGTCGGTCAAGATGCCGCTACGTCGTCCTCGTCGCGACGCCCGGCGTCGTCGCGACGGCGTTAGCCGGTGACGGGCGCTAAACGTGTGCTCGTGAAGGTGTCGGTGAGATGAACGGTCGCCGTGCCGTTAGCGGGTATCGTCGCTTGCTTGCGCCTCCCGGTCGTGATTACGGCTACGGCATCGGTGTGACCGTCCGACGTCTCAGTGACCGTGCAGGATGTTCCGGCTGGGAGGCCCGGGAAGACACGCGATAGCGAACCCGCATGCGTTCCCGCGGGTATGAGGTACGCGTAGGCGCGGAGCGGACCGCCGCAGGCCACGAGGATGGCGATGGAACCCTGCTGCCCGGCGGCCGGTCCAGCGATCGTCTTGGTCACCCTCAGGGTGCCGTTGGGCACGTCTGGCGCGATCTCCGGCGTTCTCGTGTACACGTCCATTACGTTCACCGTTGCCACTTCGCCTGCCGGGACGGTCACCGTTTGGCCGTTGCCCGACACGGTCACTGCAACCGTGCTGGTGGCGCCGTCCTGCATCTCGGTGACGGTGCACATCGAGCCGGCCGGGATGTCGTCGTAGCTCTGCGACGGACTGCCCGCCGGGGTGTCCGCGGGGATCGTGAACTCCGGCGACAGCGTGATGCCGCCGCAGACGACCTGGATGGTTACCAGTCCCTGCTCGCCGGCGGCTGGACCGGCGATCGTCTTGGTGACGAGCAGGGAACCGGGGGGGCTGGAGACATGGGTGTAGGTGTCCGTAATATCGACGCTCTCGCGTCCGCCGGCTGGGATGACAACCTGCTGCCCATCCCCGGTCACCACCACGTCCGTGCCAACCACGGAGCCGTTGGACGTCTCGATGACGGTACACGTCGTTCCGGCGACGATGTGGCGGTAGGTGCGCGACGTCGTGCCCGCTGGCGTGCCGGCAGGAATGACGAAGTCAGGCCTGGTGACGCCATCGTCACAATCCACATGGATCACTACCTGTGCCTGCGATCCGGCCCCGTCGCCGGCGATCGTCTTCATCACGACCAGCGAACCGCCGGGCAGAAACTCAGCGACCGCTTTGACCGTGGTTTTCAGTGTCGCGGTCTCGGCCAGGATGAGCCTCTGGGCGTCGCTGAAACCTGGGTTGTTGCCGGAGTAAAGGTAGACGTTGCCGGTGGGTACGGTCGCCTGCGAGGCGGCCTGCAGCACCGCCTGGGATGGACCCGAGGAGCGAAGCCATATCTCCTGGCCCGACGGCACCGCGCCTGTGATCCCATCCCCGATCTCATCGGTGCCCGCCCGGTTGGAGTACATCGTCCCGCCCGTGACGGTCACGTCGGCGGTCCCGGCGTCCGTCTTGACCGTGAACGGTCCGAGCACCCGACGGGCACCGCTCACGGTCGCAGGGGTGATCGTGAGGGTGGGCGGTGGCGGTTCGGTCAGCGGCCCCTCGGCTCTGATCCTATTCACGATGGCAACGACGGTGTCATGCAACACGTCGGAGGTGCTCAGGACGTACCGGTCAGAGAAGAACCAGATGGCCGCCTGCACGGCGGCGGCCGTCTGGTCGGGCGTGGCCGTGGCGCCATTGGCCAGCATGGCCGGCTCGTTGGTGTGGGGGTAGTACTCGTTGAGAATTCGCGCCACGTAACCCACGTTCATGACGTTGGAGGCGTCCCAGGTCCCCAGGGCGTAACCGATGCCGGTCGTCGTGTCGGTGTTGATGTCGATGCAGTACAGATCCAGAGTCTGGCCGCCGCCGGTCGGCGTGCCGTGGATAACGCCGGCGAATCCCTCGTTCTTGGGGGTGAACCTGGGATCGGTGGTCGGATTGCTCGACGGGTATCCCTCCGCGACCGGGTCGAACGCGGCGTTGCCGATGAATCCCGTCACCCCCTGGCCCGGCGACCAGCCGGTAACCGTCATCTCGGTGTTGCCCCGCACCGCCGAGTGCGACGCGGGCGGCCCGGGACGGACGACCGCTTGGGCAGGCGCGATCTGCAGCAAGAGCGACCCCAACGCCAGCGCCAGACCGACCGCCACCCGCCACCGTAGGCGAGACGATGACACCGCCAGACCCGATCGCCTCCATCTACGACGATTCGCCGACGAACTGGCGTAGTCACGGACGCGTCCAGACACGGCACCCACCTCTCATCCTGGCCGCCGTCTCTGTTAAAGCCGGGGGCCAATCTACCTTACGCTGACCATACGCCGGAGTTGCAGTTAGCGGGAGGGCGCGTGCACCTCTCTTGTGGTGGCGTGCACCCCCTCCCGTCGGTAACGTTCGACTGGGATGCGGGCTCCGCGGCGGATTGTGCTCAGCGCGGGTTTAGCGCTCGTGTCAGCGTGCGTGTTCGCTGTCTCGTCTGCAGCCGCCAGCGCGATGACCTGCATGTCCATGCCGGGCGACAGCGCCGTCGCCGGGCCGGCGAACGCTGTCGCATGGCGGGTCGGCATCGAAGCGCCGACAGCGGTCTTCTCGTCGCTGCCTGGAAGGAGCATGCAGATCACGCGCTGGCTCACCCCCACGGAGGCGGCCTGGCTGCTGGTGGTCGCGCCTCCCCGGGCCGCCCACGGCCGGTGCTGGCTGCGGGTACGGCTTCCGTCGCGACCCAACGGGTCGGCCGGCTGGATCAACGCCCGCAGGGTCGACCTGGAGCCGACCCCGTGGCGGATCGTTGTCTCCACCGCCCGGCGAACGCTCACGCTGTTCCGGACCGGGAAGGCCGTGCGTACCGTGTCGGTCGTGGTCGGCAAACCGAGCACCCCGACGCCCGACGGTCTGTTCGCGGTCTGGTGGGCGATCCCGTGGCATCCCGACGATTTCCTCGGCAGCTGGGTCCTCGAGCTCACCGCCCACAGCGACGTGCTGCGGCAGTTCGACGGCGGCGACGGAACCGTCGCGATTCATGGCCGCGGAGGGACCAGCCTCCAGGATCGGCTTGGCACAGCCCTCAGTCACGGATGCATCCGCCTGTCGAACGATGCGATCGATTGGCTCGTACAAACCATTGGACCAAGCCGTGTGCCCGGCACGCCCGTCCAGATCACGTGACGGGGATGGCGTAACCGACGCGACGAGGCCGCCCGCGTAAGACAGGCGATTTCCCAGGTAGCAAGCGAGTTCGGCCGCGGTGCGCGCATGCGCCTGACCGAACCGGCGAAGTCGTCGAGTCCGTCCCTGCGGCGGCTCCGGCACGTTGCCGAGGCGCGGGTACGTTCGACCGTCACCTTGGCATGCAACAAGCCGTTGATCAGGGGCATCTGGGGGCGCGATGCCATCAGCGGCACCGGCTGCTCGAGTGCCATGGCCGGCACGGAGGCCGGCCAAGCCGGATTGGTTGGACCCGCATCGGGAGCGGTGTGGGTCCGCCGGTCCGGCATTCAAAGGTGAGGGCGGCGGTCGTCGACCGCGTTGCCGGAAGGTAGCCTCGGCGGGATGGACAGCGAGGGGTGGGACCGGCGCTACGCCCGGCGCGATTTGGTCTGGACTAGCCAGGCCAACCGGTTCCTGGTTCAGGAGGTCGACGGGCTGGGCCCGGGACGAGCCCTCGACCTCGCCTGCGGCGAGGGCCGCAACGCGGTCTGGCTGGCCGAGCGCGGCTGGGAGGTGACCGGTGTTGACTTCTCCAAGGTCGGCCTTGAGAAGGCCAGGCAGCTCGCGGATTCGCGCGGTGTGCAGGCGGCGTGGATCGCCGCGGACCTCCTCGACTACCGTCCCGAACCGGGGGCGTTTGGGCTGGTGATCGTGTTCTACCTCCAGGTGCCAGCGGCCGAGCGCACGCCGATCCTTCAGACCGCCGCAACGGCGGTTGGCCCCGCCGGCACGTTGCTGCTCGTCGGGCACGACACCACCAACATCGCCGAGGGTGACGGCGGACCGCAGGACCCGACGGTCCTCTACACCGCCGAAGATGTCAGCCGTGACCTGGAGGGAACCGGCCTGCGGATCGAGCGGGCCGAACGCGTCGAGCGCCCGGTGCAGACCCCCGAGGGAGAGCGCATCGCGCTCGACGCCCTCGTCCGGGCCTTCCGCCCCTAACGCACGGCCGCGCTGATCACCACGAGGACGATGCTGATCACCGCGAGGACCGCGATGCCCACGGCGAGGAGTCGCACGAGCGGGGAGTAGGTGAGCGGCTGGCCGAGACGCATCGCGCGCTCGTTGACTTCCCACTGCACGTAGCCGGCGATGGCGATGAGCCCGCCGAGCAGGATCGCCGGGATCGCCACCAGAAGATGTGCGCCCCCCAGCCCGAAGCGCAGGACCTGCGCCGCGACGAGCCCGCCGCCGATCAGCGCGAGGCCGGTGCGAGCCCAGGCCAGGAACGTTCGCTCGTTGGCGAGCGTGAACCGCGGGTCCGGCGCCTTCCCGACGTCGAGGTCGGGGCGCAGCCTGCGCAGCGCCTCGCGGAGCCGCCCGCGCTTGGTGGGCTCGGCGCGGTCGGGTTCAGTATGGGTGGTCACGTCCTCGGTCATCGAATGATCGACAGTGCCGCCGAACCGGCCGCGGCAATCAGGGTGATCCCCACGAGGACGGCATGGACTCGCTCGTGTGCGACTGCGCCCGTCTCGCCCACCTGCTCGCGCTCACCGTAGATACGGAGGCTGAAAAGCCACTCGCCGACACTCGCCAGAACGAGCACCGCGGCGATCGGGATCGCAAGACCGAGCAGCGAGTACACGATCCCGGCTCGGACGACGAGCGCCGCCACCGCCAGGCTGGCGATCGCGGTTCGCTCCCACGCCAGCAACGTGCGTTCACTGGCAGCACCCTCATCCCAGCCGTGCGCCTTGGGGGCTTGTGGGCTCATCGCAGTTGGCTCACGGCCAGAAGTGCGACGGCAAGCAGCGCGATCCCGGTTGCGCCGACACCGAGCAGGGCGGGAGCGAATCGGGCGCGAGGCAGCGGCCTGCCGGTCCGGATGGCGATCTCGCTCGCGCGCCAGCGCACCAGGCCCCCGACCGCGAGCGCGGCGCCGAGCGCGATCAGCGCCAGTCCGATGACCAGGCCGGCGCCGGCGACACCGAACTTGAGCAGCTGTACGGCGGCCAGGCCGCCGCCGATCAACGCCAGCGCCGTGCGGTTCCAGGCCAGGAACGTTCGCTCGTTGGCCAGCGTGAAGCGCGGATCAGACGTCGCTCCTAACCGGCGGAGTGGCGTTCGGCCTGTGCCGCGCTCGCGCATCATCCGGGTGATTGTCCCCGGTGACGGAAGGCCAGCCATCCCCGACAGACCCCCACACCTGCTCGGGCGACCAGTCGACGAGCGTGTGAAACTCGAACGGGCTCGGTGCGGCGGCCAGCGCCTCGCGCGCGGCGCGCGCCGCCGGGTCGTCGGGGAGGCGATATGCGTCGAGTGCCGGCTTGACCGGTCGGAACAGCCAGATCGGTCGGCGCAAGTCGCCGCTGGCGGGCCGCGCGAGGGCCAGCCACTTGCGATAGACCTGTCGGGCGCGGGCGAAGTCGACGTAGATGTCGGCGTAGCGATCCTCGGGTTGGGCGGGTTGCAAGCGCACCTTCTGGTGCCAGCAGTGCATCCCGCTGATCGGGTCGGGGTGCACGGGGAAGGTGATGTTCTGGTGCACGCCGGCGTCGTTCCACCAGATGTGGCGTGAGCTTGGGTCGCTCGAGTCCCACGGGCGCACGCCGTGGATCTGGCGAAAGGCGACCGTGTCGTCCTCCTCGTGCATCTCGACCAGCGCGGAGGACCAGCGCTCCATCCCCTGATCCTCGCGCAGCCGCCACCGTCCCATGTGGTGCGACGCGGCGACAACCCCGGGACGGATGCCCTCGGTGACAAACGCTCTGATCACGAACCAGCCGATCTCGGTCTCGACGCGGACCAGCTTGCCGGTGTCGACGCCGATCCGCTGGGCATCCTCGGGGCAGACCAGCAGCGGGTGCGCGTGGGCGAGCTCGTTCAGGTACTTGGCGTTTCCGGATCGCGAGTGGATCATCGTCGGGAGCCGGTAGGTAGGGATCAGCACGTACTCGCCGTGATCATGATCGATCAGCGAATGGTGGATATGGGTGCGCGCATACGTGGGCGTCGCGAGCTGCTCCCAGCCCCACTCGGCCAAGGTCTCGGAGTAGAGCTCGAGCTTGCGCGAGGGGGTGTTGAACCCGCGCCGGGCCACACCGTCGACGATCGCGGCGATCGTGTCGGGGCGGCCGGTCAGCGGCAAATGTGCGCCGTCGAAGGAAGCCTTGGTGACGGTGTCCTCAGCCCCGCGCACCTCGGTGCAGTCACGATCGTCGACCGGGGCCTCCTGCTGTTCGTACTCGTCGCGGTCGATCTCCACCGCCCCGTGGCGGCGCATGTATTCGAGCGGAGTCAGCCCCTCGGCCGCGGCCTTGGCCGGCAGGCCCGGAACCGAGTGCTCGAACATCCAGCGGTAGTACTCCTCGAGCGTGATCTTCTGCCCCGGTCGGTACGGGGACTCGTAGTAATGGCGGATCCCGAGTGACCCGTCCGGGTCGGCCCGCCACGACAGCTCGATCCAGAACTCGCCCTCCTCCCACACCTCGCCCGGATTGGCCTCGTAGGTGAACCTCACCTTTCTGCCCATCCGTTCCATCGCCACGCGGCGGACCGGCTGGCGAAAGCCGAGCCAGCGGCCGGCGTGGGTCTCGTAGGAGTGGGTGTCGTGGCGCTCGGGGCCGTGACCCATCGGGAGGACGTAGTCGGCCCACCAGGCGGTCTCAGACCAGGTCGGGGTGAGCGCGGCATGCAGGCCCACCCGCCGCTCGTCGCGGAGCGCGCGCAGCCAGGAGTACCCGTCCGGGTAGGTCCAGACGGGATTCAGCACCCGGGTGAAGAGGATCGCCTGCCGGGCCCCGTCGTGTAGGAAGTGAGGGAAGAGGATGCTCATCTCGTTGTGCGCGAGCGGATAGGCCCGGGGCCAGTTCAACTCGTTCCACTGCGTGTTGGCGGGCGGCTCGCGCCACGGCGCCGGGATGAACTTGTTCCACGCGTTGGGAGACACGCCGCCGCGCGCGCCGATGCTGCCGGTGAGCACGTTCAGGAGCATCAGCGCACGGGTGACCAGCCAGCCGTGGAGGTTGCCGGCGGCCGCCGCGCGCCAGATGTGCGATGCGAACGCCGGCTGGGCCCGCGCCGCCTCGCGCGCGACCTGCACGATCGTCGCGGCCGGAACGCCGCTCTCGCCCTCGGCGAACTCCGGCGAGTACTGCGCGTACTCGGCCCGCAGCGCCCGAATGAAGTTCTCAAACGTCGGCTCGTCGCCGGGCGCGCGGCGGGCGAGGTACGTGCGCCAGTTGACCCAACGGCGCACGAACTCCCGGTTGAACAGGTCCTCGTCGAGCATCACCCGGGCCATGGCCAGCAGCACTGCCCCCTCCGTCCCCGGCCACGCCGGCAGCCAGTAGTCCGCCCGCGACGCGGTGTTCGACAGGCGCGGGTCAATCACCGCGATCTTGGCGCCGTTCTGCTGAGCCTCGACGATCCGCTGCGCGTGTGGGTTGAAGTAATGACCCGACTCCAGGTGCGCCGAGATCAGCAGCATGAAGCGAGCGTTCGCGTAGTCGGGCGACGGCCGGTCGGTGCCCGACCAGAAGCCGTAGCCGGTGCGCCCGCCCGATGAGCACACGTTGGTGTGCGAGTTGTGTCCGTCGCAGCCCCACGTCTCGAGGAACCGGTCGGCGAATCCGTCCTCCCCCGGGCGTCCGACGAAGTAGCAGACGTCGTTGTTCCGACCGGCCGCGAACGCCGCATTCATCCGCTCGGCGAACGTGTCGAGCACATGGTCCCAGCTCACCCGTTCCCAGCTGCCGCCGCCGCGCGGCCCCGTGCGGCGCATCGGGTAGAGGATCCGCTCGGGATCCGTGATCTGGTTGAGCGTGGCTGGACCCTTGGCGCAGTTGCGCCCGCGCGAACCGGGATGCCCGGGATGCCCCTCGAGCTTGCGGACCTCGAACGTGTCGGTGTCGACGTACGCGAGCAGTCCGCAGGCCGCCTCGCAGTTGAAGCACACGGTCGGCACAAGCAGCGACTCGCGCCGGACCCGGCGCGGCCACGCTGCCGGGTCGTACTCGACCACGCGCCCCTGGTTGTCGGGTTCGGGAAAATCGCGCATCAGCTGAGCGGCACGCTCTGGCCTGCGCGCACCCAAGCGTCCTCGTAGAACCACAGACCGGCGAGCGCGCACGCCCCGACGGCGGCCAGCAGGCCGAGACTGCTCACTGCCAGGAACACGACACCCAGCACGACCGGCGCGGCCAGCCCGAGCGCCACACCGCCGATCCAGAAGCGCGTAGCGAACCGGTCGCGATACAGGTTGCGGGCGGCTCGCTCGGCCTGGCGCGTGGGATGGCGGCCGAACGTGTCGAGCGCGATCACGCCGGCGCTCGCCGCCACGCCGAGCACGAGCGTCCACCCCAGCGCGCGCGGCAGCGCGTGCGGGGCCGACACAAAGATCGCCCCAATTCCGAGTGCCCCCGCGCCGGCGATGAGCGCGTTGATGATTGTGTGTGGGAGGAGCAGTGGGCTCTGCCACAGGTCGCGTCCCTCGCACTGGTTGAACAGCAGCGCGGTGTAGCCCGCCAGCAGCGCCCCGACAGGAATGAGCACCCAGCGCATGACATCGCGCAAGCCGTGCCAGCCGAAGACCGCCGCGAGCGTAAACACGAACGCCGCGGCGGCCGCGACGCCCAACGCGTGCGCCCCGAGCGTCAGCCACGAGCGCCACTGCGGCTTGGTGAACAGGTAGTAGAAGCGCCGCGGCTGCTTGAGGTCCCAGACGAGAAACACGCCGGTGATCGCGATCCCGACCAGTGCCAGCGCCCCCGGCACGATGTCAGCGAGCGCCGAACCGCGCGCGCCGAGCACGAGTAGGAGCGCCGCGAGCATCATCGATCCCGCCGCCGCCCCCTTGGACAGGAAGTAGCTCGACACTCGCCATCCCCATGGGGGCGGATGCCCGACATCGGTCGTCGCGATCGCCTGCGCCTCGCCGCTCAGTGGCTCGAGCTTCTCGCGCTGCGAGCGCGGGACCTCAGTGGTCAGATATGCCTTGCCCCCGGCCGCCGCCAGCGGATCGAGCGCGGCCGAATCCGCACCCAGGTAGTAGACGTTCGGCCCCGTCCCCTGCTCCGAGCTTCGCACCGCGAAGGGAGTGGCTCCGAGCAGCCGGCTGACCTCTGAGCCTGGATCGTCGACGTCACCCGAGATGATCGCGCCGACTGGGCAGACCACCTCGCAGGAGGGCTTGAGGTCAAGCTCGACGCGGTGGGCGCAGAAGTTGCACTTCGCCGCCGTGTGTGAATTCGGATCGATGTACAGCGCGTCGTACGGGCAGGCGTTCATGCACGCCTTGCAGCCGATGCAGCGCTCCGGATCGAAGTCGACGATCCCGTCCTCGCGCTTGTAGAGCGAGGTGACCGGACAGACCTCCACGCAGGGAGCGTCGGTGCAGTGGTTGCAGCGCAGGACCGCGAAATGCCGCCGGGTGTCGGGGAACTCTCCGCGCTCGATGTACTTGACCCAGGTCCGGAACACGCCGAGCTCCACGCCGTGCTCGACCTTGCACGCGACCGTGCACGCATGACATCCGATGCACCGTCTCTGGTCAATCACGAAGGCACGTTGAGCCATCCCCGCTGAATCGTCCGCCGACCAAAGACCGTTTTCCAGTCTGTCCAGGCATGGATATAGTCGCGCCAGGAATGGATCTGCTCGGCGGCTATCTCGATCCTCAAGAGCTCGCAGCGTTCGTGGCCGCGATCGAGAGCGGAACCGTGAGCGGTGCCGCCGACGCGCTCGAGCTGACCCAATCGGCGGTAAGCAAGCGCCTGCAGGGCCTCGAGCGACGGCTCGGTACCTTGTTGCTCGAGCGCGGTCGGTTCGGCGTGCGCGCCACCGACGGCGGCCGGCTGCTCTACCCCGAGGCGAAGCGGGCGTTATCGGCCCTATCCCACGCCGCCGGTGTGCTCACCAACTACGCGGCGCACGCCCCAACCTTGCGTCTCGCCGCCAGCCACACGATCGGCGGCTTTCTCCTGCCGGGATGGCTTGCCGCGTATCGCGCCGGGGCGGCAATGCCGTCGCGCGCGCACGTGGAGATCGTCAACTCCCACGGCGTGCTCACCTCCGTCCGCGACGGCCAGGTTGACATCGGGTTCATCGAGTCGCTCGACGGGGTCGACGGACTCGAGGCGATGACGATTCAGCGCGATGAGATCGTCGCGGTCGTGGCGTCAGATCACTCTTGGGCCCGCCTGCGCGCCGTACCGGCCGCCATCCTCGGCCGCGAGGCCTACCTGACGCGCGAGCAGGGTTCGGGCACCCGCGCCGTCGCCGCCGCAGCGCTCGCCGCCGCCGGCGTGCCAGCGCTCGAGCCAACGCTGGAGACGGCCTCGCCGCAGAGCCTCAAGCGGGCTGTGCTCGACGGGGGCTTCACCTTGATCTCCCGGCTCGCCGTCGAGGCCGAGGTCCAGGCCGGCACGCTGCGCGCACTCGCCGTGAGCGGCGTCGACCTCACTCGGCCCCTGCGAGCGGTCCGCCGCCGCCGCGCCGCGCTGCGCGCCGACGCCACTCAGTTCTGGCGCTTCCTCTCCCGGCCGGCGAGCTGATGGTCGAGTAGGAATCGCCGCTGCTCATCGTGCATTTTCTCGGGCAGCGCGTTGAACCATCGGCAGCCGGATGGCAGCTCTTCAGCTGCTGCGATCGTCACGGCGAATGCGAGTCCGACCGGTGAGTCGAGCCCGCGCGTGTAGTGGCTCGGATACTCGATGTAGCCAAGCAGCGGCCCGACGGTGACGGCGATGCCCAGCTCGGTCTTCGCGACGCGCTGAACGGCGTCGGTGACCGGCTCGCCGAACCGCACGGTCCCGCCGGGGAGATGCCACATGCCCTTGCACGGCTCGATCTCGCGCAGCGAAAGGAGCACTCCCCGGTCGGGCGAGCTGATCACGACCTCGACCGTCAGCCGCGGCACCCGGCTGAAGATCCAGTCGAACTCCTCCTTGGGAAGGGGTCCTCGCATCCCAGCAAAGAGGTCAGTCAGCGGCGGCGAGCGCGGCCGATCGCGTGCGATCCAACTGGGAATGCGATCGGCAACGGATCGACCCACATCCGGCGCAGCTGTTCCACCTCAAAGCCCGCAGCGGCGATCGCGCTCGGGGTGTCGCGGGCGGTATGACACCCGCCGAACGCACGCGGCCAGAACAGCGTGTCGACGGCCCGCTGGGTGTACGCGAGCGCGGTGCGCTCCGACCGGATGTGCTCGTAGAAGCGCAGCTCCCCGCCGGGGCGCAGCACGCGGTGCAGCTCGGCCAGCGCGCTCGCCTGATCCGGCACGGTACACAGAACGAGCGACGCGACGGCGCCATCGAACGAGGCGTCATCGGCCGGCAACCGGTCGGCGACGCCGGCGACGACCTCGATCGGTACGTGCGTACGGGCGGCCGCGGCGAGGGCCTGGCCTCGCAGATACGGCTCGGGCTCCACCGCGAGCACCTCCTCGACCGTCGCCGGGTAGTGAGCGAAGTTGCTGCCCGTGCCGGCGCCGACCTCGATCACGCGTCCCGACAGCCCGGCCAGGAGCTCGTCCCGGTGGCGGAGGATCTCCGCCGGCTCGTGCCGGCTCATCAACGACCACAGCCGCGCGAACACCGGGTGGTTCACCGAAGCCGACGGCATAGCAAGAGCCATTCTGACGCAGCCGATCACGGCTGCTGGCGTGCGGGATCTGGTCCTCTCTTCCCCAGCCCCTGATCGTTCGCGTCGGCGGTCAGCCGGCGGCGCTCGCGCCGGTGACGTCGGCCAGCTTGAGCGGAACCACCCCGTAGGGGTCGAGCCGATAGACCAGGGAGACGCGGTGGAAGCCGTCGGCAATGTCCGTCCCGTCGACTCCGCCCAGCACCAGGACGGGGCTCAGAGCCTTGCCTTCGATCACCTTGATCAGGTCCTTGACGACGCCAGGGTCGTCGAGCGGCGCGGGCTCGAGGTCGGCAGCGCGCAAGATGTCGTTAGCCCGGCGGGTGGTCAGCTTGGCCTTGCGCAGACGCGTCACCGCCTTATCCGTTGCCGCCGCTGTGAGCTTCAGCGACACGTACGCGTGGGCGGCCGCGTAGTCGTGCTCCGCGACGTCATCGGCCCACTTGATCGGCACCTCGGTCTGCTCTGGCGTGGCTGTCTTGTTCTTCGGCATGTGGCTACTCCGTTACGTCAGGGTGTCCAGCGAGAATTTCCTCGAGGCGTCCCGATGCGGCCGCCCGTGCCGCCGCGTCGCCCCCGGAGCCCCGGAGGACCCATGCGCAGCCGACCGCGAGGATGGCTCCCGCCAAGGGCCCGGCGACATATGCCCAAAACGCGGTCCAGTCGCCGGACACGAGCGCCGGCCCGAAGGATCGCGCCGGATTCATCGAGACGCCGCTGACCGGAGCCGCCCACAGGCCCGCGAGCGCGATGTACCCGCCGATGCCGAGGGCACCGATCGTTCCCACGTTCTGGGCCTCCGACGCCGTGCCGAGAATTACGCTGACCAATCCTCCCGTCAGCGCCATCTCCATCAGGAACGCCTGCCAGGCGTGATATCCGGGCCCGGGCAGCGTCGCGCCGAGATGCTCGACATTGCCGAAGACGGCCAGCAGGAACAGGCAGGCCAGCGTCGCCCCGACCAGCTGCGTAAGCACGTACCACGGCACGCGCACCCATGGGAAATCGCCCCGCAACGCGAACGCGACCGATACGACCGGATTGAGATGGGCGCCCGAAACCGCGCCCATGAACAGGATGATCCCGAGCACCGTCAGCCCCGGAGCGACAACCGCGGCGGCCAGGCTGACCTCGCCCTTTCCGTGCAGCAATCCGCCCCCGGCGGCGGCCAGTACCAGCAGGAACGTGCCTAGCAACTCGGAGAAGAGCCGCCGGTAGGCCAACCGGGGGTCCTGGAACTCGTACGGCGAGCCGAACGCCAGCCACCGCCGGTACAGCAGGCGCTGCTCGTGTGGAGTCAGCGGGATCTGTTTCGACTCGGCCATTTGTGTGGAGTTCGCCACCGCTCCGGCCGTCCCTCTCGGCCGCGAGCTCGCAACCAGGCCGCGGAGTCTCGTCGTGTGTACGGTCGTTCTGTAGTTAGTCCGTTACCACGAACGGAGGTCGATCATGAGCATCTACTCGATCTGGGAGTCGCGCTTTCCACAGGAGGCCGCGCTGGAGGGGGTCGAGGCCACGCACGGGATCTGGGGGGATATGCCGTCCTTCGACGGCTACCTCGATCACGAGGTGGTCCAGGATCTTGATCAGCCGGGACATCTGTTCGTGGTGAGCCGCTGGACGAGTCGCGAGGCGGCCGAGGCGGCCCTGGTCTATCTCTCGCACCCAAACGCCAAGCGCGTCGATGAGCTGGTCTCCGAGCCGCGCCGGCGAACGGTCGCGGCGGCGGTTTGACGAGCGCGGCTCTTGTCGTGGCGCTGGCGAACGCGCGGGCCGACCGTCGTCCCGCGCGTGCGCCCCGGGCGTCCTTCCATGATGCTCGCGGGCGCCACTCGACGCCCTCAACGACCTGGCTGCTCGGGTGCCGGTGACGTACGGCCTCGAGCGGGGCTCGAACGGCGAACTCCGTGCGGTGATGTCTGCGAAGCGGCCGTCGACGGTGGGGAAGCTCGTGCTCGAGTGCGAGCGCCCCGAATGCCGGCTTTTGTTCTATGGCACCACTCGCTCGGCGACGCAGCGCTGGCACGCCGAGAGTCCGTGCGGTGTGCGCGAGCGGCAGTGGCGCTACCGCACGAAGCCTCGCCACTAATTCGTTTCGAGCGGCTCGAGCAGCCGGTGCGGTGCCCGCAGCGCGATCGCCACCGGGTCGTCGCGGCGCTGCTTGCGTCCCCGGCGAGGCTCGACGGCGATGTCCTCGGGCCCGGGCGTGACGTGGCACCTCTCGACCGCCACGCTCGAGGCGTTGTTCGGTGCCTATGCGGCCGGGCTGATTCCGGGACTGCTGGTGGCCGGTTGGTGGTCCGACGCCCACGGCCGGCGTCAAGTCGGGATCTCGGCCGCCGTGTTGTCGCTGCTCGCCAGCGTGAGCTTGATCGCCGGCGGCCATGCGCTCGCGCTGCTGTTCGTCGGCCGGATGCTGGCGGGGCTGGGCAGCGGCGCGGCCTTCGGGGTCGGCACCGCGTGGCTGCGGGAGACTTCGCTGCCGCCCTTCGGCGACGCCGCTCGTCGTGCCGATGGCGCCGTGGGTGTTCGCCGCCCCGGCGATCGCGTTCGCGCTCCTGCCGAGCATCGTCGGCGCGGGGCAGGCGTCAGACGGCGTCGCGTTGACCGCGGCGATCACGTCCCTGACCGCGCTCGCGGGGGTGCTGATCCAACCCGTCGCCCGGCGGCTCGAAGCGGGCGCGCGTGAGCACGCCGGCGGGACGATCGGGCTGCTCGTCCTCTCAGGCGGACTGGCGCTTGCGGCATTGACCGTGGGCGTTCACCAAACCTGGCTGCTCGTCCCCTGCGCGGTCGTGCTCGGCAGCGCGTACGGTCTGTGCCTGGTGGCCGGGCTGCTTGAGGTCCAGCGGCTGGCACCGGAGGGCGCGCTCGCCGCGCTCACGGCCGTTTACTACGCGGTCACGTACATCGGGTTCGCGGCGCCGTATCTCATCACCTTGGCGGCGAAGGCCGCGGGCTACGACGTCCTGCTGCTGATCGCCAGCGGCTTGGCGTTGCTGACCGCCGGCCTGGTCGGGCGGGCGGCGCAAAACCGGACCGCTTGACCCCGGCCGTCGGCCCGACACATCCGGGCCGGCGTCTAATGTCCGGGGTTCATGCCCGCTGTCTTCATCGCGACGCTCGTCGAGGGCGAGGCGGTGCTCCGGTTTCCCTACGACGACCGCCTCAGGTTGCTGCTGCGCGCGATCCCGGGCCGCCGGTGGGATCCCGACAGCCGGGTTTGGCGCCTCCCGCTCGACCCGGATCGGGCCCACGCCCTGACGGCGCTGCTGGAGGCGGTGCCGTATACGGTCGAGGTGTCCGATGCGCTGGGCCGCGCGCTCGTGCGGCGGACCGCCAAGCGCCCGCGCGACGAGGTGCTCGTCGATCTCGCCCGGCCGGACAACAACTGGTGGTTCAGCTTCGCCACCGACACGGTGGCGGACGTGGTCGAGACCCTGCTCGAGCATCCGGCCGCCTACCGTCTGGAGCCAATCGAACGTGGGCTCATGCCGGCGGATCAGCGGGCGGCGGTCATCCTCCGCTCGTGCCTGCAGAACGACCCGAGGCTGTGTCTCACCGACGACGCGCGCCACGCGCTCACCGAGCTGGCGCGTACGCCGGCGCCTCCTGCCGATCCCGCCGGTCAGTCGCCGCGCAGCGATGTCGAGCTGTGGCGCGATCGGCGAGGCCGAAACTGGATCGTCATCGCTCGCGAGCACGCTCCGCTGGCCCGCTCCCTGGCCGCCGACAGCGGTCTCGCGATGCTCGACGGGCCGGCCGGATCGGTGGCGCTGGCCGCGGTCCAGCACGATGCGGTCCTCGTCGCCGAGCTACTGGCCGAGCTCGACCCGAGCTCGGTCGATCCGCTGGTCGAGCGCTGGATCGCGCGCACCACCACCTGGCGGGGGACGATCGAGGTCGAGGGGCCGCGCACGGCGCCGGTGTTCCTGCTGCTCGGGGACAACGAGCGCCTGCCCACGGCGCTCCGCGAGCGCGCGAGCGCCTGTCAGGGCGGCGTGGCCCTACCGCTCACGCTCGAGTCGTGGCGCGTAATCGACGCCCAGCCGCTGCAGGGCTGGATCAGCCACGCCGCCAAGCGGTGCGTGGCCGCGCTCGAGGCGGGGCAGCCGGCGCCGCCGGCCGTGCTCGAGCTCTCGGCCGATCACGACCAGCCGACCTTTGTGGTAGCCCCGGGCCACGACCGGGGGATGGTGGACGAGTTCGCTCGCCTGGCCGGGGTGCCGGCGATCAGGGCCGATCCGTACTGGGTGCCCGAGCTCGACCGCTTCGTCGCCGAGCACGAGCCGTGGGTGGAGCCAGCCGCGCTCGTGCGGCTCCAGGAGATCCGCGAGGAGCACGCGCGCGCCGCCGGCCTCGTCGCGCTCTCGGCGGCCACCGACGCCCCGGTCCAAATTCCCGGCTTGGGCGGGGAACTGAAGCCGTTCCAGCGCGCCGGCGTCCGGTACCTGCTCCAGCAGCGCCGCTCGTTCCTCGCCGACGAGCAGGGCCTCGGCAAGACGGTCGAGGCGCTGGCCACGATCGAGGCGGACGAGGCCTACCCGGCCGTTGTGGTTTGCCCGGCGAGCCTTAAGCTCAACTGGATGCGCGAGATCGGACGCTGGCTCCCCGGCCGTTCGGTACAGATGCTCGATGGCAAGACCGGTGGCTTGGCGCGCACTGAAATAACCATCATCAATTACGACATCGTCGCCGGTCGCCTTGATGCACTCACCGCGGTGCGCCCGCGCTCGGTCGTCCTCGACGAGTCGCATTACTGCAAGAACCCGCGCGCCCAGCGAACGCAGGCCGCCCGGCGCCTGTGTGCCGCCGTTCCGCGCGAGGGCCTCATCCTCGCGCTGACCGGCACGCCGGTGATGAACCGACCCCCCGAGCTGATCTCGCAGCTGCGGATCCTCGGGCGCCTCGGCGACTTCGGCTCGGGCGCGCAGTTCGGCGAGCGCTTCCGCGGGCCCGATGCGCACCAGCGGCTCCACTGGCACCTGCGCGCGCGGTGCTTCGTCCGCCGGCTGAAAGCGGACGTCCTGCCACAGCTCCCCGCCAAGACCCGCGCCGTGGTGCCGGTCGAGCTTGACAACGAGCCCGAGTATCGCCTGGCGGAAGAGGACGTGATCGCCTGGCTGCACAGCCAGCCGCTTGACCTGAGCGAGCTCGACGCCAGAGTCGCGGCGGCGCTGCGGGCCGAGCGCCTGGTGCGGCTGAACGCGCTCAAGCTCCTGGCCGCGCGGGGCAAGCTCCACGCGGCGCTGCACTGGATCCACGACTTCCTGTCCTCGGGCGAGCCGCTGGTCGTGTTCGCCCGCCACCGCGAGATCCAGCGCGCCGTGGTCGAGCGGTTCCCGCACGCGCTGCACGTGCTCGGCGAGGACAGCCGCCGCGGCCGCGATCAAGCGGTGCAGGCGTTCCAGCAAGCCGACGGCGAGGGCAGCCAGCTGATCGTCTGCTCGATCGAGGTCGCGGGGCAGGGGATCACGCTCACGCGCGCGTCGAACGTCGCGTTCCTCGAGCTCGACTGGACGCCGGCCAAGCACGACCAGGCCGAGGATCGCTGCCACCGGATCGGCCAACAGGATGCGGTCAACGCCACCTACCTGCTCGCGGCGGACACGATCGATGAGACGATTGCGGAGCTGCTCGAGCGCAAGCGCGCTGTGATCGGCGCGGTCACCGACGGCCGGGAGGAGGACGAGCGCGGGGTCATCGATGCGCTCGTGGCCAAGCTGCGCGGCGAGCCCTACCGGCACCTGCGGGCGGTCGCCTGAGCGTGAGCGAAGCCGTCGCGCTGGCGGCGCTGGCGGCCTGTCTGACCGCGGCCGTCGCCCAGCCGCGATGGGCTCCCGAGTGGGTGGTCGCGGCCGCGGCTGCGGTACTGGTCGTGATCACCGGAGTGATGAGCGTCAGCGGTGCGCGACACGCGCTCAGCGGACTCGGTCCGACGGTCGGGTTTCTCGCGGCGCTGTTGCTGATGGCCGATGGCTGCCGGCGCGCGGGGGCGTTCGACGCGCTCGGAGCGGCGATGGCCTACGGCGCCCGCGGTCGTCCGGAGCGGCTCCTGGCGATGGTGTTCCTCGCCGCGGCGGGAACGACGGCCGTGCTCAGCCTCGACGCGACGATCGTGCTGCTGACCCCAATCGTGTTCGCGACCGCCGCGAGGTTGCTCACGAATCCCCGCCCGCACGTGTACGCCTGCTCGCATCTGGCCAACACCGCATCGCTCCTGCTGCCCGTCTCGAACCTGACCAATCTGCTCGCGTTCCGGGCCAGCGGCCTGTCGTTCGTGCGCTTCGGCGAGTTGATGGCCCTGCCGTGGCTGGCCGGGCTGGCGATCGAATGGGTGATCCTGAACCATGCCTTTAGGAGCGAGCTCCGCGGCGAGGCGCTTGCTCCGCAGGAGGACGGGGACCGGCCGAGGATGCCGATGTTCGCGCTCGGTGTCGTGGCGCTTACGCTGGTCGGGTTCGTGCTCAGCTCCGCGGTCGGAATCGCCCCCGTGTGGGTCGCGGTGGCGGGCGCCCTGGCACTGGCGGCGCGCGAACGGCCGACGCCCAAGGAGGCATTCGGCGCCGTCGAGCCGACCTTCCTGGTGTTCGTGCTCGGCCTCGGGATCGTCGTGCAGGCCGCCAGTCAGCACGGCCTTTCCAGCGCGATCGATGGGTTGCTCCCCCACGGAACGGCGCTCCTGGCCCTGCTGGGCGTTGCCGCCGTCAGCGCCCTGGTCGCCAACCTCGTCAACAATCTGCCGGCGACGCTGATCATCCTGCCGGTGGTGGCACACAGCGGCCCCGGGGCCGTGCTGGCGATGCTCGTGGGGGTGAACGTGGGCCCGAACCTCACTTACGTGGGGTCGCTGGCGACGCTGCTGTGGCGACGGATCGTCCATGCGCACGACCAGGAGACCGATGTCCTCGAGTTCACGCGGCTGGGCCTGCGCACGGTGCCGTCCGCATTGCTTGCCTGCACCATGGCGCTGTGGTTGGCTCTACAGGTCGTCTGACCCGATGCGTGCGCTGATCTGGATAACCGAGAACACGTGGCGGGCGTGCATCGACGAAGCGGGGGAAGTCCTCGGGGACGGCGCGGAGGTGGCCCTGCTCCATGTCGCGGCCACCGACGTGGAAGAGCTGGTCGCCGGCGGCCGCGCCGGACTCCTGGGCCGGCGGCCGCCGCGTCATCCCGGCCCGCCGCCGCAGGCGATCTCGGACGAAGAGGCGCAGGCCCTGCTGGAGGCGGCGCGGGACCGGCTGGGGCGACCGGCGCAGCTGATCGCACGCCGCGGCCGCACCGAGCGCGAGGTGCTGGAGGCTTGCGCGGATACGGATCTGCTCGTCATGGCACGCGACGGCGAGCGCCGGCTCGGCCCCCCCAGCCTGGGACCGCGCACGCGCTTCGTGCTCGACCACGCCCCCTGCCGGGTGCTGCTCGTATGGGCGAGCCCGCCCCCGGGGCTCGACACGCTGCGGCTGCCGCCACACCTCCGGTCGTGAATAACCTCCAGGTGAATCGTGTCCGCTTCCGTCTTCACAGCGACCGACGTCGCGGCTGAGCTCGAGCGCCGCCGCCGCGCCGTGGCCGAGCTGTGGAACCTGCGCTCGGAGGCGGTCGTCATCGGCGCCGGCGAGCCGATCCATGTTCCGGGACGGGCGGACCGGACGTACCCGTTCCGCGCGCACTCCGAGTACTTCTACCTGACTGATCGGGAGCGGCCCGGCGGCGTGCTCGCTTTCGACCCCGACGGCGGCTGGGTCGACTTCGTGGTGCCGGTGTCGCGCGATGAGCTCGTGTGGGAAGGGGCGCCCGCGGATGCGCAGGATGGGGTCCCGGCGGAGGAGTTCGAGAGCTGGCTCGCGGCGCGCTCCGGCCGCGGCCGTCCGGTCGTGAACCTCGGCGCACCGGTCGCGGGCGTCGCCGCTAATGAGGAGCTCGCGGCCGAGCTTCGCCGCCACCTCAACCACATCCGGCGCGAGAAGGGCGCCGTCGAGCTCGAGCGTATGCGGGTCGCCGAGCGCGCGACCAGTGCCGGCTTTGCCTCGATCGTTCCGCTGCTCAGCGCCGGCCGGACCGAACGGGGCGTGCAGATCGAGCTCGAGGCGGAGTTCTTCCGCCAGGGCGCGGACGCTCTGGCCTTCGAGACGATCGTCGCCGGCGGCGCCAACTCGGGCGTGCTGCACTTCCCGCCGACGGCGAGGCCGCTCCAGAACGGCGAGCTCGTGCTGATCGACGCCGGTGGGGAGTTCCGCGGCTACGCGAGCGACGTGACCCGCACCTATCCGGTCTCGGGCTCGTTCACGCCCGAGCAGGCGGCCGTTTACGAGCTGGTCCGGCGCGCCGGTGAGGCCGCGACCGCCCGTGCCGTGCCTGGCACAGAGTTCCGGGACATCCACCGGACCGCCGCGCTCACCATCGCCGAGGGGCTGATCGACTTCGGCCTGCTGCGCGGCCCGGCCGAGACGCTGCTGGAGAGCGGTGCCGTGTCACTGTTCTTCCCGCACGGCATCGGTCACATGGTCGGGCTGGGCGTGCGTGATGCCGGCGAGGTCCTGCCCGGCCGTGAGCCCGACCCGGGCATGCCCCGCCTGCGCGCCGACCTGCCGCTGCTGGCCGGGCACGCGGTCACGATCGAGCCCGGGATCTACTTCATCCCCGCCCTCCTGTCGGATCCCGACACCCGCCGTGAGCTCCGCGACCAGGTGGACTGGGACCGCGCCGACGCGCTGCTCTCGTTCGGGGGCATCCGGATCGAGAACAACGTGCTCCTGACCGACGAGGGGCCCGAGATCCTGACCGCCGACATCCCGGTCCCTGGCTGAGCGCCGCACCCGGCGATGACGCAGCTCGAGGTGCCCGGACACGACATCGTCGGCATCCGCGCGGCCAATCCGGGCTGGTTCACCCTGGGCGGCACGAACTCGTGGATCGTGGGACGCGGTCAAGCCTGGCTGGTCGACCCCGGCCCCGCGCTCGACGACCACCTGGATGCCCTGTGGGCCGAGATTCTCCGCCGGGGCGGACTCGGCGGCATCGCGCTCACGCACGACCACGCCGATCACGCCGAGGCGGCGGCGGCGATCCGCGCCCGCTACCCGAAGGCGCCGATCACGGCGGCTCGCGGCGACGTGGACGTGCGGTTGGGCGACGGCGACACGGTCGGGCCGTTCGACGTCGTGGCCACTCCCGGTCACGCGCCCGACCATCTGGCCTTTGTGAGCGGGGGGGTGGCGCTCGTCGGCGACGCCGTGCTCGGCGAGGGGAGCGTTTTCATCGCGCCGGACCCGGGCGCGCTTGTGGCCTATCTCGACGGCCTGCGCCGGCTGAAGCAGCGCCGGCTCGAGGTTCTCTGCCCCGGACACGGCCCGCTCGTTCGCGATCCGGCCGCCAAGCTCGACGAGTACATCTCACACCGGCTCGATCGTGAGCAGAGGCTCGTCTCCGCACTCGAGCACGGCAAGCGAAGTGTCGGCGACCTGCTCGACGAAGCCTGGAGCGAGGTGCCGGCGGCGCTGCGCCCGGCGGCGACCGTGACGCTGGCCGCGCACCTCAACAAGCTGGCCGACGAGGGGCGCTTGCCTGCCGGCGTTGAGCGACCTCACCTATATCTATAGGCACATATATATTTGTATATCTATCGGTAATGGATGACCGCGGATCAGGCGGCCGACGCCGCCGCCAGGCGCTTGCGCGCGATCTCGAGCGCGGCGGTCAAGGGCGTGGTGCCCGATGCCTCGGCCTCATCGAAGATCTGGTGCAGCGTGTCGCTGATCTGGCGGACCCGCCGCCGCGCCGCCGCCGGGTGGTATCCGTGCTGCTCTTCGGCGATGCTGATCAGGCCGCCGGCGTTGGCCACGAAGTCGGGCGCCCACAGAATCCGGCGCTGTGCAAGCAGGTCCGCCACCGACTCACTGGCCAGCTGGTTGTTGGCCGCGCCGGCGACGACTTGGCAGCGCAGCCTCGGCACCGTGGCGTGGTTCAGGACCCCGCCGAGCGCGCACGGCGCCACCACGTCGACGTCCAGCTCGAGCGCCTGGTCGGGCTCGCACCACGCGGCGCCGAGCTCCTCGGCCAGCCGGCGCTTGTGCGGGTCGATGTCGCTCAGCACGAGGCTCGCGCCCGCCTGGGCGCACCGCTTGGCGGTCCGCGAGCCGACGTGCCCGAGCCCAACCACCGCCACCGTCCGCCCGCGTAGCGAACTGGACGAGAACACCCGCTCACAGCAGGCCCGGATGGCGGTCTCGACGCCGAGCGCCGTGAACGGGCTCGGGTCCCCCGACCCGCCCATACCCCGGGGCAACCCGGCCACGTGCCTGGTTCGCTGGGCGATCACGCGCATGTCGCGGCTTGAGGTGCCGACGTCCTCGGCGGTGATGTAGCGGCCGCCCAGCAACTGCACCGTGTCCCCGAAGTCGAGCAGCGCGGCCGTCCGCCGGGCGGAGGAGAGCGACTCGCCAGGGCCGGTCATGATCACGCCCTTACCGCCGCCGAGCGGGAGATCGGCGACGGCGGACTTGTAGGTCATCGCGCGCGAGAGCCGGAGCGCGTCGCGCAGGGCGTGGCGCGAGTCGTCGTAGCTCCACATGCGACACCCACCGAGCGACGGACCCCGGACCGTCGAGTGGACCGCCACGAAGGTGTACAGGCCCGAGCGCGATCCCCGCCGGACGAGCACGGCTTCGTGATCGAGCGTCTCCGGGTAGCTGTCGGTGGTGGCCGATGCCGCGGCGGTCAGCGTGCTCACTGCGCGGGGGACGGCGTCCCGCCGGTCCCCGCGCCGGTCGATGATCCGGTGCCGCTGGTCGTGCCCTGGGAGGTCCCGGTGGTCGGGTCGGTGGAGGTCGGCGTGGTCGAGGTGGCCGAACCCTGCTGGCTACTCGACGCAGAGCCGCTCGCCGTCTGGCCGGTTTGGGTAGAGCCGGTAACGGTCGATGCCGAGCTGCCGGTCGTCGACGTGGTCGTCGATGTCTTTGCAGAGCCGACCGTCGCGGTCGTGCCGCTGACGGTCGGCTTGCCTGGGCTGGCGCCGCCCGGACTGACCACCGTTGAGATTCCCAGGGTGGCCCGCGGCCTCACGTCCACCGTCACCGTCGTAATCGTCGTGGACGTCGACGACGCCGTCTGGGTCGCTGAGGGCGTCGAAAGGGTGTTCTCCGATCCCTGCGGCACGCCCGAGAGCTGCGAGTGGGTGGGCGGGGTAATCACGGGCGTCGAAGCTGCCGGCGCCGCCTCGCTTGAGTTCGCGGCCGCGGCAGGACCGAGCTGTGTGACCGGCGCCGGTGGCGGGGCGTGATGGGTCACGCGCGCACGACGGACGTGGTGCGCCGGCGCGGGAAGGGTGTGCTGGAGTTCGACCGCTCCGCCCGCGGTCACCACCGCAGCGGCCAGCAGCGTGGCGACGTGCGTGGCGCCGGCGCTCATCGCTCCCACCGACACGATCGCGGTTCCGCTCCCGGCGGCCCCGCCCGCGGCTACGACGCCGCCGGCGGCCCCGCTTCCGGCTCCGGCTCCACCCAGGCCGAGCATGTTGGCGAACACGCCAAGCGGACCGAGAGTCGGCACGATTGCCGCGAAACGGCGGCTCACACCGCGCAGTTGGTGGCGGAACTCGCGGCACCCATCGCAGTCACGCATGTGTCGCCGGGCGGTTGCATTTGGACGGAGCCCGCGGTCGTGCGAGAGGATCAGCTCCTCCCGGATCTCGGAGCACGCGGTGTCGCGGGCCTCCAGCGCTTGGGCCAGGGCCAGCCGGGCGCGCACGAGGAGCGACTTGACCGCCGGGATCGTGACGCCCAGGGCGGCCGAAAGGTCGGCGTACGACATGCCGCCCAGTTCGCGCATGAGGAGCGCGGAGCGTTGCTGGTCGGGTAGGCGACGGACGTCGGCGATCAGGCGCCTGAGCGACTCGCGCCGATCCGCCTCGGCGATCGGGTCGTGCACCGGAGGGCGCAGGAGCTCCATCACCTCGGGAGGTGGGGGGGAGGGCCGACGCAGTTGGTCGATGCAGCGGTTGTGCGCGACGCGGTAGAGCCATGCCCGGAGCGCCAGCTCGCGGTCCGAGGCTCGCAGGCCTGCGTAGGCACGGATGAAGATGTCCTGCAGGGCGTCTTCGGCGTCCTGGCGTTGGACGAGCATCTGGCGGGTGTATGCGAACAACCGCTGCCGGTAGCGGTCGTGGATGACGCGGAACGCCTCGTCGTGCCCGGCGCGGAACAGCGCCACCAGCTGCTCGTCCGTGCGCAGCCGGAGCAGTGGTGGAGGCGGGGCTCCAACTGTAGTCCGAGTCCGGACTACTGCTGCCGGTGCTGGGAATGCGGAGGCTTCCACCTTGAACCCGTGATCACTCTAACGGGTGAGCCGGGGGAAGGTTTCGCAGTTGTGGGACCCGCCACTCGCCGTGGCCCGACCCACCGTCCAGGGTCAGGACAAGGAGACCATCACGTGCTTGATCTCGGTGTAATCCTCGAGTGCGTAGATGCTCAGGTCCTTGCCGTAGCCCGACTGCTTGAAGCCGCCGTGGGGCATCTCCGAGGCCAGCGGGATGTGGTCGTTGATCCACACGCAGCCGAA
>DASPPG010000061.1:0-31397 GCA_035625625.1 Solirubrobacteraceae bacterium
GCACGAACGACCATGCACCGAATCTACGCTCAAGCGGGCGATTCATCACACGATCGCAGGGCCGCCAAGCAGCGGCGAGACCCGGGCCGGCCGGCGCATACAAGCACTCGCCCGCGCGGGCTGCCTCCGGCAGTCGCCGTCATATCCTTTGCGAGGAAGCGGCAGTCTGGTCAGAGTGGTGCTCGTCGTCCGGAGGGGAAGCGACCGGGCCTGAGGTTCGGACGCCGTCCGCATGTCCGGATCGCACACACCGGGGCTCGATGCCCGCGGAGGGCGGCGTTACCGAGCGCGACTTCCGCAAACCTAACGAGCAGAAGCCCGGCTCCGCCTCGACGTAGTTCCCCAGCTCGTCCATTCCACAAGCCCGGCGTCGGCTGCACGGCGTGCCCGCGTTGGTGGCGGAGCAGAAGAACCGCTATTAGCTCGTCGTACCCGCTCGAGCAGACGCCGACGTCAGGATGCGTATGCAGCTCCACGCCGACGACGGACGCACGCGCGATCGCGGCGGCTCTCCCTTCGCCCGCGAGAGCGATTGTGCTCGCCCGCGACAACGCCGCGCTGTCGGAGCTCGTCCTTTCTGCATTTTGTCGGGCGCGACGAACTCTGCTGCTTCCCCGGCCAGGCGTATATCGCTATCGCCTGCCTTGACCGGAGGTCGTCGACAGCCGCCCTCCTGCTCGCCCAGGATGAGCGGTCATGTGATCGGTGCCACCGCAAGACGCCTCCCTTCTCGCAAAGGCGGGAGCGGGCGTTAGTGGAATTCGAGCAAAGCACCAAGAAGCTCGCTTCTGCTCGCCGACGATGGCGGGCGTCTCGTCGCGCCGCTCCATCCCGCTGCTGGTGATAGCAGGACCAAGAGCCCGACGGCTCGGTCGTGAGCTCAGGCGACGGAGGTCTGGGACGTCGCTTGGAGATGATCTCGCCAGTGGGCGCACGCGGTTGCGGCCTGTGCGGAGTCGCCGAGCCACGCGAAGTACCCGTCGGGTCGTACGAGTGCCGTGTCGGCCTCGCCCCAGTCGGCGAGATCGTCCTCCAGGACAGCCGCCCGGTTGACGGCGGCGTGGTTGATCCCGTTGGGCGTTGCTGAGTGCCGCCGCATCAGGAGCGCGAAATGTCCGTCGCGCAAGAGCTCAAATAGCCGTGTCCGGCCGGAGCTGCGGTCCAGTTCGAGGTCGGGCGCGCGGTGGCCGGAGAGGGGATGTGAGCCCTCTTCGGCCGGGTACGCGATGGCCAGGCCGCTGACTTTCTCCGCCAGTGAGCGGTTGGCCTCGGCGTGCTCGGCGAGTATCCCCGCGAGCAGTTCCTTGACCGCCATCTGGTCCGGTGTTTCCGCCGACGCGAGTTCTTCCTGGGCGCAGCTGTTCTGGACCACCTGCTCGCCGACCGGTCGGCGCTCGCGCTCATAGCTGTCAAGCAGCCACTGGGGCGCGGTCCCGTTCAGCTCCGCGGCGAGCTTCCAACCGAGGTTCATCGCGTCCTGCACCCCGAGGTTGAGCCCCTGGCCGCCCTGGGGCGGGTGGATGTGCGCGGCGTCCCCGGCGAGCAGTATGCGCCCACAGCGGTACGCGCGCGCCAGCCGGGCGGCATTACCCACCCGCGCCAGCCACACCGGATTGCGCGCCCCCAAGTCAGTACCGAGAATCCGCCGTGTGCTTTCCCGCACCTCCGCGAGCGTGACCTCGGTCGACCGCGGGACGTGTAATCGCTCGGTGTCCTTGACCACCAGCCTAAACAGGCCACCCGGCAACGGGACAACGAGCACTGACCCGCGCGGACGATGGACGCTCAGCACGCCGCGCTCCGGCGGCTCGGACAGCTCGACGTCGGCGAGCATCGCCGTCCGGGTCGTGGAACGACCGTCGAACTCGATCCCGGCCGCTTCCCGCACCACGCTCCTCGCCCCATCGCAGCCGACAACAAAACGAGCGCGGACTACACCGCTCGCATCCGGCCCCTCCACGGCGACATCCACACCCGCGCGATCCTGGCGCACGCCCGTGACACGATGGCCGAGGCGAACCTCCGCACCCAGCGCGAGCGCGCGCTCGGCGAACAGCTCCTCGGTCCGGGCCTGCGGCAACGCAACCAAGAAAGGAAATGGCGAGCTCAGCACGCTCACGTCCAAACGAACCGACATCAACGCAAACGCGCCGGCAGGCACCACTCGACCCTCCGACACATGAGCCTCGGCCACCCCCCGCATATCCAGCACCTCAAGCGTCCTCGGCCACATCCACAACCCACGCGAATGCGGGCTCCGCCGCGCCGCTTGCTCGCACACCACAACCGTGACTCCCCCAAGACGCAACTCAGCGGCCAGCCACAACCCGACCGGACCCGCCCCCACGACCACGACGTCGATCATCGACGGCCACCCGCTCCCGACCGACACGTCACCGCGACGCGCTCCCCGTTTCGCACGATCGACCGTTCCAGAACCAGCGACGGAGCAAACATCGCGTGATCCCAAACGCCTTGGTCGAGCACTCGCCGAATTTCAGCCGATCCTATCCGCCGACCCTCAGGCCCAACTCGGGCTTCGCACCTTTGCGACCGTTCCGATGCCGCCCGGGAGCCCTGGCGCCCAGGCCGCTCCCGCTCGTCCTTTCCGCGTCAATTGCTGGGGCGCCACGAACTCTGCTGCTTTCTTGAGACGTCGTATATCGCTCCGCGGTCCGCCCCGCGCCCGGGTCCCGGATCACCAGTCTGTCGCTTTGTCGAGGGCAAGCGGCAGTATCCATGACGCCGTCGGCGGCACCACTCCGTTTCGTCCCGAGCGGGAGCGGACCCGACATTCGGTCGCACTTCCGCTTCGACGGTCGTGCTTGCGAGCGCCGGCAAACGATGCGGGCGAGGCGTCAGGCGCCGGCGCTTGCGAGTCTCGGGCCGTGTCCACCTGACCACGGCGATCTCGGCGACTGTCGCTCCCGATCGCCGAGCGGCGGCGTGGCACGTCATCCCAAGGTGGAGACGCGTATGTCGTCCGTTCCACTGGCCAGCGGGCTTTTCATTGGGTGCTGATCGTCTCGTTCGGGTGACGCGCAGCGAGTGGCGAGCCCGCTCGTCGTATGGTCGGGATCGGGGTGAGCGCTCCGTTGTGGTGTGCCGGCGGCACGTGGCTCATCGCGTGCTCGGCCAGGGCGGTGATCGTGAGGCTGGGGTTGACGCCCGGGTTGGCGGGTACGACTGACCCTTCGCAGACGAGCAGGTTGCGGTAGCCGAATGCGCGCTGGTGGGGATCGACGACGCCGTGGTCGGGGTCGGCGCCGATCACCGCACCACCGAGGATGTGGGCGGTGCGGGGGTGTTGAGGAGCGCTTCGGGGAGGTTGCTCTGCGCGATGCCGTCCATCTCGTGGGCGAGGATCTCGGCCGCCCGGTTGGCGGCGGGAATGAAGGTGGCGACGGGGTGCTGGGGTCCTGGCGGGTGGTGAGCATGAGCCGCTTGCCGAGGCGCCGAGGCACGAAGGACAGTGACCCGGGGAGGGTCTGCATGACCAGGAGGATCATCGTGCGCCGCGACCAGCTCCACCGGCGGGTGGTCAGGCGAAGGGCGGTGGCGGGTGGCGGAGGATCTGGCCGGCGAGACCGAGCGGGCGGGTGAGCCGGCTGCCGGCGCCGGTGAGCATCGTGACAGCAGGCTCATGAACCCGCCGCCGTGACCGTAGCTCACGTTCTTGATGTGCGTATGGCGGTCGGGGTGGATGCTCGAGGTGATTGCGACGCTGTCGGCGAAGTCGTGGCTATCGTCCTTGGCCGTGACGGCCAGCAGCGCTTCGCTGTTGGTGCGGACGTAAGCGCCGATACGGTCAGACAGCCGGGGGAGCATCCCGGTGTGCTTGGCGCGCGCCAGCAGCGTGTTGGTTCCGATCGCGCCGGCGGCGATCACCACGCCGCGGGCCGTGATTGTCTCTCGCCGTTTGCGCGCCCGGGCCCCTGAGCGGACGGACGTGATCGCGTACCCGTCCGAGCCGTCCTCGGCGCCCGGCGGGCGGATCTCCTTGACCGTCCGCTCGGCGAGGATGTCGGTTCCGTGGCGCTCGGCGAAGCGCAGGTAGTTCTTGACCAGCGTGTTCTTCGCGCCCACTCGACAGCCGATCATGCACGAGCCGCAGCGAGTGCACGTCCTCCGGGCGGGCCCTTCGCCGTCGAAGAACGGATCGGCGACCGTTGCGCCCTGCTTGCCGTCCTGTGCGAAGAACACCGAGACCTCGGGACGGCGGTAGGAGTCACCGACGCCCATGCGCTCACCGACGAGGCGTAGCAGGTCGTCGGCGTCAGTTCGAAACGGGATCGGCGCGGCACCGAGCATCCGCTTGGCCTCGGCATAGTGGGGCGCGAGCGTGTGCTGCCAGTCCTCCAGGTCCCTCCACTCGGGGCCGAGAAGAACTCCTCACCGGGCTGATAGAGGGTGTTGGCGTAGACCAGGCTCCCGCCGCCGACCCCTGCGCCTGCCAGGATCCAGACGTCCTTGAACGTGTAGATCCGCATGATCCCGCGCAGCCCGAGCGCCGGCATCCACAGGAAGCGCCGCAGATTCCACGTGCTGCGCGCGAAGTCCTGGTCGGCGAACCGCCGACCTGCCTCCAGCACCGCGACGCGATAGCCCTTCTCGCTCAGCCGCAGCGCGGACACGCTGCCGCCGAACCCAGACCCGACCACGACCCAGTCGAAGTCGAACCGCCCCCAATCCTGGTGTTGAACCATCAGCCCGCTCCTTTACGTGGTGTTTCTGTTGCTGTCATTACGCGGGTGTGGCGTCGCGGGTTCGCCGATGATCGCCGGCCCGTGCCTGTGAACGAACGGTGTTCGCGGCGCCCAGCACCTCGCAGGAAATCCCGCCAGCTCGAGGGGCTTGACGCCCTCGACGTCAGCGTGACCACACCGGCTCGGGGCTCGGCAACGCCGGGCGGCTCACTCCTAGCGGCAGGTCCCGATCAGGGTGAGGAGCGCGTTTCCGAGCGCCGCCCAGAGCGCAAATCGCGGGGCAGCGGCTGCCCGGCGCTCTGGCATGACCAGGCGTAGAGCCAGAGCGCGGATTGCTGTTCTTCCGGCAGCCCGGACGGTGCGATCAGTTCGCGCTCGACGGTGTCGAGCGTGTCGCCGCGATCAAGTCGCGCGGCGATCGCCGCCTGCAGTGGCCGCTCGGCAAACGTCTCGCTGGCCGCCTCAGGCGGGGTTCTGGTGGTGAACATTGCTCGTTCCTCCGGCTCAAGGCAGCGGAGTGGTGTGCGAACAGCCCGGCTCACGTCCCGGTCAGCGACAGGTGGCGTTTGGGAGCGATCATTCATGGCAGCGAGTGTTGAATCGGCGTGACTTCCACTGGAGCCAAGGTGGCTTGGTAGCAGGAGCGGGCTTGCCCGCATACGGCTGCGTGCAGGCTCCGGTCGATCCCGCGAAGTGGAGGGCCTGGCTATGTCACGTGCCGACATACAGCACCACGACCTCGTCGTCGTCAATCCCGGTCATCGCCTTGCGTGCACTGCTTTCCCGGTCGAAGCTGGCAAGCACAGCACCGTCCCACACTTGCACCAGCGCCCATCGTCCGGGCCCGGGCTGCGACGGAACGCAACCGCGTCTGGCGCCGAGGGACCGTTGGCGCGTCGTTGGCGCGGGAACCCCGGGGAACGATCCTTCGTTTCGGCGCTCGATGGTGGTGCTGTGCATGAGCCGCTTCGCCTCCTGCCGCCCCGCGTCGCGGTTCGGCACTCGATCATTTGTTGGCAGCAGTCTGCGCGTCAGGCCGGGTGCTTCGCGTCCATGAGGGCACCTACATTCGACCCTAACCCTTGCATTCAGGGTCGAGCGGAGGGTTGTCAGGGCTGCTGCTCAAGCGCGCGAGCTAGCTGCGCTCGCGAGCTGACGTCCAGCTTCTGGTAGGAGCGATGAAGGTGCGCCTCGACCGTCTTGACGGTCACGAACAGGGCCTGGGCGATCTGCTTGTTGCTCATCCCCTCGGCCGCCATCCGTACGACCCGGCGCTCGCTGGCGGTCAGCTCGTCGACGCCGGAGCGGATCACGTCCCGCGGCGAGGCGCCGGTGGCTCGCAGCTCCTCTTCCGCGCGTGTGGCGAGCGGCGCCGCGCCGCAGCCCCGCGCTAGCTCGAGGCCGGATCGGAGGGGCTCGCGCGCCTCGCGGCGACGCGCTGTGCGGCGCAGCATCGCTCCCAGTTCGACCAGGGCCTTGGCGTGCTCGAGCTTGCAGATCGACCCGCCGAGGACCGCGACGGCCTCGCGCAGCGAGTCCTCGTCGTCCTGATCGCCGAGTACCAGCCCGCGGGTCCGCAGGGCCGCCCCGAGCGCCCCCGGCGCACCCCATTGACGCGCCAGCCTCACGTCGTCCTCGACCAGCTGGGCGGCTCGGTCGGGCTCCTCGCCCAGCGCGGTCAAACACATGGCCGCGTGCGACCGCCATCCCAGCCAGCGCCAGCTTCTCGGCTCGAAACGGCTCGCCGCGTCAAGCGTCAACTCCAGGCTGCCACGGGGATCGCCGCGGGCCAGCAGCAGGCTTGCGCGGCTGGTCATGAAGGTGAAGGCGTGGAAGCCAATCATGTCGGCGATCTGACGGTCCAGCGGCGCGAGCGTCCGCTCGGCGCCGTCCAGATCACCAGCTTCGATCTGCGCGTCGGCCAGGACGCCGGCCCGGGCCGGGCGACCGATGTGCGCTCGCCATCGCTCGTTCGCCTCGAGTGCCTCGGTGCCGTCCAGCACCGCGTCGGCCAGCTCCCCGCGGCGCAGGTGGGCCTGGGAACTGAACATCAAATTGGCGGTCAGCGCCTGCGCGTCACCCTCCTCGCGCGCCCGCTTCAGCCCGCGGTCAAGCCACACGATCGCCTCTTCGGAGTCGGCGTCGATCAGGATCTTCACTGGCATCATGAATCCAGGGCGACCGTTGTCCTCGCGCAGCGCCAGCCCGTCTGCGAGCAGCCGTCCGGCTCGCGCGGCGACCTCAGCCGCCGACGCCTCGCCTCGATACGCATCCGTCAAAAGCAGTGCTCGGATCTGTCGCGCGCCCAGGCCCTGCTCGTGCTCGACCGCCCCGAGCCGCGCCACCACCCGCTCGCATACCGCCGCCCGCGCCGGATCGTGAAAGCCGGCGAGGAGGATCGTCGCCTCCAAGCGCCGACGCAGATCGCGCTCCTGATCGCCAAGCCCCGAGAGCGCCTGCTCGGCCGTCGCCACAGCCTCCTCTGTACGCGCCGCCATGATCAGCAGCCAGGCGAGCTGGGTGGCGATCTCGGCATAGCGGCCGCGGTCTGTGGTCAGCTCAAGCGCCTCGCGCAGATGCGCGAGCGCCGCGCGGCCGTCCACCAGCCGCTCAGCCCTACCGAGCTCGACCAGCAGCTCGGCGCGCTCATCCTCCGCGCACGGCTCCGCCAGCGCTCGGCGCAGGTACGCCACCGCCGAATGGCTCGCACCGGCCGACAGCGCAACCCCCGCGGCGCGACGCAGCGTCGCGCACACCTGCCGATCGCCCGCCGGATCGACCGCCAACAGCTGCGCGACGATCCGCTCAGGCGCAGCGCCAGCACCGTCCAGCAACCCTGCCGCTCGCCTGTGTAGGCGATCGCGTTCATCCGGCATAAGATCCCCATACACCGCATTACGGACAATCGGGTGCGCCAACCGGAACGGCTCATCACGAGTCAAGATCGAGACGCGCGCGAGCTCGCCAGCGGCCCGCCGCACCTCGCCTCCCGACAACCCCGCCAACGCCCCGAGCTCCTCGACCGAAGCGCCATCCCCGAGCACCGCCAGAGCAGCGGCGACCGGACGCGCAGCCGCACAAAGCGTCCCCAGACGAGCCACGATCGAGCGGGTCACCACCCGCGGGCCCATCGCCAACACAGCCTCGGCGCTGTCCGCGCGGGCGGCGATAGCAGCATCCGTCAGCTCATCAAGCAGCGCCCGCAACAGAAACGGATTACCGCCAGTCGCGCGGTAACACGCCGCGCAGAAAGCCTCGTCCACGGGTTCCTGAAAACCGGCCCGCACCACCGCGGCGCACGCCTCAGAGCTCAACGGCAACGGAGTCAGCGGCCGACTCGCCACATCCGACGCCGTCCCCGCAAACAGGCGCTCAGGCTCCCACTCATCCGGCCGGGCGCACAGCAACAACAAGACCGGCAACTCCACCAGCCGCGGCGCCAGAAACGCCAGAAACCTCAACGACGCCACATCCGACCAATGCGCATCGTCGACCACCAACAACAGCGGCCCGACATCGCTCAAATTCGCGACCAACCAATAAAGCCCGTACAAGGTCGCGAACTCAGAACCAGAGACGCCCTCTGCGCCATTAGACGCAAGATGCAACGCTACCGCGGCGCCGCCAGCCCCTTCCAGCAGACGCTCGCGATCAGCGGGCCCAGCAGCCCGCAGCACCGGATCAAACAGCTGACGCACGACGCCATAGGAGAAGTCCCGCTCCAGCTCGCTACCGACAGCCCGCAGCACACCCATCCCCCGCGACCGCGCCTCATCGCCGGCCGCCAGCGCCAGCGTGGTCTTGCCGATTCCCGCTGGCCCCTCCACTAGCAACACCCCGCCCGCGCCCGAAATCGCAGCTTCAAGCGCAGTCCAAATCCGCCCGAGCTCCCGCTCGCGCTCGAGCACCCCCACTACATCAGGCTCCACCTCCGCCACGCTCGACCCCACGATATTCCCCACGACCCGCAACATTAGCCCTCAGCAATCGCGAACATCCGCGACTCGCATCATCGAGCGACGGGCGCTCGCGTCCACGAGCCCCCTGGCATCGACCCTGATCGTTTCAATCGCATCGTGCGGGAATGTCCGAGGCCCTGAAGAGAAACCCTCGGTCAGGCCCGAGACTGTCCGGCGTTCTGTGTAGGCCCCTGACCCGGGTGGGCGCGCGGTGATCGAGCGCTCGGCCCCGCCCGCCCGTGAACGGGAACCCGTCCTAGCCGGTCGGGAGCCGGAGGTTTGTCAGATCGCGATCCACGACGCCACCCCGAGGCCGAACGGCGTGGATGCCCGCTTTGCGTCGAGCTGCACAAGCGCCTGCCGACCGAGACCTCAACGTTGGCGGGGACGACCTACGCTTGTCCTGCGGGGACGACGGGGCCGCGCTCCTGCTCGGCGATCCGGAGCGACAGTCGCCGAGATGGCCGTGATCAGTTGGACGCGGCCCGAGACTCGCAAGCGCGGCCGCGTGACGCCCCGCCCGCCTCGTTTGCCGGCGCTCGAGGATGAGCAAGCACGACCGTCGAAGCGGAAGTGCGACCAAACGTCGGGTCCGCTCCTGCTCGGGACGATAGGGAGCAGCGCGTGCGCCGGCGGGGACGAGATGACCGCTACGCCTGGCCAAGCGACAACCGGGTGATCGAGGTCGCAGCGGTCCCTCGATACGGCCCGTGCCGACGCAGGACGTGATTGTGCTTGCTCGGAATCGGCCGCCCAGCAAACTGGCGCGCTGTCGCAATCGCCGAAACCCTAGCGTGCGGCGACGGCCCTCCGGACGACCGCTTTCATCTTCTCGGCGCTCGACCGCTCGCTATCGGGTTGCCACGTACCGAGTCGTCTTTAGGCGCGTCGCGGGCTACTGCATCGCCCCGGCTGAGCATGTGTCCCCGCAACTCGAACGGGGCTCGCTCACCGCACCATTGCTCTGCGGCATCGGCCATTTCTCCGGTCCGGAGCGATAGTCCCGCCTCGGCCGTCCTCGTTATCCCTATGCGCGGAATGGAATCGTGCGACGGCCGCCTTCCGGACTAGTCCTTTCGTCCACGGACCTACCGGCCGCTCGCTTGCGCTTGGGCGACGTTCCGGCGTTCGTGAACAGCGGCTCGGGCAATTGGGCAGGCGGCTCTCGGCTCTCAACGGGGAGCCGGTGCGGTCCAGGGCAGTCCGGCCCTCTTGATCGGGCGTCAGAGGTTTCTCTGCTCGGGGGTAGGATTGGCGCGATGAATCGGAGCGAGCCTAAGTTGGCTGCCGCCCGCGTCGCTGGGCCGGCGGCTGGGCTGGAACAGCGTCTGACATGAACCTTGCCGCCAAGCTCCAGCTCAAGCCCGGACAGTCGGTGGCGATCGTCAACGCGCCGGAAGACGCCCCGCTAGATCTCGGTGGGCACCCCGCCGCACAGCGGCCCGATCAGGCCGAGGCGGTGATCGTTTATTGCGCCAACCGCGCGGAGCTCGAGCAGTTCCGGGACGAGTTTGTGCAGCCCGCGCAGCGGGACGTGCTGACCTGGATCGCTTACCCCAAGGCCGGCCAGCTTGGCACGGACCTGACCCGGAATGTCGTCGCCACGCTGGCCGGGGAGGACGGGGTCCAGCCGGTGCGCCAGGTGGCGCTCGATGAGGTCTGGTCGGCGCTTCGACTGCGCCCGGCGTAGCAATCCTGCCGCCAGCGCCGAGCGTCTCAGGACCGGCCCGGAAGCTTCCCGGCTCTCGATCCTCAGCCGGTCTGGCTGGGGGCCCGCGCGACGAGCCACGCGGTCGCTAAACCCACCACGATCGCCACGACCGGGAGCGGGCACCACCAATGCTCCCAGAACGCCCCGAAGCCGTGAGTACTCTCGCGGCCCAACCAGAAGATGCCCACGAGCAACAGAAGAGCCCCAAACCCATAACCAATGCGACGCATACCGGCGATTCTAGGATTCGCCGAAGGTCGGTCAAGAGCAGTCGGCATCTGAGCCAAGCGACAGACCCAGACCCAATATGAGCAGTGTTCCAGCCCCCCAGAACCACACCCCCGCGGACGATCGCATGCATGCTTCCCCAGGCTGAGTTTCCAGCAATCGCTTCGGCGACCAGGCGCATGGTCGGCACGATGCGCTGCTAGCTCGCGATGAGCAAGCATGTTTACGTTTCGCGCCATTCACGGGGGTTGCGCTTGCCACGGCTGCAGCAACCGCGGCGGGCGACTGCTCCTCTCGGATGCGCTAGCGGAACTTTCTCACGACTGCTCCGCGCTGAAGGAGTAGCGCGCCCTCACGACTGATGCCGTGGCATCGCGCAAGCGCGCCCGGCGGCGCTTCCGAAGGCCGGCGGGCGCGAATGCAATCGCGCGACCATCGCCGGGCCGCACGGATCGGCGTGATTCAGATGTCGCCATTCCGATCGCGTGGCCCGCTGGGTTCCCGGGTGTGGAAGCGATCGTCCACGACGGGCGCGCTCTTCACGTAACGCGAGACCGTCCGGGTGCCGGAAAGGTCATCCACCATTCGTGAGAGCGGTCTAGCGCTGCGTCGCCGGAACCTACCTATCGGTCACTCTGACCTGCCAATCCGACATAGCGTGAACCGTTGGTCCCGCGTGCGCGTTCGCGTCGGGTGGCAAAGTCAGGCCACGCCGTCCGTCGTCACACACACACACACACACACCCATCCAGGATGTGCCATTCAACGTGTCCGGCAACCGCACCGCACATATTTTCGGCCAGCGACGCAGATCTCAGACCGCTGCTCGCCATCGCACATACCGAGGCCCCGCACGAGCCACGTTGACCACGATGGGGCTCGAGGTGGTCGCGGATCGATGCGTGCGTGCCCGTGACGTGTCGACCGTCGAGACTTCCCACGATTTTGTTGCCTAGTGAGAACCCTAAACGGCTCACCTGTCGTTACCTAGCTGAGCGAAGACCGGCAGAAATGTCCATTGCTGGTTGGTATGCTCGTTGCGGGTGAAGATCTGGATCGCCTGATCATCCGCAGTCGAGCCGTGCGGGACGTCCATCAGGAGGTCGTTGCTGGCCTCGAGCAGAAAAAAGTACGGCGGATTTTCAAGGCGACGGCTGATCCGCCATACCTGCCCTTCTCTAGCCGCCTTGAGAATAAGCCACAGCCCCGGGAGATCGGTCAGGTTGCTCGCGTACACGCCGATCGCAAGGTTGGGCAAGCCGAACGGCTGAATTAAGAAGTCCTGGGGAGAGCCCTTTGGCGTCAGCACCCACCAGGAAGTGGAATCCTGGTCATCCTGCGTGGCCTGCACGATACTGGGTATATCGTTCCCGGGCTGGTATCCGGGCTGGGTTGGGTCATCACTCGAGATCAACTCTGGATACAGGGCCTTTCCCGAGGACCGTGAGACAATCTGGAACGCTGCGGGCATTAGGTGGTGCCTCCTGAGCTTCGTGCCATGACAGTGCGCGCATGTAAGGGCCATTGTGGACGCTCGCGCGCCCGCGCGGCCGGGACGCCGCTTAACACGACGGCGAGAAGCGCTGCGGCGAGCGCGGTTGCGGTGATCTGCTCAAGGCTGAGGGCCGCCCGGAGCGAGGGAAGTCGGCCGGCTGAGGATGTGGTGGATCCCCCGCACGATCGCGTTCGTCATTCTCAGCGGACGAACCGGCGAGTGCGTTGGCGACATCTGGATCGGCCGATTCGCTGCTGTGATCACCGCGGCGGACGATCGGATCCGCCACGAGCTAGCGCGGCGCGTTCACGTGGCCATGCTGGCCGCGTTCGCGCCGACTCTGCATATGCATCGCGCTGGCTCCGGACGTCCGAGCCAGGCCCTGCAACCAGCGGCCAGTGTAAAGCGAGCAGCGGTCAGGTCGCGCTGCTCTTCTGGAACGAAACAATCACCGGAAACTTTGACTACCGGATCCATGCGGAGGAGTCGCCGGACGCCATTGCTGCTGGCGTGGCGTTGCAGTAGCGCCGGCCGAGCGGGCTCGAGAGTAAGAGCAGTCGTGGCGCACTCAGCCCGTGCACGCTTGGACCTGGGCGATAGGAGCAGCGCGCGATCCGGCGTCGTCGCCACCTTGGGACCAGCATCGACGCCCCGCGCGGACTACTGCTTCGATCACGGCGCTTAGCGCGGACGGTTGCAAGCACCCGATGCATGGTTCTGGCGAATACGAGGTGCGCTGGCGCCGGACGCTCGAGACCCGCTTTGGTGTCAGCACGCGCCTTCGCGCCGCGCACCGGGGCAGCAATTCTTCTGCATCGTGCGAGAGGATCAGCGGGCCGGCATCAGGCGCGAGCTCTCGCGTTTCGTCCTTCTCGACACTGACCTGGAGTGCGCTGAGGGCTTCCGCAACGCCTGTGCGAGCGGTACTCGAGCGGCCGAGGCTCGCCGCGCCTGTCGCTTGTCTGTCACATCCCCACAAGCCGAGCCTTCGAGTGGCGCCCGACAATCACCCTGTCTGGTCGAAGTTCGCGATCACATCACGGGTCGAGAAGGCGGCTTCGACCGCGAAGATTCGCGACCACCCTCCAGCATGCCGGGCGTGGCCGCGGATCGGGGTCGGCGCCTCGCGCCGCGAGGAGCATGTCGCCGTCGAACGTATCCGCGTCCCCACATCGACCTTGTGAGAACCGAACACGAACGTGTCGCTCTGATCTCGATCAGCACGACATCCCGGTCGCCGAAGTTCTCCGACTGCAGTGGTCAGTTCCGGACCACCGAACGCAGCCCCCAGCGCAAGAACGCGCCTGGGCGGCTCGTCTCGTCGACCCGTTAGTTGATCGGCACTCCCGTGCCCTCTTGCGGGGGGGTGCTCCGTGATGTTGGCGCGAATCATGTTCACGACCTCCGGCGTAACCTCGGGCATGCCGTGCTCGTCGCGCGCGTGCCTTGATATCTGCTGGAGGATCGCGTTCTCCGATTCGCTCTCGAACACCGCCCCGCAGCCCGGGACGATCGCTCCGCACTTGAACTGCTTCATCTGAGCTCCTCTGGTTGCCTGCTCGGATCATCGGCGAGAGCACTGCCGCCCGGGCACCACTTAGCGCCAGGGCGGCGTCACGCGCCGTTATAGGATCGTGCCGATGTGCCGGCTGCTGGGGTATCTCGGCGAGCCGATCTCGCTCAGTCACGTGTTGTTCGAGACCGATAGCTCGCTCGTGCGCCAGTCTTATAGCCCGCGGATGATGGCGACTTACTGAACCTGGCCGGTTTTGGCATGGCCGCCTGGGATCCGTACTCCGTCCGGGCCGATGATCCCCTCGTCTATCGCGCCACGACGCTGCCGGCCTTCGATCAAAACCTGCGCAACCTCGCCGTCAAGGTCGCCCCGACGTGCCTTATCGCGCACGTGCGTGGTGTCACCCACAGCGACCAGGAGATGATCGCGCAGACCAACCTGCACCCGTTCCGTTTCCAGGACGCCGGCACCGTGCTCGCGCACAACGGTCATCTGCGCGAGTTCGTGCGCATGCGCTACGAACTCGTTCCCCACATCCGGCCGGAGTTGCGGAGAGGATTCAGGAGACCACGGACTCGGAGTGGATCTACGCCCTCTTGCTCTCCCGAGCTCGAGGACCCAAACGGTCGTCCGGACGCTCGCGAACTCGCCGACGCGGCCGTATCGGCCCTGCGACTGCTCCGCCAGGTCCGGGCACGACACGGGATCGACACGTCTTCTCCGGTCAACCTCTGTCTGACTACGGGACAGCCCCTCATCGCCACGCGATTCTCGTTCGACTACGGCTGGTATCCCAACGAGGAGGCGTTGCTTGAGACCGACCTGCCGTAGGTGAGCCTCTGGTACACGCTCGGCGGCGAGTATCTGCCACGTGAGGGCGGCTCGGCAATGGCGGCCAGCGACGCGGCGAGGTCGGTACTGATCGCCTCCGAGCCGCTCACGATTGACACTTCCACGTGGCTCGAGGTGCCGGAGTACTCGATGATCATGGCGGCCCGCGCTCGGACGGCGGGCTCGATTTCGAGATGCTGGATCTCGATGTCTGACACCGCAACAGGCTACGACATGGAGCGCTTGGCGACCCTGGCCTTTCTATCCACCGTACCGCTCTTCGCGGGCGTTCCAGAGGAGGAGTTCGCGGAGCTCGCGGGGCTCCTTCGCCAACGTAACCTGGCGGCCGGCGAGGTCCTCTGGCACGAGGGAGGACCGGCCGTCGGGATGGTCCTGATCGTCGACGGTCGCATCTCGCTGCCGCTGCGGCTACCTGGAGACCGCACGATCGAGTTCACGAGCCTCGGCTGGGTGAGGTCCTCGGCGAGGTCCCGTTGTTCGACGCCGGGTGCCACTCCGCGACGGCGCGCGCGGTCGAGCCCGCGCGCGTGCTCTGGCTCAGCAGGGCGGACTTCGGCGCGGTTGTCGCACGGCGCCACGCGACGGCGTTCGCGCTTAAGCGCCGTGTTGCCGAGGTCGCGTGTGGACGTCTACGGATGCGGCTCGCTACGCTCGCGGCGTCGCTCGGCGCCGATCCTGGAGATCCGCCTGCCCCGGCGCCCGCGGACATCGCCGACCTCGAGCCCAGCGGGCCCCCCGACAGCGCATACGTCGCTCGTCTGGCGACGTTCCGGGCCTTCGACCCGCTCGCGCTCTGGGGCTTCCTGACCGCCGGCCGCTTCGCGAAGTGCGCGCCCAGCCGAACGCTCGTCGCAGAGGGATCGACCCCCGCCTCCTGCTACCTGACGATGAACGGCGCGGTCGATAACGTGATCATCCGCGGTGGCCGCCGGATACGCGTCGGACTGGCCGGTCCGGGGCAGGTATTCGGGTACGAGAGCCTCATCGACAGCGGCCAGGCTCCGATGACCGCAACGACGCGGGAGCTCACGCTGCTGCTGGTGCTGCCACGAGAGGCGTTCGACCGCCTCCTTCACGGTGAGACCGCCGGTTCGCACGTATTCCTCGATGTGATCAATCGCAACCTGATGGCGACGCTGCGCCAGGTGGCCCTTCCCCAGGCCCTATTGGCATCCGGCGTCAGGACTCGACGCACTAGCACCCGCGCCGGGGGGGAAGATCCTCCGGCACCCCGGTGACGTCACGGAACTCCGCCGCGAACCCCATGAAGCGGTACACATCCGCGAAGTTACTCGCGAGCCCGAGGGACACCCGCACCGCGCCGCCCGTCGGCATGCCGATCAGCTCGATGTAGTCGTCGAGAATCATCCCCTCGGCGAACTTCGCCTCGATCAGCGTCTCGCGAGCAAGCGAGAACGCGATCTCCGCCGCCCCCGAGTTACAGAAGCACCCAGTCCGAAGCGAGATCCGGTGCGCTGCCGCGACCATGTCGACGAACCGCTCATCGATCACGCGCCCGTCCCGATGCAAGAAGTTAAGCGCGATCGTGCCGCCGCGGCGGTCCCACGTCCGTGGCCCGTAGATGCGGACCATCGGGCTGCCGTCCGAGTGCCGCAGCCGCTGCAGAGCATCAAGCAGCCACGTCCCGAGCGCCCGCACCCGCCGCGAGATCGTATCGATCCGGATCCGTTCGATGTGCGCCAGCCCGTGCTCGACGGCCGGGATGCCGAGGTAATTGACGGTTCCGTCCTCGAACAAGGCGTGACCGGAAAGGGGCACGACCATCTCGCCCTGGACGTTTGCGGCGACCACGGTGCCGCCGCTGAACCAGGGTCGCCGCAGCCGCTCGAGCGAAGAGCGCCTCGCGAGCAGTGCGCCCACGCCGGTTGGGTAGCCGAACATCTTGTAGAACGAGATCGCGACGAAGTCGGGATGCCAGATGCTCAGGTCCAGCCGGTTGGTTGGAACATATGCGGCGGCGTCAAGCAAGACGTCCCAGCCACACGATTGCGCGAGCTCGATCCACTCGAGCGGGTGCTTCACGCCGGAGAAGTTGGACTGCGCCGGAAACGCGAAGAGGTTGTGGCCGCCGAAGGACGACTCGTCGAGGTAGCGCTCAAGCAATCCGTCCGCCACGCGAAGCTCCGGTGCCTCGAGCGGCACATACGTGGTCTGCGTGCCGCCGGCCCGCGCAAACTCGCGGATGCCGTTTACCGAATTGTGGTTATCGAAGGTGAGCAGGAACCGGCCGCCCCGACCGAACGGATAGGACTCGCCCACGAGGCGCAGCGCCCCCGTGGTGTTGGGTGTGAAAATGCACGCGTACTCGCTTTCGGACGCGTTGAAATGCCGTAACACTGCCGCGCGCGCCTGCTCCACCAGTTCGGTAGCCGCCGAGGAGGTGGGATTGACCGAGTGCGGATTCCCGTACACGGTCTCGTGGAGGAGATGCAGGTGCTCCTCGAGCTGAGACGTACCGTACAGGCCCCCGCCCGTGTAGTCCAGGTACACCTCGCCGCACTCGTCCAGGCGGCCGTACTCGGTTGCGCGAAGCTCGTCGACGATCACCGTGTCGCGGAAGGCCTGATTGGCTTCGAGGAACGCCTCTTCTGCCTCGTCGAGTAGCGACGCCGTACCGGCTTCCAGCACCGCGGGCGTCATCGGCCCTCGCCTCGCTCGCTCGCGAATGTGCGGTCGGGGACGGCGCAGACGCCGTTCGCGCAGACCTCGACGTCGGGATCCTTGGCCGCCCAGCCTCGCCGCACCAGCAGGCCGAAGATCTCACAGCCCAGGCACAGGCCGATCGCCGTCTCCATCCACATCAGCGTCAGGCAGATCAGGCAGAGTGTTCTCGGCAGGTAGGGCCTGGCGATGGCGCCGTTGGTGATGATCGTCATCGCGAACGCCAGGCCGAGGGCAAGCGTCCAAGCGAAGCGCTTGGGCTTGGCCGAGACCCACTGCGGAGGGTGCCGGCGGGTCATCGCGTGCGCGACAATGCCGGTCGGGCTGTACTGGATGCCGGCCGTCACCCGGATCAGGAACTCGACGAAGAAGAAGCTCGCGACGGCCTGCAGTGGTATGTAAAGGTGGGTGAAGTAGGCGTAGCTGAAAGCGACGGCGGCGATCACCAGCGTGATCCCGGCCGCGGCCTGGACCTGGTTCTCGTTGAACACGCCAGCCTGCAGCTCCTTTCCGTCCACGGTAAGTCCGGAGACGCGCTGGCCGTAGATGCGGCGGCTGCGGTCCGGCTCGGTGGCCGAGCCGCTGACCAGGTCGGGAGTGGTGTTCCTGTGTGCGTCGATGATCGACATTTCGTTCTCCTCTATTAGTGACTTGGTGTAGCAGTGGTCATCCCGACCGGAACTCTGTCCGCGTCGAGACCGAACCAGCTCTGGCGCCGGGTGGCGCCGAACGCCTTCTTTTCGGCTGCTAGCTCTCGCGACGGCGCGATGATGCGGGCCGTCGGCGCAGGTCCGCCGAGGAAGTTGACCTCGACCTTTCCGACCATCCCGCCGCCGAACTCGACGTAGCAGTTGCCGGCGCCCTCGTAAGGCGGCGGATGCTTGCTGCCTCGCAGGCGTGCGGCGATGTCAGCGGCGACGACTCGCGCGGCCGCCTCGGCGAAGATCCCGGCCTTGGCGACCGTGCGGACCCCAGTGGCGACGTCGCCGAGCGCGTACACCCCGGGAAACCGGGTGGCCAGGTTCGTCTGGTCGACGGGCACCCAGCCGTCAACGGCAAGCCCGGAACGCCTGACCACTTCCGGAACCCGGTGCACCGGGATCCCGATGAACAGGTCGTACGGCACGCTCCCGCCGCTCGCCAGCCGGGCCGTCCGCTCGCGAGCGTCGAGACTCACCACCAGCTCCTTGGGCGCGTACTCGATCCCGCGCTCGTCGAGCGCGGCAACGAACATCTGCGAGACGTCCTTGGTCACCGGAACCGGCGCCGCCATCGGGAAGGTCATCCGAATCTTCACGGCGTCCCGAACTCCCTGCTTCACGAGCAGCTCGTGGAGCAGGAACGCTCCCTCGAACGGGGCCGGCGGGCACTTGAACGGATGGCCCAGGACCGCGATCAGGACCGTTCCCGCCTCGAATTCGGCCAGGGCGTCGCGCAACCGCTCAGCTCCTGCGAGCGAGTAGTACTCGAATCCGCCCTCCTGGAATCCAGGTGTCGCCGCAAAGTCGTACTCCGCCCCCAGCGCGACCGCGATGAAATCGGCATCGTAGGAGCCCTCGTTGGTGATCACCCGCCGCTTCAGCGGGTCGATTTCCGTCACGGTCTCCTGGCGGAACTCAACCCCCGACTTGGAGATGTTGCGATAGTGCAACAGCACCTCGTCCGGGGCTCGCCGGCCGACCAGCACATCCAGCTTCGAGAACCCGAAGTAGAACGAGTCGTTTCTGTCGATCAGCGTCACGCGAACCGCGTCCGCGAGTGTTTCGGACAGTCGCGCGGCCAACTCCAGGCCCGCGAAGCCCGCGCCCACGATCACTACGTGCTTCTTCATCGCGCACCGCTCCCGACAGCCCGCTCCAGCTCCACCGCGGTCACGGCACGAGGGACTACCTCGCCTGGCTGGGGCACGATCCGAAGGTATGACTTCGGTGCCCGCCAGTCGCCGAACAGCTCCCTGGCCTGCTCGTCGGATACCGACGCGGCGATAATCACGTCCTCGCCCTGCTGCCAGTTCACGGGCGTTGAGACCTTGTGGTTCGCGGTCAGCCGGAGGGAGTCGATGACGCGCAGCACCTCGTCGAAGTTGCGCCCGGTGCTCATGGGATAGACGAGGATCAGCTTGATCTTCTTGTCCGGTTCGATCACGAACACGTTGCTCACGGTGCGCTTGTCGGCCGCCGTGCGCGACTTCGCCTCACCGGACGTGACGGGCGGCAGCATCCCGTAGAGCTTGGACACCGCGTAGTCCGCGTCGCCAATGAGCGGATAACCCGGCGCTGCCCCCTGCGTTTCCTCGATGTCCTCGACCCACCGCTGGTGATCGGCGATCGAGTCGACCGAGAGCCCGATGATCTTGACGTCGCGGCGGGCGAACTCGGGCTCGATCTTCGCCATGTAGCCGAGCTCGGTCGTGCACACCGGTGTGAAGTCCTTCGGGTGCGAGAACAGCACCGCCCACGAGTTGCCGATCCAGTCGTGGAACCGGATCGGTCCTTCCGTCGTGTGCGCCTGGAAGTTAGGCGCCGTATCGCCAATGTGAAGAGTCATGGTCCCTTTCTCCCTGCAGCCGTTGCCCGCTCTGCAGCCGTAGTTCACGCTGTGCGGTGGGTTCTACGGGACGGCAGCGCTCATCGCTTCGCCCGTCAGGGCCAACTTCACGCGATGGCAAGGGATGGCCCGATCGGGCCAGGTTCAGAGGAGCCCGGTGCGCACGCCCCAGGCCGCGGCCGCCGAGCGCGACGAGAGGTTGAGCTTGCGAAGAATGTTGGCCAAGTGCCGGTGGACGGTGTGCTCGCTCAGAACGAGGCGCTCTGCGATCTCCGGGTTGCTCAATCCCTGCGCGACGAGCTTCAGCACGTCGACCTCGCGAGGCGTCAGCACGGTCGCGGCCTCAGGTGCCCCGGCAGCGTCGAGTTCGCTCACGAGCGCACCCGCACGTTGCGCCTCGCGCTCCGCCTGCATCCCTTCGAGAGCCTCCTGAGCCACGCGCGCTTGCTCGGCCGCTTGGTCGTTGCGCCCGAGCGCAGCGAGCACCCGCGCCAAGTCGAGCCGCGTCCGCGCGGTCTCGAAGGGGGCCCCAATCTGTCGAAAGAGGTCGATGGCGTCCTCCATGTAGAGCCGCGCCGTGTCGAGATCGCCCTCCGCCTCTGCGACGACACCCTGCACTGCCAGTGCCGGGGCACGAAGTGAGTCGGTGCCGACCTCCGCTACGAGACCCAGCAGCTCGTTCAGCGCGCTCCTCGCTCGCTCCACCTCGGCAAGTGCGACGAGCGCCCGAGCGTACACGTCCAGTCCGGCAGCGCGCTGGAGCCGGCTCTCCGGGCCAAGCTTCCGCAAAAACCGCTCCGTACGTTCCGCAGCACGGACGGCGTCGCCGCCATCGAGCGCGAGGTGGGCGAGCCCGAGCTGCGCGTACGGGTGAAACTCGACCTTGTGGAAAAGCGCGGCCGCATCCTCGAACCGCCCCTGACGCCACCGAAGCTCTGCGCGACGGACCACGGCCTCGAAGGCCATGCCCGGCCGGCTGCCAGCGAACTCCCGCATCGCCGTCTCGAAAGTTGCGTCGGCCTCGTCCCACGTGCCGCGCCAGACGAGAATCGCTCCGTAGTGGGCGCGACAGACGGCGAAAAGCTCACGGATTCGCCACCGCTTGGCAAACTCGAGCATTCGCTGGCACCACTGGGACGCGCGCTCGAGGTCCCGCACGCGCTCGCAGGCGGTGATCATGTAACAGCAGGTGCGTCCGACCGCCCAAAGCTCCGACATCTCGCCCGCGATCGCCGCTGCCGACGCCTCGTCCAACTGCCGGATACCGTCGGCGATCTCGCCTTCGCTGGCCAGCGCGAGACCCTCGAGCCCGAGCGCCGAGAGCTCGATGTCGAGTACTCCCAGCGAGCTTCCGACCGTCCGCGCGCGCTCGGCCAGGCGCCTCGTGGCCGCGAGGTCGTTGTCGAGAAGGAATGCGACTTCACCCTCGCGGATCGCGAGCCAGCCGTGCTCCGGCACCGGGTCGAGGCCGTCGAGCAGACGGTGCGCGCGCTGAAGCCAGCCACGCGCAACAACCGGCTCGCCGCGGAAGGCGAGATAGTCCCACGCGAGCCAGATGGCCATCCGAGCGGCGCCGCCAGCGTCGCCCCGCTCACGGTAGCGGCGGTACGCGCGCTCTCGCGACTCGATCGTGAGCTCCCCGTCGTCGAGCCACCAGGCCGCCATGGCGAGACCCTCGATCGCCTCGACGCTCTCGCCTCGTTCGTGTGCGGCCTCGAAATATGCCCGCGCCTGCTCCCATTCCCCCCGGCTCAGAGCCTCGTCGCCCGCTCTCAGCAGATCCGCGACCTCGAGTTCGGGCTCGGCCCTCATCGCCCGCCCCCAGGGCCCTGCCCCATCCGCACTTGCATGGCTGCATTTTGACCCAGTCCCGAGAGAAGCGGGAGCTAGGGACGAGAATCGTTAGCTCGGGCATGCATCTGCTTGCAGACGAAGGCAAGGGGCAACGGCGGTGTCGGGGTCGGGACTGGCCGGCGCCACATGCGGAGGCTCGGCTTGTGAGGATGTGACAAGCGACAGGCGTCGCGAGGCTCGGCCGCTCGAGTGCCGCTCGCACAGGCGTTCCGGAAGCCCACCGCGGACTTCACGTCAGTGTCGCGAAGGACGAGACGCGAGTGCGCGACCACGCCGAACGCTGGCTTCTGCAGCCTCGGGATGATGCGGAAGCTGGCTGCGCTAGAGACCTCCCTTCGTTCGGCCGCGGTAATGGCGGCCCGACGAACCGCGGACCTGAGTTGCACGGATAGGGCGACTCTCCCGCCCGGAGCATTTGCAGTTTCGCGGCTAGCACCCAGACCGCGACGGTCTCGAGTTTCGCCCCAAGCGGGGAAGTCCGCGCCGAGCCGGTCGATGCTCGTGGCTAACACGAAGCGGGTCTCTCGGACCGTGCGGCCCGTCACCGCCGCGCGCCGCGGCCTGCTGGGTTACGCCTGAAGCGGTCGCGCGTGCGCTGTGGTCTGCTCTTGCGAACCAACGGCAGTGCCGCTTACCGCCGTCGCGCTGTGTGGACGATGGAGCAGTTGCAGTGCATCGCGAGCCAGCGACAGTAGACGGCTGCTCTTGCGTTGGTGCCTTCAGCCGGACGTCTTCTTGCTTTGCTCGATGCCCGGGTCGTGGTGTGAACGGTGGTGCGCCAGAGCAGATGACCCGTGGGGCCGTGCCGCGCGAGAGTGCTTCACCCCCGCATCGCTGACCAGAAGATCCCGGGAAGCTTCGCGGGACTTGCGCCGGCCTCGAACGCCGTCAACTTGCTGAACACCTCATGACAGCGGCGGTGGGTCACATACCACGGCGGTTTGGGCACGGTTCGGAACGGGACACGTAGGACGGTCTTCTCGGTATGGGTCAGGAGATATGTGTTGTGGACGACGCCGTGGCCGGACCGAATGTCGGTGGGCTTTTGCCCGGGGAAGGCGCCCCACGGCGGTGACACCAGCGAGAAGCCGTAGAACGTTGGGCCGTTGATCACGATCGTGCCGTAGCGGAGCGTCGCGATCCCCCGTTCGAATGCCGTCTTCGTGTCCGGGGATCGCAGTGATCGTGGTTGAGCGATGACCGCGGCAGCGAGCGTGCCCCATACGCGATCGTTGCAGAAGCTAACGGCGCGGTCGATGAAGTCAGCGACCGAGGAGGCCGCAAGCGGCGTCTCGGCGAGGACCGGCGCGAACGGATCGGTTGAGAAGACGAGGTCGTCGCTGCCGGGATCAACGCCCGGGATGAGCGCCCACGCCAGGCTACCCGCAGCGCCCGCGCCAAGCAACTCGGCCTCGGGATGGCGGCCGGTGAACAGCGAGAAGCGCTCCTGCGCGCCGGGATAGTACGCAAACCGGTTTGGGGTCTGGCGCAGAACCCGCCGAAGCGCGGCGAGCAACTTCTCTCGCCCGCTCCATTCTGCGGGTGTGACCAGCACGCGGGGAGTGATGCATTCATAGCTCCCGGCTTGAGCGAGCGTCGACGCGAGCATCTGCGCATGGAAGTCGAACGCCGAACCCGACCACTTCCCCGGGACGATGATCACCGGCGTGACGTTGCCCAGTTCGGAGCTGATCGGCTTGTTGAGCAACGGTCGGTTCTCCGCCTTGCGCGCAGCCGCATCCTTGCCCGTCCCGAACACGATCGCGTCGTGGGTCTTGTCCGAGCCAGTGAGGTGCACGGTGTCGATCGCGGCGTGATGCACCAGATACCGTGCCTCGTCGGCGCCGCCCTGCACGATCCGGAGATAGCCGCCGTCGATCAGCGCCCGCAGCGCCTGGCTGAACACGGGCTGCAGGTGATTAGTGAGCGGGTTGAGCTTGAGGACGACGACCTCGTCCTCGGCAAACACCTTGTAGATCACGTCCATGAACGGGATCGCCGACAGGTTCCCGGCACCCAGGACCGCCCCGACACGCGACTCCCCGCGTGAGCGAGCCCGATAGATGCCTCCGACCGTCGCTTGCATCTCCTCGGCGCTCACGCCGGACGGCATCCACACCTCGCCGGTGAGACCCGTATAGATCGCGCGATCGTAGGCTTCCCGTGGAAAGATCCTGGCGCACACGCGCCCTGCGGCAGTGGTGCGGACGGCGCCCGGAAGTCGTGGGCGACCCTCGCGCTGGATATCGCGCAGCGTTGCGCGGAGTTGACGCATGTTGCTGAGCGCGCACCACGGGCCCGTGCCCCATTCCTCCCCAGACGCCGGCGAATCGAAAGCGATCCGCTTGCGCTCACACTCCGCCTCGACCCAGCGCCGCGCGACCGCGTAGGTGTCGGCGATCATGCGGTCAAGCAACTCGATTCGCTGCGCGACGCTAACCCGCGGCCACTCGACCCGCCGCGAGGACACCGCGGCCACCGCGGCATCAATCTCCGGATGAGACGTCGCCGCAAACCCAGCGCGCTCAGGTATCGCGATGTTGCCGACACCGACTCCGTCGCGGACCCCGATCAGAGCACTCATCACGCACCTCCTACCGATCCCGCCACCGAACGATCGCAGCCACCCGCCATCGCCGAGCCGACCGTAGCTCCCCGGCGCCCGCGCGCCATCGGGCCAGACTGCTGCCGGATATCGGTATGAAGTACCGAATCCGGGGAGTCCGCCGCCGATCGTCCGCGTCGCACAGCAGCCTGCGCAACCGCCGAACGGCAAGAACGCGCTCGGCAGCCACCAGCACGCCCGGCGGGCAACGGAGCCACCACGCGGGCGCGGCCCGGAATGCGCTGCTCCCTCCGGACACACGCAGCCACGACGCGCCGCGGCTCGGCATACCCGCCCGGAGACGAAGGCAGAGCGGGTCAGCGACGAAGGCGAGAGACCCGAGATTCGCCAGAACGGTGCGTCGGGTGCTTGCAGCCGTCGTGCTAGCTACGCGGAAAACAGGGCTAGCGCCGTGATCGAAGCAGTAATCCGCGCCGGGGGTCGATGTTGGTCCAAGGTCGCGACGACGACGGATCGCGCGCTGCTCCTTTCGCCCACACCCAAGCGTGCGCGGGGCCGGCGCGCCGGGACTGCTTTTACTCTCGCGGGGGCTCCGGCGTCGCTGTAGCTTTGCCACGTACTGAGTCGTCTTTCGGCGCGCCGCGGGCTACTGCATCGCCCCGGCTGAGCATCTGTCCGCAACTCGAACCGGGCTTCGCCCACCGCACTATTGCTCTGCGGCATCGGCCGATCCCTCCGGTCTGGAGCGATAGTCCCGCCTCGGCCGTCCTCGTGATGCCTATGCGCGGAAACCAGCGGCCAGCCGACACCGCGCGACCGCCGGTACGCGACGATCGCTTCCGTCGTGGCCGCGCCGACGAGTCGGCTATTCCCTCGGCGACATTGCGGAGGTCTGCTCGGCGACGGTCCCGCTGTCCCTGTTCTCGGGAGCAGAGTCGGTCGACTGCCGGGGCCCGACCAGGCACGACCGTCGTGACGTGCGGCGTGCGCTAGGCGGGACCCCCTGCTACGCGGGCTGGGCGGGTCGGAGTCCTCACCCTTGGCGCTTGCCGGCGGGCTCGTGGGGATACTGAGCCGATGGATGGCGTCGTGACGGGACCGCTTGGTGAGCTTGTTGGTCGTGGCGGTGTGTGCGTGCTGTCGGGCGCGGGCCTGTCGACCGAGTCGGGAATTCCTGACTATCGCGGTCCGAGCGGCGCGCTGCGCGCCCGGCTGCCGATGACGATCGCTGAGTTCCGCGGCTCGTCGGAGGCCCGTCAGCGCTACTGGGCTCGCGCTCACATCGGCTGGCGGCGGATCGTCGCCGCGCGGCCCAACGCCGGGCACCGGGCGGTCGCCGCGCTTCAGCAGGCGGGCGTGCTGCGCGGGATCATCACGCAGAACGTCGACGGGCTGCATCAAGCCGCGGGCGCCCGAGACGTCGTGGAGCTGCATGGAGCGCTTGACCGTGTCGTGTGCCTGGAGTGCGGCGCGCGCAGCACCCGGGACGCGCTTGATCGGCGGCTGCAGGCCGCCAACCCCGATCTGGACTGGGACGAGGTCGCCGCCAGCAACCCTGACGGAGACGCTGAACTTGCCGAAGAGCAGGTCGCGCGGTTCCGGGTCGTCGGCTGTGAGTGCTGCGGGTCCGACATGCTCAAGCCCGACGTCGTGTTCTTCGGCGAGAACGTGCCGCGATCTCGGGTGCAGAGGTGCTTTGAGCTCCTCGACGACTCGGCCTCTCTGCTCGTGCTCGGGTCCTCGCTGATGGTGATGTCAGGGCTGCGGTTCGTGCACCGGGCTCAGCAGGCGCGGATCCCGGTGGCGATCATCAACCGGGGCGCGACTCGTGGCGACCCGCTCGCCGACATCAAAGTCGACGCCGCGCTCGGCGAGCTACTGCCGACGCTGGCCCGCGCCCCGAATAGGCCGCGCCAGACCGGCGAGGTGTCAGCCTAGGCCGCCGGTCACCAGCCCGACGGCGAACGACGCACGCCGCTCGACTGCTTTCACCTGAGACCACAGCTGGCTGGGGCCCACCGCTTCGCCGGCGGAGCAGCCACGGACCGATCTGGTCATCGCGTGGCTCGAGCTGTCCGACAGCGGCAGCGAGCGGCGGCCCTGGTCGGCTCGACATCGTGGCTGCTTGGCACGGAAATCGGACGCGACCGCGGCGCTGGCCGCCAATCGCTGCGCCCGACGCGCCTTCACCCTTTAGCCCGACGCAGCAGAGCTGGATTCGACCGCCGCGACCGCCTCGATCTCGACCAGTTGGGGTAACCCATGAGCGAAACGCCGAGGAGAGTGCTTGGCACTCGGCCGAGACGCGAGGAGACAACGTCCCAAACCCGGACGAGATCGGAGCGGTCACCCGCCACGACGAAGACAGTCGTCTTCAACACCGACTCCGGGCCGATGTCATGGGTCGACAGAGCAGCAAGCAGGTTCTCGACCGCGCGGAGCGCTTGCGCCTCGAAGTCGCCGGGAGCGACGACGGTCCCGTGCTCATCGAGTGGACATGCGCCCGCGGTGAACACGATGCCTTGTGCCGTGGCGCTGTAGTTGTAAGGCGTGCCCGGATAGAGGCTCATTCCGACGGACAACGTAGCGAGAAGCGAGGGCACGCCGGCAGTCGTTTCGGTCGCGCCTGCGCCGGCCGTCATGACTGCTGCCTTGATCGAAAAGGAGCCACGCCATGTTCGTGGCTGCTAAAGGCGTGATTCAACAACCCCGCAGTTGGGGTCGGGGCGGCTGCATTGAGGCGCCAGCAGTCGTCGGAGCTGCCGATCGCTTACGCCGGCCCGCCGGTTTCCGGACGGCGACTGCTTCGGCGACACGGCGCATCTTCAGCATGAGACACGGCGCTTGCAGCCAGCCCGCTAGGACCGCCCGGACCGGTGCCTCGGGGCAGGTGTGCGAATCGCACCGGATGGGGCCGCGAGGGGGGCCCGAGGCGCACTTGTGCTTCGCGCGGTGAGCGATCACGCGCCGCCGGTCGCCCGCACGACCGCTTTCGAGTCGCGCTCCCCTCTCGCAGCGGACGCGTGCTTCGTCGACGTTCCGCGCATCCCCCGCACCCGGCCCCGAACTAGCGCTTTGCCACTCGCGCCTCCACCAGCTCGCTCGGAGGCTTTTCGCTTCTGCCCGAGATGCTGCCGTCGAGGCGTGTCACTCCTGGAATGCAAGCGTGGGCTGTCGGCGCCCCCGCGCACCGAACCTAAACGACGTTGGCTCGATTTCACCTGACGGGTGGCGGAGCGACGCTCGTGCGGGCCCGCGCGAGATCGCGCTGATGCTCTGGTTCGGCCGCGCGTCTCAGGGGTGGCGGTCCCCTATGCGGATCGGGTTGGCGCCGGACTCGCGCCGGCGCTGCGGTTTGGTCATCTGCTGCCCGGGATGCCGGTGCGACCGCCAAGCCGCAGTCACCAGTTCTCCGGCTCGGGCCCGGGACAGGAACTGGCAGAGGCGCGCCAGCCCGGTGCAGGCGCAGCGCGGCGACCGCCTGCGACCCATCATTAGAGACCACGCGGGCGAGCGATCGATGTCCGGTAGTTCGTGGGAGCAGATTCACAACGGCGCTCGCCCCCAGCCCGACCAGGCTTAGCGCCAACAGGTTTCGGATGATCGGCCCTCCCCCATGCCAGAAGTCGGTCGCGACGTCCAAACCGACCAGCAGTTCAAGAATGGTGGTCGTCGGTCCTGCGAGCGCGATCATGGCACGCGCGCGCCAGCTCACGCCAGCGGGATCATGGCGACATACCCCGCGGATCATCACGCCGCGGGCCGGCAGGAGGCTGAAGTTGATCCGGACATCCCTCAGCGTGAAGCTGAGGTATGGCCCTCGTCCGACAATGATGCTGACCCGCCCACTAGACACGCGGCGAGCCACTACGGCGTGCCCTAGCTCGTGGATGAGCGTGGAGAACGGCTGAACCAGGAACTCCAGCACGCCAAGCACGACCACGAGCTGTATCGGCATCAATGGTCCGGCCACATTCCGGGCGACGAGGTATCCGGCTGACGAGGCGATCAGCAGCAGCGCGTATCCAGCCGATACCGGCTCGCGGAGCCTCGTCACTCTCCTCGGATCGGCAGATCACTCGAATCGCCTGAGTCCGACCGATTCACGCGGCCAGATCAACGGCTTGATCGCTCGCGCCTAGCCAACGCTCACGTCGCTCCTGTCAGGCTGATGACATCAGCGGCATTTCCGAGTGCTGGACTTCCAAGCGCCGAGCGGTTACCCTCGCCGCCGATGCGAGGGAGGTGGATGTCCAGGTCGGTGCTGGTAGCCGTCCTGGCTACCGCGGTGCTGGCACTCGGCGCGGGCGGCGCGGCGCTGGCCGGGGTGGCGCCCGGCTACCCGCAGAGTCACTACTGTCCGTCCTTCGAGCTCGGCAGCGGTAGCGTCCGCGACCGTTTTCAGGTGACGGTGCTCAAGGGGAACGTGTCGTGTCGCACGGCCCGGCGGGTGCTGCGCGACTTTCTGAGCGGCAAGGGAAGGCTGCACGGCCCTCCCGGCGGGCCGCTGTCCGAGGATTCGTGGACGCTTGACGGCGGCTGGAGTTGCGGGCACGGGGCGGGCGGCGGCGCCTGCATCCACGGCGGCCCCAACTACAAGGTCGCCAGGCAGTTCATCTCGGCCAACGCCGAGCCCTGATCCGGGTTGGTCGGCGCAGCGGCGGGGCAGGAAGGGCCGTGAGCGCCGGCGGCTGTGCGCGGCGCAGCAGGTGGCCACAACCATGCATGTGACCGGATGATTGCTTTCGTCCTCGGGCCGGAGCGGGTCGCGCTGGTGCGTTGCGGATCAGAAGGCGTGCGCCCTGCCCCGAGGTGCGCGACTGCTTCGCCACGCGGGCAGCGGTCTTGTCGTGCCGCTCCTCTTGTACGAAGCAATCATCGGAGCTTCGACTACCGGATCCATGCGGAGCAATCGCCGGACGCCGTTGCTGCTGGCGTGGCAAAGCCACAGCGACGCCGGAGTCCCCGCGAGAGTAAAAGATGACATGAGCACGGCCCGCGTTCGTGGCGTCGCGGCTGGGGTCGAGGCAGGTGGTCGGTCCTCCGTGTCGAACGGCTTGGGTTGAAGGCGTGCGCGGTTGCAGCCGCGCCGCCGGTTCATTCGAACTGGGAGGACCGACCGTGAGTGACGGTATGGCATCGGGCGGCCGTGACGGCGGCGTGGTCACGTGTGCGCCGTTTGTGCTGGGCGAGGAGCCTGGGGCGATCGTGGCTGGATTCGACGTGCATCGGCGGCAGATCACCGTCGACGCGTTGGATACCGTGACGGGCGAGGTGTGGCGGGGGCAGATCGAGTCCACGCCAGCCGCGGTCGAAGAGTGGGTCTCGGGCTTCCCCGGACGAGTCGTTCACGTCGCTGTTGAGGCGTGCACGGGCTGGCTGTTCGTGTCCCGGGCGCTTGAGCGCCGGGGGGCGATCGCCGATCTGGCCGAGCCGGTGGAGACCAGTGCGCTGCGCGGTCGCAAACGCCGCGCCAAGACCGACCGGACCGACGCGAAATGGCTGCGGCAGTTGCTGTGCGAGGGCCGGCTGCCAGAGGCCTGGCTACCGCCTGAGCACGTTCGAGGATGGCGTTCGCGCGCCCGACTGCGTAACACGCTGGTCGCCGAGCGCACCAGCTGGGTCCAGCGGATCCGCGCGACGCTCTTTCACCACGGGATCCCGGGCGCCCCGGACGATCTACGCACCCTGGCCGGCCGCCAGTTCCTCGCCGGCCTGGACCTTGCACCAGATGCGAGCGAGCGGATCGGTGTGGCGTTAGAGATGATCGATCTGCTCGAGATCCAGATCGCCACGATCGAGCGAGACCTCCGTCCGCTTGCGCGCCGCCAGGCCGGCTGCCAAGCGCTGATGACCCAGTACGGGATGGGCGAGATCTCCGCGCTGGTCACGCTGTGCGAGCTCGGCGACGTCACGCGACTGCACGCCTCCCGGCAAGCGGTCCGGATGGCCGGCATCGACATCGGCGTGCACCGCTCCGACCGACACGCCCAGCTGGGCAAGCTCACCCGCCAAGGCTCCGCGCCATTGCGCTGGGCGCTCTTCGAAGCCGCGCAGAGCGCGTCCCATAAGACCAGTCCCGACTACCACGACTACCACGCGCTCAAGGCGCGCGGTCTCACGCACACCCGCGCGTGCCTGACCATCGCCCGCAAACTCGCCCGGCGGTCCTACCACATCCTCAAAGCGCTCGGCCCCGCCGCGCTCGACCCTCCCGACCAACGCTCCGACCAAGCCCACCCATCACCGATGCGCTCAAAGCATGCAGCCAGCTCCAGCAGCGACCGAGGCACCCACGCCCAGCGTGGCGGCCCACAAAAGACAGAGCGGCCGCAGTCGCTCCACCGGAACGACCGATCAACCATCAAGCCACCGGCCGCCACCACGCGCGGCCGCGGGCCCAGATAAGCAAGGGCGTCCACGGAGCCAACACCAACCCCCCCATCCCGCCAGCCTCCGCCGATCATCCACGACCGGCGGGCGACCTCACGCAAACACACAACCTCCACCACAAGCACGCATAACAGCACGACCTTGACACTTGACACAAAGGGCCGAGCTCAGATAAGCAGTCGTCGCGCGCCGACGCCGCGCACGCTTGGATGTTGGCGAACGCAGGAGCCGACGCATTGGTCCGCCAGGCGGGTTTACCTCCGCAAAGTGGCCGCCTGCGGATCGCGGCCGGCGTCTACATCAGGGGCACACGAGGCGTCAGGCCGCTCTGACCGAGACGGCTCCTTCCAAAGCGCTCGCGCGGTCGACTGCACTCGGACTCGCATCTGCCTAGGCAGATGTCGGCTGTTGACGCAGACGGCAGAGCGAAGCAGGCATCTGGCCGCGCCTCCTTCGGCTCGTTGCCGCCTTTAGCCCGACGCAGAGCGGTATCGGGCCGTGTCGGAACACTGCCGGTTTGGGGACCTGAGGCTCTAGCTCTCTGTCGGTCAGCTAGCTAACACCGCGGTTTCGCCCGTTTCGGATGATGCCGGGGCTGGGGCGTGCGCAAGGCTGGTCGAGCAGTGGGCGAGGTCATTCTCCTGTCGCTGACCGCCTCGTTGAACCCCACGCTGCTCGCGGCCACGACCGTGATGCTGCTGCTCGACAACCCGGCGAAGCTGATGGCGGGTTACCTGCTTGGCGCGAATCTGACGAGCATCACGCTCGGGCTCGTGATCGTGTTCTCGTCGCCAAGCTCCAGCAACACGGCCAAGAAAACGCTGAGTCCCGCGGCAGACCTCGCGTTGGGCGCGCTCTGCCTCGTGCTCGCGTGGGTCATCCACGCGG
>DASPPG010000062.1:0-2818 GCA_035625625.1 Solirubrobacteraceae bacterium
CGTGCAGTAACGGCCGCGCCCCCGGGGTGAGCGGGGGCGCGGGAACGTCCGGCTGGGCTTGGAGAATTGGGCTTGCTGAAGGACCGATTCCCGAACTCAGGAGGTTCACCTTGAAGGTGATGCGTGATGGACGCCCGGTAACCGTAGAAGTCACGTCGGACGGAGCAGGTTTGGTCTCGCACGCGGGCAGCGCGCTGGTCGCGCGGGTGGCCGACCAACTCGGTCTTACGAGAGCGCTGTCGCTGGGGCTGGCCCCGATCAAGCGGCGGCGTCGTGGTCATGATCCGGGCAGGGTGATCCGTGATCTCGCGGTGATGCTCGTCGACGGCGGCGAGTGCGTCTCGGACCTCGGTGTGGTCCGTGAGCAGGACGCGCTCTTCGGGGCGATCGCGTCTGACTCCACAGCGTTTCGGATGATCGACCGGGTCGCGTCTGAGCCGGGGCTGCTGGATGCCCTCCGTGTCGCGCACGCGCGTGCCCGGGAGCGGTTCTGGGAGCTGCATGGTGCGCCTGAGCGGTTGACGCTCGATGTCGACGCGACGCTGATCACGGCGCATTCGGAGAAGGAGAAGGCGGCCGGGAACTACAAGGGCGGCTACGGGTTTCACCCGTTGCAGGTCTACCTAGATGAGACCAGGGAGGCGCTCGGCGGCCTTCTGCGCCCCGGGAACGCCGGCTCGAACACCGCCGCTGATCATGTGGCGGTGCTGGACCGGGCGCTCGAGCAGATCCCTGTCGAGTACGTGCAGTCGCTGGAGATCCTGGTGCGCGCGGACTCCGCCGGTGCCACCCACGGGTTGGTTGACTACTGCAGAGAGGGCAATATGCGCTTCTCGGTTGGCTACGAGCTGACCGAGACGGTCCGCTCAGCGATCCTCCAGGTCTCCGAGGACGCGTGGGTGGCAGCTCTCGACCAGGACGGTTCGGCCCGCAAAAACGGCGAGGTCGTGGAGATCACCGACATGGTTGATCTGTCCGCTTGGCCCGAGCGCTCCCGGCTGATTGTGCGGCGTGAGCGTCCGCACCCCGGAGCGCAGCTGTCGTTCACCGACCACGACGGCTACCGCTTCCAAGCGATCCTCACCGACCAGGCCGACGAGGACATCGCGGTGCTCGAGTGCCGCCACCGCCAGCACGCGCACGTCGAGGACCGTATCCGTGATGACAAGGACACCGGCCTTTCCAAGTTCCCGTTCAAGGAGTTCGCGCTCAACGAGGTGTGGCTACAGATCGTGATGTTCGCGCACGACCTGTTCGTCTGGACCCAAGCGCTCGCCCTCACCGGAGAGCTGGCCAAGGCCGAGCCCAAGCGCATCCGCTATCGGCTGCTGCACGTTGCCGGCAGGCTCGCGTTCTCCGGTCGCCGCGCAAAGCTCCACCTCCAGGACACATGGCCGTGGGCAGCCGAGCTCGTCGCCGCCTTCGAGAAGCTCAAAACGCTCCCAGCCCTCACTAGCTGACAGCCGCCACCGGCCGACCACACCACCAAGCAGCTTTCCGGCCACGGCCTCGCTCACCGCTGCCCACACACCGGCCGCACAAGCATCGCGCTATCACCGAACCGCCCGCACGGCCACCATCACACCCCACAACGTCACACTCACAACCCCCCGATCGCCGCACCCGGGCTCCTCGGTCACTCCCCCACGCTTACTGCACGTTCCGGGCTAGGGCGCTCGCGGCACCTGCGAGAAGCTTCAGCATGATCTGCTGATTGAAGACGCGAAACGGCGTCTTGATCCGTTCACCGGTGGCAAGGGGAATAATGATTGACAGCAGACCTCCAAGCATTCCGGCGAGCTCAATCGCGAGCACATCGAACGGATGTCGCGCGCCACCGAGTGGACAGATCACGTTGCCCGTACTCGTCTTCGTACACAGATCAACAATGCTCGTGTCGATCGTGTGGGCGATCCCCAGAGCTAGGAGCACGAAGACGGTGACGACGCTGGCCGCCATTAGTGCATTGCGCAATGCCCGCGCTTCGCGGTGGAGATTGTCCGAGACGTCCATCGCTCGTTCGTAGAAGCCCCTCAATGCGACACCCCAAGCCGTCGATTGTGTGTTAGGAGCTGACGCGGTTCGCACGGTTTCATGTGCTGCCCCCATCGATGAGGCCGGCTGCTCTGCACTAGTGGTTGGGGCCGTCCGTTCGTTGATGTTGGTGAGCAACGAGGCCAACGATTTCACGAGTGCGCTCTGTTCGGGCAATTCCGCGACAACCGCCTCCACGTGTTCGACTTGCGGCGCGAGCTCGCTCGACGGGTAGACAGTGTAGAGAGCGGCTTGGGCCCTATGGATCGCTCTCCACGTCCCCTCGATGTGACTTCCAGAGTAGAACCGCCTGAGCGCGATCACAGGGTGCGGGCACCGAACACAACAACGCCTCTTGCTCATACAGCCTGTCTTGCCTCCACGTCCACACTGGTCTGACTCGCAGCACAACCGACGCTGTGGCGTCATCGCGAGTAGAGCTTCATCGAGCGCTCGCTCGACTCCTGGCGCAATGCACTTGTCGGCACCGGGATCGATGCATTCGAGCCGTTCGAGCTCGGCTCGGAGGTATGCGTACGCGGAAAACGCCTGGGGACGCCAGCCCGAAGTGTCCTTTCGCACGCGACACTCAAGGCGTATACGCATCTCGCAACAGAGCAAGGCGCTGCACTCAGACTGGCGTGTCTTTTGGCCACCAACTTCAGGGCGAGTCTGTTGATCACCCGCCTCGAGCTGGTCCCCGCCCCCGCCGTGCGAACGTCCCTGGGGATCGGCCGAATGACCCTCGTCCTCTTCGCCTGCTCCCCGCCCAACAATCATGTCT
>DASPPG010000063.1:0-11145 GCA_035625625.1 Solirubrobacteraceae bacterium
CGGCATGAACGCGTCCCCCGGCGGCGGCTTGTAGAACCGGTTGCCGTGCTCGAGCACGTCGGTGACGACCGCCTGCCCGGCGATCTGCGGCAGGTGCTCGTTGACCAACAGCCACTGGTAGTGCCACAGCGTCACCTGACGGGCGAGCAGGAACGCCACATACGGATGGGACGTCTCGCCCGGAACCGGGACAAATCGAACTCCGCAAGCTCGTCCAGCAGGCGGTTGTAGAACAGGATGTGCGCGCAGTGTAGTCCGGCGATGATCACGTTCTCGTCGTTGCGCGGATCGCCCAACAGGGCCGTGTAGGTGCCGTTCCCATTGGGCACCCTGGGGACGTCTTCGTGAACGCCGCCGGAGCCGATCTTCAGCTTCGGCCCGACCGACCCGTCCGGGTTCTCGACGTACAGGTCCGGGCGCAGGCCCGGCCCGCCGCCGAACACGGAGTCGAGATCGAGCGCCGGCGTGCGGGTATTCGGCGAGGTCAGCGGGTTCTGCGGTACCCCCAGATGCGAGGTCTGATCGAAGGTGATGTCGTGATCGGTGAACTGACCCACGAACGTCGACCCCGCCGTCATCGTCGGGTTGTCGGGATTGCTCCCATACGGGTTCGAGGACGTCGGATTGCCGTTGACCGTCGGGTCGACGATTAGCGCCTTCGGCCCCGCCCCGAGCTCATCGCGCCCATCGAGGATCCCGCCCTGCTGCCCCACCTCTAATAGCGCCGCGCGGGCCGTGTCATTCGCTTCTGCAAACGGCGGCAGATCGGGGAAGATCCGGCCGAAATCAACGCTGCTCGCAGGCGCCCCCTCGCCACCGTGCGCGTACCGACCCGGCGACAACGGCGACGGTCCTGCCACCGCGGCCGGCGGCAAAGCCGAACCGACCGAGCCAGCCGTCAAACCCGCCCCAGCCGCACTAGCCCCCTTCAGAAACTCCCGGCGCGATGAACCCCTGACCCGGCTGCTAGCGCTCATCCAACAACCTCCTGTCGCCATGCGCAACCCATAACTGGGGCGACCCTACGGCGCGCGTGCCGTAGTTCGCATCCGGGGGGCACCTAGTCGTGGGTGCGCAATTCCTTGTTCCACCCGGTGCCCGGACCTAGAATCTCCTCATGCTGGTGGGGCGCGAACGGGAACGGCGCGCGATCGAGGCTGCGCTGGCGCGAGCGCGGTCGGGCACGAGCGCCACGCTCGCGTTGGTCGGAGAGCCGGGGATCGGCAAGACGGCGCTGCTCGAACAGTCCGCCGAGCGAGCGCAGGGAATGCGGATCCTGCGTGCGCGTGGAATCCAGTCGGAAGCGCAGATTCCGTTCGCGTCGCTGCTTGAGCTAGTTCGCCCTGCGTTGTCGGTGCTGGAGAAGATCCCCGAGCCGCTCGGCGTCGCGCTTGGGAGTGCGCTCGCGCTACGACCGGCGATCGCACACGAGCGGTTCGCGGTCGGCGCCGCGACGCTCAGCCTGCTCGCGGCGTACGCCGACCAGGGACCGGTGGCGGTACTCATCGATGACGCCCAGTGGCTTGATGACTCGAGCGCCCAGGCGCTGCTGTTTGCCTTCCGCCGTCTCGTTGCAGACCCGATCGCGGTGCTGATTGCAGTACGCGAGGGAGAGCCTTCGTTGCTCGACGGTGCTGACCTCCCGACGGTCCGAATCGGCGGCCTCAACGAAGCGGACGCGGCTGCGTTGCTCGGAGACCTACCGGTGAACACGGTCAGGCGGTTGCACGACGCGACGGCCGGTAATCCGCTGGCGCTGCTCGAGCTCGCGCCTGAGGCGGGGGCGCTCGAGCTCGCCCCGAAAGGGGCGCCCCTGCTGGTCTCCGCGAGGGTCTGCCAAGCATTCCTGCGACGGGCGGGCCAGCTGGACGATCATGCGCGGCGGGCGTTGGTGCTTGCGGCGGCGAGCGACAGCGGTGATCTCGCAGTGCTCGACCGCGCCGCGGCGAAGCTCGCGACCGATGTGTCGGCGCTGTCGGCCGGGGAGAGCGCGGGACTGGTCCGTTTGCGGGCTGGATCGATCGAGTTCCGGCACCCTCTCGCACGTTCGGCGGTATACGCCGACGCCACGGCTGCCGACCGGCGTGCGGCTCACCGGGCGCTTGCGGACGCGCTGCCCGATCGCGACATCGATCGTCGCGCGTGGCATCTCGCGGCCGCCGCGACCGGGTGCGATGAGGCGGCTTCGTCTGCACTCGAGCAGGCTGGCGCCCGCAGTCGCGATCGGAGCGCATACGCAACCGCATGCGCAGCGTTCGAGCGGGCCGCATGGCTGTCAGCGGACTCGGGGCGGCGCCCGCGCCTCCTGTGCGATGCAGCCGAGGCAGCATGGAACGCGGGTCGCGCCGATCGGGCAATCGAGCTACTCGAGCGGGCCCGGGAGTCGACCTCGGATCCCTGGACGATCGTCGAAATCGACGAGCTCGCTGGTCACATCGCGACCCGCCGAGGGCCAGTCATGCGCGGGCACGCGATCCTGACGAGCGCGGCCGAGCGCGCCGACCCCGAGCGAGCCGTCGCGATGCTCGCTGAGGCGGGGGCGGCGTGCTTCTACGCCGGCAACCCGGCCGAGATGATGTCAGCCGCGGGGCGGGCACGCGCGACGCTGGCGGCCGGCGCGTCGGTCGGCGCGCGCTTCATGGCAGCGGCGGCGCTGGGCATGGCGCGAGTCGTCGGCGGGGACGCCGCAGCCGGCGCCGGTTCCCTCCATGAGGCGGTCGCGCTCGCAGACAGCTCACCCGAGCTCGGAGACGACCTGCGGCTCCTTCCGTGGCTCGCCGTCGTGCCGATCTTCCTGCGCGAGTCCGGTACCGGCCGCTCACTGCTCCAGCGAGCACTGAGCACCGCCCGCGCGCGTTCGGCGCTGGGCGTGTTGCCGTTCGTGCTCAACCTCATCGCCCGCGATGAGGCAACCACAGACCGCTGGCTCTCGGCCGAGGCGACCTACCGCGAGGCGATCGATATGGCACGCGAAAGCGATCAGCGCACGCAGCTCGCGTTCGGACTCGCGGGACTCGCGTGGCTGGAGGCGCGCCGGGGGCGCGAGAGCGAGTGCCGAAGCTGTGCGGACGAGGCGCTGAAGCTCACCGGGGAGCTCGGAACCCGGCTGCATGAGATTTGGGCGACGGCCGCGCTCGGCGAACTCGAGCTCGGCCTAGGCGATCCTGCACGCGCCGTTGAACACTTCGAGCAACAAGAAAAGCTGCTCGACGAGCTCCAGATCACTGACGCCGATCTCTCGCCGGCGGCCGAGCTGGCCGACGCGTACCTGAGGCTGGGGCGCTCCGACGAGGCACAGCGGGTCATCGCGCGGTTCGCGAGCACCGCCGAAGCGAAGGGGCAGCCGTGGTCTCGTGCCCGCGCGCTGCGCAGCCAGGGGCTGCTCGGAGACGACGCAGACATCGCTTCGCGCTTCGACGAGGCGCTGTCGCAGCACGAACAGACGCCTGACGTGTTCGAGACAGCGCGGACGCGGCTGGCCTACGGTGAGCGCCTCCGCCGGGCGCGAAACAGAGTCCTCGCGCGCGAGCAGCTGCGCGCGGCGCTCGAGACCTTCGAGCGCCTCGACGCCCGGCCATGGGCCGAGCGTGCCCGAACCGAGCTCGCCGCAAGCGGCGAGACGCTCCGACGCCGGGACCCGAGCACGATCGACGAGCTGACCCCTCAGGAGCTCCAGATCGCGCTGCTACTCGCCGGGGGTAAGACCACCCGCGAGACCGCCTCCGCGCTGTTCCTCAGCCCCAAGACAGTCGAGTACCACTTGCGCCACGTGTACCTAAAGCTAGGCATCCACTCCCGCGAAGAGCTGACCCAAGCGCTCGCAGTACAGGGCTCTCGCGCGAGCGCACCCGTGGCCGCCGCGCCCGCTTGAATCTGTAGGCACTGATTCGAGCGCGCGCGGAACCATGATCGATTTCATTGAGTGCTTGTGTCATTCACAGTCCCGCATTGCCAGGACCCGTCCGGGGGGTTGACGGCCGCCAGCAGCCCGTCGCCTCGGACCGTTTGGTGCTCAACCATGGGTCGGTGACGGGCACGTTCGGTGTCGCCGGCTCGCCGAGGACCTCCGACGGAGGGGTCACGCGCGTTGGGTGGACCGACGGGTCCTCGGGAGGTCGAGAGGGCATTAGAGTCGCGCCATGCGAGATCCGAATCAGGACGATGCCGCGTTGTATCTGCGTCTGCACGCGCTCAAGGACACCGCGGTGCAGGCCGAGGCTCGCGCGTGGTTCTTCGAGCAGTTCGGTGCGGCCAGTCTCGACGAGCTAAACGAGCGGTATCCGCGCGGAAGTCGCGAGCGGCATCTGTTTGCGGAGTTCCTTGGCTTCTACGAGGGTGCGGGAGTCCTCGTTTCACGCGGGCTTCTGCACGAGGACGTGTACTTCGACGCGCCGTTCGCGCTCGAGCTGGTCTGGCCGAAGGTGGGGAGGATCATCGACGAGATGCGCGAGACGGTGGACCCGGCCGCTTGGGAGAACGTTGCCTGGCTTGCCGAGCGCTACGACGCGTGGAGGAAGACCAGATGGCGCGCGAAGCTTGAGGCCGTCCCGCCGGAGCGGGGACCCGCGTAGGACGGCGCTCCGAGGACGCCAGATCTCGTATCGCGTCGCGGCGCGAACCTCTCCGGGTGCAGGAGACCTGAGTTGCCGCCAAAGCGCGTCTATGCCGCGGAGCCGGCGCGCCTGTGAAAGCTGGGTCGTTCCCGAGGTGCTGACCGCGGCCGCTGCCGCACGTCTCACGCGTGCGGACAACGCGCTCGGAGCCAACGGCGGTGCCGCGTCGACCACTCCCTCGCCCCAGCCCGCGGGCGCCTGGGTCGACTCGAGCGATGTGCTCGGGTTGCGGCAACGAAGGCTCAGCCTGTCGACGCGGCCGTCCTGCTCGGCGAGGCCCATGGCGCGCTGCACCGCGAGGTCGCGGCGAAGGCCGTCGGGCTGCTGGCTCAGCAGAAAGAGGCGATGCGACCCGATGAGATCGGGGTCTTAGGCCTCCGGGATGTCGCGGCCGAATGTCTCGAGGGTGATCGCGGCGGGTTCGGGCCCGCCCCGCCGGCCGGTGTCGAGACTGTCGATGGCGGCCATCTCTCGGGAGGAGACCTCGAAGTCGAACACGTTGATGTTTTCTGCGATGCGACTGGGCTTGGTCGACTTCGGAATGACCGAGCGCCCGTGCTGCAAACCCCAGCGAAGCATGACCTGGGCTGCGGTCTTGTCGTGGGTGTCGGCGATGGCTGCGATCACAGGGTCATCGAGGGTGCTGCCATGGCTGCCGTCGCGGTAGAAGGTGATGCCGCCGATCGGTGACCATGCCTGGGTGAGGATGCCGTGCGAGGCACCGAAGTCCTGGACGTCTTGTTGGGCGAAGTAGGGGTGTGACTCGATCTGGTTGACGGCCGGTACGACCGTGGCGTGATCGAGAAGTGCCATGAGGTGCTCGACCATGAAGTTGCTGACTCCGATCGCCCGGACCTTGCCGTCGGCAAGCAGGGTCTCGAGCGCGCGGTAGGCCTCGAGCGTTCGGTCAAACGCCGAGGGCAGCGCCTGGTGCAGGATCAGCAGGTCGATCTGTTCGACGCCGAGTTTTGCGGCGCTCTTCTCGAAGCCGTGCAGCGTCTCGTCGTATCCGTAGTCGCTGATCCAGATCTTCGTCTCCAGGAACACGTCCGACCGGTCGTGTTCGGAGCTGTGTACCGCTTCGCCGACCTGACGCTCGTTGCCGTAGGCGGCCGCTGTGTCGATCAGTCGGTATCCCGTCTCGAGCGCGGCGCGCACAGCGTCGCGCGTTTCTCCGGGAGGTGTTTGGAAGACTCCGAGACCGAGGGCGGGCATCTCGACGCCGTTGTTGAGAGTGATTGTGGTCATCGTGCTCCTTTGACTCATGCGTAGCTCTCGCGGCCGGTCCCACGCGTGCCTTCCTCGTTGTCGAACGGCCCGTAGGCCTCCGGGGTGTCGAAGAAGGTCACGCCGCGTTCAACCGCCTCGCAGATGAGCGTGATCATCTCGGCGCGGCGCGGGATCTCGCCGTAGTTGACGCTCATCCCCGTGCACCCCAACCCGAGTGCGGAGACCTGCAGGTTGCCGAGCTTGCGTGTGTGAAGACTCATGCTCAAGACTCCTCAGCGGCGGCGATGGGCCGGGTCGAGTGAGAGCTGCGTCCAGCCGTTGTCGGCGACGTTGATCGTTGTGCCGGGCGCGACGATTTGATCGATGCGATCCAGGACGTCGCCCGTGAGCTGCGTTTCCGCGGCGGTGAGCTGGGACTCGAGATGACCGATCGTGCGCGGACCGATGATCGCTGCGGTCACCGCTGGATGATTGAGTACGAACGCGAGCGCGAGCTCGATCAGGGTGATCCCGGATGCCTCGGCCAGCTGCGCGAGCTGCACGGCGGCATCGAGCTTGCCCTGATTCGCGGGGTCGGACATGTCGAAGCGAACGGACGGGCGCGCGGCGGACGCGGGGCCTTGAACGTCTCCGCTCTTGCGGTAGCGGCCAGACAGCCAGCCGCCGGCCAGGGGGCTGTAGGGGATCACGCCGAGCCCGTACCGCTGGCAGGTCGGGAGCACGTCGTGTTCGATCCCGCGTGTCAGGATCGAGTAGGGCGGCTGCTCGCAGCGGAACGGCACGTGGCCCCGCTCGCGGGCCGTGGACTGGGCCTCGACGATCTGCGAGGCCGCGAAGGTCGAGTGCCCGAAGTAGCGGATCTTGCCCTCGTGCACGAGGTCGCTGAGCACGGCAAGGGTCTCGTCGATGTCGGTGTGGGGGTCCGGGCGGTGGATCTGGTACAGGTCGATCCAATCGGTGTTCAGCCGCCGCAGCGAGTCCTCCACGCCGCGGATGATCCGCCGCCGTGAAGCGCCGCGCTCACCCGGGTCATCTCCCATCGGGAACCCGACCTTGGTCGCGAGGAACACCTCGTCCCGGCGGCCGTCGGTGAGTGCCTTGCCGACGATCTCCTCGGACTCGCCGGCGGAGTAGACGTCGGCGGTGTCGATGAAGCTGATGCCCGCGTCCAGCGCGGCGTGGATGATGCGGATCGATTCCTGGTGGTCGGGCTCGCCCCAGGCGCCGAACATCATCGCGCCGAGGCACAGCTTCGAGACCGAGACGCCGGTGCGTCCCAGCATTCGGTGTTCCATGGGTGCTCCTGTTGGTTAGTTAGGACGCCGGCGATCCACCGGCGGGGTTATCAGCCGTCGTCTCTGGGGGCGGCGGCGTATTCCTCGTCGCTGACGTGCCGGCCCCACGTCACGGGGCTGCCGGTCTCGTCGTTCTGCTGCATCGCGATGTGGACCAGCAAGCGGTTGGGGGCGGCGCCGTGCCAGTGGTTCTCGCCCGGTTCGAAGAACACCCGGTCACCGGGGCGAATCACGTGCACAGGGGCTCCTTCGCGCTGGCAGAGCCCAACGCCCTCGGTGACGAAGATCGTCTGGCCATGATGCGGGCGGGTATGCCACGCGGTCCGAGCGTGTCGATGCTGCTGCGCGTGATCTCCATGCGGGCTCCTTATTGGTCGGCGGGCGCCGGGTCGGCTTCGGGGGTGGCGATCCAGCTGGCGAGCAGGTCGAGCGCCTCGGCGGAGCGGCTGTCGGGCTCGGCGCTGTACACGCTGATCGTCAGCCCGTCGTCGGCGGAGACGTCCATCACCTCGTACTCGAGCTCGAGCTCCCCGACGACCGGGTGGCGCAGGCGCTTGCTGCCGGTGCGGTGGTAGCGCACGTTGTGCGCCGCCCACCACGTCCGGAACTCCTCGCTGCGGGTCGACAGCTCCCCGACGAGGTCGGACAGGCCACGGTCGTAGGGGTTGCGGCCGGCCTCGCTGCGCAAGTGCGCGACCAGGTCTTCGGCGGTGCGCTCCCAGTCGACGTAGAACTCCTGCGCCGCCAAGTCGAGGAAGGTGAAGCGGGCGCTGTTGGGCGGCTGCTCGCGGCTCTCGAACAGCGGCGCGTACAGCGCGCGGCCGAGCGGGTTCGCGGCCAGGTAGTCCACCCGACTGTTGCGCACGATCGCGGGCGCGCTCATCGAGTCCAGGATGCGCAGCACCACCGGGCGGACCCGCTGCTGGACGGCTCGGCGGCGCTTGGGTGCGACCGGGCTCGCCGCTCGCGCGAGGTCGAACAGGTGCGCGCGTTCTGCATCGTCGAGCTGCAGCGCGCGGGCGAGCGCCTCGAGCACGCTGTCGGACACGCCGCTCGCGGTCCCGCGCTCCAGGCGCTTGTAGTACTCAACGCTTACACCGGCGAGCGACGCGACCTCCTCCCGACGCAGCCCCTTCACCCGTCGCTGCCCGTAGGTGGGCAGGCCGGCCTGTTCCGGGGTGACCCTGGCGCGGCGGCTGGTGAGGAACTCGGCGATGTCGTTGGTGGCGTCCACGGACATCAACATACCCCCGTTCAAGCGGCCGAGAGGTGCCCTGTCAGTACCCCTCTCACAGGGCCTCCCACGACGACGGAATCCGTGCGAAGGTGCGTGGCGTAACCGAACCTGCCCGATCCGAGGAGGCCTAGGCAGTGCGAGCCGCGCTCTTTAACGAACCCCGCAACATCACCGCCGGCGACCGCCCAGACGCGGCGATCAGAGAGCCGTCGGACGCGGTGGTGCGGGTCGTGCTGGCCTGCGTGTGCGGATCGGATCTCTGGTACTACCGTGGCGAGACGCCGTTCGAGCCCGGACCGATCGGCCACGAGTTCATCGGCATCGTCGAGGAACTCGGCGCCGACGTGCGCGGACTGTCCAAGGGCGATCTGGTGATCGCGCCGTTCGCGTTCAGCGACGGCACCTGCCCCAACTGCCGCAACGGGATCACCTCCGCCTGCATGAACGGCGGCTTCTTCCCGATGAACGGCGACGGCGGCCAGGGCGAGGCGGTCCGCGTCCCACTCGCCGACACGACTCTCGTGACCGTGCCGGGCGCAGGCCACTCCGACGAGATGCTGCGCTCGCTGCTCACTCTGTCCGACGTGTTCGCCACAGGCCACCACGCCGCCGTCTGCGCGCAGGTCAAGCCTGGCTACACCGTCGCCGTCGTCGGCGACGGCGCCGTCGGCCTGTCCGGCGTGCTCGCGGCCAAGCGGCTCGGAGCCGACCGGATCATCGCCCTCTCACGCCACGCCGACCGCCAGAAACTCGCTCGAGACTTCGGCGCCACCGACATCGTCGCCGAGCGCGGCAATCAGGCCGTCGCGAAGATCAAGGACATGACCGACGGCGTCGGTGTCGACGCCACCCTGGAGTGCGTCGGGACCAGCCAGTCGGTGCAGACCGCGCTCGATATCGCCCGCGCCGGATCGATGGTCGGATTCGTCGGCGTCCCGCACGGCGTCGAGCTCCCGATCGGACAGATGTTCTACCGGAACGTAGGTGTCCGCGGCGGCGGGGCGCCGGTGCGCTTCTACCTGCCCGAACTGCTCGACGACGTGCTCGCCGAGCGCATCAACCCCGGACGTGTCCTTGACTACGAGACCGACCTCGAGCACATCGATGAGGCATACGCCGCGATGGACGAGCGCCGCGCGATCAAGTCCCTCGTCCGCGTCGGAAGCATCTGATGGCCGCCTGGACCGAGAACGAACTGAGCCGCATCGGCGACGCCGATGAGATCCAGATCGCTGCCGCACGCCACGACGGAACGCTGCGCGCCCCGCGGCCGGTCTGGATCGTGCGCGCGGGCAACGACCTCTACGTGCGCGCGGCTTACGGTCCCGGGAGCGCCTGGCATCGCATCGCGCGAACGAGCGGACGCGCGCAGATCTCGGCCAGTGGGCTGCAGAAAGACGTCAACGTGGAAGACGCCGACGATGCCGTGCTTGACCAGGTCGACGCCGCCTACCGCCAGAAGTACGGCCACCGCTACCCGGGCATCGTCGACACGATCGCCGACCGCGAGCACCGAGCCACAACGCTGCGGCTCCTGCCACGAGACACGGCCTGACCAAACGTTGCTGATAACTGCGCCTACCTGCTGCGCAAGCGGCACGCGCATACGCGAACCCACCACCGGAGGACTTGACCATGAGCAACGTGATCGTCGTCGTCGGACCGGGCCAGATCGGCCAGGCAATCGCGCGGCGCGTGGGCGTCGCAAAGCACATTCTGCTCGCCGACATGAGTGAGGAGAACGCGAACGCCGCGGCAGACGTCCTCAGCAACGCCGGGTACGACGTGAGCGTCACGACTGTGGACGTGTCCTTGCGCGAGGCCGTCCGCGCGCTCGTCAAGACGGCCACCGGCCTGGGCGAGATCACGGGACTGATCCATGCCGCCGGCGTTTCCCCATCGCAGGCGTCGCCCTCGACGATCCTCAAGGTTGACCTGTACGGCACCGCGCTCGTGTTGGAAGAGTTCGGCAACGTGATCGCCTCCGGAGGCGCCGGCGTCGTGATCGCCTCGCAATCCGGGCACCGCCTTCCCGCGCTCCCTGTCGAGCAAGACAAGGCCCTCGCGACAACCCCGGTGGATGAACTGCTCGACCTTCCCTTCCTTGCACCCGACCAGGTGACCGACTCACTGCACGCCTACCAGCTCGCGAAGCGCGGCAACTCGCTACGGGTGGTGGCCGAAGCGGTCCGCTGGGGCAAGCGCGGCGCCCGGCTCAACACGATCAGCCCCGGCATCATCATCACCCCACTGGCCAAAGACGAGCTCACCGGACCGCGCGGAGAGGGCTACCGGCGGATGATCGAATCCTCCCCAGCCGACCGCGCCGGCACCCCCGATGAGGTCGGCACGGTCGGCGCGCTGCTCATGGGCCCCGACGGCGGCTTCATCACCGGCAGCGACATCCTCATGGACGGAGGCGTGACCGCTGCCTACTGGTACGGCGACCTCGCCGAGGTCCGCAGCTAACAGCTACAGGACAGAAGCTGAAACGGAAACGGAACGCGGCCCAGCATGCCCCGGACCCGTTGAGCAAGTCCAGCGCACCCGCGAGTGGCCGTGGACTCGTTGACAACGCCGCTCTCGCTCACGCACGCGGGCAACTGGCCAAGACCTCCCTTCGTATCCACGCGGTACCCGACCGCGATCAACGCGGCGCGCTCGCTTAGCGCCGAACTCAAGGCATGAGGGCGTGTCGACCTATGGGTGAAGCTCGGCCGCCACGGCCATCAGCCCAAGCCGCGTGGCTTGCGGGCGCGGATGACGGCGG
>DASPPG010000064.1:0-45901 GCA_035625625.1 Solirubrobacteraceae bacterium
GGGCTCCGGGTCGACGATCGACATGACAGCGTCCACGTGCTCGTAGGCGTGCTGGTAGATCCTCCGCAGCGCCGGGATGTACAGAGCGTCCGGTCCCGGGAGTCCCGCGGCATGCAGCGCGGGCGAAGCGTGGTGGACGGCGACCACGGCCGCGCCGAGCCGGTGCGCCTCCCGGGTGACGCTGAGCGGGCGCCAGAACGGATCGTGCAGGATCACGACGTCCGGACGGATCGCTCGCAGGGTCTCGCGGACGGTCCGGCCGCCGAGCGGCAGCCGGTACCCGTTCGACGCCGCGAGCTGTAGCGAACGGAGCTCGTGGCGCCCGCCGGCGTGCCGCTCGCGCTTACCCGGTATCACCAGGTGGTGCTCGAACGCGCCGGATTCGATCGCGTAGCGCGCCTTCTCGTTCAGGTAGGTGCGAATTCCGCCGCTGCGCTCCGCGTAGAACAGCGCGACGTCGCACACGATCAGACGATCGCCACCGAGACCCCGCGCGGCGATCGTACGGTTCACGATGAGAATGGTGCGCGCGGCGTTGGCGAAGGTTGTTAAGTGGCAGTGAAGGTGGCAATCGACGCACGCGGGACCGGCGAGCCCTTGGTGCTGCTCCACGGGCTCGGGGCGAGCCGGCTCGTGTGGCGGCGTGCGGCCCCGCGCCTGGCCCGGGAGCGGCTGGTGTTGTGTCCGGACGTTCCGGGTCTCGGTGGGTCAGCGCCCGCCGGGCCGGGCTTTCGGTTGGACGAGGTCGCCGCGGCGCTGGCCGACGCGTTGGCGGAGCGGGCCGGTGGACCGTTCGATCTCCTGGGGACCTCGCTCGGGGGCGCGGTGGCCGTGCAACTGACGGCGGGGCACCCCGAGCTCGTCCGGAGGTTGGTCCTGGCCGCGCCGGCCGGGTTCACGCCGTGGCCATCGCCCCTGGTGGCGGTTGGCGCCGGCGTGGTCAGCGAGCGGGTGATGGCCGTGCGGCGGGTGGTGGGCGGCCGGGTCGCCGGCAGCGCCACCGTGCGCCGGGCGCTGCTGTGGGGGACGGTCGCCGAGCCGGCGCGCCTGTCGGCCGGCGACGCCCGTCTCGTGTTCGAGGCCTCGCGCGGATCGGATCGGATCGGCGCGGCGCTGAGCGCCGTACTGCGGGCGGACCTGCGGCCGGTCTTGCAGGGGCTCGAAGTGCCGCTGGGCCTGATCTGGGGCGAGCGCGATCGCGTGGTCCCGATCTCGACGCTCTCGTTGATCCGGGATCTGCGCCCGGACGCGGTCGTGGAGACGATCCCGCGGGCGGCGCACATCCCGCAGCTGGAGCGGCCCGCCGAGTACGCGGCGGCGGTTCAGCGCGTGCTCGACGCGCTGGCGTCCGGGTGAAGCTCCGGCTGAAATGCGCCGGCGAACAGCACGCCACCGATGCCAGCGCCCGCACGTCGAGGGGCGCGGAGTAGCGTGTGTCGATCAAGTCGCGGGCCGCAGCAGGTGCCGAGCCGCCGGCAGCATCGAGGCGAGATCGTCGCACGTCTGCGTCACCGACTAACCTGATCGGCAGGGACATTGAGCCAGACTCCGACCTTCACGATCGGGCCTGCCGGTGCCGTTCGCTTGCCGGACGGGCGCTCGATGACTTTCTTCTCCGCGGGACCGGAGCACGGCTTCCCGGTCCTCTACTGCCACGGCGCGATCGGCTCGCCCCGGTGGCGCACGCCCGAGCTCGACCGCCTGACCGAGCGGCTCGGGATTCGCTACCTCGTGGTCAACCGGCCGGGCTTCGCCGGCTCTGACCCCAGCCCGGGACGCACGGTGCTCGACTTCGCGCGCGATGCCGGCGAGGTGATGAGCGGGCTCGGCTACGCCCGCTTCTCGGTCGTTGGCGTGTCGGCCGGCGCCCCGTATGCGCTGGCCTGCGGCTGGGCGCTGGCGGAGCGACTCGTCGCGCTGGCGGCGGTCAGCCCGCTCGGGCCGCCGGACGGCCGCGGCGCCATCGGCGGCCTGCGCTACCGCGCCGCGCTGGTGCCGTTCGGGTCGGGCCGCGCCGGCCCGCTCCTCGCCGGCCTCTGCCTGCGCGCGCTCAGGCTCGATGGTGAGACGCCGACCGCGGCGATGATCGACGACTACCTCGTGTGCCGGCGCCCCTGGGGCTTCGATCCGGCCGACATGCACGTGCCGGTGACGCTGTGGCACGGCGGCAGCGACTGGCTCGTCCCGCTCGCGCACGCGCGGGCGCTGGCCGCCGTGATCCCGCAGTGCACGGCGCGCGTCGCGCCCGACGGCGGTCACTTCTTCTACAGCGGCAATCTGGCCGAGATCGTCGGCTCACTGGTGCCGGGCACCCACGCGGAGCACTTTCGATTCCTCGCACGGGGCGTTGCAACCGGCCCAGCGAGCTAACACTAAGCCTCAAGTCGACGGTTATAGACGATAGCCTCAAGTCGACGGTTATAGACGACCGCGTCGAGCGCGACCGCCGCGCCGCTCGACGGCGCCGAGTGGAAGCAACTGATCGGCCGCCTGACGCAGCTCGATGGGCAACCGGGCGAGGCGAGCCCGTTCGCCCCTCGCCCGGGGGGTTAGCCGTCCGTCCTCAGGGCGCGACCAACATTCAAGCTGGGCCCGCCGCGGTCGATAACCGGGCTCGAAAACCCAATCTGCCTGAGCGCCCCCGTGCGCTCACTCACCGCCGCTTTGGAGGGCTTCCAGCAAATGAGCGCCACCGACCAGCTGAACGAGATGCGTCTCGACGGCAACAACAACGAGCCCCGCCTCGTCCTCGACCTCGACCTGTCAGAGGCCCAGGCACTCCGCGCATGGCTGCTTGAAACCGAGGTGAACGGGCTCAGCGCGCTCGACACCCCGGTGGTCTCAACCGCGCTGGCCAAGCTCGGCCGAGCGGTCGACACCGCGCAGGCGACGATCAACATCCGCCGCGAGTTCCAGCAGGCCGGCGTCAACCTGGCCCACTGGTCCGACGAGCAGGTGCTCGAGCTCGGCCGCCGCATCGCCGAGGCGGCCCGCCCGATTCTGAACAGCTAGCCCACTCCCGGCGCGCCCCGATCATTCGAGAAATCGGCATGCCCTGGGTGATCGAATTCATCAGCGGCGTGATCGTCGGCGTCGTCGCGACGCTGATCGTGCTTGGGCGTTCTGGTGGTGCCGGGGGGGAGGCTGAACCTGCCGCCGAGACGCGGGTCGATCAGGTCACCGGCCTGGCGACGCACGACCGGCTGCTTGCCGACCTGAGCGCCGAGCTCGATGCCGGCAACGAGGCCACGCTCTACCTGTTCGCGATCGACGGCTTCAAGGACTACAACAGCGCCTACGGTGACGCGTGCGGCGACACGCTGCTCGAATGGCTGGCCCGCAAGCTGCGCGACGCGGTCGGCTCGTACGGCAGCGCGTACCGGATGCGCGGTGGCAGCTTCGCGCTGCTGGCAGTGGGGTCGGAGCGGTTCACCAACGCGCTGTGCGCCACCGCGGCTAGTGCCCTGAGCGAGACCGGCGACGGCTTCGAGATCTACGTCAACGTGGGAAGGGCGGCACTGCCGTCCGAGGCGAGCACGCCCGGGACGGCGCTCGAGCTGGCCGCGCGTCGCGCGAGCCAGCACGGCGCTGAGCGCCACGTGAGGTCAGGGCGCCGGGCGCCGGCGAGCGCGGTCGAGGCGCTGCGGCTGGTGCGCTCGCACCAGGACGTGGCCGAGCTTGCCGTCGCGATCACCCGCGAGCTGGGCGCGCCCGAGGCGGAGATCGAGCACGTCTTGAACGCGATCCACCTGTGCGACATCGGCAACGTCGCCGTCCCCCGCGCGGTGCTCGGCTACCCCGGCGAGATCACCGGCCCCGAGTGGCAGTTCATCCACCTGCACACGCTGGTGGGCGAGCGTCTCCTCGCGGGTCCGCTCGGGATGGAGCCGGTGGCGCGCCTCGTCCGCTCCAGCCATGAGCGCTGGGACGGCCTCGGCTATCCCGACGGCCTCGTCGGCGAGGCGATCCCGCTCGGCTCGCGCATCGTGTTCGTGTGCAGCGCCTTCCACGACATGACCTCGGACCGCCCACACCGCGCGGCGCTCGAGCCGCTCGATGCGGTCGCCCAGCTTCAGCGCGGCGCTGGCACGCAGTTCGACCCGACCGTCGTGCAGGCCTTCTGCGACCAGTTCGCCGGCGAGGTGATGCCGGCCGAACTCGGCGCGGTGTCTGAGGCGTAGCCGCGATCCCTGACCGGACGGGGCCGCCGGGCGGTCGCGGCGACGGCCCGCTCGGCATCCGTGCCTCGCCTTACGGGCCTGCTGCACCACATCCGACGGACGCCGAGCGCAGCGAGGCCCGGCCAAACCGTCACGGCTTAGGCGCCGCCGATCCGGCACCACGGCGGCGGCCGTGGCGGGCCGCCGCCGATGCCGGGCACGAGGGGGGGCGTCGGGCCCGTGACGGTAGGGACGCCTCCGGCGCACATTCCTTCCCGGCTCCGGCTAGGATTTCGCGCTTCCTGGTCCCGCGCGCGAAATCGAACACGGTCTGCGACCAACGGCATCCGGTCCGGCTCGACCTCTCGCAGCTCGAGTTCATCGAGAGCTCCGGCGTGCGGGCGATCGTGCTCGGGCTCAAGCACGCCCGGCGCGATGGCGCCAAGCTCGATGTCGACCGGCGCGTCAGCTCGACGGTGGCGCGCATGATCGAGATCATGGGGATCGCGGTGCAGCTCTGGCCGCCCGACCACGCGGGGGGCTGACCCGGCCCAGGCCGGTGGGGGCGCCGTCGGCCTCGAAGTCGACCCGAGGTTCGCGGTGGCGCGGGTCTGCGGTGGCGCGACCTGCAAAACACGTCACGGCACGCGACCGTCGCCGGCCGTGACGAGCTGCGAGGTGGTGCATGCGGAGCAGGGCACGGCGCGGATGTCTGTTTGTCGATCGGGGTCGTCCTTGCGGTTGAGGTCGCCACCGGCAGATTGCAACGCTTCGACCGGCCGGAGGGATCGCCGGCGTCGCAACGAAGCACGCTCTGACCATGAGACGCGCAGAGGAGTTATGGATGAGCGACTTCGAACGAAGCGGAATGACCTTCGATGAGCCGGCCAAGCGTCGCTCGCCTGGGACGTGGTTCGCGGACCTCGGGGACCGGCTGGCACGCGGTTTCAACAACTTCGACCGTGCCCCGGTGGACGAGGGCGAGGTTGAGTGGGAGTACGAGCAGGAGGAGCCCGAGCAGCCCACCGCCGTCGTGGGTGGATGGGACCAGGATGGGTGGGAACCGGTTGATTCGGATCCGAACCCTTCCCCCGACAAGAAGCGATTCCCGTCCGCTCTGCACGGCTACGACCGCGACGCCGTCGATGCCCATCTGGCCGAGCTCGAGCGCGAGCTGGCCGAGCTGAGGGTCCACCGCGCCCCGGCGACGGCGGTCCAGGCCGAGCTTGAGCGCATCGGCGAGGAGACCGGAGCGATCCTCAAGGTGGCGCACCAGCAGGCGGCCGAGATCACCCGGCGTGCGCAGACCGAGGCCGATCGCTGCGTCGCCGACGCCGCCGCCAACGCGGTCGCGATGACCGAGGAGGCCAAGCTCAAGCTGCGCCAGCTGGACAGCGAGACCGACGCGGTGTGGGCCGAGCGGGGCCGTCTGGTCGAGGACGTGCGCAACGTCGCCACCGCGCTGTTCTCGCTGGCCGAGGACGCCGCCGACCGGTTCCCCGAGGACGGAGACCGGCACGGCACGACGGAGTCGGCGCCGATGATGCGCGCGCCCGCTGCGCCGGCGCACAATGCGGGACCCGCGCTCGCAGCGGCACCGGGCGCAAGACCGGCACCCGCGGCGGGGTCGAGCACGGGTCCGGCGACCGCAGCGGCCCAGCACGCGGGTTCTCCTCAGACCGCGCGTCCGGCGCAGAATCCGGGGCCCGCGCCCGCGCCCGCGACACTGCGAAACGCTCCGGCTCCCGGCGCGGTACCGCCTCCCGTCGGCGCCGACCGCACCGGCGAGAGGAACTCAGGAGACCTGTCGCCCGGCTGATTCGAACAGCTCGGCGCCGAGCTTGGCCTCGGGCTGGAGGTTCGGGGCCAGGCCCTCGCCGAGCGCGGCGCGGGCAAGGGCACGACCGATCGCCGGCGCGTGCTTGAAGAGGTGGTTGCCGGCCAGGATCAGCAGGCCGCCGCGTTCCCACACGGCAAATCCGTCTGGGTGCCAGGGCAGCTCCGTCACCCAGCAGTTGCGGACGTCGACCGGATTTGGCTCGAGGCCGGTTAGGGTCCGCGCCACGTACGCGGTCGTGCGCCGGGCGATTGCCGCCAGGCCGCCCGCGTCCATGAGGCTGCCGTCGTCATGCAGCGGAGTGTCGTCCAGCCCGACCGCGTAGGAGGCGTTGCCGGGGAGAGGGTCGGCGTAGGCGCTGGCCTCGCCGGACGTCGCGCTCGAGTCGAGCAGGCAGGCCAGGCGCGGCGGCGGCTCGCCCCGCACGGTGTAGGTCAGGCGGACGTGGGCGGCCTGGCGCATCGGCAGCGGCAGCCCGGCGCCGCGGGCCAACGCCGCCGTCCCCCGACCGGCGCACACGACCGCGCGGTCGTGCTCGGTGCTCGAGCCGCCGGCGCGGACCTCGGCGGTTCCGCTCGCGGTGGAGCGCACCGACAGGACCTCGTCGAACACGATCCGGTCGCGCAGTGCAGCGGTCAGTGCCTCGATCGAGGCCCGGGTCCGGATCGCGCCGGCGTCCTCGTCGAGCACGGCGGACGCTTTCCACGTCGCCAGAACGGGCAGTCGTTCGGCGAGCTCATCGGCGTCGATCAGGTACGCGCGGATACCGGCGTCGCGCATCAGCTCGAGCCGGCGCTCGGCGGCTGGTCCGAGCGAGACGACGCCGTCACGTGAGAGCAGCTCGGTCCCGAACTGCTCCTCCCACTCGCGCCAGATGCGGCGGGCCTGGAGGGCGAACTCGACCAGGCGCCGGTCATCGTGGGCGTGGCGGAAGATCCGCGACTCGCCGCCGGACTGCCCGTTGCCGGGGACGCCGCGCTCATAGACGGTGACGGTGGCGCCGTGCTCGGACAGCGCGTGGGCGGTGGAGAGGCCGACGATCCCGGCACCGATCACCCCGATGTCCGCACCAGCGGTCATTTGGGGGGACAGTAGCTGTCGGGTTCTCGTCGCGCCCCGGTACGTACCCCCCCACGAAGGGGGTGGGGGTAAAGACCATCTGTTGGCGGCCATACCGATGGGGTAGGCTCGAATCACGTAACAGCGAAGGAGGAGATAGGCGATGGAAGGCGGGCGCAACGGCGCACAGTCGCCGGAGGAGCAGGTTCGAGCGCTGTACGAGGAAGCCGAATCCGACGCGACGCAGGCGTTCGAGCAGATGGCGGCCAAGCCGAGCTTCGGCCGGTTGCTCGCGCTGAGCGCCGAGAACGTCGCCGCGATGACGCGCATTAGCTTCGACGCGGTCGACCTGTTGTGGCGCAATCTCAGGGTGGCCGGGCGGGCCGACATCGTGAGGCTTTCGCGGCAGCTTCACCGCACCGAGGACAAGCTCGAGCGCGTGCTACAGGAGGTCGAGAGCCTCCGCGACGAGCTGGCCCGGGAGCGCGGCGAAGAGAGGGTGCGCCAGTGAGCGTGGTCGACCGCGCGCTGCGCTTCCCGGTCAACGCGCTCGAATACACGAACATCCTGCTGACCACCGACGACGCCGTGGCCGGCGCCACTCCGCGCGATGTGGTCTGGACTCACCGAGAGACCACCCTCTACCGCTACCAGTCGTCGGACCGGCGTTATCGCGTGCCCGTGCTGCTCGTGTTCGCGCTAATCAACCGGCCCGAGATCTTCGACCTCCGGCCTGGCTCATCGCTCGTGGAGTACCTGATCGAACGAGGCTTCGACGTGTTCCTCGTCGATTGGGGCTACCCCGACGAGGAAGACGCCGATATGGGACTCGACGAGTTCGTGTGCGACGAACTCGAGTGGGCGGTGCGCGAGACCCTGCGGGCGGCGGGCACCGGCGAGCTGACGCTCATGGGCTGGTGCATCGGAGCCACTCTGTGCGCGATGTATTGCGGCTTGGATCGCGATGGCGAGCGGGTGCCGGTCAAGAACCTGGTGGAGCTCACCATGCCGATCGACGGCCGTGCCTCCAACTACGCGAAATGGGTGGGCGACGACGACTTCGACGTCGACACAGTCGGTGAGCTGTGGGGTTCGGTTCCGGGCAACGCGATCGACTTCGCCAACAAGATGCTCAAGCCGGTCACCAATTTCTGGACGACGTACCGCCGGCTGTGGGACAACGTGCAGGACGGGACGGCCCGGCCCGAGGCGTATCAGCCGATGGCCAAGTGGGTGGCCGACAACCCGCCCTTCCCCGGCCGCGCCTGGGCGCAGTGGATTCGCCTGATGTACCGCGATGGAGACCTGGTGCGCGGGCGGGTGCGGCTACGCGGCCGGTTGGTGGACCTGCGGCGGATCGACCAGAGCGTCCTCGTGATCACCGCCGGCGCCGACCACATCGCGCCGAGACCGGGCACGATGCCGTTCTTCGACCTGATCTCTAGCCAGGATGTCGAGCACCTGGCGCGCCCAGGCGGGCACATCGGCCTGGTCGCGGGATCGGCGGCCCGGAAGGAGCTGTGGCCGAGCATCGCGGAGTGGCTGGCTGAACGTTCCGACGATTGACACTCGAGCTTTCCGAAGGAGGCGAGGGATACATGAGTACCGAAACTGGAACTACGGGCACTGAGACCAGCCCGCACGACACGAAGCTGCCGACCGAGGAGTCATTCCCGTCCGGCGTGCGCCGCGCCCGGATGACCGGCCGCGCGGTGTTCGTCACCGGCGGCACGCGCGGGATCGGCGCGGCAATCAGCCGCAGCTTCGCCGAGCAGGGCGCCGCGGTCGCGGCCGGCTACGGCCAGAACCGCGAGCAGGCTGAAACGTTGCTGCGTCAGTTCGAGGAGAACGGGGTGGTCGCGAGCCTGCACCAGGGCAACGTCGGGTCGGCCGAGGATTGCCGGCGGACTGTCAATGAGGTGATCGAGCAGCACGGGCGGCTCGACGTGCTGGTCAACAACGCCGGCATCACCATCGACAAGACCGCGCTCAAGCTGAGCGACGAAGACTGGTACAAGGTCTTGGCCGTCAACCTGTCCGGCGCGTTCTTCATGAGCCAGGCGGCGCTGCCGCACATGCTCGAGCGCGGCACCGGCCGGATCGTCAACATCTCGTCGATCATCGGCGCGACCGGGAACATCGGGCAGACCAACTACGCCGCGTCGAAGTCCGGGATGTTCGGGCTGACGAAGTCGCTGGCGCGCGAGGCGTGCTTCCAACTGGCCCGGGCGGGCAAGCTCAGCGAGGATTCGATCGGCTTGACCGTGAACGCGGTGGCGCCGGGCTTCATCGCCACCGAGATGCTCCAGGCCATGCCGGAGAAGGCCCAGGAGCGGGTCAAGGCCCAGATCCCGGTGGGGCGGTTCGGCCGACCGGACGACGTGGCTCGGGTCGTTCACTTTCTGGCGTCCGACTACAGCTCGTTCATCACCGGCGCCGTGTATGACGTGAACGGCGGCCAGGACATGTAGGCGGTGGCGTACGCAAATGATTTGCGTACGCCACCTGCAGGTGTGCGAGGCTCGTGCCCGTGGCTGTCGGAGGCGCTGAGCCCGCGTGGACGACATCCTGCTCGTTGTACGGCTTCCCGGTCTCGACCACACACGTCATCAACGGCGCGTGATGGGCGCGGCCGCCGCGGTCGTCGCCGCCGGCGCGTTTGGCCTTACGCGCGCGCTCGGCGTGGGCCTCAGGGGTCGCTGGTGTTGCTCGGCGTGGGTGTCCTCGTCCTGCTCGTCGCGTTCGCTCGGCGCGCTCGGACTCAACAGGTGCCGGTCACGCAGCCATGACGGTCGCGGGTTGCCGCGTTGGTTTCGGTCGGGTGGCGACCGTTATGGGCCGCTTCGCGGCGTCCGTGGGGCCGGGGAGGGCCCGTCCTGTCCCGGATCGCGCTCCGTGGGTGGCCTAGGGTGGCGTCGAGGCCGGGCCCGGCGCGGGATGCACGGGCAGGATCAGCGGCGTCCGGGGCGTCTGGTTGAAGTCGAAGTCGGCGGTCAGGCTGCCGAGGATCGGGTTGTCCTCGCGGACGTCCGGCCGGGGGTCGGGGCGTCCGTCGGTGGCGGGGTTGAGGCGGGCGCTATCGAGGAAATCGTCCTCGATGAACTTGGTGTACGCGTCGAAGCTGAGGATCTGGTGGTCGATGTAGCCCTGCTTCGCGTAGGGGCTGATGACCAGCCCGGGGACGCGTAGGCCGAAGCCCTCGCCGTCGACGACCGGCGGCACCACATGGTCATAGAAGCCGCCCCAGTCATCCCAGGACAGGAAGATCGCGGTGCTGTCCCAGTCCGGGCTCTGCATGAGCGCGTTGATCAGCCCGGTGACGTACGTCTGCCCGGTGCTCACCAGCGCCGGCGGGTGCTCTGAGACGGTGCCGTTGGGCGTGATCCACGAGACCGCCGGCAGGGTCCCGTTCTTGGCCGCGGTGAAGAAGTTCGAGAGCGACTGGATGTTGCCGAGCTGCCCGTCCTCGGTGACGTCGGTGAACGACGGGAGCGGGTTCCAGATGCCGGGGGTCTGCGGGCCCTGCTGTACGGGCGCGCAGGTCATCGAGGAGTCGTTCTCGCAGTCGGGCTCGGTGCCCTGGAACACGTAGTAGGCCCAGGGAACGTTCTGCTGGTGCAGCAGCCAGGTGATGTCGGTCCAGGCGTAGTGCAGCTCCCCGTCGTTGGGCGTCGAGAAGCCGTCTGCGGTCAGGGTGGAGTCGGGATTGGGGGTCTGCACGTCGGAATGGCACGAGGATGGGACCAGTGGGTTCGAGCAGTAGGCGGACCACTCGGAGACCATGTACAGGTGGGAGGGCAGGCTCCAGGACTCGTTGGGCTCGAACATATGGTCCTGGAGCACGAACTGCTCCGCGTAGGTCCAGTAGTTGGGGATCTCGCGGGCGTCGTGGTAGCCCATCACGTCGACGCAGCTGGGAGACGAGCTGGTGGCTTGGCTGTTGTCGTTGCAGGGGCTGCAGCTCGGGTCACCTGAGGTGCAGCCCATCCCCTGCTCGGCCTGGGCGATGAACCCGTCCATCCTGCCATTGTCGATGTCCGCGACGGCGTCGCTCACCCCGTGCGGCCCGCCGTAATTGAGGTCAGAGGGGTCGTGGAACGGAGCCACGCACCCGCCGTGGGCCGGGTCCGGGACGCACACGCCGGCCGGGATCCCGTCGGCACCCGGGAACGTCCCGAAGTAGCTGTCGAACGACCGGTTCTCCTGCATGATGATGACCACGTGGCGGATCTTGTGGATCCCGGTCGCCGGGGCGATCTTGATGTCCACGACGGGCGATGAGGACTGGAGATTTCGGATGGAGCCGGACGCCAGCGCCCGCCACTGCTCGGTGTGTCCCGTGCTTCCCGTGGTGAACGTGTGGGCCAAGGAGAAGGTCGCTGAGCGGTTCACGCGCGGACGGGCGAGCGTCACCCAGCGGGGGCCGATGCGACGCTGGATCGATACCCGCTCGCCCGCTGAGCCGGGCTCGATCTGCCCGCTGATCGTCTCGACATCGCCCGCCACCGCGAACGTCGCGGTGCTCTTCAGCGTGACGTCCGGGCGGACCAGTTCGCTCACCACCTGGCTGACGAGCCCACGAGCGGTCGCGTACCAGTACTGGTTGCTGCTCACCGCGCCGGGGGGGAGGATGAAGGTGTAGCCCCCGCCGGCGAGCGTGCTCGTCCGGCCTACGGCGCGGTAGCCACGCTGGTTGGGGAATCGGCGCCAGAGGGTGATCGTGATGCCGCAGCGGTTGACCCCGGACCGGACCCCGGCGAGCTGTCCGAACACCCGTACCGGCGTGCCGGCGGTGAGCGGGTTGGGCCGGGCAGAGATCAACAGACCGCTCGCGAGCGGAAGGCGGGCAGGCTTGGCGGCGGCCTTACAGGGCGCGGAGCCGGCGGTTCTCGCCTGCCCATTCGAGGCCGGCGCGACCGCCCCGACACCCACGCCGAGGCCGACCACGGCGATCGTGGCAATCAGAGCGTATGTCCGGCGCACCAACAACTGTCCCCCGAGGACAACTCCTGCTTACTGGTTGATAACCCGATCGCGCCCCGCGAGTTGCTATCCCGACCGCCCGATGACATTTTCCTATGGTGGGCGGCGGACCCGGCAATGAAGGCGACCTCGCGGAGGCCGGCGGCTCCGTGCCTAACGCCGTGGCGCTCAGGATCGCGCTCGACCGCTACGAGGACGATCGCTCGGCCCAGGCGCTTGACTTGGCCTTCGCCGTGGCGGCGAGCGCGGTCGCCGAGCTGCGGGGTGAGCGGGCGAGGACGCCGCCGGCGGTGAACGAGGTCTCGAGGCTGTTCGAGGAGCTTCCCGAGTTCGAGCGGCTGGTGGAGCTCGCCGTGGGGGAGACGGAACGCTCGGTGCAGGCGGCCGGCGCCCGGCTCTGGGGTTGGTTCGGCTTGACCACGTCGCCGCCCCGTTGGAACGACGGTGAGCGCGCCCGGGCCCGGCTGCTGGTCGCGTGCGCGTGCGCGCCGCTCGACAAGCAGACGGTCCGTTGGCTCGGCCCGAGACTGCTCAAGCTGGCCGCCGATCGCTGGGCTGGGCTCCTGACCGACGAGCTCCGCCATGCCCACGAGGATCTGTGGCGGCGGGTACTCGGCGAGCGCTACGAGTCCGTATGGCGCCGGTGCGCGCCGCGCGGCCGGTGGCGCACCCGCGAGCTGTCCGAGCTGCTCGCCCGCGACGACGAGGTCGCCGCGTCACTTCGGCGCCAGCTTTCGCGGTGGCTGGCGGATGGCGCGCGGATCGAGCGCCTGACCGACGAGGTGGAGGCGGCCTTCGTGCACAGCCGCACCCCGGACCGGCTGGCGTAGACGCCTCCACCAGGGTGTCGCGCTCGACACCGAGGGCGCTGACACCGACCCCATGGGGGGCTGTCCGGACCGCGCTGTCCGCGCAAGATTTGCGCCGGTCAAACCTGAGAGGAGGTCACCATGAAGGGAAACCGCAAGCGCCGGTCCGTGTGGCTACGCCTGGCCTTTGCCATCGTCTGGGCGATCGCGGCGCATGCTCTCGGCGGTTCGGCTCAGGCCGCGACGATGACGACGGCCAGCGACGCAACCGGCCAACCGGCGACGGTTCTGGCCGGGTTCACGTCGCAGAACTACCCGGCCTTCTTCAAGCTGTCGGCGGACGGGCGGAGGATGACAGTTGGCGGGATCGCACTGGGCATGACGTGCACGTCCGGCAACCAGTTCGTGCTCCAGGACGCGTTCCTCGGGGTTCGGATCAACGCCAACGGACGGATCCGCGGCAGCTACACACAGGCTCCGACCTCGGGCCAGGATGGCGCCACGGTGAGCGCCACGGACTCCTTGACGGCCAGAGTGAACCGCAGCCGCACGCAGCTGTCAGGTGTGTGGCACCTGGACGTTCACTACGCCTTCAGCGACGGAACGAGCGACGACTGCGATTCCGGTCCGGTTCGTTTCACCGCCACCGGCTGACCCGTCCGTAGCAGTTACGCAACGCGGCTCGGACGTCTGGCGTCCGAGCCGCCGGCGTGACATGCTCCCCCGGCATGCACGAGACGTTTGAGACACGTATGTTCAACGCGCGTCACCTCAAGGCGGTGATCGAGGCAGAGCGGACCGGGGTGCCGTTCCTGTTGTGGCTCGACCGCGACGGCGAGCAGCACATCCTGATGCTGGCCGACGATGGCCCGCGGGTCACGATCGGCCGGCGCGACCAGTCAGACGTTCCCCTCACCTGGGATTTGGAGGTGTCGCGTACACACGCGATGCTCGAGCCGGTCGGCGAGGAATGGACGCTGGTCGATGACGGCCTGTCGCGTAACGGCTCGTTTGTCAACGGCAGCCGGGTGCACGGGCGACATCGCCTGCAGGACCGCGACCGCATGTGCTTCGGCAATACCCATGTCACCTACCGCGCGCCCACGCCCGGCGAGGGAAGCGAGTCGACCGCCCGGGCCCCTGGAGCCCCGGGCGGGGTGCCGCTGACGGAAACCCAGCGCAAGCTGCTGATCGCGCTGTGTCGCCCGATCGTCGAGTCGAGTACGGCGACGCCGGCGACGAATCCGCAGATCGCGGCTGAGGTGCATCTGAGCGTGGATGCCGTCAAGGCGCACATGCGACACCTGTTCGAGCGGTTCGGCTTGGGCGAGTTGCCGCAGAACGAGAAGCGGACCCGGCTCGTGACGATCGTGCTCGGATCTGGGCTGCTGGCGCCGCACGACTTCTGAGGAGGCGAGATGCGCGCCCGCCGGCGATCAGCGCCGGCGAAGCGTTATCGTCGTCCACGCCCCAAGGTGGAAGCGTTGCCCGTCGGCGAGCGGGACGTCCGTGTGGGGCGGAATCGGCGCCGGCTCGTCGCCTACGAACGTGCCGTTGGTCGAGCCCACATCGCGGAGCACGCAGCCGCCGTTCTCGCACCGCTCGATCACCGCGTGCACCCGCGAGATCCCCGGATCGACCGGCGATGCGGCGAGGTCGATCTCGGGCACGTCCTCGTCCGGCTGCCCCCGACTGCGACCGACCCGATTTTCCCCCTCCACCAAAATGAAGCGTCGCTCGCCGTAGTAGACCGGGAAGGTGACGCCGGGAACGGAGTGACGGTCGAACTGCGCGCGGTCGGCGGCCACGACCGCCTCCCAGGCGACAGCGCCCGGCAATAGGAAGTCGTATCCGCATTCCTCGCAATAGCGGTCGTCGCCCGATCTGGTCGCGCCGCAGGCCGGACACGGCTCGCGGCGGATCGCGGGTGATGTGTCGACTTCCTCAAGAACGGGAAACATCGTGGACGTGGCGCCCGGATCGGTGGCGGAACCCCGTCCTCCGGCGCCGATCCGGGCGCCGCACTGATCGCAGTAGTCGACCGTCTGCGATTGGTGTCCGCTTGGACAGACGACGCTCATACCGTGCTGGAACCCACCCGCACGGTCGTGGTCGAACGGGTGTCGAGCGACATCTCGTCGACGATGGCGACATCGCGTCGCAGGCGAACGGTGCCGGTCGCGGCGTCGTCGACGTCGACCACGGCCGCGAGCAGCTTGAGCGTTCCATCGTTGCCGCTCGCCGCCGCCAGTTGAACGGCGCGCCCCAGCTTGAAGGTGGCGGTCGCCGGGTCGCCGTGCTTGCGCGCCTCGAGCCCCTCTTGGATGCAATCCGCGAGCTCGGCCTGGCCGGTGTAGTGGGCGACCTCGCGATTGATGCGGGTCGACAGGTGCCGGTCCTCGGTCCAGGTGGCGCGCAGCAAGGCCTGTCCAAGCGGCTGGTCTCCCTCGACGAGCGTGACGCGACCGGCCAGCATCTCCTCGCCGGCATCGCGCGGCGGCACGTCGATGCAGATGTGGTAGTCGCGCGCTTCGCTGCCCCACGTGGCCGTGGGATAGTCGGCGGTCAGCTCGTTCACCACGACGCCCCGATCGGTCAGATCCTCGATGCTCGGAGCCACCTGACGGACGAACGCGACGGTCGCGCCCTGTGGGGTCCAGACCCGCAACGAGACGTTGCCCGTCGACTTGCCCATCGCCTTCTCCATCATCGCCTGGAAGTCGCCGGCCATGTCCCGGGGGTGGGCAATGATGTCGACGGTGCCGAGGAGCGTCGAGGCGATGTGGCGCAACTCGCTCACCTCCCAGTCGGTGCCAACACCACGGCAGTCGCACTGGAAGCGTCCCTGCACCCTCTCGAGCGCCTGGGTCAGCTGCTCGGGTTGCTCGGACTGGTTCTGGCCGTCGGTGAGCAGGATGGCGTGGCAGATGCGGCCCGGCTCGGTGGCAAAGAGGTCGCCCGCGAGCGTGAGCCACTTTCCCATTGCGGTGCCGCCGCCCGCGTTCAGGTGCGCGACGGCTCGCTTTGCCTCCTCGCGCGTCTGGGCGGACGCGGGCACCAGCCGCATGCCATCCGGATAGGCGACGTCGGCGCGGTCTCTTCCCTCGATCACGGCGAACGCAACACCGTCGCGTATGCAGTCGATGGCCGCGCTCGTCGCCTCGCGCGCGGCCTTGATCTTGGCGCCCGGGGCACCCATTGACCCGGACGTGTCAACGATGACGACCTCGGCCGCATCCGGCCCGCCGGCCGGCCTGCCGGCGCCGTCGGAGGTGACCGTCACGATCGCATTGACCTCCGAGCCGCCGAGCGGGAGATATTCGTTCTGGTAGGCGTCGACCGTGAAGCTCGTCATCGCGGCACCTCAGGCTGCGTTTGATGGATCGATGTCGACCACGGCGACGGTGATGTTGTCGTGGCCCCCGCGCGCGTTCGCCGTGTCGGTGAGAGCCCGCGCCACCGCGGCCGGCGCCGCGCCGTCCGGGAGTTCCCCGACCAGCCGGCCGAGCTCCTCGGCGCTCGGCGCGTAGTTCCACAGCCCGTCGGTGCATAGCACGAGCCTTCCCGGACGCTCGGGTTGGAGCATCACCAGCCGGGGCGGTCGCTCGGGCGCGTCCGGCCCTACCCAGTGCGTAATCGAGTGCAGGAATGGGCTCTTGGCGGCCTGCTCTGGAGTCAGCAGGCCCTTCGCCACGCCCTCCTCGGCGAACGAGTCGTCGACGGTGAGTTGGCGTGCCTCGAACCCGTCGAACCAGTAGGCCCGGCTGTCACCCACCCAGCCGACGACGGCGTCAGCCCCGCGACAGAGCGCGGATACGAGCGTGCAGGACGGGTCGACCCGCTGTTCCCGGGTCGTCCATTCCACCTCGAGGACCGCGCTGTTCGCCGCCTCGATCGCGTCGAGGGTGGTCTGCGCCGCGTCGAGCGCCGGATCCGCGGCCGCCTTCGCCAGCACCATCCCCGCGGCGCGGGCGGCGTCCCGGGCAGCGACGTTGCCGGCGCTGGCCGAGGAGATCCCGTCGCAGACGACGACCGCGACCCGACGCTCGTCGAATAGCTCGAGGTAGAAGGCGTCCTCGTTGCGGTGATGCACGCGGCCTTGGTCGCTGACCGCCGCGGCCAGCGCGAGATCGAGTTCGATCCGGGCCTCGCTCACTGCGGACTCGTCGAACCGGGCGCCGCATTGCTCGCAGAATCGGTCTCCGGCGTGCTGCGCAGCGCCGCAGGAAGGGCAGGTCAGACCGGTCTCTATGTTCATGTCCACGTCCTGGGTCGAACTTGGTTGGCACGATCCACCAGCTGGATGCGCTCCGCGCTGCTCGCCGCCCACCGCGCCAGCTCGCGGTAGGAGCGCTCGACGCCGAGGCGCAGGTCGCGTTCCTGCAGCCGGCAGCCGAGCAGGCTGTCCCGTCCGTTGCTGGACATCGATCCCTGCTGTACGAGCGCGAGCGCGGCCTCGAGGAGCTCGGCCTCCAGCCGCGCCCGCTCCCCACCTCGGATCGGAAGCGAAGTGAGGATCGCGCCGGCGGTAAGCAGCTCGTCGGTCGCGGCGGTGCCGTTGGTGACGGCCTCATGGCTGGTCAGGCGGTGAATCCGAGCGGTTTGGGCCTCGAGGTAGGCGCTGGAGGAATCCGGTACGCGGTCGTAGGCGGCCAGCGCGCCGGCGCGGTCCCCCGATTCCAGGCGGCAGCGCGCGAGGCCGAACGTCGCCGCGGTGAACGCCGGATCGGTGCGCGAGACGATGTCGTACCAGCCGGCGGCCTCGGCGAACCGCTCGTCGCACTCGGACGCCATACCGAGCGCGAGCTTGGGCGCCAGCTCGCCCGGGAGCAGGTGGTAGACCGCCGCGAAGTTCGTCCTCGCCTCGGCCGGGCGCCCCATGGCAAGCGCCGCCAGCCCCCGGTACCAGCGCGCGCGCCACTCCCACCGATTGGACGCCTCGATCGCGTCGAGCGTTTCGTCCACCTCGTCCCAGTCCCCGAGCCCGATCAGCGCCGCGACATGACGCAGCTCGACCTCGACTGTCCGCTCGGGCGCCGCGTTCAGCTGCGCGATCGTCTGCTGGGGGTCGGCGGTGGTGATCGTGGCCAGGTAGCCGGCGGCGGGGTCGTCGCTGTCGACCTGGGGATGTGGCAGCGCTCGCCACTCGGGGTGCTCGTGACCGCCCCGTAGCGGTCCGCCGAACTGGTTGGAGGGCCCCGGCGCCGGGTGTCCCTCCTCGTCGGAGACGATCTCGCGCAGCACCCCGTAGAGTTGGTCGGCCATCTCCTCGGCCGACTGGAAGCGCTCGTCGGGATCGGGTGCCGTGCCGGTGAGCAGGAACTGGTAGAGGGAGTCGTAGCGTGCGAGCAGCGGCACGTCCTCCTGCGGCGGCAGCGTGAACCGGTAGGTGCTCTGGTAGCCACGGAAATCCAGGCAGAGCACGGCCAGCGTGCGCGCGACCGTGAACAGATCCGAGGCGACCGAGGGGCCGGCGCTCGCGATCTCGGGCGCCTGGTAGCCGGTCGTGCCAAACACGGACGAAGTCGGGTCGTCCAGCCGGTACACGCCACCGAGGTCGATCAGCTTGAGCGAGTGCTGGGTCTGGATGACGTTGTCGATCTTGAAGTCGCAGAACAGCAGCCCCAGCTGATGCAGGTAGCCGAGGGCGGGCAGGACCTCGAGCATGTAGGCGACCGCCTGGGTCGGCGGAAGCGGGTCGGGCTCGCCCCCGTTGTCCTGGCGGCGGGCGGCGAGGATCTGTTTGAGGCTGCGCCCGCCGACGTATTCCATGACGATGTAGCCCGAGCTTTCGTGCTGGACGAAGTTGAAGATCTTCACGATGTTGGGGTGCTCGACCTCGGCCAGGAAGCGGCGCTCGGCCAGTGCGGCGGCCATCGCGTCGCTGTCGCCGGCGTTGAGCAGGCCCTTGAGGACCACCCAGCGGTCCGACACGTTGCGGTCCCGGGCCAGATAGACCCATCCCATTCCGCCGTGGGCGATACACCCCGCGACCTCGTACTGCCCGGCGACGAGCTCGCCGGGGCGCAGCTTGGGCTCGAACGAGAACGGCGTTCCGCACTTGCGGCAGAACCCCGCCGTGCGCCCGGGGGCGCCGTCGCGCCCGCGGCCGACCGGCTCGTCGCAGTAGGCACAGAAACGGCGGCTCTCGGGCACCAGCGCGGCCGACGGCTCGAGCAACGCATCCGCAGGGTCGCGATAGGGGACCGGATCGATCTGCACCAGCCCGGCTCCGAGGCGCCCGCGGCCACCGGTGCGGGTGCGGGCCGTGGTCGGGCGCTGGGCGGTGCCAACCGAGGCGAGGGTCAGCGCGCTCGACGGCGGCAGCTGGGGCGTGGGCGACCGGGCCGGTTCGGGGGTGGGCGCCGCACGCGGGGGCGCCATCCCGCAGCGGTCGCAGTACCCGTCGACGATGACACCGGTGCATCCCGGCTGCGTGCAATTCATCGCATTACCTCCCGCGCCGGTCGTGCGCCGGTAACGATCTCCTGGTAGCGACGCACGAGCTGGGCCACGCGCGCCAGATCGGTCGGCGCCGTGTACAGCGCCTCGTGGGCCTGCGCGTAGATCCGCTCGAGCTCCGGATCCTCGATTGCGCCCACCCGCCCGGCCTTGACCTGATAGGCCTCGAGCAGCCCACGGAGCTGGCGGCGCGCCTCGAGTGGGGCGCGATTGGCGCGCAGGGTCCGCTGGGCGTCCTCGAGCGCCGCGGCGGTGCGGGCGCTCCAGCGGTCGAGCCGGTCGCGGACCTCGCGCCACGCCCCGGATCGGGCGAGCCGCTCGATCCCGTCGAGCTCGGCGCCCAGATCATCGGGCAGCTCCGGAGGCGGTGGCGCTGTCGGTACCGCGATCTTCACGATGGCTTCCTCGTGCACGGCTTTCGTCTCGCGGATGACCGCCGCCAGGCCGGCCAGCCGCGAACGCGCGTCGCCGAGTCGGGCGTCGAGCGCGCCGCGCAACGCGTCGGCCGCCTCCAGCTCACGCCGGATCGCGTCGAGCGAGTCGGTCAGCCGGTCGAGGTCGCCGCGCTGCACCGAAAGGGGGTCGGCGCTGAGCGCGGCCGTGAGGCGGTCGATGTGCTCGGCCGCCTCCGCGAGGTCGTTGCGCTCGGACTCGCCGAGCTGGACGGCGAGCGCTTGCGCCCGCGCAAGGTTGGCGCGGGCGGCCGTGAGGCGCGGGGTGAGGGCGTTCCAAGCGCCTGCCAACTCGGCCACTACGGTCTTGGCCAGGTCGAACGCGCCCGACATGCGCGAGAGCAACTCGTCGGCCGTGCAGCGCGTCGCGACCTCGGCGCTTCCCAGGAGGTCACGCTCGGACAGCGGGATAGGGGCGCGGGTCAACTCGATCGAGGCGCCTTCGAGCAGGGAACGGAGTTCGTCCGCGCGCCGTCGGCTGCCGCGCAGTCTATCCGCGCGCTCGAGCAGATCATCGAGCAGCGCCCGCCACTCCCACAGGTGGGTGAGGGCGGCGCCGGCCGCCGCCCAGCGTGCGGCGGACGCACCGGTCAGCGCGGCGGCCTCGAGTAGCTGCCGGCTCGAGTCGATCTCGAGCTCGACCAGGTTGGCGGCGATGCGCTCGCTCGACTCCTGGAGGCGGGCAAGTTTGCTGTCGAGGTCGTCGGGCTTCATGTCAGCCGTCGTATTGGGCCGGCGGGAGGATCGGGTTGGGGGCGAGACGGCCGAGCCACCGGTTGTACAGCCGACGCCAGGTGCCGTTCGCGCGCAGCTCGGCGAGGACTCCGTTCACGAAGCGGACGAAGTCCGGATGCGCCTTGCTGATCGCCATGCCGTACGGAACGGGGGCGAGGCTGGTTCCGATGATCCTGGTATTCGGGTCCTGCGCCTTGAAGCCGAGCAGGATTGAGCTGTCGGTGGAGATCGCATCGATCTGGCCTTCCTGGAGGGCGACCAGGCAGTCGATCGCCTGCGTCCTCCCGACGGCGCGCGGCCGATCCGGCAACGGCAGCGAGTCCATCACCGTGATGGGGGTCGAGCCGGCGCTCGCGCACACCGGTTTGTGCGCGAACGCCGCGATCCCGGTGGCGTTCGAGTTGGAGGGGACGAGAACCTCCTGCTGCGCGCCGTAATAGACGGTCGAGAAGTCGACCTGCTGCTTGCGGTCGCAGGTGATCGTGACTGCGTCCACGACGATGTCGACGCGGCCCTGCTGGACGAATGGGATCCGCTGCGGAACCGTGAGCGCGACGAGCCGGTAATGCTTGGGACTCGTGTCGCCGAAGATCGCTCGGGCCAGCTCGCGCACGAGGTCGATCTCGAAGCCCTCGATCTGCCCGGTCGCCGGGTTCAGGTAGCCGAAGTCGAGCAAGCCCGCGTTGACGCCGGCTCTCAGGTAGCCGCGGTGCTTGATCGCCGCCATGTAGCTGCCCGGGGGCATCGTGCCCGGCGCCGGCATGCTGGCCGGCGGGCGCAGGCTCGCGGTCAGGTGCGGGCACGTCTCCAGCTTCGCTGCGGTCGCCATCGGCGTCTGGGTCGGCGGGGTGTTGAGCGCCGCAAGCGCGGTCGTCAGCGCGCGGTCGGAGGTGGTGCCGCAGCCGGCGAGCGCCCCCGCGAACAGTGCGAGCCCCAGCACATAACGGATGGGACGGCTCATCGATACTCGTTGATCCTCTGGCGCAAGCCGAGCAGCGCGAGCGCGGCGGCGACCGCGGTGATGAGCGGGATCGCGAGCCACAGCCCGCTGAGTGCGGACGCTGCGTCGGCGGCCGAGCGGGTGAAGCGGTTCTGCGCGGCGGCGATCCCGGCGACCAGGCGGGCGCTCAGCTGCTCGGAGATGGAGCCGGCCTGGGGCCCGACCGTGATCGCTTGTCCGAGCTGGCCGCCATTTTCGAGCCCCTGTATCCGGTGTGCCATCTGTAGGTAGGACCTAAATCCGGTCCCCAGGCGGCTCGCGAGACCACTGGTGGTGAGCACGTGAATCACGGTCGCGAAGTCCTGCGGGTCGGTCACGTCAGTGCCGCGGTTGACCAGGGCCAGGCTCAGGTCGCCCTGGGCGCGGGACAAGAGGACGTTGGCCGCAGACAACAGCTCGACCTTGTCCGAGCCGTCGCGCTGCGCGGTAGTCAGCGCGTTCTGCTCACTGATCAGCCCGATCACCGCCCACGCGGAGACGGCGATCAGAGCCACGGTTCCCAGCACCATCGAGATGTTCAGGATTCGTCGGCTCACGCGGGAGACGTAGAGCTGGGCCAGCACCAGCAGCCCGACCGCCACGACGATCGCGGCGATCAGCGCGACGAGCGACGCGGTCGATCTCCCTGTCCGGTAGTCGCTGTCGAGGCGCTCGGCCTCGGTGGCGTAGAGCTGACCGGCGGCGGGGAGGATCGTGCCGGTCATCAGTACGGCGGCCTGGCGAAGGTACGCCGCGCCGATCGGGAAGCCCTGGCGGTTGTTGGCCCGCGCCGTCTCGACCAGGCCGCTGTAGATCGGTAGCTGGTCGGCCACCGTGCTGAGCGCCGCCGGGGCGCTGGCCGAGGTACCGGCCTCGCGGGTAAGCGCGGTAAGCGATTGGCTGGCCCCCCGCAGGTCGCGGAGATAACGGGCGCGTTCGTTCAGCGGCTCTGGCCCGAGCGACAGCAGGCCGGTCGCGACGGTCGCGTTGGCGTGGGACAGATCCGTGTAGAGGTTGACGGCATGGATCAGCAGCGGCTCGGTGTTCGTCCGCGCCGCCTGCACTGCGTGCTCGCGCGACTGTTCGGCGCCGGTAGCGAGGACGCCGAAGCAGGCGGCGCCCACGACCACCAGCGCCGAAGTCAAGATGAGCCGGCCCGGAGTGGTCGTCAGCCGGTCGCGGATCCAGCCGAGCGCCACGCCGGCGCGGGCGCTCCGGCGGCGAGTCGGTGCGGGTGAAGCGGCGATCCCGAGGCCCTCCAAGTTCAGCTCCGGATTCGAGATCCACATGGCGCGATTCTCATCGTCCGAGCGCGCCTTGTGCGATCACCCTGGTGTCGTAGTGGACACCTTAGGCTCGGTGCCGGCCCCTCACTGCTGCATGCTCGCCGCGCCGGCCCTGGCACGTCGCCCACCCCCGATCAATTGGTACTTGCCGGGGCTATTTAACTGCGGTGAGAGCCCGGTTTCCAGTGCGCCTCAGAGCCGCACCGCTACGAGCCCGATCGCGAGCAGCACCATCGCCAGCCAGAGCGCCCGGAGCGCTCCCTCGAGCGGCTCGGACAGACCGGCGCGCGTGAGTTCGATCACGGTCCCGTCGCGCAGGCGCTGCTGCCCGACCACCTCCGTGGTAGCGCGCCGCAGTCGGCGCACGGGCGTGCTCAGCTGCCGCTGGGCGACGCTCAACAGGCAGCAGGCGGCAGTGATCAACAGGCCGGCGGGGCGGACCGTCAGCGCGTTGGCGAAGTAGCCGGTGAAGGCGGGAAAGCCGCCCCAGGCCAGCGCGAACCAGGCGTCTGAGTGAAAGCGCCCGCCGGCCAGCTCCAGGTTGTAGGCCGGCACGAGCAGTCCGCCGGCGAGCACGAGCGGCGCCAGCAGCGGCGAAACGACGACGACCCCGGCCACGCCGATCCCAACCGCGCCGATAAGCCCGGCAGCGGCGAGGCCGATCAGCGTCGAGCGCTTCAGCGTGGTCCCGAGAGGGCGCCCGTTGAGCTCGTCGAGCGCGTGGGCGCTGATCCCGACCGCGAGGAGGAAGGCGCCGAGGGCCGCGGCGGTCCGGCCCGCGTAGATGTGCGGCGCAGCGGCGGCGCCGAGCGCCACGTAGCTGAGGTGCCACGCGGTATAAGGCGGGTGGAGCAGCGTGACGAGGTCGCGCCAGCCGCCCGAGCGCAGCGCGTAGAAGGCGGGACGGTCAAGCTCACGCGGCGCGCTGGCCATCGCGACTCCTCACTCCGGACATGACCAGGCCGGCGCCGAAGCTCATCCAGCGCTGGCGTACCTCATCGATTCCGGCCGCCCGCCACAGCGCGGCGAGATCGGGCTCGCGTGCGTGAAACTCCTCGATATTCGGGCCGAGAAAGCGGCCAACCTCGTACCAGGGGCTCGACACCGCCCGTCCGATCAGCGGCAGCCCGACTCGCGTATGGATTCGCCACAAGGTCCGCAGCGCCGGCGAGCTTGGCACGCCGAACTCGACCATCCCGATCTTCGCTCCCGGTTTGAGCACGCGGACGAGCTCGCGCATCGTGGCTTGCCGGTCATCGACGTACCGCAGCAGGTAGGTGAAGGTGAGCGCATCGAACTCGCCGTCGGCGAACGGGAGCCTCTCAGCCTCGCCCTGGACGAGGCTGAGCTTGTCGGCCAGCTCGGGGTGCGCGGCCACCCGCCGACGGGCCCCAGCCAGCATGTCCTCGCTCTGGTCGAGGCCGACCACCTCGGCGCCTCGTTCCGCGAGCCCGTACGCGACCAACCCGGTACCGGTGGCGACGTCGAGCACCCGCTGGCCGGGCCGCGGGTCGACCGCGTCGAGCAGGGTGCGGCGCCACCGGGGGTCCTGGCCGAAGCTGAGCACGGAGCCCATTCGGTCATAGGCGGCCGGCAGGCCGGCGAACAGCTCGAGCGCGTGCCGCTTACGGGGCGACGGCGAGGTTTGCGCGGACGCTCCCAACGTCCGGAAGCCTAGTGGACCCTCCGCCGGCGATCAGCCGCCGTTGTTGCAAGCTGCCTAGACCTTGGCGCCGGCGGGGCTGACGAGACGCTCAGCCAGCCGGCTGTGGCGCCGGCCCGTGTCGGGCGTTTGCGCCGCCCGCGCGATCACGTCGCGGCTGCCCACGATGACGGTGGCGAGCTTGGCGCGGGTGATGGCGGTGTAGAGCATCTCGCGGCGCAGGAAGAAGGCGCCGGCTGCCGGGTGCGCGACGATCACCGCCACCGGCAGCTCGATCCCCTGGCCTCGGTGGACCGAGCACGCGTAGGCGAGCCGCAGGCGCTCAGACTGCTCGGGCGGGAAGCGGAACACCTGGTCGTCGGCGGCGAGCAGCAGCGCCGCATCGTCTGTTGCGTCGCTGTCGTCGTGATCGTCCGTGCCGCGGGCGCCCTCGACCTCATCCAGCAGGCGCAGCACGGTCCCGTTCATCAGCCCGAGCTCGTGCAGGTTGCGGCCGGTCATCATCACCTTGTCCCCGATCCGCAGGCGGCCCCCGCGCACAGGCGTGCCGGACGGGTTGAGCCGGTCGCGCAGGGCCTCGTTGAGCGCGTCGATCCCGAGCTCTCCCCGGTAAACAGGCGCGAACACCTGGATGTCCTTGATTGGGTCGATCTTGTAGTGCACCGGTAGGCGCTCGGCCACCAGGGAGACGATCTCCTCGCGCGCGGCGCGCGGGTCGCTGCGCTCGATCAGGAACAGATCGCGGCGCATATCGGGCGCCGACGTGAACGTGGGACTGTCGCCGCGGCGGATCGCGTGGGCGGCCTGCACAATCATGCTCCCCGCGGCCTGGCGGAAGATGTGGGTCAGCCGGGTCGTCGGCGCGGAGCCCGAGGCGATCAGCTCGGCGAACGGCTTGCCGGCCCCCACCGGCGCGAGCTGGTCGGCGTCCCCGACCAGAACCACATGGGCCTTGGGCCCGACCGCCCGCAGCAGCGTGACCAGGAGCTCGAGGTTGGCCATCGAGGTCTCGTCGACGATCAGCAGATCACAGGGGAGCGGGTCGTGCTCGTCGTGCGTGGGACCCTCGCCCGGTATCCAGCCCAGTGCCGAATGCACAGTCGTGGCGCGCATCCCGCTGGCCTCGTGCATCCGGATCGCGGCGCGGCCGGTCGGGGCGACCAGCAGCACGCGCGCGCCGCCGGTCGCGGCTCGGCCCGCGATTGCCCGGATCGATGCCGTCTTGCCGGTGCCGGGGCCGCCGGTGATCAGCGACAGGCGGTGGTCGAAGGCGTTCTGGACGCCTCGCACCTGCTCGGGCGTGAGGTGATCGTGCTCCTCGCTCGGGGCGCCGCGGGAGCGTGCGCCGTCCAGCCGCTCGCCGCCCGTGCCGGCCAGCAGCTCCCGCACGCGCTCGGCCAGCTCGACCTCGAGCTCGGCCGTTTGCGTCCGGTAGATCCAGGCTTCATCGCGGACGAGATCGCCCGACTCGACCAGCTCGTCGATCTCCGCTTCGCCGGCGGGCCCTAAGGCGCCGCCGTCAGGCGCCGCCGACAATTTTCCAATCGCGAGTAGGGGGTTCACGGCGGCAAGCAGGCGCTCCAGCGGCATGCATGTGCTGCCGTCGCGCTCGGCTTCGGAGAGCACGTGCAGGACGGCGGCACGGGTTCGCTGTGGGCTGTCCGGGTCGATCCCCAGCGACCGAGCGATCTTGTCGGCGATCAGGAAGCCGACGCTGAACACGCTGGTCAGCTCGTACGGCTGCTCGCACACGACGCGGTGGGCGCCGTCACCGTAGGCCTCGCGGATCCGGGGCGCGAGATACGACAGCCCGTGGGGTGCCAGCAGCAGGTGCAGCCGCCGGGTCACGCGTAGGCGCTCCCAGGAGCGGATCGCCTCCGCGACCGCCGCGCCGCGCAGCCCGGCGGCCCTGAAGGCGGCGTCGGGGTCGCCGTCGATCGCGTCGAAGACGCCGGCGGGCCCGAACCGGTCGACGAGCCGCACGGCCCGCTTGGCGCCGACGTGCTTGACCTTGTGCAGGTAGGCGATGACCACCTCGGCGTCCTCGTCGGAGGGTGGGAGCGGGTGCGCTTCGGCGACCTTCACCTGCATCCCGTAGCGGTTGTCTTGCACCCAGGCCCCGTCGATGTGCGCGCGCTCGCGCTCCTCGAGATGGCCGAGCGGGCCTACCAAGGCCACCGGCTCGCCGTTCTCGCCGACCGCCTCAATCACTGCCCAGCCGCTCTCGGGGTTGGCGAAGCGGATGCGCCGGATCGTGACATCCGAGTCGAACGCGGTCACGGGCCTGACATTAGACGCGGCGCGGGCGGATTCGCCCTGTTTGTTGCAAAGGATCAGAAGATTTGTCGCCGGCGCCTGACGGCGGCGCCTCGACGGCCCTACATTTGTTCGGCGCGGCGCGCCGCGATCTCGATTCCGTCGCTCCCGACCAGCGACCCGAACGCGCTCACCAGGCCGCGCACGGCCGCCACCCCCAGTCGGCCCTGGGCCCCGATCGACTCCACGCGCGCCTCGGCGCGGATGGTGGAGCGTTCCGACGAGTCGACCTCGATCCAGTTGGCGAACACAACGCGCGCGGTGCCGGCGGTCGACCAGTTTCGGAATTCCTCGGGGTCGTCGAGGCGCGGGTAGTCGCGGCGCAGCGTCCAGATGCGTCCCACCAGACCGGAAACGAGCATTCGTTGATGCTCCTCGGCCAGGACCAGGAAGGGCGGGGAGCGGAACAGTTCGTCGAAGGCGAGATCGGCCGGAAGGCCGGGAATGCGCCACCGTACGAGCCGGCCGAGCAGCCGAGTGTCGCTTAGGCGGACGCTGCGGGCCGCCTCCCACAGCCGGTCGGGCGAGGCGCCCGACTCGCGGCGGTGAGCGACCCGGATCGACGGATCGGGTAGCCAGCAATCCAGGTCAGGCGTCGGTGGAGACTGCGAGGTCGTGCGCGACACGTTACGCGTGAGGACGCCACGCCGGTGCCGGCGCTTCCCGGCGGTGGCGAATAACCCGTCACTCGTCACTCTCGCCGCCGGTGAACGCGGATTCACTCGGCCCCGGCGCGAAAAACCCTCCACTCGCGGCGCCGGGCGCCGTCGAGTGTCGTGTTGATCGCCACCGGAATCTGGTGCAACGATCCCCGGGCGCGCCCCGGTCGCCTCGGGACGGGCTGGCGACGCCTGGGGACAGGCGGGCAACGGCGCGGGGACGGACGGCGCGCCATGATCCCGACCGTGATCCGCCACCTCCTGGCCCCGCACGTTCCGCGCGCCGCCCATGCCCTGGGCATCGCGCGGACGCTCCCCGGCGCCGCCGGCGTCGCGCTGACGTTCGACGACGGCCCGCACCCGGAAGGGACGCCGGCGATTCTCGGCATCCTGGACAGCGAGGAGATCAAGGCCACGTTCTTCCTGGTCGGCGAGCAGGTGGAGCGCCGGCCGGCACTGGCGGCCGAGATCGCGCAGCGCGGCCACACGGTGGCGCTGCACGGCTACCGACACCGGCCCCAGCCGACGATGACCGCCGGCGCGGTCGACGACGACCTCGCCCGGGGGACGGACACGATCAAGACCGCCACCGGAGTCGACCCGCGATGGCACCGTCCGCCCTACGGCCTCTACAGCCCGGCCGGACTGGACGAAGTGCGAGAGCGGGGACTGAAGCCGCTGCTGTGGTCGCGCTGGGGTAAGGACTGGCGCCGGCTCACCACCCCGCAGCGCATCGCCGCCCGCGCCACGGCCCACCTACGCCCCGGCGACGTTATCCTCCTGCACGATGCGGATTTCTACAGCTCCAGCGGCTCGCATCAACGCACTGCGGAAGCGCTCAAGCTGATCCTGAGAGACCTCAAACGTCAGACAATCGGTACCGTCCTACCCCTCTGACAAGCTTGCCGCCGCGCACGAAATCCTGAAAGGATGGCGAGCTGAGTGCGGGGATCGTGACGCGACGGCCGGCGTTAGCATCGCGACCCGATGATCGGGGCCCACCCACCCGACCCGTCTCCCTGGGTAACGACCAACGATGACCACGGTTTCCTCACAACAGACCGTCAACGAATCCACGCGTCCGGGCGACTACGGGCGGTTTGCGATCGGGTTCGATCCGCGCGACCGACCGCGCCTGCACGCCCTCATCGATGAGGTGATCGACTCGGGCCACTGGTCCGAGGGCGAGATGACGCGGCGCTTCGAGGCCGCATGGGAGGCCTACAACGGCGCCACGGCAGTCGCCACCGGAAGCTGGGCAGGGGGTGCGATGGCCGCGTTGAAGTTCGCCCAGGTGCAGGGGGAAACCGTGCTGTGCCCGTCGAACACGTTCATGGCCACGCCGCTGGCGGCGATCAACGCCGGCGCGAGCGTCCAGTTCGTCGACTGCAACCGCGAGGACCTCTGCATGTCCTTCCAAGACTTCGAGGCCAAGGCGGAGGAGCACAAGCCGCGGGCAGCGTTCCTGGTGCACATCGGCGGGCATATGGCGTTCGACACGCTCCAGATAGCGGAGTATTGCGAGCAGAACGGGATCTTCCTGATCGAAGATTGCGCACACGCGCACGGCGCCGAATGGAATGGCCGCCGCGCGGGAACTTACGGAGACGCCGGCGTCTACTCGTTGTACGCGACGAAGACGATCAGCACCGGCGAGGGTGGAGTCCTTGTCTCCAAGCGCCCCGACCTCATCGAATTTGCCCGCGCGTTCCGCAACTACGGCAAGCCCACCTACGAGGTCGCGGGCCTCAACTTCCGCATGAACGAGTTCACCGCCGCGCTCGGCCTCATCCAGATCGAGCGCCTGCCCGAAATCGTCGCCTGGAAGAACGCGGTGGTCCGCGAGGATCTCGACCCGCGCTACCCGAACCGGCTGGAGTTGCCAGAGGGCATGACCTCCGGCTTCTACAAATACATCGTGTTCGACTGGCTCGAGCGCTCGACGGGCCGCGTCTACGACGAGCCGTGCCACCGGATCATGGGCCACCAAGTCGACCTGCCCAATTCCGACTGGGTCGCACGCAACCATTCCTGCGTCCCGCTGTATTACCGGCCGGAGATATCGCAAGCATGAGAGTGCTCGTCACAGGGGGTTCTGGGTTCATCGGCTCGCACGTGGTCGACAAGCTCCGCGCGGCCGGGCACGAGCCCGTGATCTACGACCTGCGGCCGTCGCCGTGGCATGAGTCCGAGCCCGTCGACACGGTGCTCGGGTCGATCACCGACCGCGAGGCGCTCGAGCGGGCCCTGCACAGCTGCGACGCGGTGGCCCATCTCGCCGCGGTGGCCGACGTCAACGATGTCCACGCCGAGCCCGAGGACGCCGAGCGGGTCAACGCGCGGGGCACGGTCGCCGTGCTCGAGGCTGCGCGCCGCGCCGGCGTCAAGCGGATCGTCTACGCCTCGACGATCTGGGTGTACTCGGACTGCGAAAACGAGGTCGTCGACGAGGAGACGCTGCTGCCGGCGCCCAGCCATCTCTACACGAGCACGAAGCTGGCCGGCGAGCTCTACTGCAAGGCGTACCAAGAGCTATACGGGATCGACTACACGATCCTGCGCTTCGGGATCCCCTACGGTCCTCGCGCGCGCGAGGCGGCGGTCATCCCGGCCTTCGTCAACAAGGCGCTGAGGGGCGAGCCGCTCACGCTCGCCGGGGACGGCGGACAGTCGCGACGCTTCGTCTACGTCGAGGACCTCGCCGAGGGCGTGGCGCTCGGGTTGGACGACGTGGCGCGCAACCGCGTGTACAACCTCGCCAGCGATGAGAACGTGACGATCAAGCAGATCGCCGAGCGGGTCAAGGAGCTGCTCGGCGACGTCGAGATCGTGCACACGCCGGCGCGCCCGGGCGACTTCAACGGCAAGGTCGTCCTAAGCGAGCGCGCCGAGCGCGAGCTCGGGTGGACTGCGCGCACGCCGTTCTCCGAGGGCGTCAAGCGCTACGTCGACTGGCGTCGCGATCAGGCAGCACGCGCCACCGAGCGCGAGGCTGCGTCGGTAATCCCCGCCGGCGAGCCCGATGCCGAGTCGCGCCCGCGCCAGATCCTGATCATCTCCGCCGACATCGGCGAGGGGCATGACCTGCCGGCCCGGGCGGTAGCGCGCGAGTTCCGCGACGAGGATCCCGACGCCAACATCGCGATCGTCAACGGCCTGCCCGCGATGGGCTGGTTCTTGACCAAGCTCCTGCGCGAGAACTCGGAGTTCATGTTCCGGTGGGTGCCGTGGCTGTTCGACCTGCAGTACCGGCTGTTCATGGGCTTCGCCCCCACCCGCTGGTTCTCGATGAAGGGGCTCACGTTGCTTGGGCGGCGAGGCCTGATGCGGCTGATTCGGGCCCACAACCCCGACCTGATCGTGTCCACCTACCCGGGTGTCACGGCGGTCTTAGGCGAGCTACGGCGCACCGGGCGCTTGAAGGTCCCGGTCTATTCCTCGATCACCGATCTGGCCGGCATGCAGTTCTGGGCCCATCCGGGGGTCGACATGCACTTCGTCACGCACCCGGAGACGATCGAGGAGGTCGAGACGATCGCCGGCCCCGGCAGCGTGCGGTGGGCCAAGCCGCCCACCTCGCCGTCCTTCCTGGCTGCCCGCTCGCGCGACGACGCCCGCCGCGCGCTCGGGCTGCCAACCAACGACACCAAGGTGATCGCGGTGTCGGGCGGCGGCTGGGGAGTGGGCGACCTGCTCGGTGCCACGCGCGCCGCCCTCCAGGTGCCGGACGCGCGTGTGCTGTGCCTGTGCGGGCGCAACGACAAGCTCCGCGCCCGCGTTACGCGGGAGCTCGGCTCGGAGCCGCGGCTGCGGATCATGGGCTTCACCGACCGGATGGGCGACGTGCTCGCCGCCAGCGATGCTCTGGTCCACTCGAGCGCCGGCCTGACCGTGCTCGAGGCGATCATCCGCGGCTGCCCAGTGATCTCCTACGGCTTCGGTTACGGCCACGTCCGGGTGAGCAACCTGGCGCTCGAGCGGTTCGGGCTCGCCCAGGTTGCGCCCAAGGCGGCCGACATCGGGCCGTGCCTCGGGCGCGCGTTGGAGCACCGCCCAGAGCCCGACGGTCGCTTCGCCCGCCGGCCCTCGACCGCCTCCCTGATCCTGAGCGACGAGCGTCGCGCCCAGCCACTCCCGACGTGGCGCGTGCGGACCACCCGGGCCATCGTCGGCACGGCCGCCGCGCTCATCATCGCCAGCTGGACACTCACGGCCGGCGCGTCCTACAGCCTGGTCTCCCACTTCGTGCACATCCGGCCGGTGACGGCGGTGGCGACCGCTCGGCCGGAGGTCGGCGTGCTCGTGGACGCTCCCTCGAGTGAGATCCCGGCGATCGCCAACTACCTGTCGGAGCGGGGCATCCGCGGCTCGTTTGCGATCGCCCAGCCCAACTACACGCAGGACACGCTCGTGATGGCTTACGGCGACCAGGCCCTGCCGGACCTGGGGCACGGCGGCTTGGTGCGCTGGCTCGGGACCCGCGACCAGCTGCACGACGTGATGGCGCAGCTCGGCTTCCACCACCACTTCTTGTACGCCTCGAGCGGACCGAGCGTCGGCCAGTGGTGGATGGCCCACGGCGCCGGCGGGCGGCTGGTGGCCGGCGCCGTGCGCCTCCACGACGCGGACGACAACGTCGGGCAGCTGCACGCCGGCGAGGTCGTCGAGCTGTCCCTCAACAGCGCCTCCCCGGTGTGGACGCTGATCGGGCGTCTCGAACGGGGGCTTGAACGCGAGCATCTGCGCGCGGTACCGGTCGGGCAGCTGATGCGCGACGCCGGCGCCTCGGTCTAAGGCGCCGCCGTCAGGCGCCGGCGACCATCCCTAGTCGCGGGCGCCGGCGTATAACCGCTTCGAGCCGTTCGTCAGGCGAACGCGACCGCGGTCGGCTCGTCGCCCAACCCGATCTGGGCCGAGTTGCTCACGGCGTTGCTCGTGGTGTCGATGATCGCGACCGAACCCGACGCGTTGCACGTCACCCACATATAGCGGTTGTCAGGGGCGAGCGCGATCGCGGTGGGGATCTGGTTGAGCTCGTCGAACGTTGCCGCAGGCGAGCTGCTGGTGTAGGTGTAGGAGCCGAGCGGGATCGTGTCCGTGACCTTTTGCGTCGCGGTGTCGATGACGGACACAGTGTTGTCGTTGGCGTTGGTCACGTAACCATCCGATCCGTCCGAGCTGAACGCGACGCCCCCACGGCGTGCTCTCGACCGCAATACGTGTGACCGTGGCAAGTGACGAGGTCTTGACCACGAGCACCCGGTCGCGCTCCGAGTCGGTGATGTACGCCTCCGACCCGTCCGGAATGACGGCTACGCCATGCGGCTGGTGAAGCGGCTCCTGCACCTTGCTCACCGCACCCGTAACGGTCGCGATCACGTACACCCGTCGGCACAGGTGACGAAGGCCGATGACCCGTCGGGGGACAGCGTCACGATCTGCGGTGCCTCTCCGACGGTGACAGTACCGGTCTCCGCCTGGCTCGCGGCATCGACCACCGATACGGTCTGCGACCCGCCCTGGCCGGTGTTGGGTCCCGTGTTGGCCACGTAGGCCGTCTTGCCGTCGGGGGTGATCGCGATCCCGTGCGGATAGATGCCGACCACCACGGTGCGTGCGGTTCTCCTCCAGGCGGCTTGCCGTGCGCGGCATCGCCTTGCGCTGGCGCCCGTTGAGCCACGGCCGCGGCTGGGGGGTCCATGGCAGCAGGCCTCGAAGAACTCGAGCACGTTGGTGCCGTAGTCATCCTCCTCCTGGTGGACCCGCCAGCTGATCCCCGGCCTGGGTGAGACGCTCGGGTTAAGTCGTCCAGGTGTCTTTCCGTTGAACGGGCTCGGCACCACGTTCGTGGTGACCGGACCGCCGCCCGTGCCCTCGGGGTCGATCATGCCGGTCATCAGGTACATCCGGTTGGGCCAGGTCGGGCCGAGCAGCGAGCGGTGGTAGGAGTCACAGAGGGTGAACGTCTCGGCCAGCGCGAAGTGGAACGGGATGTCCTGACGCTCGTAGTAACCCATCACGTACCAGTAGTGGGCGGAGCCGTCGGCCACGTAGTGCGACGGGATCCATTCGTTGTTCACCGCCGTGGTGGGATTGCCGACCGCGATGTTCAGTGACTCGTGCTGGTATTGCCAGGCGTGCGAGGTGGACGGGATCGCCTGGGAACTCGTGTTCAACGTGTCGAGGTGCCACGGCAGCAGGTAGCCGTCGGGGTTGTACTGATCCTGCTGGTAGAAAATCGACTTCCCCGCCACCGCCGACGGACCGGACTGGATCAGCACGTTCGGGTCGTCGAAGCCGCGCACGCCGGCGAGGGTGCCGAAGTAGTGGTCGAACGAGCGGTTCTCCTGCATCTGGATAACGCCGGCGGAGCGGAGCTCAGCAGACGACGGCGGGTGATCTCGGGCACGGTAAGCCCCTTCGGGTCGGGCGTTCTCTGGACGGCCGCGATCCTACGTTTCCCGCCGGGGCCCCCGAGTTACCGAGATGCCGCCCTCGTGTTACCTGGGCGTGGCCGGGTCGTCGTTACCAGTGGACACCGCGCGTGGCCCGCACGAACGCCCGCTCCTCGGCGGTGGGCTCGCGGTCGGGCTGCTTCTTGTCGCCCTCGGGGATCAGGTGGTAGGCGCGGTTAACCACCAGGTCCTGCGCACCGGGCGCGATCGCGTAGCTCAGCTGGCCGATGTTCCCGAGCGCGGTGGCCATTCGCTTGGGCCGCTTGCGGATCGCCTCCGCGATCATGTGGCCGGCGTCCTCGGGGCTGAGCGTGGGAAAGCGGTCGTAGATCTTGGTCGGCGCGATCATCGGCGTGCGCACGAGCGGCATGTAGACGGTGGTGATGTGGACGCCGTCGTCGATCACCTCGGGGCCGATCGATCTTGAAAAGGCGTCCAGGGCAGCCTTCGAGGCCACATAGGCGCTGAACCGCGGCGTGTTCATCTGCAGCCCGATGGTCGAGACGTTGACGATGTGCCCGCTCCCCCGCTCGCGCATCTTCGGCAGCAGGTTGAGGATCAGCTTGACCGCCGCGAAGTAGTTGAGCTGCATCGTCCGCTGGTAGTCGTGGAAGCGGTCGTAGGCTCGGTCAACCGAGCGGCGGATCGACTTGCCGGCGTTGTTGACCAGGATGTCGACGGCCTCGTGCTGCTCGAGCACCTCAGCGCACATCCGGTCGATGTCGTCGGGATCGCTGAGATCGCCCGGGTGGACGTAAGCGGTTCCTCCCAGCGCCTCGATCTGGTGGGCCACCTCCTCGAGCTGGTCGCGACGGCGGGCGACGAGCAGCATCGTTCCACCCGCCTCTCCGATCTCCAGCGAGGCCGCTTTGCCGATCCCCGACGAGGCGCCGGTGATCATCACCGTGCGACCGGTGACAGCGTCCTTCAGCGAGCGCGCGAGGACGTCGCCGGCGCCCGGGATGCGCTGCCCGAACGCCCGCAGCGTGCGGATGCCGTCGGCGGCAACGTCGAATGGGTTCGGTGGCGCCATGAGCGAGACGGGACCGTAGCAGTGCTGCCCCATCCCTGGTTCCAGTGCGTTTTGTGGACGGTTCGAGCCCGTCGAAGTACTCGATGTCGCCGGCGTGATCGGGACGAGCGGCCAGCGGTCGGTGCCGTTGGTCGGGAGCCCGTTTGATTGTGAAACGTAGGGTCCGATCACGCTGCCGCGGTGGCGGCGCCTGTGACGAGCATCAACGTGATCGCGACAGTGCCGCTTTGATCAGGAAGCGAACCGGCATCGAGTCCTCCCTCTTCGTCCCTAGCTTTGTCCCTGCACCCTCTCGAGGCGCCGGCAGGCTACCCGCCTATGACTTCTCCAAATCGCGGTCTTGGCGTCGCAAAATATGTCCCTGTCCCAACCTCGGGCAACGGACAGACGGACGAGGTCTGGTCGCTCACCTGGTTGGCGGCGGACGGCATGCCATCCAGACGCCGAGCTATCCGGTCGCGTTCCAGTGACTCGGTCTCGTCCGGGCCGTATGCGAACATGTGTTCGCCATGATCGCGTGCGTCCTCATCCCTCGATTCCAGCTCACTGTCGCCGCCGGCGACCGATCCGAGCTGATGCAGCAGCCGGTGGCGCTAGCCCCGGAACCCGGCGGAACGCAGCAGATCGGCGAGGTCTCGCTGCCGGCCGAGGCGTTCGGGGTCCAGCCGGGGATGCGTCTGGGCGAGGCGCTCGCCCGCTGCCCCCGTCTGACGCTGATCCCGCCCGATCCGGCCGGGGTGGCCGACTTCTGGGAGCGGCTGCTCGTCCGCTTGGAATCGGTCGGGGCGGCCGTCGAGCCCGAGCGCCCGGGACTCGTCTGCTTCGACGTCCGCGGGCTGCTCAGGTTGCATCGCGGTCTTGAGGGGGTGCTGGCCGCCGCGCGCCGGAGCCTGCGGGTGCCCGCTCGCTACGGGGTGGCGCCCTCGCGTTTTGCCGCGGTGGCGGCGGCGAGCCGGGCGCGAGTGCGACGGCCGGTGATCGTCTCCGGCGCCCGCAAAGAGGCGGCCGCGTTTCTGGCACCGCTGCCGGTCGCGCTGCTGCGCGCCAGGCCGGCGCTGGCCGAGCTGCCGGTGGCGCTCGAGCGGCTCGGCATCGGCACCCTGGGCGAGCTGGCGGCGGTGGCGCCGGCGGCGCTGGCCGATCGTTTCGGCATGGCCGGTCTGCACGCGCACGAGCTCGCGAACGGCGGCGACGGCGCGCTACGACCGAGGCCGGCGAGCGAGTTCTTGCGCGAGGCGCTAGAGCTCCCGGAGGCGGCGTCGGGCATCCAGCTCGAGCGCGCGCTCGGACTGCTGATCGATCGCCTGCTGGCTCGGCGCGAGCGGCGCGGCCGGACGCTGCGGGCGGTCGTGTTATCCGCGGTGCTCGTGGAGCAGGGCGGAACATGGCGCGAGCAGGTCGTCTTTCGCGAGGCGCTGGCCGACCCGGTGAGGATGCGCCTCGTGCTCGCGCCGCGGCTGGCGCTGATGCCGGCGCCGGCGCAGCAGCTGCGCCTGGCGGTGGAGCGCTTCGGGCCGCTAGCCAGCGATCAGCGAGGTCTGCTCGACGACCCGGTCGCGGCGCGAAGGGCGCACCTGCGCGAGGCCATTCGTCAGGCGCGTGCCGCCGCCGGCCCGGATGCCGCGCTACGCGTGCTCGAAGTCGATCCCGAGTCACGCTTCCCCGAGCGGCGCGCGGTGCTCACGCCCTTCGAGGGATAGCACAGATATCGTGTACGAACTACACAGAATATGTGTAAGGCGTGGGCTGCGAGATCGAAAGGGTTGATATTGCGACCAAATCCATCACACCCTCAGCGGGTCGAGGCTCCGCAGGTATGCCTGGAACAGCGGGTCGACGATCCGCCAATCGCCTCGACCTACGTGCTCGACAATGCCGGCGCGCTGCAGCAGCTTGAGCACCCGGTCGCGGATGGCGGGGGCCAGCCGCCGGGGGACGGGCTCGCCTCTGGCCAGGGCGCGGGCGACCTGGAGCGCGTTCTTGTGAAGCCTGCGGATGTGCTCGACGGTCTGCTCCATGGTCGGCAGGTCGCTGTCGAGTGCCGCGTCGTAGCCGAGCTGCGCGAGGTCGAGATCGATGTCGCGCCGGTCGAGCAGCACGGAGACGAGGTGCGTCTGCTGCGCGATCCGCATGGTGGCGCGCGGGTGCCCTGCTCCCAGCTCGACGATTCGCTTGAGCGCCGGAGGTTGCACTGTGCAGTCATCCGCCGCGAACCGCTCGAGCAGGCCTCGAGACCAGTCCTCGCGAGCGATCGGATGGAGGGTGTAGAAGCTGCCGAAGCCGCTGAACGCCCGGTGGCTGGGAGCGAACAGGTCGCGCATCACGTGCTCGAGGCTGCCGGCGAACAAGAAGCTCACGCTGGGGCTGCGCTGAAACGCGGCGCGCATCCGCTTGGTAACCAGGTCGGGATCGCCATAGGGCCGGCGCTCGCTGGCCAGCTCCTGGAACTCGTCGAAGAACAAGACCAGCCTCCGCCCGTCGGCACGCGCGGTGCGCTCGGGCAGGTCGAGCGCCAGGTCGAACGCGTGGACGGGATTCTCGGCGGCCCACCCCGGTGTAATCGCGAGCTCCACACCGTCCCCGAGTTCGCCCTTGAGCTTGAGCACGGCGGCCGCCTGCGTCGCGTTGAGCGCGGCTCGGCCCAGCTCGCGCGCGCGGCGCACGATCCGCCGGATCGGAGAGCGGTTTGCGATCACCGCCACCGCGAGCGCCTCCGCGAGCTCGGCGGTATCGGAGATCCGGAACAGATCCAGTCGTGCCGTGTAGCACCCGCTGCGCTCGGCGCGGCCGAGCGCCGCCTCGCAGACGCTTGTTTTGCCCGTCCGCCGCGGGCCGGCCATGATCAGGTTCGTTCCATTGACGAGCGCCGTCGCGACCGACCGGACATCGTCGCCGCGGCCGATCAGCTGACTGGCCGGGATCGGGACATCGGTGGGGAAGAGGTCGCCGCTGGCTTGGCGCATGCCCTGATCATTAGATTATTACACAGAATCGGTGTAATGGTTACACAATGAGATGAATGGTCCGCACCGTCTTGCCGTTCCCCGCAGGGTCGCCGTCAGCGCCGGCGAGGACGGCCGCCCCCAGGTCGTCGACGGCCGCGAGGTCGAGGCGGTGCGGGAATCCTGGCTGGTCGAGGACCGCTGGTGGACAGATCGGCCCTTGCGCCGCCACTACTGGGAGGTGGTCACGATCTGCGGGCGCGACGAGATCGTCTTCCAGGACCTCGAGCACGGGAGGTGGTGGAGGCAGCGCTGAGCCGGGTCCCCGGTGGGCGCCGCTCGCATGGTCCCGGTGGCGCGGCTCACGTGGCCGGCGGCGCCGAGGCTCGCCGGTCCTAAACTGCACGACCCATGGCTGACCAGCTCTCAGCTCCGCTCGAGCCCGGGCCGATCGCCGTCGGCACGTGGAGTGGCGGACGCTTCATGCGCTTCGGCGAGCCGCTCGACGACGAGCGGTTCATCGCCCTGATCACGCCCGATGATTCGATCCGCACGGTGATGACCGCCGACGTCTACGGCGCCGGCGAGGCCGACCTGATGCTGGGCCGCGCCATCACCGGCCGGACGCGCGAAGAGATGTGCATCGTGGGCGCCGTGGGCCACGACTTCTATTCCGGCGAGCGCGACGGCGCCAAGGGCTTTCCCCGCTTCACTGACCGGCGGCTGCGCGACGCGTCTGGCTACGGCGACTACCTGCGAATGGCGACCGAACGCAGCCTCGATCGGTGCGGGATCGACAGTTTCGACCTCCTGCTGCTCCACAACCCGGATCGCACCGGCTACACGAGCGAGCAGGTGTGGCAGGGAATGGCGGCGCTCCGCGACGCCGGGCTGGCGCGCCTGATCGGCGTGGCGCCCGGTCCGGCCAACGGCTTCACGCTCGATCTGATCGACTGCCTCGAGCGATTCGGGGCGCTGCTCGACTGGGCGATGATCATCCTCAACCCGCTTGAGCCCTGGCCCGGTGAGCTGTGCCTCGACGCCGCCGCGTCGGCCGGGGTCAAGGTGGTCACACGTGTGGTCGACTACGGCGGGCTGTTCTTCGACGATGTGCTCCCGGGACACGAGCTCGCCCCGCAGGACCACCGCAGCTTCCGGCCGGCGGGGTGGATCGAGCAGGGCCGCGAGCGGCTCGAGCGGATGCGCCCGATCGCGGAGCGCGCCGGTCTCACCCCGATCCAGCTCGCCTGCCAGTGGAATCAGGCCCACGAACCGGTCGCGTGCGTCGTGCCGAGCCTCATCCAGGAGGTCGGAGCCGGCGCTCGACCGGTCGAGGAGAAGCGCGCCGAGCTCGCCGCGCTGCCGGCCGACCTACGGCTGACGGCCGAGGACGTGGCTGCGATCCGGGCCATCGGAGACAACACCGGCTGCATGGCGCTCAAGGGGGCGAGCCCGGAGCATTCGGGCGAGGAGCGGCCCGATCGCTGGGACCTCGACGAGCGGCTTGTCCAGGTCGCCGAGCGGTGGGGGATCGCTCCCGGCCGCGACCTCACCCAGGCGCCGGCGCACGCTTAGCGCGCCAAGACGATGGCGACTAGCTTTCGTTTGACTGGCGGGTGTGGCTGCGGCGCAGTCCGCTTCGAGGTCACCGCGCCCCCGGTCTCCGCGCAGTACTGCCACTGCACGCGCTGCCAGCGCCGCACCGGTACCGGGGCCTCGGCCAACGCGCGCCTCGAGCCGGGCACATTCCGGATCCTGGCCGGCGAGGACCGCCTCCGGGCGTGGAAGCCGGAGGACGGCGCTGAGAAGTGGTTCTGCGGCGACTGCGGCTCCGCCCTCTTCAGTCGCGATCGCGAGGATGCCGACGGGGTCGGCGTGCGGCTGGGGGCGTTCGACGAAGACCCCGGCATCCGCCCGGCGGCACACCAGTTCGTCGCCTACGCAGCAGCGTGGGAGCCCATCCCCGACGACGGGCTGCCGCGCTACCCCGAGCGCCGCGTCGCGGACTGAGCCGACCCCTACCCGATTCCGCCCCCGGCTGATACGGTTGGGCACGTGATTCTCCTTCGACCGTGACCCCTTTGCCGCCTCGGCCGAGCCCCGCCTCGGTCGCTGTGCCCTGGCCACGTCGTCCCGTTGGAGAAACCCGTGTTCGCAATTGAAGTGTCACATCTGCAGAAGGTCTTTAACCGCCGCCGCGGTGGACGCCGTCGCCCTACCGCGGCGCTGGCCGACGTGTCGTTCACAGTCGACCGGCGCGAGTGCGTCGCCGTCCTCGGGCAGAACGGTTCCGGGAAGTCGACGCTGGTACGGATCCTGTCCACGCTCCTGCTGCCCGACGGTGGGTGCGCGCGCGTGCTCGGACACGACGTGGTGCGCGACGCACGGGCGGTACGCAGTCTCGTCAACCGGGTCTCGGTCGAGGCGTCGTTCTTCAAGCGCATGTCGGCGACGGAGAACCTCTCCTACGCGGCCCGCTTCTACGGGCTGACGCCCGCGGCGACCCGGGTACGTATTCCGGAGATCCTTGAACGAGTGGGCTTCGCGGCGGCGCGTGCGTCCGAGCCGATGGAGGATCTGTCGCGCGGGATGCAGCAGAAGGTGGCGCTCGCTCGCGCGCTCCTGACCTCGCCGGTGTTGCTGTTGCTTGACGAGCCGACGACGGGGCTGGATCCGCGCTCCAAGCGCGAGGTCCAGTCGTTCATCCGGGAACTGCGCGCCGCACACGACACGACGATCCTGCTCTGCACGCACGACCTGGCCGAGGCCGAAGCCCTCGCCGAACGCGTGGGGATCCTGCACGCCGGTCGTCTACTCGCCCTGGCTCCAACCGACGAGCTGATCCGGCGCTACGACGCGGACACCCTCGAGGACGTCTTCTTCACGGCGACCGGGGTGGCGTTCGACGAAGATCGGGAGGAAGGGGTGGCGGCATGAGATCGGACACGCTCGAACGGCCGGTCGTCGAGGTGCCCCCGGTTGGGCTGCGCCAGCAGCTGATCGGTCTGGGCGGGATCGTCGAGCGCAATACCTACCTGGTCAAGCGCTACGCGTGGTGGGAGCTCGCGTTCTTCGTGTGGACGGTGGCGAACACCCTGACGATCGTCTTCATCGCCAAGGGCGTCCAGGCATCCGGCGGTCACCTCAACGTCGAGCGCACCACGACGACGCTGTTGATCGGCGCCGTGATTTGGTCCTACCTCGGGATCATCTTCGAGATCCTCACCGAGACGGTGGCGTGGGAGCGCTGGGAGGGGACGATCGAGTACACGTTCATGGCACCGCTTGCCCGGGCCGTGCACCTCGGCGGGATGGGGCTGTTCGCCGTCCTGTACGGGCTGCTGCGCACCGCGCTCGTGTTCGCCGTCGTGTCGTTGTTCTTTGGCTTGCACTTTCCACAGGCCGACTTCCTCACCGCGCTCGTCCTGCTCGCGGTCGCGTCGTTCTCGTTCGTCGGGGTCGGGATGGTGACCGCGGTGCTGCCGTTGATCTCGCCGGAGAAGGGCGCTCAGTTCGGCTTCGTCGCCCAGGGGCTCTTACTCGTGGTGTCGGGCGTCTACTACCCGGTGTCGGTGCTGCCCCAGTGGATGCAGTGGGTGGCGACGATCTCGCCGGCGACGTACGCCCTGCGGGGCATCCGCGCCGCCGTCCTGAACGGCGCGAGCGTCGGTGCGTGCTGGAGTGACCTGTGGCCACTGCTCGTGCTCGCGGTGGTGACGATCCCGCTCGGGCTGGCGGTGTTCCGCGCCGGCGAGCGCTACGCCAAGCGCCACGGCAAGCTCAAGCGCTCGGGTTAGGTGATGCCGCCCTCGGCCTGCTCAGCGTTCATCCACTCGCACCCGGCCGAGAGATCCTCGACCCCGAGCGCGGCGGCCACGTTGAGCCACATCCCGTAGCGGAAGAAGTCGTCGATCTCCTCTGTGCTGGCGTGCCACAGGCTCTCGACGTGTGCGACGAGCCGCGCATACGCCGCCCGCACGCGGTCCCGGATCTCTTCGTCGTCGCACGCCGCGTAGGCCTGCAACTGGAGCATCAGATAGTCGCGGTTGGTACCGAGCATCTCGACGTACGCCTGGCCCATAGCCTTGTGCAGGTCGACGTCAGGGGGAGCGGTGGCCGGGTCGAACTCCAACGCGGCCTTCGTGAACGTCTCCGCGATCAACTCGAAGTTCCGCTCCACGGCGGCGAGGAACAACTCGCGCTTGCTCCCGAACAGGCTGAACACGTAGGGCTGTGCCACCCCGACGCGCCGGGCGATCCGATCGACGGGGGTGCCGTGCAGCCCGCCGTGGGCGAACTCGTGGACGGCCGCCTCGATCAGCGCGTCCCGGCGCTCTGAGGCCGGGACGCGCTGGCGGGGCGCCTTCTCTTCTGTCTTGGATGTCGTCGCCATGTGTGCGCCTCGATGCTAAGGCAGATTCAGGCGGTGAGCTCGGCCAGCTGGCCTGCGACGGCGGGCTGGATGCCGGCGGGCCCAGCCTCGGCCGCTGCGTTCGCGGCGGCGGAGGCGCGGGTGCTGAACGGCAGGGCCGCTGCGACCAGGGCGCCCGCGGCGAGCACGGCCACGCCGACCCACAGCGCCGGCACCAGGCCGTTGACGAATGCCTGCGGCGTGGCGTAGCTGCCGTGGCTGGTGAACACGGTGGCCAGGATGGCGATTCCGAGCACGCCACCGAGCTCGCGGATCGCGTTGGTGGCGCCGGACGCCTGACCGGTCTGCGAAGTGCGGACCGAGGAGAGGACGGCGTTGGCCGACGGTGCGAACACGAGCGCCATCCCGCTTCCGGCCAGCACGAACGGGATCACCATGCTGGCGTAGCTCTGGTGGACGCTGGCCATCATCGCCAGCAGGGCCAGCGCGACGGCCTGCAGTCCCAGGCCGGCGACCATGAACAGGCGGCTTCCGTAACGCTCGGAGAGGAAGCCTGACAGCGGGGCCACCACCATCACCGCTCCGGTCCAGACCAGCAGCTTGACGCCGGCCTCGAGCGGGGTGTTGTGCAGCACGTTCTGGAGGAATTGGCTCAGGAAGAAGATCGAGCCGAACATCCCGAAGTACATCGCGATCGAGACGACGTTGGTGACCGCGAACCCGCGGTTGGCGAAGAAGCCCATCGGCAGCATCGGCTCCGGGGTCCGGAGCTCCTGCACGACGAAGGCCACCAACAGCGTCGCGCCGGCGGTCAGGCCGGTCACGACCTCGGCGTTGGACCAGCCGAGCGTCTGGGACTCGACGAGGCCGTAGACGATCCCGAACAGACCGCCCGAGACGAGCGCCAGGCCGCGGAGGTCGAGGTGCTTGACGTCTCCGCGGCTCTCGACGAGGCGCCGCGACGCCAGCGGGACGAGGGCGATGCCGATCGGGACGTTGACCCAAAAGATCCAGTGCCAGGAAGCCAGCTGGGTTAGCGCGCCACCGACCAGCGGCCCCAGGGCGACGCCGATGCCGCTGATTCCCGACCACACGCCCAGCGCCAGACCACGCTGCTCGGGCGGGAACGCCTCGGCGAGCAGAGTCAGCGTCAGCGGGGTCACGACCGCGGCGCCGACGCCCTGTGTGGCGCGGGCGGCGATCAGCATGCCGATGCTGGGCGAGAGTGCCGCGGCTGCCGAGCCGGCGGTGAACACCGAGATGCCCGCGATGAACATCCGCTTGCGTCCGATGCGATCGCCGAGCGCCGCCCCCGTCAGCAGCAGCACGGCGTAGGCCAGGATGTACGCGTTGACCGTCCATTCGAGCGTCTGAATCGAGGCGCCGAGGTCCCGGTGGATGCTCGGCAGCGCGACATTCACGACCAGGTTGTCGAGAACCATCATGAACAGCCCGATCGAGACGATCGCCAGGGTCCATCCCCGGCGGGTGCTGTTGGTTGTGTTCGACATCCGAACGACTCCTTATTAGCGAGTGCTAACTAACTGCCCAAAGATTAGCAGTCACTAATAACATGTCAAGGGCCCCTGGGCGGCGAAAATTCGTCGGAGTCCGGCCAGCTCGAACTCGTCGCACGAAACAAGCGCGGTTGTCGGTTGGTCACAAGTGCCTGCCTGGCCCTGCTCCGCCCACGCCCCCGAAACACCAAGGCTGGTCGAGAAACGTGCCTTTGGAGGGTGTCGCGTAAATCCCGGTCCGGCGCGATTTGTTGTGGCCAGCTCACAAGGACACGACTGGCGACGTGAAGCCTGGTCGTCGAACGGGCCTTATGTTCCCGTTGCCCGACCCGCCTCCTCTCGGCGCGACATTGCCGCCGGGAATCGTTGTGCTCGGATCGCAACGGGTCGCTCCGCCCGGCACGAACGCCAGTCCGGTCCGGTCTCGCCGCTCGAGCACACGTGGTCGCTGGCGATCGAGGAGCAGTTCTACCTGGTGTGGCCGCTCGTGGTCCTCGGCGTGCTATGGCGGGCGTCGCGCCGCGGCGGTGACTCGCCCGACCGGCGGCGACCGCTCGTGCTTCTGCTGGCGATCAGCCTGGCGGGCGCGCTCGCCTCCGCCACCGACATGGCGCTGCTCTTCGACGGCGGCCGCAACCTCGATCGCGTCTACTACGGCACCGACACGCGGGCGGGCAGCCTGCTGATCGGCGCCTCGCTGGCGATTGTGCTGGCGATCCTCGCCCGGCGCGCGCGACCGGCGGATCCCGCGGAGGCAAGACCGGTCGACGGCGGCCGTCGCCACTCTGCTGCGACCGCCCTCGGCGCACTGGCGGCCCTCACGGCCGTGCCGGTGGCAGTCGCGCTCGTCAACGGCACCACCGAGTGGATGTATCCATACGGTCTGCTCGGGCTCGACGGGCTGGTGGTCCTCCTGATTCTCGCCGCGGTCAAGTTCCCGAGTTTGGCCGCCGCCCGCGTCCTCGCGATCGGTCCCCTCCGCGCGCTGGGAAAGATCTCCTATGGCGTATACCTGTGGCACTTCCCGCTGTTTCTGTGGCTGAGCGCCAGCGCCACCGGGGTGAGCGGGACGCGGCTGCTCGGGCTGCGCCTGGCGGTCACGCTGGCGGTAAGCGTCACCTCCTACTTCCTGATCGAGCAGCCGATCCGACAGCGGCGCCGACCCGTATGGATGATCCGCGCCCTGACGCCGCTCGCCGCCGGAGGCTCGCTGGCGGCGATCCTGCTCGCCTCGGCGAGCAGCGCCCTGCCCGTCGGCATCCCGGCCGCGGACACCCTGCCTCAGCCCCCGCCGCAGCTGCGGGGCAGCGACCCGGCGTGCGCGGTTACGCTCACCGACGCCTCCGGGTATGGGGTAGCGCCCATCCCGCAGAGCAAGGAGAGTGAGTTCGAATACACCTCGCTCGGGGAGCATCAGTCGGCTTGGAGCGGGTCGGCGCAGAAGACGTTCCAGACCTGCCCGCCCAAACGGGTCCTCCTGATCGGCGACTCACTCGCCTTCACGCTGGGCGTCCCGTGGCTGGGCAACGAGGAGCGCTACGGCATCCAGCTCACCGACGCCGCGATCCTGGGCTGCGCGTTCACGACGCAGGGCGAGCTCAATGTGGCCGGCACGTGGGAGCGGCAGTCGGCGGGTTGCCCGAATGCGCTGGACCAGTGGGCCAAGGAGGAGCGGGCGCTGCACCCGCAGGCTGCGGTCGTGGAATTCGGCTACCGCGATCAGTTCGACTGGCGAATCGACGGCAAGGTGGTCCATCTGGGCCAGCCGGGGTTCGACGCCTACGTGCAGAAGCAGATCGACCGGATGGTCCAGGTGCTCGGGGCGGGCGGGACGAAGATCCTGTTCCTGTCGGTGCCCTACAGCCATCCGCCCGACCTCCCCAACGGGTCGGCGGCGCCGGCCGCGTCGCCCGCCCGCCACACCCTGATCAACGAGATGCTCGAGGCGGCCGCCCGGCGGCATCCGAAGACGGTCCAGGTGCTCGACATCGACCCGACGATTTCGCCGGGCAACCACTACGACGCGAGCGTGAACGGCCAGCTGTGCCGCTTCGACGGCGTGCACTTCACCGTCTACTGCAGCCAGTTGCTCGAGCCCCAGGTGCTCGGCGACGTGCGCAAACTGGTCGGCTGACGCACAGACCCGGCGCCGTCGACATGAGCTAGAGCGTCACACACGGGG
>DASPPG010000065.1:0-4613 GCA_035625625.1 Solirubrobacteraceae bacterium
CCGCACGTCCTCGAGCGGATCTCCGTCGATCACCAGCAGGTCGGCGACGGCGCCCCGCCGCACCAACCCGACCTCGGGCAGGCCGAGCGCCTGCGCGGAGCCGTGCGTGGCGGCGCAGATGCCCTCGAGCGGCAACAACCCGCCGCCGACCATCCGCACGAGCCCGATCGCGTTGTCGCCCGGCGGTCCGCTGTCGTGCCCCATGGCGAGCGTCACCCCGGCGGTCCGGGCCGCCACCAGCGTCGCGTAGGCCTCTTCCAGCTGGCGCTTGGCCTGGTCAACCAGCGCCGGCGCGAACGCATCGGTGAACCGCTCCGCGAGATCGTGGAACGTGCTCAGCGTCGGCACGAGCACGATCCCCGACCGCGCCATCGCGTCCAGCAGCCCCGGCTCGCGGTGCAGCGACAGGCCGTGTTCGATCGTGTCGACACCCGTATCGACCGCGAGCCGCGCTCCGGACAGACCCTCGACGTGCGCCGCCACGCGGACGCCGAGCCGGTGCGCCTCGTCCACGATCGCACCCAGCTCGGCAGCGGTCATCTGCGCCGGCTCGGGGTCCTCGGCCAGGACCGAGCGGGCGCCCGTCGCCATCAGCTTGACGAAGTCCGCGCCGCGCCGGAGCTGCTCACGCACGGCGCGACGCATGTCGTCCGGGCCGTCGGCCTCCCGATACATGCTCCCGAAGATCGCGCCGCCGGGAGCGGTGGCCGAGATGATCCGCCCGCACGACAGAATCCGCGGCCCCTCGACGATCCCGAGCCGCACCGCCTCCCGCAGGGCGATCGCCTCGTCGTCATAGCTCCCCACGTCTCGCACAGAAGTGATTCCGGCGCCCAGCAGCACACGCGCGGTCTTGGCCAGCACGAAGTAGCCGAGCGCGCGCGGGCGCGGGAGCTCGCCCTTGAGCGGCGGCGGCGGGCCGAAGCCCGGGCTGCGGCTGATGTCGCTCGACAGGTGCGCGTGGGCGTCGATCAGGCCGGGCATGACGGTGCGGCCGTCGAGGTCGAGCGAGCCCTCCGGCGCGGATCCGCCCTGCTCTGAGACCTCGACGATTCGCCCGTCCTCGACGCGGACCACCGCTTGCTCAAGCGGTGCGCGGCCGGTGCCGTCGATCACCCGGGCGTTGGCGAGAACCATATGCTCGGGCACCGTACACCGCCGATGAGCTGTCCCGAGGCCACCAGCTCCCGGACGCTCGAAACGTCGGCGGCGAGCGAGCGGTCTTCGGTGACGGGCGCGACGGTGTCCGCGAGCAGGGAGGCGGTGCGCTCAAGCGGGGCGGGGAGCGGCGTGCCGACCAGGAAGCGGGCCTGCCGGAGCGCGACCAGCTCATGGGCGAGGGCCAGCTCCAGCGCGTCGAGGATGCCGTCGAGTTGCTGGGCGGCGAGGAGCGTGAACGCCTGGATGTCCTCCTGGCCGGTGGAGGCGTCGAGGGCGTGGATGGTGGCCGGCGCGGCGAGACCCCGGGCCTGGGCGACGAGCCCGATCACCTGCTTGTGCAGCGTCACGACGCCCGAGTGGCGCCCGGGGTCGCGGGTGAGCTGGTCGGGCAGGCCGGAGAAGCGGGAGTCGAGCAGCCGGTGAAGTCGCTTCTCGAGCAGGTTCAACACTTGGGTGAGCGCGACTCCCGCCGAGTCGACCAGGAGGGTCAACGCCTGGGCGTGGAAGTTGCCGGTTGGATAGAGGCCCTCGGGCTCCGCGTCCTCACCGGCGCGCGACGCGCCCACGAACACCGGGCTGTCGGTGACCGCGCGCAACTCGCGATCGAGCTGGGCGCGCAGGTGACCGAGCGCGTCCAGGGCGGCACCGTGGACCTGGGGGATCACTCGCAGCGAGACGGGCGCCTGGCGGGCGTCCTCGAGGCGGCGCGCGGGCCCGGCGAGCAGCGTAGACAAGCGGCGATGGATCGCGAGCTGGCCCGGGTCGCCCTTGAGCTCGCCGACCCGTACCACGTAGGGGCGCGCCGACGCGCGGGTGACGGCAACCACCAGCGCTCCGCAGAGCGTCGCGTGCTCGAGGAGCGCGTCCGCCCGCAGCAGTAGCGGCGCGGCGAGGGCTGGCGCCAGCGGCGCCCCGTTGATGAGCGCGATCCCCTCCTTGGCGCCCAGTGAGAACGGGGGCACGGTGAGGGCTCGCTCGGCGGGCACGACCCGACCGTCGACGAACACGGACCCGTCGCCGACCAACGTCCCGAACAGGTGCGCGAGCGGGACGATCTCGCCGGCCGCCCCGCTCACCCCGCCCGGCACGACCGGGTACCACTGATCGTTCAGCCGGTCGACCAGAAAACCGCACAACTCGGGACTGACGCCGGCGTAGCCTCCGAGAAAGCCGGTCAGCCGGAGCAGCATCGCGCCGCGGACGACCGCCTCGGACAGCGGGCGGCCGATCCCGGTGGCGCGCCCGGCCAGGATCGCCCGCTGGAAGGCCGCCTGGTCGACGTCCTCGACCGTGCGAGAAGCCAGGTAGCCGAGGCCGGTGTTTACCCCGTAGGCCTGCGCGCCGGACTCAAGGTAGCCCAGCAGCGCCGCGCGACTCCCCGCCACGTCGGACAGCAGCGCCGGCGCCACCGCCACGGCCTCGCGCTCGAGCGCGACCCGGCGGTACTGCGACAGGTCGAGCTGGTCGTGGCGCTCGAGGACGATCGCCATCCTAAAGCCACGTTAACTTGACCCATCGCTCGGGGTATGAGAGAAACCCGGCTGGTCCATCGGTTGAACGCCGTTCTACCCGCGGACCAACGGGAGATGGAAGCGGCCATGGGTTATCAGCCGGCGCCCCGCTCGGGCGCCGGATCGCCGGGCATCTCGGCCGTGCTCGACGTGCTCGACGTGCTCGACCGGCAGGGTCCGGCGACGCTCGCGCAGCTCGCCCGCGAGACCGGCACCGCCAAGAGCACGCTGCACCGCGTGTGCACGATGATGTCCGAGCGCGGCTGGATCGCCCGCGACGCGCTGAGCGGCTACATCCAGCTCGGCCCCCGGGTCGCGTCGCTGGCGCGCGCCACGCCGGTCTCGCCGCTCACGGCCGGATTCCACGGGATCGCCCGCCGGTTGCTCGACCGCCACAACGAGACCACGTGCCTGACCGTCCTCGACGGGCGCGACAGTGTGTTCATCGCCAAGGAGGAGACGACCCACGCGGTGAGGCTCGTGAGCCCGGTCGGCAGCCGCTTGCCGGCGTTCGCCGCCGCCTCGGGCCGCGCGATGCTGGCCGACCGAGAGGAGGAGGAGATCCGGGCGATGTACGACGGCTCCGAGCTCGTGACGCCGACCGGCCGCCGGCTGGACGGGCTGCCGGAGCTGCTCGAGATCCTGCGCGAGACCCGCCGGCGCGGCTACGCCGAGAACGTCGACGAGACCGCGCTCGGCCTCCACTGCCTGGCCGTCCCGGTCGGACCGCCCGGGCGCGTGATGGCGGCGATCACCTTTTGCGTGCCGACCGGGCGGATGAGCGCCGCCCGCCGGCAGGAGATGATTCCGGACCTGCTGCGCGCCGCCCGGGAGATCGTCCCGGTGAACGGCGCCGTTGGCTCGATGGCGACCGGGTACGCTTCCCCGCCACTGAAACTAAATCAATCAAATAAGTTGAAAAATCGTGGTGCGACGATGACCAACGACAGAAAGGTGGCTCAATGACCCCCAGCAACCGGGAGCTGGACCAGCTCCGCAGCGAGCGCACCGAGCTCGAGAACCACTACATCGACGAGCTCGTGAACGGGAACCTGAGCCGCCGGGACTTCCTGCGGCGCGGCAGCATGATCGGCATGTCGGCGCCGCTGCTGGGCGCCATCCTGGCCGCGTGCGGCTCCTCCTCGCCCGCCACCAGCTCGAGCAAGAGCACGACGTCGGCGCCGGCGGCGACGAAGGGCGGCACGCTGCGGATCGCCATCTCGGCGCCGACCGGCGCGGTCAATCCGCTCACGGTCGCCGATGCCGGAGGTCTGTGCATGCTCAACCAGACCGGGGAATTCCTGATCTTCGACTCGAACCTGAAGCTGATGCTTGAGCCGATGCTGGCGCTCAGCTGGTCGCCCAACGCCGACGCCAGCGTGTGGACGTTCAAGCTGCGTCCCGGCGTCACGTTCAGCAACGGCCAGGCGATGACCTCCGCCGATGTCGTTTACACCTTCCAGCAGCTGTCGGACCAGAAGAACGCCTCCGCCGCCCTGTCCGCGTTGGGCGGCGTACTCACACCGGCGGGGGTGAAGGCGGTCGACCCGATGACCGTGCAGTTCACGCTGGTGGCGCCGAACGGGAACTTCCCGTACCTGGTCTCCTCGGACACCTACAACGCGATCATCGTCCCCAACGGCACCGACTTCAGCAAGTGGCAGAGCACGTTCATCGGCACCGGCGCGTTCAAGCTGCACAGCTACACGACCAACGTGGGGGCGACGTTCGTGCCCAACCCGACCTACTGGGGCACGAAGCCGCTCCTGTCGATGACCAGCTTCCAGTTCTACACCAGCCAGACGCCGATGATCACGGCGCTCCAGGGCGGGAGCGTGGACGTCGTGGGGCAGTTCGTGCCGGCCGGCGCGTCGGGGATCCTGAACAACTCCTCCTACAAGATCATCAACCTCACCTCGGCGAACCATCGCGAGCTGTCGA
>DASPPG010000066.1:0-4641 GCA_035625625.1 Solirubrobacteraceae bacterium
CGGCGGGCGTTCGTGATCGCGCTGTCGTTGACGATCGTGCTGCCGTTCGTGGCGGTGCTGCTCGCGTTCTCGGCGGTCAGCTCCCAGGCGCAGTGCGCCGGCGCCACGGCTGGTCCGGGCAGCGCCCCGGGCGTCCCGTCAAGCCTATTGGCGATCTTCGAGCAGGCCGCGGGCGGCTACCAGCTCGGACCGGGCGGGTGGGCGTATCTGGCCGCGATCAACGAGGTCGAGAGCGACTTTGACCGCTCCACGCTCCCGGGTGTGCATTCCGGCGCCAACGCTGCGGGCGCCGCCGGGCCGATACAGATCGGGATCGGCGGCGCTGCCGGCGATACATGGGCGAGATATGAGATCGACGCGCCCGGCGGGGCGATCCCGCCGAGCGTCTACGACGAGACCGACGCGGTGTACGCCGCCGCCAACTATCTGCACGCCTCAGGCGCCCCGGGCGACTGGCCGCGATCTACGCCTACAACCACGCCGGCTGGTACGTCGCCCAGGTCCAGGAGCTCGCGCAGCGCTACGCCCAGACCCCGGGCAACGCGATCACCGGGGCCGGGGCGCCGTCGGCCGGGTGCGTGGTCGCGGGGCCGACCACGCCCGGGTCGGCGGCGCGGATCCTGCCCGACGGGCTCGCGGCCGCGCCGCAGGACGCTCCGGCGCAGGTGCAGGCCGCCATCGCGGCTGGCAACCGGATCATCGACACCTCCTACAGCACCGAGCGCCAGCCGAACATGCTGAGCACCGTCATGCCCTCCTATGACTGTTCCGGGTCGACGGACTTCGTGCTCTACAACGCCGGCCTGAACAGCCCTCAGGTCGACGTCGGCGACGGGATCGCCGGCGACTCGGGGATGCTGGAGAGCTACGGGAGCCCTGGCCCGGGCCAGTGGATGACCGTGTTCGCATCGAGCGGGCACGCGTTCATCGAGATCGCCGGGATCGTGCTCGACACCGGCCACTGGACGTCCACTATCCCGTCCGGTTCCGGGCCGCGCTGGCAACCGGCATCGATCCTCCCCGCCCAGCTGTCGGACGGCAACAGCTGGACCGAGCGACACCCCCCGGGACTATGAGCAGACCTCGGTGCATGAGGGCCGCGAAGCGGTCGCTGCTCGCCGCCGTGTGCGTGCTCGCGATCGCGGCCACCGTCGCTCAGCCGGGCAGAACCCACACCGCGAGACACTCCGCGATAAGGGGCACGGGCCCGGCAACCGCGATCGCGCCGCCGAAGCGAGGGCCGCTCGGGGGGCCGCGTGGTCAGCGGCAGTTGGCGGTGGCGGTCGCGCGGGCGTACGCCCGCTACCTCGCCGGCCAACTTTCCGCGCGGCAACTGCCGGGACTCACACCCGAGGCGATGATGATCGTGCGCCAGAGCGACCGGCTGCCGGCGCGCCTGCGCGTCACGGGGGTTCGGCTCGTGAGCCTCACGGGCGGTGGGGACAGCTGGACCGAGCACCTCGCGATCATCGACGCCCACGGCCGCCAGACCACCACCGCCCAACTCGTCCTCACGCCGTGGAGGAGCCGGTGGATGCTTCTCGAGCTCGTCGGGCCCGATCCGGACACGCTGATCGCCCCGACCCCGCCGGCGCTGCGGCCGACCGGCCCGGCCGCGGCCCGACGGGCAGCGCTCGGATTCACCCGGAGCTACCTGGACTACACCTACGGTCACGCCACCGCCCGGCAGCTGCGCGACCTCACCCCAACGCTGCAAGGCGCGATCGCCTCAGCCCCACCCCAAGTCCCGGCCGCCATCCGCCTGCGAGAGCCCCGAATCGCAAGCCTCACCCTCGCACCCCAGCACGGCGCCTGGCTGGCGAACGCGAATGTCACCGACGGACAGGACACCTACGAGGTGATCAGCCTCGTGCACTGCGTCGACGGCGACTGGCTTGCCTTCGCGCTGCGATCCGCGGGATGAGCCGGCCGACTACAGGATGAAGGGCTCGTCAGCCGTTCGCCCCGGAGATATCGGACATCTGCACAAGTCGGTTTTTCGACGTCGACGGACCGGCGGTTTGCCGGGCTACACGGCGAGCCGCTCTTCCCGCGTCCCGAGCTTGTCGCGAGCTCGGCGCAGCGATCTGTGGACGGCCTTCTCGGTCCAGCCCAACTCGCTGGCGAGCTGTCGTTGGCAGACGCCCTTGAGGTGCCCGGTGAGCGCGGCGCGCTCCTTGCCTGTCAGCGTGGCCAGCGCGCAGCGGATCTCGTCGAGCTGCTCGCGGGCGAGCACCGTGCGGACCGGGTCAGCGAGCGGTCTCGTTTCCGTGAGCCGCTCGTGGAGCGGGCTCTGGTCCGCCGTCTCGCCGACATCCGACGGGCTCACGGATCGCGAGGGCGTCGAGTGCAGCGAGGCCGCTCGGCTGAGAAGCTGGTGCTTGCGGGTTCCGGCGGTGTCGATCGCCTTGATCGCCTGGGCGCGCGCGCAGCGTGACGCGAACGCGCGGAACGGCCCGCGCTCCGGGCGCCACGCCCGGATCGCGCGCACGAGCCCGATCCTGGCCTCCTGGGCGATGTCGCCGCGCTCGCAGCCGCACGGCAGGCGCAGTCCGGCGACGATCGCACCGATCAGCGGTTCGTAGCGGCGCAACAGCTCCTCCTGGGCGCGCCGGTCTCCGCGCTTGGCGGCATCAAGCAGCGCGTACTGGTGAAACGAGGCCGCATGGCCTCGCACGCGAGATGTGCTCATGCGCGTGCAGGATGAGCACGACACTAGGGTATTTCGGAAAGCTCTCCTGGGCGAGCCGCTGGCCCGCTGGCGATCGCACCCGCCGGACGTCGGCCGGCGAGGGTGCGCCGAGGTACTGGGTCACCACCGGGGTCCGACGGCCATCTCGCTCGGCTCTCGCAACTGGTCGATCCCCTCGCGAAGGGGGTCTGCGTCGCCTGACCCGGTACCTGACGGGGTGACCCGAGTCCTACGAGGAGACCCGCATGCTCACACCCCGTCAGTCCGGCCCATCGCCAACCGCCGCGAGCGGCAGGAACCTGTTCCTGGACGCCGATCCCGACGAACACGCGCTCACGCCCGAACGATCGGAGCGGCATCGAGCGAGAGCCAATCGGTCCGGCCGCGAGCCGCGACACGAGCGCGGACTCATCGTGCGCATCGGGTCATCCTCGAGCCCGGCCGCTGCCGGCCGAGACGTCGCCACGTTCACCCGCGCACACCCGGGGGCCGGCACGCTGATGACGGCGGCGCGGGCGAGGCTTCGCCGCGCGAACGTTCGCGCGGCCATGCTGCTTCGCCGGCTGGCGGAACGCCGGTACGGGGGGCTGGCGGCGGCGGCGCTGCTCGTGCTGCTCCTGGCCTCGCTGAGCTGGTTGGCACTCGCCGCGCGCGACGCGTCCGCCGCCCGCGGCCTCGCCGAGCGAGAGCGGATCGCGGCGATCACGGCGCTCACGCGCGACCAGGTGCGCATCGGCGGGCTGACCGCGCAGCTCGACCAGGCTTCGGTGACCGCGCTGGCGCGTGAGCAGGCAAGCGCGGCGGCCATCGCATCCTTCAAGCTGCGCGCCCGCGTCGCCGAGCGGATGCTCGCTCGCGCCCGCCGGCCGCCACCCCCGCCCCCGCGAGATCGACGCCAAACCCCACGATGAACACCGGAATGAAGCCGCGGATGATCCAGGTCACGTTTCGCCACCCCGACGGCAGCGCGAGGCTCGCCGCCCCCAGCGACGTGCCGCTCGGCGAGCTGATGCCCGACTTCCTCGACCTCGCCGGACAGTCCGACGGGAATGGCTGGGCGCTGAGCGCCGACGGAGCGCACGCGTATCCAGGCGAGCTCACGCTCGCCGAGCTCGGCGTCCACGACGGCGGCGTGCTCGTCCTTCACCGACACTCCGACACGCCACCGCCGGACGCGCCGACAGGCCGAGAGAACCAATCTCCGCCCGTCGCGCCCTGGCCGCCAGAACCACCGCCCGTAGGCGAGCAGCGTCCCCTCCGCGACCGGACCACCCGCGCGCTGCCGCCGAAGCTCTCCCGGCCCGCGCGCTCCCGGCTCGCCCTCGCCGCCTTTGCCGGCGGCCTGGCGCGCATCGACGTTCCAGAGCCGCCCCTATCGTGCGGTCCCGGTCCGCGGATGTTCACCCGCCCCGTGCGCGCCTCCCCCGTGGCGCGGACGCGTGAGGCGTGGCGCAGCACCGACTACCGGCACCTGCTCGATGAGCAGATCCTCGCGCCGCGGCTGCGGCGGTGCGCGACGATCGCCGTCATCTCACCCAAGGGAGGCGTCGGCAAGACCACGACCGCCGCGCTGCTCGGGTCGCTGTTGGCGTTCCTTCGCCGCGACCGGGTCGTAGCGGTCGAGACCAACCCCGACTGGGGCTCGCTCGGCCGCCGACTCGCGCCCGACCACCCCGTCTTCATCGACGACCTCCTCGCCGGGCCGCTCACCGACCAGCGCCTCTCCCCCACCCAGCTCGACGCGCAGCTCGCCCGCGGCCCGGACGGGCTGATGGTCGCCCCCGCCCCAACCGACCCCGACCGCGCCAAGAACCTCGACGAGGACGCCTACCTGACCCTGTTCGCCCGCCTGAGCGAGCTGGTCGGAACGCTAGTCCTGGACTGCGGCACCGGCCTCGACGACCCGCCCGCCCGGGCCGCGCTCGCCACCGCCGACCAGCTCGTGCTCG
>DASPPG010000067.1:0-6982 GCA_035625625.1 Solirubrobacteraceae bacterium
CACGGCTGGTTCCTCCAATATTCGGTTGCGGGCCGCCGCGCGGGGTCCAGCCGCGCGGCATAACTTCACCCCCACACCACTGCGGGGGAACCAGCCACTTGTACCGATCACGCCGGATGGACCGACAATCCATATGGTCTAGGCAACTCGGCAGCGATTGCCCCAAGCGTCAGACTGCTCCTCATTCGTGGATGCAGAAGCGAGGAGATCCATCGGTCGAGGCGCTGCTGGCGCTCACGGGCGACAGTGAGCAGCGACTGTTCCGCTTTTCTCGGGCGAATCCGGGAGCCAGCAGTTGCCCGCCGGGGGCTGTCGAACGTCGTCTCCGAGCGGCGGCACTGTCCACCGCGGCGACCTTTCATCCCTGGCCGCGGCGAAGGTGGCGGCACACCCCTTCGCCGTCCGGGTTCTGCCATCGCTGGTCGGAGACGCTCCGACTCAGCCGCGCGCTAGCGTTAGCGAGCGAGCCTCATACCGTCGAGTAGAGGGCCGGTAGGTGGTCGCGGTTCGGGTATGAGCCTCGCTCGGCGGGGCGCTCCTTCGGAGCGCTGGGGTGGTCGCGGGGTGGTGGCCACGGTTAGCGTCCGGTGCTAGTTCTGAGGCCCTCGTGGGGCAAACGACCTTGCGATCGTTAGGAGACCGCCCGTGGCCACGATCTCAAGCCTACTCGCCGATCACGTCACGCTCCAGGTCCGGTCGGTCGATCGGCTGTTCTTCCAGGGGTATGTGCCGAGGCTGCAGACGAAATTTCAGGTGGTCCGGTTTCTGCTCGATCGTGGCTTCCCGATCCCGTCGCCGGTCGTGCTGGGGCGGATCGGCGGCGAGTACGTCAAGGCGGTCGACCGGTTCATTGCCGAGCACGGGATCCCGCGGGTGCGCTTTCAGAAGGGCGATGTCAAGGAGGAGATCGCGCGCGAGTACTTCAAGCGGGCCGAGGCAGAGGGCCGCTTTGGGGTGGTGATGGTCGGCGTCGCGCAGGAGCGCACCTCCGCGTGGCGCGGGTGGCGCGACGGCGGTCCGGACGGCCACCCGCACTTCGAGTACGCCCGCCAGTCGATCTTTCCCAACGACTACTACTGGTACATCCGGGACCCGGACTGGGGCCCCGGATTTCTGAAGACGACCGCGTACGCCCCGTACTCGGTATGGCTGTACCTGAACGGGAATGAGTGGGCCAAGCGGCAAGCGATCCAGCGCGAGATTCCGTTTACGCCGTTGGATAACGGGTTTGCCGCCTGCGAGGACCCGGTCGCGCTGGCCGAGATCTGCGCCAGTTTGTCGGCCGCGGAGGTGCAGGCGTTCTTTGATCGGTGGCAGGCGACGCTGCCCTCACCGCTGACCGCCGAGGACCGGGCGCGTGGTTACCGATACGAGCTGGCGTTCCGGCAGGCGGAGATCTCCGACACTCGCATGTTCGACCGGCCGGCGGCCGGGCGGGCGTGGTTTGAGCGCACGTTGCCAGATCAGCTGACGCTCGGCCGCCCCGACCAGGTGTCGATCGTGTTCGGCCGTCGCGTCTCACGCCAGACCCCCGGCCGGTTTCACACCAAGATCTTCCACAAAGGGGTGGAGCCGGCGATCCAGGTGCATTACCGCGCGTCGAAGGTCAAGCAGTACTTCAAAGAGGGCCGCGCGCTCCGGACCGAGACGACCGTCAACGACACCCGCGATTTCGGGATCGGCCGCCGATTGACCCAGGACAACTGGGACGCGCTCGTCCAGGTCGGCCACCGGGTCAACCAGCGGTTCCTCGACCATCAGCTTGAGGCGTGCCAGTGCGCGCCAGACGCCACGACGCTCCAGCGCGTGGTGCTGCCATCAATCGAAGATGGCCTACCCGCCCCCGGCCTGCGCTTCGGCGAGCCGCGCACGATGGCCCTGCTCGCCTGCCTGTGCTGCTTTCAGCACCTCTTCGCAGGCCTGACGAACCGCACTCTGCGCGAGCTGATCGCCGGGCTGATCCCCGGCTACAGCGCGCGACAAATGACCTACGACCTGCGCCGCCTGCGGCGCAAACGGTTCATCCAGCGGATCCCCCGCACCAAGCGCTACGAGCTCACCAGCGACGGACGCCGACTGGCCGTCTTCCTCACCAAGACCTACACCCGGATCGTCAACCCCCTCCCTGGCCGAACTCGACCCGACCCTCCCCCCCGACATCGCCGACCGCACCCCCCTCGCGAAAGCCTGGCGAGCATTCGAACGCGCGATCGACGACCGAATTGATCAGGCCGCTATCGCAGGCCTGAAAACATGACTCGCTCGTGAACCGTTCACCGGCCTAGCGGAGCTAGCCAACCATCGCGTCGGACACGCGAACGATTCGCCGGCCGGAAGCCGAAGTCGCCAGGATCCTCACCCAATGCGTCTTGACGCCGGGCGCCCAGGGGTCGAGTTCGAAGTCCTCGAAGCGAGCGATCTCGTCCGCGTCCGTTACTTCCTCGGCCTCACCAACGATGATCACGCTCCACCCGGTCCGCTCATCGACATCCCCGCCGTCGATTTCGAACGCCGCACTCCCCGAGCTCAGGCCCTCTCGCAGCTTGGAACCCAGCGCCGAGCGGAACACGACAGATTGGGTTTGATCGTCGAACACGAAATTGACAGGACGGATGACGGGCGGCGCCCCGGCGGGGCTCAGGGCAATACGTCCAACACGCCCGCTGAAGGCGGCGAGCATTCGCATGCAGCCGGCCCGGTCGATCTCGAGGAACTCGATCATGCGCGCGTGGACGTCGCGTCCGTGCCAACAGCATAGCTCTGCTAAGAAGCGATTACCACGGGCAAATCCTCGGCCGTCTGCTGAGGGTTCCCCAGGGGAGCGCAGAACCCACCAGAACACCACCCGACTGGCTTTGGTTGCCTCCCCGGACCCTACGCCGGTAGAGCGCCACTCTCGTCTCATCGACGACGGCTGCCGCGATTTTCGAACGGAGAAGCCTCGATCGACCCGATCTGGACTCCTTAGGCTTGTGCTTGGGAATGATTTCAGCGGTCCGCCTTGGCGCCAACGTGACTGCCCCTTCGTCGCCCACACGGCAGTCTCGCTCCGACTGCCCGGTTCCGCGCGAAGCGGTACCGCCATGACCGCTTCAGGCGTAGCGGAGTAGTCCGAGGCCGCTGATCCGCCTCTCCCTCCGCGTGGCGGCAGACGTCACGCGCAGCGCTGCGCCGACCAGCGGATAGGCGCCATGGGGATTGCCCGCTCCGAGAGAGTGCGGCGAGCAAGGGGATCATCCGAAAGGACTTCCTCGCATGTCCGAGAATTCGCCTTACGGCTACCTCGCGCAGAGTGGTACGCCGTACGGCGGCATCCACCCGTCAGCCGTGTCAACAACCTGTCTGGGAAGTGCAGCTAGGACTCAGCCAGACCGGGATGGCGCGCAGTTGGCAGCACGAGTCCACTCGTGAGTCGGCCGTTGCGACGACGCTCCAAGAGGGCGTGGGCGTAAAGCCACAGTGCCGATTTGTGGTCCTCGTCGATGGGTGCCTGATCAACGATCGTCCTCTCAATTGTGTCGAGGCTCGCGTCCGCGAGCGCGGCCATCATGATTCGGCGTTGATACTCGGATAGCACCCCCCCGCTTCCCCCTTTTCTGTCCGCGGTGCCAAGCTCTGAGTCTAGTTGCTTGATACAAGGGGTCAAGTGGGGCCGCACGCAGGAAGGCCGCCCGGTGTCCATAAGCATTCGGGATAACGCACAACCTTGAGCGGTTGGGTTCGGATAACGCACAACCTTGCGCGGTTGGCTTCGGACTGGAATGCTCGAAATGATTGGGGTTTCAACCCGTGCCGGCGCGGCTACGGGGGTGTGCCGAGTACGCGCGCGACTGCTTCGGCGCGGTTGGCTGAGTTGGTCTTCGCGAGGATCTGCTTGACGTGCCATTTGATCGCGCCCTCGGTGAGGACGAGTTGTTGAGCGATCGCACCGTTTGTCATACCTTGGGCGATCAGTCGGACGATCTCGATCTGGCGCGGGGTGAGCGCGGCATGCTCGGTGGCCGGTGCGTCGGTGGTGGCGCGAAGCGCGAGGCGCTGTAGCTCGGTGGCGTAGCGCTCGAGGTTGGCAGATGTGCTCTGGAGCGACTCCTGGGCGAGTTTGGCCTCGGTGATGTCTCGTACGATGCCAACGAGACGGGTTGGCTCGCCGGTGTCGCTGACGACGATCTCGCCGCGGGTGCTGAGCGTGTGGACCCGGCCGTCGGCGCGGATCGTGCGGTATTCGAGCGTGAACGGCGTTCGATCGGCCAGGAGGCGATCGATCGTCTGTCGAACGCGGTCTCGGTCGGCTGGGTAGACGAGGCTGAGAGCCCCTTCAAGGGTCGCGTCGAACTGGTCGCGCGTGAGCCCATGGATGCGAAGCAGCCCGTCTGACCACGTCACCTGGCCGGTCGCCAGGTCCCACTCCCAGCTTCCGGTGCCGGCGATCCGCTCGGCTTCGGCGAGTCGCGCACGGCTGAGGCGCAGTTCGTTCTCGATCTGTTTGCGCGCCGTGATGTCGCGGATTGCGCTTGAGAGGAGCATCTCTCCCTCGGATTGCAGCGGGCTGAGGGAGATCTCCACGGGAAACTCGCTGTTGTCCTTGCGCTGACCGAACAGCTCGAGCCCGTCGCCCATCAGACGAGCGCGTGGATCAGCGCGGTAGCGCGCGCGGTGCTCGACGTGACGCTCGCGGAAGCGGTCGGGCACCAGCTTCTCCAGCCTCTCGCCCAGCAGCTCCTGGCGCCCGTAGCCGAACAGGTTTTCGACCTGCGCGTTGACAAGCACGATCGTACCCTCGGCGTTCACGATCACGATCGCGTCCGGTGCCGATTCGAGCAGGTCCCTGAACTTCGCTTCGGCGACCGCCCGCCCCTGCTCGGCAACGCGGGTGGCGGTGATGTCGCTCACGACCACGAAGATGCCCTGCACCGCTCCCTCGAAGAGGGATGGGAGGTAGGACACCTCGATCTGCCGAGGCTGGCCGCGGGAGTCGATGATCGTCCGTTCAAACAGCTGCCGCTCGCCCGCGAGCGCGCGCTCGATCAACGGACGGTTCAGGCGGTAGAGCTCGGCGTCGAGAACCTCGCTGACGTGGCGACCGCGGAGCTCCTCTGGGCGCACACCGAGAAACTCGACAAACGCGCCGCTGGCGACGACGTTGCACATGTCCGCTCCCCAGTAGCTGATCAGCGCCGGTCGGGCGTCCCACGAGATCTCGTTCGCGGCGGCGAGCCGGTCGCTCTCGGAGACGGTCGGTCCCCGAACTCCTTGAACGCCGGTCATGACCCTCAACACTACTCGATCGAGTAGTCGGGCTTACTCCTTTGTAGCTTGCTACGTGACGTCTGGCACATAAGAATTCCCGCAATGTCGTCCGAACAGAGCTGGCTCGCTCCCCGCTCTGAGGACAACTCCGATCGCAACGACCTGCACGCTTGGCGACACACCCTCGGGCGCCCGATCCCGGACCGCCACCGCAAGACAGTGCCGCCACGGTCGTGCTCGATTCGGGTCACTACCGCAGACCGCCCGGGGCCTCCGGCAACGCGACCCAGCGGAGGGTTCGATTGAGGGCGCAGCGAGGGATCGATCGGGTGGCGACGGTGAGGGCTGTTGCGCTGCCCGACGGCCGGCGGGTGAGCGTGGAGTGCTGGCCTGGGGACGGCGCGCCGCTGGTGCTGCTCCACGGCCTGCTGGACTGCGCCGTGGGCTGGAAGCAGCTGGCAGCGGTGATGCGCCGCCCGTGCTTCGCGGTCGATCTGCCGGGCTTCGGCGACTCCGACCGACCGACGCGCAACCGCATCTCCGCCTACACCGAGGATGTCCAGGCCGCTTTGGCGGCGCTCGACGTTCACGACTTCACACTGGTCGGGCATTCGCTCGGCGGCGCTGTCGCCGCCGGGCTCGCAGAACGGGTACGCGATGATGTAGCGGCGCTGGTATTGATCGCGCCCACCGGCTTCGGGCGCGTTCACGTTGCCGAGGCGATCCAACTGCCGGGGGTCCGCAGCGTGGTCCGCCACGCGCTGCCGCTGACGCTCGCGAACCCGGTGACCGCATTCGGCGTGTACATGGCGGTGGTCGGCAACGGCAATCTGCCGGACCCGGAGCTCGCCGAGCGGCTGCGCAAGAACGCGTTCCGCTGGGCCCCCGGTGCGGCGTGCGCGAACGAGGCGATCACGGCTTCGGGGCTCTCGCGCCGCGCGTTCTACCGGCGCCGGCTTGATTACGCCGGGCCGGTACTGGCGCTGTGGGGAGACCGCGACCGGCTCGTGCCGCTGGCGCACCGTGACGGTGTCATGACCGCGTTCCCGCAGGCGCAGGTCAGCGTCTGGAAGAAGATGGGTCACCATCCTCAGCGCGAGCGTCCGGACGAGCTTGCACGGTTCGTCGAAGCCGCCTGCCGCCACGCCGCTTCCAGCGAGCCCGGAACCGCTCGCAAACCGCGGCGTACGTCTGTGCTGGCGGTCCGGTCCACGCCGCGCCCGCTGGCGGCCGGCGCGGGTGATTTCTCAGCGGTCGCCTAGTAGGACTTCGGTCGGCGCGGGTGATTTCTCAGCGGTCGCCTAGTAGGACTTCGGTAGGTCGTTATGGCGGCAGTCTGCGCTGGCGGACCGGGCAGTGGTCGTGCCAGCAGGCCAGCGCGGTCTGCAGATTGCGCTGGGTTTGGTAGAGGCTGATTAGGCTGCCGCCGGCTGAGGGCGGGCTGCGTCGGGGTCGCCGCGCGTGAGGCGGCAGCGGGTGAGGAACGCGTGGGCGACGGTGACGCTGGTGAGGTGGTGGTGCAGTCCGCGGTAGGTGCGGCCTTCGTAGTGATCGAGGCTGAGGCATTGCTTGAGCTCGCGGTAGTCGTGCTCGACGCGCCAGCGCAGCTTGGCGAGCTGCACGAGCGTGACGATCGGTGTGTCGGCCGGCACGTTAGACAGCCAGTACTTGACGGGCTCGTCCTTGCCTTTGGGCCACTCGGCCAGCAGCCAGCGCTCGGGCAGGGTGCCGTCGT
>DASPPG010000068.1:0-5198 GCA_035625625.1 Solirubrobacteraceae bacterium
TCGACGAGGCACCGCGTTGTGAGAAGGCTCCCTTGGCGCTGCCAGGCGACGTGACCTTCCAGGCGTGATGGAGGGTCGTCTGGAGACTCGGCGGGCGAGTGTGCAGACGAGGCCTCGGGGGCATGGACTGATCCAGCGAGAAGCACTGTTTGAGCGGTTGTCGGCGCCGCAAGGCAGCGGGGTCGTGCTGGTGTGCGCCGGCCGGAAGCGTCAAGACGGTGTTGCGGCGCTCGTGGATCGAGGCGGCGGCTCCGGAGACGGTCGGATGGGTCTCGGTCGAGCGCGCCGAGCGTGATGCACAGCGGTTCTGGGCTCGGCGATCGACGGGCTTCCGACACCAGATCGCTCCCGCGTGCGCCGAGCGCCCATGGACAGCGAACCCAACCCACGTCATGGTTCGGGACATGGTCGGACCTCCTCCTCATCATCGGGGGATCAGCCGCAGCCCAATCTCCGGCCAGACAAACCCCCGCGAGCAGCGTCCGCCCGCAACCCCAGCGAGTCAACCGGGCGACGAGCGACGAACGCTATACGGTCTACCAGTAGGGGTTGACTCTGATCTCGTTGGTCACGCCACGGACGCCGTCCAGCCGTTCGACCTCCTCGTGCGCCGCGTTGCTCTCGAACTGGTACCTGACGTTGCCGCGCAGCCATACCCACCCGTCGTGCACCCTGACGTGGATCGACTCCGCGGGGACTTGCTCGTCCCGGATGAGAGCCTGCAGCGCGGCCCCGCGGAGCTCATGATCCTTGCGCCGGTGAACCCCCGGCTCGACCTTGACCTGATTGTCGACTACGTAGGCTCCGTCGAGCTTGCCGGCGTCCTCGCCGGCCGCCATACGCTCCGCGAGGCTATTCACAGTGCCGCGCAGGGTGACGATGCCGTGATCGGCCGCAACGGCGATCGCGGCGGCCTCATGGATCCGCGGATCTTGGCTCAGGCTCGCAATGACCGCATCCTCGAGTTGTGCATCGGTAGACACGAGTGCCTCCTTTTTAGGATCGCTTTGTGGCGCGACAGCCTCGAGCGCACCCGGGTTAGGCGTCATCACCAGGTTTGCGTAATTCACGTCGCACCGGCGTGCTGTGCGCTTCGGACGTCCGTTACCGAGTTCGCGGGGAGCGAGCGGATCGTGCCGGGATATCTAGTGCCGGAGCTGCTCGAGCGCCGACCGGCGTCGAATACGAGTAGGAACATGCCACCGCCGACCCCGACAGCCTCGGGCGTACCCCCACGCGCGGACGCGCGCGAAAGCCGGGCGCGCGCGCGAAAGCCGTTGAGAACCGAGCATTATCGACAGCAACTAGGACAACGACAGCCTGACTCCACGAAATCGGGGGAGGTGCAAGCCGCAGCCGGAGCCTGCCTGGGTCGTGGTCGTGGTGGACGACGAGCCCTCCTGAGCGAGGCCGGATGGCTCCGCAGCCGTTCACAGGATGTCTGCGGTGCGCGGTGACGCTTATTGCCGCTCGGCCGCGGGCCACGGCGCGCGATGCGGGCTCTTCTGGCGCCGGTGAGCTCTTCCACGACGATCTGGAACCCAGCCGCGATCGGCACGGCGATGATCCCCCGATCAACCCGAACAGCGTCCGAACGTCAGGACGCTGACGGGCACGGTGAAGCCGGAGACCTGGGTCGCCTTTCCGATGATCGTAGGCTGCCGGATGTGGTTCTCGATCCGCTGGTAGACCACGAAGACGACTAGGGCTGGGCGCTGACCGACAGCGCGACGGTTCCGATGACGATGCCCGTCGCCGATGAGGAGCGGGACGCGGCCGTTATGCGCGCCGCCGCTGCTGAGATCTATCTCGCCGAGCGGGACCCCGGGCAGGCGATCGATGTCCTCGCCCCGGTGATCGATCAGGACGTGCAGGTGAGCCAGCCGCGCTGGTCGATCATCGAGCCGCTGCTGCTCGGCGTTGCGGCGCGAGATCAACTGGGTGACCGGCACGCAGCGGAGACATCGCTCGAGCGGGCGCTGGATTACGCCGAGGCAGACGGGATCGTCCTGCCGTTCATCCTCGCCCCCGTCGGGGCCCTCATCGAGCGACTCCCCCGGCACCGGACCGCGCACGCCGCGTTGCTTAGAACCATCCTCGACGTGCGCGCCGGCTCGTCGGCGCGGCCCCGCCGCGCACCCTCACCGTTGCTGGAGGAGCTCAGCGAGGCCGAGCTGCGGGTCGTCTGTTACCTGCCGAGCAACCTCAAAGCCCCCGAGATCGCCGCCGAGTTGTGCGTCTCCGCCAACACGGTCCGTACGTACATCCGCCATATCTACGCCAAGCTCGATGCCCACGACCGTAACGAGGCGGTGCGGCGGGCCCGCGAGCTGGGACTGCTCGCGCGATCTGGTTGACGGTGATCAAGCAGTGACGACCGGCTGCGGGGCGGCCCCGGGTTGCGGTATGCCGGCCGCGGCGTAGGCATCCGCCTCGTCTAGCGTTTCGCGCTCGAGCAGCGTCTGGGCGAGATGGTCGAGCTGCTCGCGGTGTTCAGCCAGCTGGCGCTTGGCCTCGCCGGCGCACTCGGAGATGATTCGCTTGACCTCGTCGTCGATCAGCTCGAGCGTGTGCTGGGATAGCTCGGCAGCCGGTGGATAGTTGTCAGCGCCGGAACGGGGGAACGCCGAGACCGCACCGATCTCCTCGGACATGCCCCAGCGGCCGACCATCTGCCGGGCGATCGATGTCGCCTGCTCGAGGTCGGATTCTGGTCCGGTGGTCGTTTCGCCGTAGATGAGGATCTCGGCCGCCCGCCCTCCGAGCATCCCGATCAGTCGACCTCGCAGGTAACTCGCCCCGTAGCCGTAGCGGTCGGACTCCGGACTCTGGTAGGTGACTCCAAGGGCCTGGCCGCGTGGGATGATCGAGATCTTGCGTACCGGGTCGGCTCCCGGCTGCAGCATCCCCAGCAGCGCGTGGCCAGACTCGTGGTAGGCGGTGCGCCGGCGCTCCTCCTCCGAGAGGACGATCCGACGCGCGGCGCCGATCGTGATCCGCTCCAAGGCATTGCTGAAATCCCCGAGGGAGACGCTCTGTTCGCCCCGCCGCGCGGCGTTCAGCGCCGCCTCGTTGACGAGGTTCTTCAGATCGGCACCCACCATTCCCGGCGTGCTCGCCGCCATCGCCTCGAGGTCGGACGGATCCTTCAGCGGAACGTTGCGTGTGTGCACCCGGAGGATCTTCAGCCTGCCCTGCTGGTCGGGCGCCTGGACCGTGATCCGGCGGTCAAAGCGCCCCGGCCTCAGGAGCGCCGAGTCTAGGACCTCGGGACGGTTGGTGGCCGCGAGCACGATCACACCCTCGTTGCCGGTGAACCCGTCCATCTCGGTGAGGATCTGGTTGAGCGTCTGCTCGCGCTCGTCGTTGGAGCCGCTCGTCGCGCCGGAGCTGCGTGAACGGCCAATGGCATCGAGCTCGTCGATGAAGATGATCGACGGAGCGTCCGCCTTGGCCTGCTCGAACAGGTCACGGACCCGGCTGGCGCCCACCCCGACGATCATCTCGACGAACTCGGAGGCCGAGATCGAATAGAAGGGCACGTTCGCCTCGCCGGCAACGGCTCGAGCCAGGAGGGTCTTGCCCGTGCCCGGCTCTCCGCTGAGCAGCACGCCGTGAGGAATCTGGGCGCCGAGCTTCGTGTAGCGATCGGGGTGCTTGAGGAAGTCGACCACCTCTTCGAGCTCGTCCTCGGCCTCGTCGATTCCCGCGACGTCCGCGAACGTGGTTCGCTGCGCGCTCGCCTCGTACTTGTGGGACTTCGAGCCGCCCATACCGAACATCCCGCCGCCCTGGCTCATCTGGCCCCAGTACCGCTGCATGATCCAGATCCAGAACCCGATCAGCAGAACCGTCGGCAGGATCCCGCCGAGGATCGTCAGCAGGCCACTGGATCCGCTGCTGATCGGCTTCGCCGTCACCGTCGCGCCCTCGTTCTCGAGCGCGCTGAGCAGGTCGTCATCGGCGAACGCCGGTCGGGTGGTCGAAAACAGCGTCGTGCGGTTGATCCAGTGCGCGGCGAACGACTCAGGGAACATCGCAAAGTACGGGCAGAGCGCGTGGAATCGGTTACGCACCGGCGGCACGCTCCCCCAAGACGTGAGCGGAGAACTATTCGCACTGGTCAACCAGCTCGTCGTCGAGATGGGCGGTGTGGGCCGCGATCCGGCAGCGGTCAAAAGGATGCCCGCCTCATTAACTACGGTCTCCCAGCGGCGACGGTCGACGCGGAAGGGGCAGAAGAACATCTTCAGCGGATCGACGCTGAGCGGGTCCGTCAGCCAGTTCTTAGCGAAGGCAAGCGGCTGCATCTCGGTCAGCTGATCGCGCCACTTGTTGCCCGCGGCGCACTGCCCGAACGCGATCAGTTTCCCGTCGCGTTGATCCTGGAACGCGCGCCAGATGACAAGGTCGAGCTTTGCGTCCTTCTGGTCGCGGGTGGTTGGCCGGTCACGCGGGCCCCCGCCCTCGCCGAGCCGGCTGACTAGCTCTCTGATGGCCGGCCGGAAGCCTCGGACGGTGCGGCGACGGGGGAAACCGAACGGATAACAGTCGACGCGATTGGCGGCGCCGCCAAAATAGTCCGTTGCCGCCTCGGCGGACACGTCCTCGAACACCTTTTCAGGGTCCAGTCCAACGGGACCGGCGTCGACTCCGTGTGCGGACAGCAGTAGAAGAAACGCGTACACAGAGCGCACTGCGTCAGATGTCGCCTCAAGGTACTGCTCGCCGCGGACGAACGGATAGCCACTGCCGCATGCCAGCTCGCGATCGTCGAGCTCGCTCGAAGCGGCGTCGGTAACCATCTCCAGGAAGTCGTCGCCGGGATCGACGAGCTCGGCCGGTGACTCCCCGCCGTCAAACTGCTCGTCGATCACCTCCTCGATCGTGCCTGTCGGCCGCAGGGCCCGGCCGAGATCGGTTAGCGAGCTGCGCCGATCGTCGGCGAGCAGGGCGCGCAACTCAAGCCAATCAGCGTGGTTTTCGGCGCTGTCTGTCGCTGACGGCGCGGGAAGCACGGCCGGCATCGCTCAGCGTTGGCGACGGACCACCCGGCCACTAGTGTGCCGTTTGGTTGATTCGTTGGCGGTACCTGGCGATCGATTCGAGGATCCGTTCGGCGGGCTTGGTCCACACGTACGGCCGCGGGTTCTCGTTCCAGGTCTCGATCCACGCTCGGATGTCGGCGTTGAGCGCCC
>DASPPG010000069.1:0-38122 GCA_035625625.1 Solirubrobacteraceae bacterium
GCGCAGCGCGATGTCGCGACGCAGCTGCTTGCCGTCAAAGTCGATCATGTCGGCGGCAGCATAGGCGGCGGCACGGGCGGCGGCCGCGTCGTCACCGAGCGCCGTCACGCTCAGCACCCGGCCGCCGGCGGTCACAATCTCGCCCGAGTCCGAGCGCGCGGTCCCCGCGTGCGTGACACACGCTTCCGGCGCAACCGCGTCCAGTCCCGTGATCACGTCCCCGCTCGACGATGACGCCGGGTACCCGGCGCTCGCGAGCACGACGGTGACGGCCGTCTGGGCCGTCCACTCGAGCCGCGCTCCGCGCAGGCCGCCGGACCGGGTCGCCGCGTCCAGCAATGCGAGTAGGTCCGAGCGCAGGCGGGGCAGAATCGCCTGCGTCTCCGGGTCGCCGAAGCGCACGTTGAACTCGAGCACGCGCGGCCCGTCGGCGGTCATCATCAGACCCGCGTAGAGCATCCCCTGGAACGGGATGCCGCGCCGGGCCAGCTCGTCGAGCACGGGCTGGTGGACCATCCGGCAGATCTCGGCCGCGCGCTCGGAGTCGACCGCGGGGACCGGAGAGTAGGAGCCCATGCCGCCGGTGTTCGGCCCCTGGTCGCGGTCGTAGATCCGCTTGTAGTCCTGCGCCGAGGCGAGCGGCACCGCCGTCTGCGCGTCGCATAGCGCGAGCAGTGACAGCTCCTCGCCCTCGAGGTACTCCTCGACCACGACCTGCGTCGTGTCGAACCGCCGGTCGACGAGCAACGCGTGCAGGGCCTCGAGGGCCTCGGACTCGTCGGCGGCGATGATCACGCCCTTGCCGGCCGCGAGGCCGTCCGCCTTGATGACCACGGGATATCGCTCGATGGCGTCCAGGCCGGCTTGCGCGTCCTGAACCACTTTATAAAGAGCAGTTGGAACGCCGGCCGCGCCCATCACCTCCTTGCAGAAGGCCTTGGACCCCTCGAGCCGCGCCGCCGCGCCCGTCGGTCCGAAGGCGCGGATACCGGCGTCGGCCAGGCCATCGACCACCCCGGCCACGAGCGGCGCCTCCGGCCCAACCACGACCAGGTCGACGCGCTCGTCGCGCGCGACCCGGACGATGCCATCGATGTCCTCGGCGCCGACGTCCAAGACCCGGGCGTCACCCGCGATCCCGGCGTTGCCCGGCGCGCACAGGAGCTCGGGCCGTCGCGGCGAGGAGGCGAGCGCTTTGATCAGCGCGTGCTCGCGGCCGCCACCCCCGACCACGAGGACTCGATACGACTCAGATGGCGTCAATGAAGTCGTCGATCGGGATCGCGCTCAGCGTCTCGAACTTGGCCGTCCCGCGCGAGCCGAGCTCGAGCGACACCCGCGCCATGGTCTTCTCGTCCGGCGCCTCCACGATGTTGATGAAGTCGAACTGGCCGAGCGTCGCCCATTGGGCCTTGACGCTGGCGCCCAGCTGTTCGACCTCCCGGTTGACCTCCTTGATCCGGGACGGGTTGTTCTTGATCGTCTGCACCCCTTCGGGGCTCAGCGTCGAAAGCATGATGTAGGTCGGCACGACTCGCTCCTTGGTTTCGTGAGGGCGGGGTCGTGCCGAAGCATCCCACGCTTACACGTGCACAGGCTCCGCGGCTCGCTCGAGCAGCAGCTCGCCGTCCGCAGCGTCCACTCTGACGACGTCGCCGGACGTGAAGCGCCCTTCCAGGATCGCCAGCGCGAGCGGATCGACCAGCCGCTTCTGGATGACTCGCTTGAGCGGCCGCGCGCCGTACGTGGGGTCGTAGCCGAGGTTGCCGAGCAGCGTCCGCGCCGCATCGGTCAGCTCAACCTCGATCCCGCGCTCACGCACCCGCGCGATCAGCCGCGCCACCTGGAGGTCGACGATCTCGCCGATCTGCTCGCGGCTCAGCGAGTGGAACTCGACGATGTCGTCCAGCCGGTTGACGAACTCGGGGCGGAAGTGCGCCTCCACGCCGGCCCGGCCGCCGGGAATGTTCGAGGTCATGATCAGCACGGTGTTCTTGAACGACACGGTCCGGCCCTGGCCGTCGGTCAGGCGACCGTCGTCCATCACCTGCAGCAGCGTGTTGAACACGTCCGGGTGGGCCTTCTCGATCTCGTCGAGGAGCACGACGCTGTAGGGGCGCCGGCGGACCGCCTCGGTCAGCTGGCCGCCCTCGTCGTAGCCGACGTAGCCCGGGGGGGCGCCCACCAGGCGCGAGACCGAGTGCTTCTCCATGTACTCGGACATGTCGATTCTGACCATCGCGTCCTGGCTGTCGAACATGAACTCGGCGAGCGCGCGGGCCAGCTCGGTCTTGCCGACGCCGGTCGGGCCGATGAACAGGAACGTGCCGATCGGGCGGTCGGGGTCCTGGAGCCCGGCGCGCGAGCGCCGCAGCGCGTTGGAGACGGCCTCGACCGGCTCGTCCTGGCCGATCACCCGCTGGTGCAAGCGCTCCTCCATGTGCACGAGCTTCTCGATCTCGCCCTCCATCAGGCGGGTGACCGGGATGCCCGTCCACTTGGCGACGACCTCGGCGACGTCCTCGGCGTCGACGACGTCCTTGAGAAACCGCGTGTGCGTGCCGGCGCTGCCGTGCTCGGCCTCGACCGCCGCCGCCAGCTCCTTCTCGAGCTCGGGGATCGTCCCGTAGCGGAGTTCCGCGGCGCGACCGAGGTCGGCCTCGCGCTGAGCCTTCTCGAGGTCGGTCTTGGCCTGCTCGAGCCGCTCCTGGAGGTCGGCCACGGCACCCACGGTCTCCTTTTCGCGCTGCCACTCGGCGTGCATCGCGTCGGAGCGCTCGCGCTCCTCGGCCAGCGCCCGTTCGAGCTGCTCACGGCGCGCGATCGTACCCGGGTCGTCGTCCTCGCCGAGCGACTGGAGCTCGATCTCGAGTTGCATGATGTGCCGGTCCACCTCGTCGATCTCGGTCGGCTTGGAGTCGATCTCCATGCGGATCCGCGACGCCGCCTCATCGACCAGGTCGATCGCCTTGTCGGGGAGGAAGCGGTCGGCGATGTAGCGGTGGCTGAGCGTCGCCGCGGCCACCAGCGCCGAGTCCTGAATACGGACCTTGTGGTGGACCTGGTAGCGCTCCTTGAGGCCACGCAGGATCGCGATCGTGTCCTCGACCGTCGGCTCGCCCACGTACACGGGCTGGAAGCGACGCTCGAGCGCAGGGTCCTTCTCGATGTGCTTGCGGTACTCGTCGAGCGTGGTCGCGCCGACCGCACGCAGCTCGCCGCGCGCGAGCATCGGCTTGAGCATGTTGCCGGCGTCCATCGCGCCCTCGGCCGCGCCGGCGCCGACAATCGTGTGCAGCTCGTCGATGAAGACGATGATCTGGCCCTGTGCGTCGGCGATCTCCTTCAGCACGGCCTTCAGCCGGTCCTCGAACTCGCCGCGGTACTTGGAGCCGGCCACCATCGCGCTCAGGTCGAGCGCGACCAGCCGGCGGTCCTTGAGGCTCTCGGGGACGTCGCCGGAGACGATTCGCTGGGCCAGGCCCTCGACGATCGCGGTCTTGCCGACGCCCGGCTCCCCGATCAGGACGGGGTTGTTCTTCGTGCGCCGGCTGAGGACCTGGATGACGCGGCGGATCTCGTCGTCGCGGCCGATCACAGGGTCAAGCTTGCCCTGGGCGGCCGCCTCGGTCAGGTCGCGGCCGTAGCGCTCGAGCGCCTGGATCTTCTCCTCGGGATTCTGATCGGTCACTTTGTGGCCGCCGCGAACCTCGGCGAGGGCCTTGAGCAGCTGCTCGCGCGTGGCGCCGACGCTGCGCATGACCCGGCCGGCCTGGCCGGGATGCTCGGCGATGGCCAGCATCAGATGCTCGGTCGAGACGTACTCGTCCTTCAGCTCGCGCATCTCCTTCTCGGCGTCACGCAGGATCTGGACGAGCTCGGTGGAGCCGCCGGCCGGTTCGGCGCTGCTTGCGCCCTGGAGCTTCGGCAGCGCATCAAGCGCCTCGCCGTTGGTCTGGCGCACGGCAGCGGGGTCGACCCCGAGCTTGCGCAGAACCGGCACCACGATCCCGCCGTCCTGCTCCAGCAGAACCGCGAGCAGGTGCTCGGGCATCGTCTGGGGGTTGTGACGCTCGTCGGCCAGTTGCTGCGCGGCCTGGACTGCCTCCTGGCTCTTGATCGTGAATCTGTCTGGTTGCATGGGCGTTCTGGATCTCTCGGGTCGACGAAATCTAAGTCTTAGTCACTTAGATTATGACAGGCTTTTTCAGTGTTCGCAAGGCGAACGGGACCGCCATCGAGCCGCTGTGGTAGCGGGCGACTGGGCTCATGGCGTCGTTGTGCTCTTCTTAGCCTGTCCCGGGGGAGTTCCACCCTGTCCCGGCGGCGTCGGGGTACTCGTCGTTCCCGACGTCGAGCCGAGCGTCGTGACCTTGGTCGTCGTGGTGGGGGTGCTGGTCGAGGTCGACGTGCTCGTTGTGGTCGGTGTGCTCGAGCTGGTGGACGTGCTGGTCGTCGGGTGCGTGGTCGACGTGGGCGGTGTCGTCGATGACGTGGTCGGGGGAGGCGCGGAATGCGACGACGACGACCTCGGGGTCGAGGCCGAGGCCGAGTGGCCCGAGCTGCCACTGCTCACCCCGTAGGCCACGGCGGCACCGAGCAGGACTACGGCGATTAAGGCCAGGACGAGCCAGAATTCCGTGCCGCGACCGCGTGGAGGGCCGGGCGGCGTCCCACCCCGGGTCGGCGGCGGCGTCTCGGGGGCGGGAGCGAGGGCCTGAGGGACCGTCGCCGGTTCGGGAACGGACGCGGCGATCACCGGGACGGTGGGCGCCTCGGCCACGGGGAGCGGCTTGGTCGGTTCCGTTGCCGTGTCCAACGTCGCCAACCGGTCACGCACCTCCGCCGCCGTCTGGGGGCGATCGTCGGGCGACTTGGCCAGCATCTCGAGCACGAGCGCATCCATGGCCGGCGGAACGGCGGGGTTGAGCGCGCTAGGTGGCTTGGCCGCCACCCGCACGTGCTGGTGGAGCACCGCGGCGGCCACCTCCCCCATGAACGGCGGCTTGCCGGTCAGCATCTCGTAGAGCACGCAGCCCAGCGAGTAGATGTCCGACCGCGCATCCGCGGGCTGGCCCATCGCCTGCTCGGGCGACATGTACGGCGCCGTCCCGAGCACCGATGCGGTCTGCGTCAGGGTGACCCCGTCGGAGAGCCGCGCGATGCCGAAGTCGAGCACCTTCACCCGGTCCTGCGGCGTGACCATTACGTTGCCCGGCTTGATGTCGCGGTGGACGATTCCGGCCGCATGGGCGGCGGCCAGCGTGTCGGCGACCTGCGCGGCTATGTCCGCTGCACGCGTCGACGCGAGCGGAGCTTCATCGCGCAGGATGTCGGCGAGGTCGCGGCCCTCGACGTACTCCATGACGATGTAGCGCGTCGGCCCGTCCGCTCCGGCGTCGAACACGGTGACCACGCCGGGATTGGGGATCGCCGCGGCCGCGCGCGCTTCGCGCTTGAAGCGCGCCGCGTACACGGGGTCGCGCTCGAGCAGCGGGTCCATTGCCACCTTGACCGCCACCTCCCGGTCGAGGGCCAGATCGGTGCCGCGGTAGACGGTGCTCATCCCACCGCGGCCGATGACCTCGTCGAGCCGGTAGCGGCCCGCGAGGACTCGCCGCCCCGTCGAGCCCGACTCGGTCCCGCCGGACGCTCCGCCGGCGGAGCTCACGCGGCCGGAGGCTGCGACCTGTCCGTGGGCGTCTGGGTGTGCGCCGGTCGCTCGGCGCGAATCGCGAATCGCGTGACGTCGGACTTGCGCACGATCGCGCCGCCTTTGGAGTACGGGACGATCTCGGCCCGCAGCTCGCGCCGCAGCGCCTCGAGCCGCTCGACCTCGGCCTTGAGCTCGCCCGCACGCTTCTCGAGACCGCGGACCTTGCGTTCCATGGCCTCGAGCTTCTCCTCGAGCTCGAACACGCGCTCGACGCCGGCCAGGTTCATGCCGAGCTCGGCCGTCATCTCCTGGATGCGGCGCAGCCGCTCGACGTCTTCATGGGAATACAGGCGGGTGCCCTTCGGCGACCGCTTGGGCTCGATCAGGCCACGCGCCTCGTACATGCGCAGGGTCTGAGGGTGCATGTCGGCCAGCTCGGCCGCCACCGAGATCATGAACACCCCGCGATCCGACGAGACCTCGACGCGGGTTCTCATGCGACGCGCGGCCATCAGCTTTTCCTCCCTTTCGAGTCTCCGTCGCCTGCCTGGGCGAAGAGGTTTGCCCGGGGGTCGCCGTTCATCACCTTGGAGAGCCGGTCGATGGCCTCTGCCTGCTCGGGCGAGAGCTTGTCGGGCACGTCGATCACGAACCGGTAGCGGATGTCGCCACGGCCCTTGCCGCCGGCGCGCGGCGGTCCTTCGCCGCGGAGGCGCTGGACCGTGCCGTGCTTGGTCCCGGGGGCCACGCGCAGTCGCTTGGTTCCGTTCAGAGTGGGAACCTCGACGACTGCGCCCCGGACCGCCTCGGGAATTGTCAGCGGGACCTCGACCTCGAGGTTATCGCCGGAGGCCTTGAACACCGGGGACTCCTGGACCCGGGTGATCACGTACAGGTCGCCCGTCGGCCCGCCGCGCACGCCCGCCTCGCCCTTGCCGGCCAGGCGGATGCGGCTGCCGTCGTGCACCCCGGCTGGGATGTTGACGCGCAGCTTGCGGACGCTCCGCTGGGCGCCGGTTCCGCCGCACGTCGTGCACGGGTCCTCGATCACGGTCCCGCTGCCACCACAGTTCGAGCACGGCTGGGAGATCGAGAAGATCCCCTGGCTCTGGGACTCGATTCCGCGTCCTTCGCACACCGGGCAGACTTTGGGAGTGGTGCCCGGCTTCGCGCCTGTGCCGTGACAGGTGGGACACGGCTGCGACGTCGGCACCGACAGCGGCACCTGCGCGCCGTGCACGGCCTGGTCGAAGCTCAGCGACACCTCGGTCTCGAGGTCACGACCCGGGACCTGCCCGGTCCGCCCAGGGCCCGTCCGCGCCTGGCCGGAACGTCCGCGGGCGCCGCCGGTCCGTCCGCCCGTGCCGGCCCCCGCGCCGCCGCCGAACAGGTTGGACAGGATGTCGCCGAAGCCGCCGCTGAAGGAGCTCGGGTCGAACCCGCCGGCGAATCCGCCCAGTGGGCTCCCGCCGCGGTCATAGGCCTTGCGCTTCTCCGGATCGGACAGGACGTCGTGCGCCTGCGAGATCTCCTTGAAGCGCTCCTCCGCCTTCTTGTCACCCGGATTGCGATCCGGGTGGTACTGACGCGCGAGCTTGCGGTAGGACTTCTTGATCTCCTCGTCGGAGGCGTTCTTGCCTACGCCGAGGATCTTGTAGTAGTCGGGTCTGGGTGGCATGGGTCCTCTCTGGCGGTCATGCCGCCACCACCACGCGCGCCGGCCGGATCACGAACTCGCCGAGCCGGTAGCCGCGCTGGTAGACCTCGACGACGGTACCGGGCTCGGCGCCTTCCACCGGCTGCTGGGCGATCGCCTCGTGCAGCTGGGGGTCGAAGCGCTCCCCCTGAGGCGAGAAGCCCTCGACCCCGGCTCGCGCCAGCGCCGCGATCACGTCGTCGTGCACCAGCTTGATGCCGGACACAAGGGTCGCGGTGCCGTTATCGGCTTGTGGCGCGCCGTCGGCCTGCGTGTCCGCCACCGACTGGGCGGCTTGGAGCGCCCGGTCTAGGTTGTCGACCGCGGGCAGCAGCTCCCTGGCGAGCTTGGCGACGCCTCGCTCCTGCGCAGCCGCCGCCTCGCGGGCCGCCCGCCTGCGGTAGTTCTCGAAGTCGGCCTTGGTCCGCTTGGCCAGGTCCAGGTACTCGTCGGCCTTCTCGGCCTTCGCGGTCAGCTCCTCGAGGTCGTGCTCGAGCTGGCGCTCGTGGTCGGCCTCGGCCTCATGCTCGCCCGAGGTCGTGGGGCCCACGGGGGCCTCGGGCTCGCCGGCCGGGAACGACGGCCCGGGGGCGCCCTGCGTGGGCGCCCCATCCCTACGAACCGCCTCGGCAGCCTCCTTGATGTCAGGCTTGCCGGTCATCACTTCTCGTCCACGACCTCGGCGTCGACGACGTCCTCCTCCTCGGTGGCGGCGCCGTTGGTCGACGCGCTGGCGCCGTCACCCTGCGCGCTCGCCGCCTGCTCCTGGGCGCGCTGGTACATCGCCTCGGAGACCTTGTGGAACGCCGTGTGCAGCGTCTCGGTCTTGGCGTTGATCTCGGCGGCGTCCTCGCTGGTCAGCGAATCGCGGACCGCCTTGATCGCCTGCTCGATCTCATCCTTGGAGCTCGAGTCGACGGCGTCGCCGAGCTCCTTGAGCTGACGCTCGGCCTGGTAGGCCGCGTTCTCGCCGTTGTTGCGGGCCTCCGCGAGCTCGCGCTGGCGCCGGTCGTCCTCAGCGTGCGACTCGGCGTCCTGGACCATCCGCTTGATCTCGTCGTCGGACAGACCGGAGCCCGACCGGATCTCGATCTTCTGCTCCTTGCTGGTCCCGAGGTCCTTGGCGGACACGTTCAGGATCCCGTTGGCGTCGATGTCGAACGCGACCTCGATCTGCGGGATGCCCCGCGGCGCCGGCGGGATGCCGGTCAGCTGGAACTTGCCCAGCGACTTGTTGTACGTCGCCATCTCGCGCTCGCCCTGGAGGACGTGGATCTCGACGCTCGGCTGGTTGTCCTCTGCCGTCGAGAAGATCTCCGACTTGCGGGTCGGGATCGTCGTGTTGCGCTCGATCAGCTTGGTCATCACGCCGCCCTTGGTCTCGATCCCCAGCGTCAACGGGGTCACGTCGAGCAGCAGGACGTCCTTGACGTCGCCGGCCAGCACGCCGGCCTGGATCGCGGCGCCGACGGCGACGACCTCATCGGGGTTGACCCCGCGATGCGGGTCCTTGCCAGTCAGCTCCTTGACCTTCTCCTGCACGGCGGGCATGCGGGTCATGCCGCCCACCAGCACAACGTGGTCGACCTTGTCGACGCCCTTGTCCTTGGCGTCGTCGAGCGCCTGGCGCACAGGCGCCACCGTGCGGTCGAGCAGGTCAGCGGTCAGCTCGTTGAGCTTGGCGCGCGTGAGGCGCGTGTCGAGGTGCTTCGGCCCACTCGCGTCAGCCGTGATGAAGGGCAGGTTGATCTGCGTCTCCTGCGTGGTCGACAGCTCGATCTTGGCCTTCTCGGCCGCCTCGTAGAGCCGCTGCAGCGCCATCGGGTCGGCCGACAGGTCGATGCCCTGCGAGCGCTTGAACTCCGCCACCAGCCAGTCGACGATCGCCTTGTCGAAGTTGTCGCCACCGAGGTGGTTGTCACCCGCGGTCGCCTTGACCTCGAACACGCCGTCGCCGATCTCGAGCACCGACACGTCGAACGTGCCGCCACCGAGGTCGAAGACGAGGATCGTCTGGTCGGACTCCTTGTCGAGGCCGTAGGCCAGCGAGGCCGCGGTCGGCTCGTTGATGATCCGCTTGACGTCGAGACCGGCGATCCGGCCGGCGTCCTTGGTCGCCTGGCGCTGGTCGTCGTTGAAGTAGGCGGGAACGGTGATCACCGCGCTGTCGACCGACTCGCCCAGATACGCCTCGGCGTCAGCCTTCAGCTTGCCGAGGATCATGGCCGAGATCTCGGGCGGCGAGTACTGCTTGCCGCCGGCCTCAACGCGCGCGTCGCCGTTAGGTCCGGAGACCACCTTGTACGGAACGATCGACTCCTCGGTCTTCACCTCGGCCTCTTTACGGCCCATGAAGCGCTTGATCGAAAAGATCGTGTTCTGTGGGTTCGTGACGGCCTGCCGCTTGGCTACCGTCCCGACCAGGCGCTCACCGGATTGCGTGAACGCGACGACGGACGGCGTAGTGCGGCCGCCTTCCGCGTTCTCGATGACCGTCGGCTCGCCACCCTCGAGCACCGCCATGCACGAGTTGGTCGTTCCGAGGTCGATTCCGATTGTCTTTCCCATCGAGTTCTGCTCCTGTTTGTTCGCAAAAATCTAAGCCGGAGGATAGCAGATTTGGGTGGGCTGCAAGCCCGCTAGTCGCGATCCCACGATTCCGGTTAACCCAGCACTCGGCCCCGCCCGCGCGGTGAATTCAGATTCACCCGGCCATAGCACAGTCAACGCCGCACTCGCGCGCCACCGAGGGGCGAATGCTGGGTTAACCGGAATCCCCGCGCAAGCCCTACCCCACCTTGAAGGCGCTCGGGCACATGCGCTGGAGGGCGCAGTCCGCGCACGCCGGCCGGCGCGCGTAACACGTCCGCCGGCCGTGGCGCAACAGGTTCAGGTGCAGCTCGAGCTCCTCGCCCGGTGGCGTGATCTCGAGCATCTCGTCGTGCATCTCCTCGAACGGCGCGCCCGGGCGGAAGAGGCCCAGGCGCGTTCCCACCCGCGAGACGTGGGTGTCGACCGGCACGTCGCGCATCCCGAGCGCGAACAGCAGCACGCAGGCGGCCGTCTTGCGCCCCACTCCGGGCAGCGAGGTCAGATAGCGTTGGGCCTCGGGTACTGGCTGGCTGGCCAGCCAGTCCAGCGAGAGGGGGTGGTCGAGGGTGATCCCAAGCGCCTGCGCGTCCGCCGGCGCCGTCTCCGTGATCGCGGCCAGGATCGACTTGATGCGCGCCGACTTGACCTTCGAGATCCCGCCCGGCCGGATGGCCTCCTCGACCTCGTCGACCGGCGCATCGCGCACGTCCTCCCACGTCGGGAACCGCTCGCGCAGCGCCAGATAGGCGACATCCCGGTTGCGGTCGTTGGTCGACTGCGAGAGGACCGTGAGGATCAGCTCGGCGATCGGATGTCCGTGAGGCTTGGCCAGCGGGACGCCGTAGACGAGGCGCAGACGGTCGCGAATCGCGCGTACCCGCCGGCGGGAGGGGCGCTTCCAGCCCGCCGACGGCCGCTGCCTACTCAAGCGCGCCCCACCGCTCGCACGCGAGCGACGACTGAACCACCGCCTCGGGTAGCGAGGCCGCCAGCGCCGGCGGGTAGAAGCCCGACGTGGCCAGGCGGGCAAGCAGAACGCCGGTCAGGACGTCGCCGGCGCCGATCGTGCTGAGCACCGCTGCCGGTCGGCCCGGGACATCCAGCCGCATCTCGCCCCGCAGGATCGCGCCGTCAGGGCCGAGGGTGATCACCACCATCCGCGCGCCGGCCTTGAGCAGTGCCGTAGCTGCGCGCTCGAGATCGTCCTCGCCGGTCATGAGCGTCACCTCGTCGGCGTTGGCCCGCACGAGCAGGGCACCGGGCACGCATGCGTTCGCGGCCGCCGCCGCTTCGGCCCGCGAGCGCCACCGGTGCAGCCGGAGGTTCGGGTCGAACACGACCGGGCGCCCCAGCCCGAGCGCGAGCTCACGGGCGCGCATCGTGACCTCTCGCTCCTCGGCCCCGACGAGCGTGTTGGAACTGATGTACACCGCGGCGGCGTCCCGCATCGCCTCCTCGAGGTCCCCGCTCACTGCCTCCACCACGGTGGCGATCGTCTCGCCGTAGATCTGATAGCTCGGCTCGCCGGCGCGGTTGACGGCGACAAGTGCCAGCGGCGTCGGCGAGCCCGGCACGAGCCCGAACAGCGAGACGCCGACTCCCTCGCGCTCCAGGCGGTCGCGCAGCCAGCGTCCCCAGGCGTCGTCGCCCGCACCGCCGGCGAGGGCGACGCGCGCGCCGTGGCGGGCGGCGATCACCGCGACGTTCGCGACCGAGCCGCCGAAGTGGGGCACGAAGGCGTCGGCCAGCGCCAGGTCGTCGAGCGGGCGCTCGCAGATCAGGTCGACGACCGCCTCGCCGAGGCACAGAGTGGCCGCGCCGGGCGGCGGGCCTGACCGCTGAGGAGCGGTCGGGGCCGGCGATTGATCCGGGCTCATGCCCAAGGCGCCACCGTCACGCGCCGCCGACAATTCTCCCAAGGCGCCGCCGTCAGGCGCCGCCGACAATTGTCCACTCACGCGCGCGGACGTTATCCTCGCCGGCGGGTGGACGTCGACGAGCACACGACCCAACTCGACGACTCGCCCGTCTACTACCGCACCGCGTCGCCGATGCCCGACGCGACGCCGCTCTACCTCCATGGGATCCCCACGAGCTCCGACGACTGGATCGAGTTCCTGGCCAGGACCGGCGGAATCGCGCCGGACCTGATCGGGTTCGGGCGCTCGACCAAGGGCGGGCACCTCGACTTCTCGGTCGACGGCCTGGTCGACTTCGTCGAGGACTTTCTGACGCACGTGGACGTGAACGACGTGCAGATCATCGGCCACGACTGGGGTGCGGCGGTCGGCCTGAGGTTCGCACAGCGACATCCCGATCGCGTGCGTCGGCTCGTGCTTTGCAACGCGCCCGCGCTGATCGAGGGATTCGAGTGGCCGCGAGTGGTCCGGTGGTGGCGAACGCGCGGCGTCGGCGAGATGCTGATGGGCGCAACGACGCGAACGCTGCTCGCCCGGACGCTGCGCCAAGGCTGCGTCGACAGTGGCGCGTGGTCCGATGCGCGGATCAACGCCGTTTGGAGCCAGTTCGACCAGGGCACGCAGCGGGCGATCCTCCGGCTCGTCCGGTCCGCGGACGAGAACATGCTCGGTGATAGTGGGCTGTACGCCGAGGAGGGCGGCGTGGCGCACGAAAACGGGGCGGGGAGAGCGAGAGAGACCAGCCTGATCTGGGGCGAGGAAGACCCGTGGTACCCGCCGGCGCTGGCCGACGCCTATGCCGCCCGGATGCCCGGAGCGCGGGTCGAGCGCATCGCCGGCGCCGGCCACTGGCCATGGCTCGACCGGCCCGAGGTGGTGGAGCGCGTCGCAGCGCTACTCGAGCGATAGCCGACGCGGACCGCGCTCCCGTCGGGCCCTGCCGCCGCTGCGCCGCGTCCTCCCAACGCTGACGGCAGCGGTGATCGCAGCCGTGTACGTGATCGTGTCGCCCCGCAGCGAGGACCTCGCTGCACACCTGCTGCGGGCCAAGCTGTTCGCCACTGAGGGTTTCGGCATCTGGAACAACTGGTGGTACGCAGGACACAACGTGCCCGGCTACAGCGTGCTGTTCCCCCCGCTCGGCGCGCTGCTGACGCCGCAGTTGGTCGCCGCGATCGCGACCGTGCCGACCGCGGCCCTGTTCGAGTCGCTGGTCCACCGCCGCTACGGCGACGACGCGTGGCTCGGGGCGCTGTGGTTCGGGGCGGCGACCAGCACCAGCCTGTTCACCGGGCGCCTGACGTTCGCCGTCGGCCTGCTGCCGGCCGTTGGGTGCGCGCTGGCGCTCCAGCGCCGGCGTCCGGGGATCGCAGCGTCGCTGGCGGCGATCACCGCGCTGGCGAGCCCGGTCGACGCGGTGTTCGCGGCCCTGGCCGGCGTGGCGCAGGCGTCCGGGGCGTGGTTCGAGTACCGCAAGCTGCGGCCCGCCCTCCCGGGACTGGGCGTGGTCGTGGCGGCCGCGGCGCCCGTACTGGCTTTGGCCGTCGCCTTTCCGGAGGGTGGTTACGAGCCGTTTGCGTTCTCGGCGCTGTGGCCACTCGTGCTGATCTCGGTGGCGTTCGTGTTCGTGACCCCACGCCGTGACGTGGCGCTGCGCGCCGGCGCCGCGCTGTACGCCGCCGGGTGCATCGTGTCGTTTGCGGTCGCGAGCCCGGTCGGCAGCAACGTGACCCGCCTCGGCCCGCTGCTCGCCGGACCGCTGCTCGCGGTCCTCTGGTGGCCACGGCGCAAGGTCGCCCTTGTCGGGGTGGCGCTCCCGCTGCTGTATCTCCAGTGGCAGGCGCCGGTGCGCGACGTACGCGCCACTGCGGACGATCCCGCCGTGACGGACGCCTACTACCAACCCGTGATCTCCTATCTGAGCCGGCAGGGAGGGCAGCCGTTCCGGATCGAGATCCCATTCACGCCGTTCCATTGGGAGGCGTATGCGGTCGCGCCGCGGTTCCCACTCGCACGGGGGTGGGAGCGCCAGCTCGACACCAAGGACAACGCGCTGTTCTACAACGGCACCCTGAGCCCGGCGACCTACGAGGCCTGGCTGCATCAGCTGGCCGTGCGCTACGTGGCCGTCCCGGACGCGACGCTCGACTATGCGGCGAAGCCCGAGGTGGCGCTCATCGACCGGGGCCTGCCGTACCTGCACCTCGTGCAGCGCACCGCCCATTGGCGCATCTACGCGGTAGAGGATCCGACTCCGCTCGCCCAGGGACCCGGCCGCATGACCGCACTCGGCCCGAACTGGCTCCAACTCGACGCACGCACGGCCGGAACTTTCCTCGTCCGTGTCCGCTTCAGTCCCTACTGGGCGATCACCCAGGGGTCGGGTTGCGTCGCGCCCGCCGGGGCCTTCACGCAGCTCCAGCTCCGCCGCCCCGGTCCGGTCCACGTGGCGATCCGGTTCTCGCTGACCCGGATCGGCGCGACCTCGCCGCGCTGCACCTGACGCGAGCTGCCCAAGGCAGTATTACGCCCCGATCCGGCCGGAGAAGCCGGCTCGGTAGCATCTTCATAACATGGGGCGCGTCCTTCGATTCATCGAGACGCGGGTCCTGCCGCGTGGCTGGATCGATCTTTTTCGTCAGATCCTGCTGTTTCTCGGCGCGCTCGGGCTGTACGACCTGGTCCGAGGGCTTGTCGAGAGCGGCAACCCGTACAAGCCGTTTGGCGATGCGATGCGGATCATCGACCTCGAGCGGACGCTGCACGTCTTCATCGAGCCGAGCGTCCAGGAGTGGGCGCTCAACAAGCACTGGCTGATGGATGGCCTCGACTGGATCTACCTGAACGGTCACTTCTTCGTGACGCTCGCGGTCCTGGCGTTCATCTACGCGCGGCGCAACCAGTCGTTCTACTTCGTGCGCAACATGTTCATGATCTCGATGTGCTTGGCGCTCATCGGGTACTGGCTGTATCCGACGGCGCCGCCGCGGCTGATGCCGGAGTGGGGCTTCACCGACGCGATCTCCCAATTCGTGACCGGGGGCAGCGGCTCGGTCGACTTCGGGCCGACCAAGGCGTTCCTCAACTTCTACGCCGCGGTCCCCTCGATGCACGTGTGCTTCGCGGTGATGATCGGAGGATCGATGTCGCGATTGGTGTCTTGGCGTCCGGGTAAGATCGCTTGGGCTCTCTACCCGCTACTGATCACGTTCGTGGTCGTCGCCACCGCCAACCACTACCTCACCGACGTGTTCCTCGGGGCCCTCACCGCCGGCGTATCGGCGCTGCTCGCGCAGCGGCTGCTGGCGCGGGCACGGCCGGACGTCTGGGCGTTCGGCCACGCCACCGCGTGAGCACGCCCGAACAGACCCGGCGTCCGCGCCCGCGCCGCAACGGCGCCCCTCGCCGGCAACGCTCGCCCCGGCTCGGACCGACCGCGCAGGAGATGATGCGCAACCGCTTGATCGAGTCGCGGCTCACGCCGAACGCGATCTCGCTGACCGGGTTTGCCCTCAATCTCGCCGCCGCCGCCCTGATCGTGGACCGTCTGTTCTTCGCGGCCGGGCTCGCTTTCATCGTCGGCTCGATCATGGACACGCTGGACGGGCGCTACTCGCGCATGTCGGGCAAGGGGACGGTGTTCGGGGCGTTCCTGGACTCGACGCTCGACCGCCTCGAGGAGGGAATCGTGCTGATCGCGGTCGGCGCCTACTTCGCCTCCCGCCACAACCAGGTGGCAGCCGCCGCGACCGTGGCGGCGGTGCTCGGCTCGCTGATGGTCTCCTACACCCGCGCCCGCGCCGAGGCGCTCGGCGTGGAGTGCAAGGTGGGGCTGGCAACGCGCCCGGTGCGCGTGGTCATCCTGTCGATCGGCCTGGTGTTCGCCAAGGGCGCATCGCTCGGCCACTTTGAGCTGCTCGCGCCCGCGGTGTACGTGCTGGCGGCTCTGACCGTCTTCACGACCCTCCAGCGCATCTTCCACGTGCGCCGGCAGCTCAAGCGGATGGCCGATCAACCGGTGTAACGAACCCCGCCTCGCGGAATACCTGTATTGGCCCGCGAGACCCTGATCCCGGCGCGGGACCTCACACTTAGAAAGGCAGCCCAGACAGTGAGCACGACCATCGGTTCCACCAACGGCGCCGCTCGCTACCAGGACGGCAAGGTCCGGGTGGCGATCATCGGCGTCGGCAACTGCGCCAGCTCGTTCGTGCAGGGCGTCCGCTATTACCGCGACGCCGACCCGCGCGAATCGGTGCCCGGGCTGATGCACGTCGACCTAGGCGGCTACCACGTGCGCGACATCGAGTTCAGCGCCGCGTTCGACATCGACGCCGAGAAGGTCGGCAAGGACCTTTCCGACGCGATCTTCTCCGGCCAGAACAACACCTTGAAGTTCGTCGAGTCGGTCCCGAAGCTCGGGGTAACCGTGGAGCGCGGGATGACCCACGACGGCCTCGGCAAGTACCTCAAGGAGAAGATCACCAAGGCGCCCGGCCCCACCGCCGACATCGTCGACATCCTCAAGGACACCCACACCGACGTGGTCGTGTCCTACCTCCCGGTCGGCTCCGAGCAGGCCACCAAGTGGTACGTCGAGCAGGTGCTCGAGGCCGGCTGCGCGTTCGTCAACTGCATCCCGGTGTTCATCGCGCGCGAGGAGTACTGGAACAAGCGCTTCAAGAAGGCCCGGCTGCCGATCATCGGTGACGACATCAAGTCGCAGGTCGGCGCCACCATCGTCCACCGTGCGCTCGCCCGGCTGATGCACGACCGCGGGGTCAAGCTGCTGCGCACCTCCCAGCTGAACGTGGGCGGCAACATGGACTTCTACAACATGCTCGAGCGCGAGCGCCTCGAGTCCAAAAAGATCTCGAAGACCAACGCGGTCACCTCGATCGTGGGCCACGAGCTGCCGCCCAGCGACGTCCACGTGGGCCCGTCGGACTACGTCCCGTGGCTCACCGACCGCAAGTGGGCACACATCCGCCTCGAGGGCGAGGCGTTCGGCGACGTGCCGCTGCAGATGGAGCTCAAGCTCGAGGTGTGGGACTCGCCCAACTCGGCCGGGATCGTGATCGACGCCGTGCGCTGCTGCAAGCTCGCTCTCGACAACGGCCTTTCGGGCCAGCTCGACGGGCCAAGCTCGTACCTGATGAAGTCGCCGATGCACCAGCGCCCGGACGACGAGGCGCGCGAGCTGACCGAGAAGTTCATCGCCAAGTACGCCCGCAGGCCCAAGCCGGCTAAGGCGCCGCCGTCAGGCGCCGCCGACCGTCCTCAGAGGCCATCGAAGTCGAAGGCCGGCTCGAGCTGAGAAGGTCCTAAACTGCCGCTCGTGCCCGGCGAGCGGCTCGCGATCGCGCAGGTGACGCCGTTCGCCTGGGAGGTGGCGCACGAAGTCAACGACTACGTGGCCCGCGTCTCGCGCGAATTGGCGCTGCGCGGGCACCGGGTGCTGATCATCGCCCCGTCCGAGTCAGGGGTGCTCGTGCGCGACAGCCGGCGCGCCATCCGTAACGACGCCGTCTCGCTGCTCGAGCGCGCCGACGGCGAACCGCTCGTGCTCGAGGTGGGGGAGGTCCTGCCGTTCTCGCCCACCCGCCGGCGCGCCGCCTCGCTGCCGCTGGACGTGGCCAGGACGATCGAGGAGGCGCTCAGCAACCTGCCGCTCGACATCGTCCACGTCCACGAACCGTTTGCCCCGAGCGCCTCCAGCGTCGCGCTCCGGCACTCGCGGGGGCTCAACGTGGGCAGCTTCCACGGTCCGACCGAGCGGATCCTCTCCACACAGCTGACCCGGCCGCTGTCGCGACTCCTGTTCGGGCGCCTCGACGCCCGCATCGCCAGCTACGGCGCCACCCGCGACCTGCTCCAGCGCTACTTCCCGGGCGAGTACCGCGTGATCTGGCCCGGTGCCGACGTCGAACCGATTCCGGGGCGGCCCGGGGATAGTGCGGCGGCGCCTTCGGCGGCGCCTGGCGATCCCCCGCAGCTGCTGTTCAGCGCCGCCGAGGAGCGCGGCGCCCTGCGCCTGTTCCTGCGCGCGCTGCGCACGCTGCCAGCCGAGCCCGCCTGGCGCGCCACCGTGTGGTCTGCGCGCCCCCTGGCCGCGCCGGCGACGCTGAGCCGCGCGCTGCGCGACCGCGTGCAGTTCGTCGACGCGCAGCAGATGCCCCAGGCCCAGGCCCTGGCCGCTGCCAACGTGCTGGTGCTCGCCTCGGAGGGGCTCCGCCCGGCGCCGGGTACGCTCCTGCGCGCGCTGGCCGCCGGCGTCGTGCCCGTCGCCTCGCGGCTGGGCGCCTATGAGGAGCTACTAGGGCAAGGCGAGTACGGCTTCGAGTTCGAGCCCGGCGATGTACAGACGCTGTCCACTCACCTGGCCAGGCTGATCGAGGAACCGGCCCTGCGAGCCTCGAGCCACGCCCGGGAGCGCGAGCTCCGGACGCGGTTCGGCTGGCCCCGTGTCGCCGATGACCTCGAGGACGTCTACGCGGGGCTCATCGCCCGTCGGCACGACACGCGCGCCAACGGTCGCGTGCGGTCCCGACTGACCAACCGACGCATGATCGACGTCGACCTGCACATGCACACCGACCATTCCTACGACTGCGCGACGCCGGTAGAGGTGTTGCTGGCCGAGGCGCGTGCCCGCGGTCTGGGGGCGATCGCGGTCACCGACCACAACGAGGTCTCCGGCGCCCACGCCGCCCGCGAGCGGGCCGACGGGATCGCGGTGATCGTCGGCGAGGAGGTCAAGACGGCCGACCAGGGCGAGGTGATCGGGCTGTTCATCGAGGACAAGATCCCGCGCGGAATGACCCTCCAGGAGACGATCGCCGAGATCAAGCGCCAGGGCGGCCTCGTTTATGTGCCGCACCCGTTCGACCGGCTCCACTCGGTACCCGACTACGAGCACCTGCTCGACGTCCTCGACGACGTCGACGCGATCGAGGTATTCAACCCGCGTGTGGCCATCACCGAGTTCAACGACGAGGCCGCCCGATTCGCCGCCAAGTACCGGATTCCGGCCGGTGCGGGCTCGGATGCGCACGTGCCCCAGGGCCTCGGTTCGGTGCGGATCCGGATGCGCGAGTTCGACGGCCCCGAGGAGTTCCTCGAGTCGCTCCGGGACGCCGACATCGTCCGCAATCCGGCCAGCCTCCTGTACGTTCAGGCACTCAAGTTCCTGCAGACCAAGGCGCTGCCCCCCGGTGCGCGGCGGGCCTCGCGAGAGCGGCGGGTGCGCCGCGCGATGGGGCTCGATCGCCGGCGGCCGAACGGTCGCGGCAGCCGCAACTCCTGATGCACCCGCAAGGACAAGCTCGCGAGCCGTCCAATCGGACAGCGATGCCCGCGACCGACGACGAAATCCGGGAGAAGTACCTCGAGCGCGCAATTCGCGAGCTGAACGCCTTCTCCCGGGAGGTCCAGGCGTGCACCCACTGCCCACGGGGCGCGCTCATGCCGGTGCTGGGCTCGGGACATCCCCAGGCCGACATCTTCCTGATCAAGCACTCGGCCCGGCCGTCGGAGGTCGAGGAGGGAGTGGCCTTCTACGGCCGCGCCGGCAACGCGCTCATGAAGTCGCTCAAGCGCCTGTCGATCGACCCGCTCGCGGTGTACGGAACGCTGTGCGTCAAGTGCCCGGTGGCCGACCCTGTGATGGCCGATCCCGGATGCGTCGGCCGGCTGGTCGAGGAGATCGCGATCGTCTCGCCCAAGATCGTGGTGGTCATGGGTCCAGACGCGCTGACCGTGGTCAACGAGCTCGACCTCCCGCTTCGTCGCGATCTCCACCCCGTCTCCGGCGAACTCCAGCGGCTGACGCCGTCGATCGAGGCGCTCTACGTGCCCAACATCGACGACTCGCTCGACGAGGAGAACGCCAAGCGGGCGTTCTGGGGGGCCTTCCGGGTGCTCGGGCAGTGGTGGGCTGACCTCCCGCCTTATTAGCTCCCCGGGGCCGGGCTTGCGGCAAGCGTCGTAAAAACCCGGTCGCGGCCGCGGCTCGAACCCGCTAGGCTCGCGAGTCATGGACCTAGAGGAGAAGTCCCTCGAGGAGATCGGCGACCGCTGCGAGGAGTGCGGCGCCAAGCTCACCAAAGCGGAGATTCAGGCCGCGCTGGAGTCGGGCGGACCGGCGCTGTGTACGGTCCACGCGGAAGAGTTCGTCTCGGTCGATGAAGACGACGAGTTCGAGGACGAGTAAGGCGCCGGTTCAGGGCGCCTACATCGTCAGGATGATCTTGCCGAGCTTGCCGCCCTCGGCGAAGCGGTCGTAAGCCGCCGGCGCCTCCGCGAGCGGATAGGTGGCCGCGATCGGCACGTGAACGGCGCCCGACACCAGCAGCGGCAGGACCGAGCGTTCGACGGCACGCGCGGTCATCGCCTTCTCCTCGAGCGGGCGGGGGCGGAGCGTCGAGTTGAAGATCCGGGCTCGCTTCTGCATCGCCAGGCCCAGATTCAGCTCGGCTTTGGCGCCGGCGCTGATCCCGATAACCATGATCCTGCCCCACAGATCGAGCGCCTGCAGGTTGGCGGGTAAGTTTGGAGCGCCCACCAGCTCGAGGATCACGTCGAACGGTCCGTGCTCCTCGAAGCCCTCGGGGGCGATCACCTCCGCCCCCAGCTCGGCGACTTGCCTGCGATGGTCCGGGTTACGGACCGTGGCGGTGACGCGCGCCCCGGCGGCCCGCCCGAGCTGGATCGCGGCGGTGCCGACGCCGCCGGCACCGCCGTGGACGAGCAGCCGCTCACCGGCCTCCAGCCCGGCCTGCGTGAAGACGCCGTCATGGGCCGTCGTGAACACCTCGGGCACGCCACCGGCCTCGGCCCAGTCCAGGTTGTCGGGAACCGGCATCAGGATCCGCTCGTGGACGACCGCGAGCTCGGCCTGGCCGCCCCCGGCCACGATCGCCATCACCCGGTCGCCGTCATTGAAGCGATTGGCGCCCGGACCGCGCTCGACCACCTCGCCGGCCAGCTCCAGGCCGGGGATGTCCTGCGGAGCGCCCGGGGGTGCCGGATAGAACCCGCGGCGCTGCATCATGTCGGCGCCGTTCACCCCGGCGGCACGGACCCGGACCAGGCACTCGCCGGCGCCGGGCGTCGGGTCGGGATGGTCCTCGACCGTGAGGTTCTGGTCTTTGATCGTGACCGCCCGCATGAGAATCCGATTCAGGGGAGGACGGTGACGAGCGTCCCGTAGCTCAGATAGCCCCAGGCCTGCTCAGCGGCGTCGTAGGGCAGCTCGACGCACCCCAGGCTCTGCGGCGACCCGTAGAACGCCCGCGGCATGTAGTGGACGGCGTCGCCCCCGTTGAAGTACGCGACAAACTGCACGAAGTCGGCATAGTGCGACCCGTCCGGGTTGGTGCCCTGCATGGTCTGGCTTCGCAGACGCTCGTACACCGGAAACGTCCCGGTCGCGGTGCCCTGACCGGGAATGCCGGTGTTGGCGGGTGTCCGAAGGACGACGCGGCCGTCGTGGTACAGGGTGAACGACTCCGGGCTGCTCTCGCTGGCTACCGCGTAGCTATAGCCACCTGTGTTGAACTGGCGGTGGGCGCGGGCGCTCAGCAGCGCTTCCCACAAGGCGGTGCTGGCGACCCCGTCGATAGCGAGCCCGTGCTGGGATTCGAAGGCCATGATCGCTCCCCTGAGCACCATGGACTGGTCGCCGGTCCACAGCTCGTGCAGCTCCGCCGGCCAGGCGCCGCCGAACTCCAACCGCCCCGCGGGCGGCTGGAAGATGGCGCGGAGCTGCCCGGCCGTGTCCTCCGGGCGCGGCTGATGCTCGATCGAAGTGAGATGGACGGGCAGATAGCGGAGCTCTGCCAACAGCTGCGTGAGCCGCACGGTCGACCCGTTCTCCACCAGCAACGTGGCCGTGACGGCTTTGGACAGCGTCGCACCGTCGGTGGCCGCCATGCGCTTCGGGACGGTGATCCGCACGACGGTGCCGGGCAGATATGCGCCGGTCGGCGTGAAGCTGAGCGTCGTCGGGTTCGGCTCTGACCAGGTGCCGGCGGTCGCCGGAGACAGCCTGGGCTCAGAGCGCGCGGTCACCGGTGCGAGCGCCGAGGAGAATCGCAGCACGATGCTCGCGTCGCCGGGGACCGTGCCCTTCGGGGAGACGGCGGTCAGCCGCAGTGCCGGCACGGCGGACGTGGCGGCCCGCGCTTGGGCCGCGCCCCCGCCGAGCGAGAGAGCGGCCGCGAGAACGGCGACCGGGATGCTGCGGATTCTCATGGGAACAGGATTACCCACGCTCGAGCACCGCGACCGCCTCGATGTGCGGCGTCTGGGGGAACATATCGACCGGCCGTACCTTACGCAGCTGGTATCCGGCCTCGACCAGCTGGGCGGCGTTCGGCGCCAGCGTGGTCGGGTTGCACGACACGTACACGATCCGGCGCGGCCCCGCCTCGATGATCCGGCGGACTACTTTCTGGGACAGTCCCGAGCGGGGCGGATCGACCACGAGAACGTCGGGCCGCCCGGCGCGCTGCACGAGCTCGCGCAGGGCGAGCCTGACGTCGCCGGCGAAAAAGCGGGCGTTCTCGATCTCGTTGCGCCGGGCCCCCGTGATCGCGTCGGCGATCGCCTCCTCGATCAGCTCGAGCCCCCACACCTCGGCGGCACGCGGCGCCATCAGCAGCCCGATCGTTCCGATCCCGCAGTACAGATCGAACACCCGGTCGGTGCCCGTCGGCTGGGCGTAGTCGATCGCCAGCTCGTACAGGCGCTCGGCCATCTCGGTGTTGGTCTGAAAGAACGCACTCGGGGAGATGTGCATCCGCAGTCCGCCGATCTCCTCCCTCAGCCGATCTCGGCCGGCGATGAGCTCCGTCTCGCCGCCCTGCGTCGTCTCGGCCACGCTGTCGGTCTGGGTCCGGAGCAGCCCTTGGAGCGGCTGCACGGCCTCGCTCAGACCGGCGGTGTCCAGCCGGCCGGGATTCGTGACCAGTCGGACCTGTAGCTCGCCGGTGCGCCGGCCCTCCCGCACCACCAGGTTCCGAAGCAGCCCTTCGCCCGTGCGGCGGTCGTACGCGGTGAGGCCTTGCGAGCGACACCACGCGACGACGCGTTCGCGAGCGGCGTTCCCAGCTTCCGACGCGAGCAGGCAGTCCGTGACCTCGACGATGTCCTCCCAGCGGCCGGGGGCGTGGAAGCCGCACACGAGCCGGCCGGTCTCGTCGGTCCCGAACGAGTACTCGAGCTTGTTGCGGTAGCGCCACTGCTCGGCGGCGGGCACGATCGGCTCGAGCTCGAACCCTTCAAGCCGCCCAATCCGGCGCAGGGCATCCTCGACCTGATCGTGCTTGACCTCGAGCTGACGCTCGTACGGGAGCACCTGCCAGGGCGCCCCGGGATGGTCGGCGCGCGGCGCGATGCGCTCGGGGCCCGGCTCGAGGATCTGAACTGCACGGGCCTGCGCATACGCACGCTTCGCGTTCAGCACCTCGGCGCGGACCCGGTCGCCGGGGATGGCGTCCTGGACGAACACGACGTATCCGTCGAGGCGTGCGACGCCCGCGCCCCCGAAAGCGAGCGAATCGACCGTGAGCTCGAGGATCTCGCCGCGCGCGGGGCGGGCCCGCGCCGTGCCGGTAGGAGGATTCATCCGTTCTAGGATGACAGCGCCGAGCGGATCCCGACCGGGTCGGCGTCGAGCTGGAGCAGGATCCGGGCCGCCGCGCCGTCCCGCTCGAGCCGGCTCTGTGAGGTGTTCAGTCAGTCCGAGTTCAGGGATCGATCGATGGCGGCGAGCACGGACTTCCGGTTGGCGTGGCGCCGCTCGTAGTCGCGAACCTTACGCAGCTCCGCTGGGGAGAGCCCGTCGAGGCGGGACTGCACCTGGGCGGCCGTCAGCTCGTCGTAGCCGAGGATCGGAAACGGCGACCCGGCGCCAACGGTCCGCCGCGCCCGGTCCGCACTGCGCAGCAGGAGGTCGAGGGACTCGCTGCGTCGCGCACGAATCGTGGCCGATCCGAGCTGCTGGCGCCCGCGCCCGAGGAGTCGTTCGACGTCGGACAGCAGCTGGTCGGTCTGCTGACGCCCGCGGTTGACCAGCTCGGCCGCCAGCTCGTCGGCATCCGTGCGCGTCATCCGGCCACGAGCGGCCGCGTCGTCGACGATCTCCTGGATCCGTTCGCGCGAGAGCACGACCAGTCCGAGCGGCCGGAAGATCCGACTCACGAGCTGCTCGGCAAGACCGGTCAGGCCGTCGGCAGCGTCGGCTCCGATCGATGCCGACGCGCCGGCCCGGTGCGCGTTCCTCGAGGCGTGGTTGGAGGCGTTCGATTTGGCCAGCGAGCGCGACGCATTGGTCGGGCGAGACCCTGTGCCTGACTGGGATTTCGGTGACGGCATGGCTTTGGCTCTCCTTCCCGAAAGCTCCGCTGAGCGTACCCAAACTCCGTGACCTCAAGCGCCGGCGAGGCTCTGGTTGGCTGCGTTGGGCACCGCCTCAGGCGCTGGTCAGCAGCTCAAGCAGAGCCTTCTGGGCGTGGCGCCGGTTCTCTGCCTGGTCCCAGATCCGCTGGCGCGACCCGTACAGCACCTGCGCGGTTATCTCCTCGCCCGGATGAGCCGGCAGGCAGTGCAGTGCGATCGCGCCCGGGGCCGCGAGATCGAGCAGATCGTCCGTGAGGGCGTAGGCGGACAGCATGTGCCGGCGCTCGTCGGCCGACTTGGGATCGTCGCTCATGCTCACCCACACGTCGGTGTAGACGGCGTCGGCCCCCGTCACGGCTTCGCGCGGATCATCGGTGAGGGTGCCGTGGGCACCGGCCTCGAGCTGAAAGCCATCGGGCGAGGCGACGCGGACCTCGACACCCACCGCTGCCCCCAACGCGACCAGGGAACGTGCGACGTTGTTGCCATCGCCGACGTAGGCGACGGTCAGGCCGTCGAGGCGGCCAAACGTCTCGCGGAGCGTGACCAGGTCCGCGAGCGCCTGGCAGGGATGGTGAAGGGGGCTCAGCATGTTGATCACCGGCACGGTCGCGTGGGCCGCCATCTCGGTGATGAGATCCTCGTCGCCGGTCCGGATCCCAATCGCCACCGCGTGGCGCGAGAGCACGTAGGCCGTGTCCCGAACCGACTCGCCGCGGGAGAGCTGGAGCTCATCGGGGCGCAACACCATCGCGTGCCCCCCGAGCTCGGCGATCCCCGCGTCGAACGAGACGCGCGTCCGGGTCGAGGGCTTCTCGAAGATCAGCGCCACCGTGCGCTTGCGCAGGGCGTCGGAGCTGTAGGGCGCCGCCTTGAGCTCGAGCGCGCGCTCGATCAGGGCCTGCACCTCGTCGGCGCTCAGTTCGGACCCGGTGATCAAGTGGCGCGGCAAGCGGCGAGTGTACGTTGCGTTGCCGCTGATGCGCGTGCTGACCTGGAACCTGTTGCATGGTCGGGCCGTCCCGCCCGCGGGACGGGATCTCTTTGACGATTTCACGGGCGCGTTGGCAGGCTGGGAGTGGGACGTGGCGCTGCTCCAGGAGGTGCCGCCGTGGTGGCCTGCGCGGCTGGCCGATCGACTCGGCGCCGAGGAGCGCCTGGTCCTAACTTCGCGCAACGCGCTGCTGCCGGCGCGTCGCGCGATCGCGATCCGCCGGCCAGACCTGGTCAAGTCAAACGGCGGAGGCTGTAATGCCATCCTCGTCCGGGGCAACGCCGTGGCCGAGCACCGGTGGCGGCGGCTGTGCGTGTGGCCCGAACGGCGGTGGGTCCATGCCGTGCGACTGCGGGGCACCGGCGCCTGGGTAGCAAACCTCCACGGTGGCGGCGCGATCCGGGATGCGCGCCGAGCCGCCGCGGCGGCTCTGCAGTGGGCGGGCGACGCTCCGGTCGTGCTCGGCGGGGACTTCAACATTCGCGGGCTCTCGCTCGACGGGTTCTCGTACGCCGGCGGCCACGGCGTCGACCTGGTGTTCGCGCGCGCCTTTCAGCCCGGCACGACCGAGGTGCTCGACCGCGGGCCGCTCTCGGATCACGCTCCGGTGCTCGTGACACTAAGTCAATAGAGTTACTTGACATGTCCGCCCGACGCCGCGCGTTCCCCCGACATCGCCTACATCGGGCAGGTCGCCCGTTCAGCCGAGCCGGGTAGCCGAGCCTCAGGTGAGGCGATCGGCCAACTCCAGGGTCTCCGGCGAGGCCTTGGCGGTCGACCCCGAGTCGAACGGCGGCTCGGGGTCGTACTCGATCGCCAGCTGGATCGCCCGCGCCACCTCTTCGCCGGCGACGCGCGCCGCGAGCGTGAGCGCCATGTCGATCCCTGACGACACGCCGGCCGCGGTGATGATCTTGCCCTGTTCGACGACCCGGCGCGCGACCGGGGTGGCGCCGAACTCGGGCAGCTTGTCGAGGAGGCGCCAGTGCGTGGTGGCCTCGAGGCCGTCGAGGAGGCCGGCGGCGCCGAGTAGGAGGGCGCCCGTGCAGACCGACGTCGTCCACCGAGAGGTCTCATCAGCGGAGCGCAACCAGCCGAGCAGCTCCTCATCGCTCATCAGGGCCCGGGTGCCGTAGCCACCCGGTACCACGATCACCTCGGGATGCGGCACGTCGGACAGGGCCTCATCGGCGGTGAGCGTCAGCATCCCGTTGCCGGTGCGCTTGGGCCCGGGCCCCTTGGCGATGAAGTGAACGTGCGCCTCGGGCAGTCGCGACAGGACCTCGTAGGGCCCGATCGCGTCGAGCGCGGTGATGCCGTCGAAGATCGGGATCGCGATGTCCATGGGGAAGCCTATGAGCCGCGTCCGGCGCGCAGGCCGAAGCCGCGCAGCACGAGCAGCGCCTTCTCCCCGAGCGTCCCTCGCGCCGGCAGGACCCCGAGCTGGGTGGCCGCGTCGTACAGGTCGTAGAAGCCGCGGACGCGCAGCAACTGGTTGCGCCGGATCTCGCAGTAGAAGACACAGTGCACAACGACGAATCGGTTGGTGGCGGGTAGACCGTCGAGCGGCTCGCGGTGGGTGGCGAGCAGTTTGCACGGCGCGGCGACGAAACGTTCGTTGTTCAGCCGCTCACCCGTCTGTTCAACCCGCGCGTCCGGGAACGCCGACCACAGGCGCGCGGGATGGCGGAGGAACTGGTCGAGCCCCTCGAGTGGCTCCGGGGTGAGGGGATCCTCGTAATGGATCTTGGTCGAGCAGACGGCTTCGAAGGCCGCCTCGTCCCGGCCCGACCAGGCGGCCTCCCAGGCGTCGATCAGCTCGTCAATCGTCACTGCGAGGCATTGTCGAACACCGGCAGCCCCTGATCCGGTGTCGAGGCCTCGGCGTAGCGCCGGCGCGGGATCCGGCCGGCCCCGCGCGCCAGCCAGCCCGACTCGACCGCGAGCCGGATGGCGCGCGCCATCGCCACCGGGTCGTGGGCGCGCGAGATCGCGCTCGCACACAGCACCGCGTCGCACCCCAGCTCGATCGCGAACGCGGCGTCCGACGCCGTACCCACGCCGGCGTCGAGGATCACCGGAACGCCGGCCCGCTCGACGATGATCGAGATGTTGTACGGATTGCGGATCCCCATCCCGCTCCCGATCGGGGAGCCCAGCGGCATCACCGCGGCGCACCCCACGTCCTCCAGCCGGCGGGCCAGAATCGGATCGTCGGTGGTGTAGGGGAGAACCACGAAGCCGTCGTCGATGAGGGCTTCGGCGGCACTGACGAGCTCAACCGCGTCGGGCAGCAGCGTGCGGTCGTCGCCGATGACCTCGAGCTTGATCCAGTCGGTTCCGAACGCCTCGCGCGCGAGCTGTGCCGTGATGATCGCGTCCCGGGCGGTGTAGCAGCCGGCCGTGTTCGGCAGCACCCGCACCCGGGCGCCATCGAGAACGTCGAGGATCGAGCCTCGGGCGGCCGGATCGAGCCGCCGCAGCGCCACCGTGCACATCTCTGTCCCGGATGCGTCGAGCGCGGCGGCCAGGATCTCGTGGTTGGTGAAGCCGCCGGTGCCGAGGATCAGCCGGGACTGCATCTCCCGGCCGCTGATCGTGAGGGACATCTGTTCGTTCATCTCGTCAACCTCCTTGCACGGCCACGACCACCTCGATCTTCGCGCCCTCGCGCAGCTCCGTGCTGGGCCACTGCGCGCGCGGGACCACTTCGCCCTCGAGCGCCACGGCGACGCCGCGGCCCTCGGGCGCATTGTGGAGCGACGCGATCACGCTGGCCACGGTGGCGCCGTCTGGAAGCTCATGGCGGTCGCCGTTGATCGTCACGGACATCGTCATGCCGGCACCGCGACGCCGGCCGCAAAACGTGTGGGGGCGAAATCCCGAGCCGCCGGAAAGCCGGGGTCTTCAGCCGTGAGTCCCGCGACCACGATCTGCGCGGTGATCGGGGTGAGGAGGATCCCGTGGCGGAAGTGACCGGTCGCCCAATGGAGGCCCGGAACCGCCCCCGGACCGATGGCCGGCGCGTTGTCAGGCGTGGCCGGCCGGAGACCGGCGGCGACCTCGTCGATCACCAGCTCGGTGATGGAGGGCAGCAGCTCGAACGCGTTGCGCAGCAGGTCGAAGACGCCGCCCGCGGTGACCGTGGTGTCGAAACCGCGCTCCTCCATGGTCGCTCCGAGCACGTAGCGCCCGTCGCCCCGCGGAACCAGGTAGGCGCCGGTCATCCGCAAAGCGTGACTGAGCAGCCCGGGGCCGTTCGGGTCGTGCAGGCGGAGGATCTGACCCTTGACCGGGTGAATCGGCACCCTCGCCTCGTCGGGCAGACCACCCACTGTGTCGGACCACACGCCAGCGGCCAGCACGACGTGTTCGGCGCTGACCCGCTCGCCGTCGGCAAGCTCGACACCGGTGACCCGCTCCCGATCGATCGTGACCCGGCTGACCGCCGCGTTCAGACGGACCTCGGCGCCGGCCGCGCCTGCCGCCTGACCGACCGCCGGCGTCAGCCGGCGCGGGTCGATCGCATGGTCATCGGGGATCTCGAGCGCGAGCCGCAACGTTGGGGTGAGCGCGGGCTCGAGCCGACGGGCCTCGCTCGCGAGCAGGCGGCGCGCGGGCAGTCCGAGCCGTTCCCGAAGGGCGAGCTCGCGCGTCAGCGCCTCCGCCTCGTCGGCGTCGCGCGCGCCGAACAGCGTCCCGCAGCTCAGGAACCCCGGATCCATGCCCGAGCTTTCCTGTAGCTCGGCCACGAACTCCGGGTACGCGCGGGCGCTGGCGAGACCCAGGCGCATCAGCGGCTGCTCGGTGGCGATCGCCTCGCTGATCGGCGCGATCATGCCGGCGGCGATCGGCGTGGTGCCGGTGCCGACCTGGGCGGCCCGTTCGAGCACGACCACCTTCAGGCTCCGCTGAGCCGCGCGCCACGCGACCGCGAGGCCGATGACGCCCGCGCCTACCACGGCGACGTCGAATGAGCTTGTGCGGTTGGGCAAGGTTCGCGCTCCCTGCGCCGGCATTATCCGGTTCAGGTTCAGACGGTCGGCGGCTCGGGGCCGCCCTCTCAGCCCGCTGGTAGGGCTCCCGTTTGGTCAATCCTAGCGCGGGGATGCCGGCCGGCTGCGGGGCTGTGATGAACGCCGTCCCGCGACGTAGTACTCACGATGACGGTGCGACGCGGACTCGCGGCCTTGCCAGCGTCGGTGGCGCTGGGCTGCACGTCGGCCGGTAGCCCACCCGGCGGCCGGCCGGCGCGCTCCTGCCACACTTCGACGCGTGCCAGATCGACGCGAACGACTGCGAGCCGCCCGGCTGTACCTCGTGTGCGACGAGCAGCCCGATGGGTTCCTGCAGGCGGTCCTGGGCGCCGGCGTGGACATGATCCAACTGCGGATGAAGGACGCCGGCGATGACCAGATCGTGGCCGCGGGCTGCAGATTCGCCCGCGCGGCCGCGGAGCACGGCGCGCTCTTCATCCTCAACGACCGACCGGATCTCCTCGACGCGACCGGGGCCGACGGCGTACACGTGGGCCAGGACGACGTCTCCGTCGTCGCGGCCCGCGCGACCGTGGGTCCCGACCGGCTGGTCGGCCTATCCACCCACAGCCCCGAGCAGGTGGACGGCGCCGCCGGCGTGCCCGTCGACTACATCGGGGTGGGCCCGGTCCACGAGACGCCGACGAAGCCCGGTCAGCCGGCGGTCGGGCTCGCGCTCGTGCGCTACGCCACCGAGCACGCCACCGTGCCGTTCTTCGCGATCGGCGGGATCGCGCCGGCCAACGTCGACGCGGTCCGTGGAGCGGGAGCCGAACGGATCGCGATCGTGCGCGCGCTGACCGAGGCCGCCGACCCGGCGGAGGCCGCCCGGCGTCTGCGCTCGGCGATCGGCGCGCCCGCGCGCACGGGCGAGGTGCGAGTTGGCGCAACGTAGACGCAAACAACGCCCGGCCGCCCGGCACCCGCCGTCGACCGCCGCCCCCGTGGCGACGCCGCCGCGTCCTGCCTCGAGCGCGCCGACAGCTCCCGCCGCAGTGCCGTCACCGAGCCGCTCCGAGGCCCGTAACGCGGCGGTCCGGGCGACGCTCGCCCCGCTGGCTCCCGGCGAGCGGCCGTGGCCGCTCAAGATCGCGGCCCTGATCGCGCTGCTGATCGGCGCCAGCGACCTGGTCGCCGTGCTCATCAACGGCAAGTTCAACGTCGGGGGCGCGCATGCCGGCGCCGGCGGCGTGATCCTGTTCTCGGCGGTGATGCTCGTGTGCGCCTGGGGCATGTGGCAACGTCGTTACTGGGCCGTGCTCGGCTTCCAGGCGATCCTCGTCTTCGTGATCCTGTTCTTCTCGCTGCTCCTGATGCGCGCGGCGAACCTGCTGGCGTTGGTGGCCAGCGTGCTCGTGGTCGCCGGCAGCGGTTACCTGTTCTTCAAGCTGGTCCGGGTCCTGAGCCGCCTCCAGATGCCCCAGCCGCCGTCGCGTTAGGCGCGTGAGCAGCGAATCGCTGTCCCAGTCCGGGCGAGCACCCGCGGGGGAGCGCGCCACCACCCTTCTATAGTCTCCCGCCGCATGCCAGAGGCCTCTTACGACTGCATCGTGATCGGCTCCGGACCCGGCGGATACGTGGCCGCGATCCGCGCTGCCCAACTCGGGATGAAGACGGCGGTCATTGAGAAGGATCGCGTCGGCGGCCGGTGCCTTAACTACGCGTGCATCCCGGCCAAGGCGATCCTCCGCGTCGCCGACGTGCTCACCGAGATCCGCGAGGCCGACGACTTCGGCATCAAGCTCACCGCGGAGCCGCAGGTCGAGTGGCCGGGCGTGCTCGCCAGAAGGGAAAAGGTGGTCAAGACCCTCACCGGTGGCGTGTCTGGCCTGTTCAAGAAGAACGCGATCGAGCTGATCGAAGGCGAAGGCGCGCTTGCCGGCGCCGGCGCGGTCACCGTCAACGGGCAGCAGATCGCGGCCAAGACGATCATCGTCGCCACCGGATCGGTGAAGCGCTCGATTCCGGGCACGGAGTTCGGCGGTCGGGTGATCGGCACCGAGGAGGCGTGGGCCCTGCCCGAGTTGCCGCAGAGCCTGGCCGTGGTCGGCGCCGGCGCCTCAGGGGCCGAGATCGCCTCGGCCTACGCGCGCCTCGGCTCGACCGTGACCCTGATCGAGGCGCTCGAGCGCGTCCTGCCCACCGAGGACGAGGACATCTCGAAGGTGGTCGACCGCGGTCTGAAGCGCCAGGGGATCACCGTCCATACCAGCACCTTCGTCGAGAACATCCAGTCGATGGAGTCGGTGTGCCGCTACACCCACGGCGACACCCAGGCCGAATCTGAGTGGCTCGTGATCGCCACCGGTCGCGGCCCCGACATCGAAGCCCTCGGCCTCGACAAAGCCGGTGTAAACCTCGGGACGGCCGGCCTGATCGAGGTCGACGGCGCGATGCGCACGACGGCCCAGGGCATCTACGCGATCGGCGACCTCGTGCACGGTCCTGCGCTCGCCCACAAGGCCTCCGACGAGGGGATCATCGCGGTCGAGGACGCGGCCGGACTCGAGACCCACCCGATCGAATACCCCGACGTGCCGCGCGCCACGTTCTGCACTCCCAACGTGGGCAGCTTCGGCCTCACCGAGGCGCAGGCCCGTGACGAGGGCTACGACGTCACCGTGGGCAAGATCCAGTACGGCGCCGTCGGCGCCGGCACCGTCTACGGCGACCGCACCGGGCTCGTCAAGCTCGTCGGCGAGAAGCAGTACGGCGAGCTGCTCGGCGCACACATCGTCGGCACCCGGGCCACGGAGTTGATCCAGGAGCTGGTCAACGTCCGTGCGCTCGAGGGCGGCTACCCGGAGGTGGCGCGGATCATCCACGGCCACCCGACCCTGTCGGAGGCGGTCATGGAAGCCGGGCGCGCGGCGGATGGCTGGCTGATCCACGGCTGACCGGTGCCGGGGTCGTGCCCACCGAAGCACCTGACCAACCGGTCTTCTACTACGACCTCGGCAGCCCGCAGTGCTACCTGGTCGCCGAGACGATCATGGCCGCACTCCCGGTGGTGCCGGAATGGGAGCCGGTCCTCGGCTCGCACATCTCGGCGGCGGACCCCGGCCAGACCGACCGCGCCGAGATCGAGCTCCGGGCCGCAGAGTTGGGCCTGCAGCCGATGCGCTGGCCGACCCGCCGGGCCCCCGACACCGAACGAGCGATGCTGGCGGCGACGTACGCCAAGCGGATCGGCCGGGCGGTGGCGTTCTCGCTGGCGGCGTTCCGCCAGGCATTCGCCGGCGGCCGTGACCTGACCGACGAGAACACGATCCTGATCGCCGGCGCGGCGTGCGAGATGCACCCGACCGCGCTCCGCAAGGGCATCGAGCTCGCCAGCACGCAAGCCGCACTGCACGAGGCCGCAGGACGCGCTCGACGCGCCGGCGTGACCGCGCTGCCGGCGATCCAAATCGGAAACCGCGCGTTCACCGGCGAAAACGCCATTCAGAAGGCCGCAACCGCGCTCGGGCAAATCCGATGAAGGCCAATCGAGCCTACGAGCTGATCGTCTCGCGCGGTGGACGCGAGCCCGCCTTCCTATCGGATCCGAACCGCACCGACCGGATCGAAGTGGTATCGATCGACGACGGCGAGGTGATTCTGTATTGGGACGTGAGCGTCAAGCAAGCCTCGAAACTGCTGAAGCTCCTGCGCGCCGACCTGGCCGGCCTCGACGCGGACGAGTTCTTCGACAAGTGGCTCGACGCCGACGCCGAGGCAACCTGATCGCCCATGTCTCCCCGCCAGGCACTCGAGCTCGCGCAGGTCCTCCGGGCCGCCATCGCCGACGAGCGCGTGCTCGCGGCGATCGCGAGCGTGCCGCGGGACCTCTTCGTCCCGCGGTCTCAACGCCGACGGGCGTACGCCAATGTGGCGCTACCGATCGGCGCCGGCCAGACGATCTCGCAGCCGCTCGTCGTCGCCCGGATGCTCGAGATCCTCGCGCTCAGACCCACCGATCGCGTGCTCGACGTCGGGACCGGCTCGGGATACCACGCCGCGCTGCTGTCGCTGCTGGCGGACCACGTCTACACGGTCGAGCGCCATCCCCAGCTGACCGAGAGGGCCCGCGCGACGCTTGACGAGCTCGGCATCGACAACGTCAGCTTCCGGATCGGTGATGGCTGGGAGGGCTGGCCGGACCACGCGCCGTTCGACGCGATCAACGTCGCCGCAGCGATGGGGAATGAGCCCCCGCTCGCGCTCGAGGACCAACTGGCCACCGGCGGCCGGATGGTTGCGCCCGTCGGCGCGAAGGAGCAGCACCTGATCCTGACCGAGCGCGTCGGCGGCCGGCTCAGGCGCCGCCGGTTAGAGGCCGTGCAGTTCGTTCCCCTCGTGCACGGGGATCGGGAGCCGTAATCGATTTGTCGGCTACGCCTGACGGCGGCGCCTTGGCCAGTCGCGAACCCATCACCTCGACCGCCACCGGATTGTGGTCGACCAGCACGAACCGCCGGCCGAGCCGCTGGCACACCGCGCCGAGCGTTCCCGAGCCGGCGAACGGATCCAGGCACCAGCCGCCCGGGCGCGAGGAGGCCGCGACGATCCGCCGCAGGACGCCCTCCGGCTTCTGGGTCGGGTAGCCCGTCTTCTCGCGGCCGTTGGTCGGGACGATGGTGTGAAACCACACGTCGGTGGGACGCTTGCCGCGGGCCGCCTTCTCGGCGCTGACCAGCCCCGGCGCCATGTACGGCTCGCGCTCGACCGCGTCCGCCTCGAACAGATGGGCCCCGGGGGTGCGCACGTACACGAGGATGGTGTCGTGCTTGGCCGGCCAGCGGCGGCGCGGCTTCGCCCCATAGTCGTAGCTCCAGATGAGCTCGTTCAAGAACGCATCGCGACCGAACAGCTCGTCGAGCAGCAGCTTGCAGTAGTGGGCCTCCCGATAGTCGATGTGGAAGTAGAGCGTTCCGTGCGGCGCCAGCAGCTCGCGCGCCCGCACCAGTCGAGGCTCCAAAAACGCCAGGTAGTCGGCAAACGCATCGTCATAGCTCAAGGACTGCAGCAACCGCGTCCGGTACCGACGGCCGCCGAACCCGATCCGGTCCCCGTCAGCCGAGGCCACGACCGACAGTGAATGACGTGACTGCGCCCGGCCCGTGTTGAACGGCGGGTCCATATAGATCAGGTCGAAGAATCCCTCCGGAAGGCGCTCGAGCACGCCGCCGTTCTCGCCGGCGAGAACCAGGTCGTCGTCGAGCACGATCGGATCGCTGGCCGCCTGAATCCGCACGCTGCAGCGGACGGTATTGAACTGGTCGGCGGCGCCCGGCGGCGGCGCCTTGGAGGACCATCGGCGGCGCCTGGTAGGTGATCCCTTGACGCCCAATTGACGCGGTTAATCGCTACGATCGTAAGCTGGTGCTAACAAAGAGCTATCACGCGCTACGCAATTCCCCCCTCGGCGTGCGCGTCGCCCGGTCTCCGATCGGCGTTTGGGTCACCCGCTCACCGCTGAGCGCGCGAATCACACGTTATACGCTCGGCTCCGTCGTGGCGGCCTGCACGAGCGCGATCGTGTTCGCGATTCTGTACGTGATGGGGTTCGGGACGACCGCCTGCTCGATCATCGCGTTCATCGCCGGCGCGATCCCCAACTGGATCCTCAACCGGCGTTGGGCGTGGCGGGTGCGGGGCCGCATCGCCTTCGGGCGCGAGATCGTGGCCTACGTGATCGTCTCGGCGCTGACGCTGTTCATCACCGCCGAGACGACCGGGTGGACGCAGCGCCAGGTGCAGAGCATCCCGGCCCACCACGGCATTCGCGTGCTGATCGTGACCGCCTCCTACCTGGCGGTGTTCGCGGTGCTGTTCGCCGCCCGCTTCGCGGTCTACGAGGTGTGGATCTTCTCGGGCCGCAGCCGCATCCGGGCCGCGTTCCGGTCGCGCATCCAGGTGCGCAACGCCGCGCGGGCGAACCGGACCCCGTAGCCGAAGTTCCCGCCCTTCTTCGTTGCGGTGGCGTGCACGCCCCGGTCGCGCATGGTCGTCGGCACCTCGGCCAGCCTGTAACCATGCAGGGCCGTTGAGATCATCAGCTCGGAGGCCTGGTATTGCGGCTGCTCGAGCTTCACCGCCCCGGTCACCTCGGCGCGCATGGCGCGAATCCCGCACGCCGGGTCGGTGATCCGGTGGCGCACGAGCACGCTGATCAGCGCGCCGAACACGAGCACGCCCAGGTGGCGGACCTTATCCGTGGTCAGCTCGGCACCCAGTCGGCGCGAGCCGGACACGAAGTCCGCGCGGCCGGCCAGGATCGGCTCAACCACGCGCGCGATCTCGTCGGGCTCGTATTGCCCGTCGGCGTCGATCGTGGCGATCACCTGCGCGCCGCGCGCCCGCGCCAGCCAGTAGCCGAGGCGCAGCGCGGCACCCTGGCCGCGGTTGACCGGCACGTCGCACACGAGCGCGCCGGCGCCCGCCGCCCGTGACGCGGTCAGGTCCCGGGCCCCGTCGACCACGACGATCACCTCGGTCTTCAGACCGGCCGCCTCACGCGGGATCTCGGCCACCACGTCGGCAACGGTCGGCTCCTCGTTGTAGGCGGGGATCACGATCGCCAGCGGCGCACCCACGCTGGGCGGATGGGCCGCCAGGAAAGTCGCCGCAGCTCCTCGCTCGGCAGGATCCAGGCGCGCGAGCTCCGCGTCGACGTCGAAGTGGCCGGTGCCGCTCGCATCGCCGGAAACGCGGCCCTGGATCGCAGTCATCGCGAGCCTCCTGAGGCGCCCACCGGCGCCGGCGGCGCGCCGGCCTGGATCACGTCGAGATCGGCCGCCGACCACTCCTCCCACACGCCCTGGACGCCCTCGGCGAAGTCGAACCGAGGCCTCCAGCCGCCAGCCAGCGCCCGGCTGGGGTCGACGATCACCGCCGGCATCTCCCCGGGCCGCGCCGGCCCGTGCTCGACCGGCAGCGCCGCCCCGGTGACCGACCGCACGGTGTCCACCACGTCGAGCACCGACAGCGACTTCCCGGACCCGATCACGACCGGACCCTTCCAGTCGTCCCGGTCGAGCCCGAGGCGAACCGCCGCGATCACGTCCGAGACGTGGACGTAGTCGCGTACCTGGAGCCCGTCGCCGTAGATCTCGAACGTGCGTTCGAGCCGGATCGCCCGCATCAGCCGGGCCACGATGCTGTCCTTAGCCTGCATGCCGGGACCGTAGACGTTGGTCAGACGCAGGCACACGCAACGGACGCCGAATGAGGCGGTGTAGGCGGACATCAGCATCTCGCTGGCCGCCTTGGTGGCGCCGTACGGGGTCAAAGGCTTCAGAACCGCGGTCTCGTCGATCGCCGGCGCTTCCATGGGCCCGGTCACCGCGTTGGTCGAGGCGAACACCAGCGACTGGACGCCCCCGCCGCGCGCCGACTCGAGCAGCCCGTGGGTTCCGGCGACGTTCGTGGCGTAGGTCAGATCCGGGTTTTCGACCGACCGCAGCACGGAGGTCACCGCCGCCAGGTGCACCACCGAGTCGATCCCGTCGGCAAACGCCGCCTCGAGCACATCCTCGTCGCCGATGTCCCCCACCACGATGTCGACCGACGGATCGGGGTGCGGCTTCAGATCGACCACGCGCACGGACGCGCCCACGCGCGCGAGCTCGGCCACCGCATGACGCCCGATAAAGCCCGAGCCGCCGGTCACCAGGACCCGGCGCCCCTGCAGACCGGGAAGCTCGCTCACGTCTGGGCCAGCGCGCTCGTCGAGGTCTGGGGCAGTTCGCTGGTCGTGTCGCGCCAGCTCACCGTCGGCATGATCGCGGCGAGGTCGACCCGGTCCCTGTGGCGCTCGACCACGTCGAACATGTGGTCGATCAGCGCCATCGACAGGAGCGTGGGCTTGAGCCCGAGGTCGACCAGCGCGGTGTGCTTGGCGTTGTAGTGGTGGTCCTCGGCCTCGACGCGCGGGTTGTCGACGTGGTCGATCGCCGCCTCGCCCGGATACTCGGTCGCGATCGTCTCGGCGATCTGGCGCACCGACAGCTGCTCGGTGAACTGGTTGAACACGCGGAACTCGCCCCGGTCAGCTGGGTTCTCCGAGGCGAGGCGGATACATTCGACCGTGTCGACGATGTTGATCAGGCCACGTGTCTGCGAGCCGTTGCCGTACACGGTCAAAGGATGACCGAGGACGGCCTGGATCACCATCCGGTTGAGCACCGTGCCGAACACACCGTCATAGTCGAAGCGAGTCGCCAGCCGCGGGTCGCGCTTGGTCTGCTCGGTGTCGGCACCGTACACGACGCCCTGATTGAGGTCCGTCGCGCGCAACCCCCAGATCCGGCAGCCAAACTCGATGTTGTGGCTGTCGTGAACCTTTGACAGATGGTAGAAAGAGCCCGGTCGCTTGGGGTACAGCACCCTGTCAGTGCGCCCGTTGTGCTTGACAGTGATCCACCCCTCCTCGATGTCGATGTTCGGCGTTCCGTACTCGCCCATCGTCCCTAGCTTGACGAGGTGGATGTCGCGGTCGATCTCGGCGATCGCGTACATCACGTTGAGCGTGCCGACGACGTTGTTGGTCTGCGTGTAGATCGCGTGCTTCTGATCGATCATCGAGTACGGGGCCGCGCGCTGCTCGCCGAAGTGGACGATCGTGTCCGGGTCGAACTCGGCCACCATCGCGTGCACGAAATCGGGATCGCAGAGATCGCCGACGTAGGGCTTGATCGCCCTCCTGGTGATCTCCAGCCAGGCCGCGATTCGCTCCTCCAGCGTGACGATCGGCACGAGGCTATCGACGCTCATCTCTTCGTCGTAGCCGCGGCGGGCGAAGTTGTCGCAGACGGCCACATCGTGACCGAGGGCGGACAGATG
>DASPPG010000070.1:0-2091 GCA_035625625.1 Solirubrobacteraceae bacterium
GCCGGCGTCGGTGAATCCCCAGGCGACCAGCACGCCCTCCTTGGGCCCCGACGGGCGAACGGAGATGAACGTCGCGTCCAGGAACAGCGCCACCAGATTCACGTCGTAGAGGTTGCGGCGCTTGAACGCCTCAAACCGGGCGCGCAGCTCCTCGCACATCCGCGACGCGGTCGACTTCGAGAGCTTTCCCAGCCCGGCCTGATCACACAGCGACTCGACATCGCGCATCGACAGACCCCGCACGAACGCGCCGATCACCAACGCCTTCGACGGCTCGGTCCGCAACAGCTTGGGTGTCCGCGGAAACAGCTTGGACGCGAACGTCTCCGCCGCCTCGCGGACCTGCGGGATCTCGAACTGGAGCTCCCCCTCGGCGGTCTGCAGCGTGCGAGGCCAGTACCCGTTGCGATACCCCTCCCCAAAGTTCTGGAGCCCGCGCTGATACTCCGGCCGGCGCTCATACCTGGCGCGGCCCAGCCACGCGTCGAACTCGTCCTCCACCGCCCGCTGAATGATCAACCGGGCACCCAGCTTTGCGAGCTCGGACAACGACTCACGAGGGTTCTCCCCAACACCAACGGCCAGCAGCTGCTCGATCTGAGCCTCAATCTCCGCCGACGGCGGTACGGTACGTCTCACGGCGCAGGCCTCCTTCAATCGTCTGGCAGGACATGAGGGAACCTACGCCGTCGCTCTGACGACACCGCGCCTATTCACAGCAGTTCTGAGACGCGACCCGGCCCGACCTCGGTGCCCGCGTTCCTGGCAGAGCAGCAGTGGGCGCGTTAGAGCAAGCCAACGCCGTCGCGGCTTGCAGTGGCGCAGGCGGCCACACGCGATCGCCGCTTCTGCTTGGAATGAAACCGGCCTCTCGCGAGGCCGCTCCTCGTCGTCCAACGCGACGCCGCCGACGCCGAGGAGCTGTGCCCGCAAAGCCTTGCAGAGCAGCAGAGTTGGCTCAACGGCAGCCTGTGGCTGCGACTGAGAGAGGACGCGAGCGCCGACCCGGGCTCGCCCGAGGCAGGGCTGGTGCGAGGCGAGCGTACGACTGGAAGCACCCGAGCGAAAGCAAGAGGCGGCCGGCGGGTCGAACGCGTCCTCGGTCGGTACCTCGGCGGTCGCTGGGTAGGCTTGAGACTCCCACGAGAGAGGAGACGCGAGTGTCCGACAGGCTCCCTGAAGAGCTGGTCGCTTTGCTGCGCCAGGCCAGTCTGTGCTTCATCTCGACGGTGATGCCCGACGGCTCACCGCAATTGACGCAAACCTGGGTCGACACAGACGGTGCACGCATCCTGATCAACACCGTGGATGGCTTCCAGAAGGTCAAGAACATCAGACGAGACCCCCGCGTGTCCGTGGCCGTGGCCGACCCGAACAACCCATCCCGGTATTACTCGGTTCGCGGCGAGGTCTTAAGCGTCACCACCGCAGGAGCCGCCGAGCACATCGAACAGCTCGCCGAGCGCTACCTCGGAACGCCGTATCCCTGGTATGGCGGGCGCGACCAGACGCGTCTCATCCTTACCATCGAGCCGCACAAGATCCACTCCATGGGCTGACTCGGGATCGCCGCGTTGAGGGCCCGCCCGAACGGCTGCCCCCTCGGCGAGCGGTAGCTGGAGCGGCTGCTCATCTCGCGCCCGCTTCGGACGACCAGCGGTCTCCGCGAACGTCGCCAGACCGCTGCGTTCGCCGGTGGATTCGACAGTCTGTGCGAGGACGCCGGGGCCGTGGAGGGGTTGACTTCCGAGTCGTCGTTGGCGAGCGGAAGGCGCGAGCCTCCTCTCGACAGCGCTGCACGTCGTCCATTCCGCAAGCGCCGCTCGCTGCGGCTCGGGTGTACGAAAAGCACATGCCGCGGCGTAGGTCGCGGCGGAAGACAGGTCGGTCCAGAGGACGTCTGCAACGGCGGCGAGGAGAAGCTCAGAGTACGCCTCGCGTCAGTTGCGGAGCTCGTCGAGGCTGTTTCGCAAAGGTGACGGACCGGAAATTGTTTGTGATCGAGCGCCAAGAGCACCGGTCCGCGCCGAGAAAAATCAATCGCCCGGATCCCGCGGAGGCCCTCAGGAGCTCTCCTGACACGTCCGTTTC
>DASPPG010000071.1:0-3078 GCA_035625625.1 Solirubrobacteraceae bacterium
ATTGTCCGGCTGCGACGAGTGCGAGCTTCCAGCCAAGGTTGAACGCGTCGTGTAACCCGGTGTTCATCCCCTGGCCGCCGGCCGGGCTGTGGATGTGAGCGGCGTCGCCCGCGACGAGCACGCGACCGTTGCGCATGATGCTGGTCGAGCGCCGGTAGCAGCGGAACGCCGCGAGCAGGGTCGGATCGGTGAGCTTCAGGCCGGCGGGGCCGCGCGTGGTCGCGAGCCGCTCGATCTCATCCATGTCAGGTGCTTCGCGCTCACCGGCACGGTTGGGAACCTGGGGCAGGATCAGTCGCCACCGCTCGGCCGGGAGTGGGAAGGCGACCATCGGCGTATCGGTGAAGGAGAACACGTGGAATCGGCCGCGTTCGATCGACGGGTCGATGTTTACCTCGCTCATCAGCCAGTCCTGCCCGTAGTCGTCGCCCGCGAACGGCACGCCGAGCCGGCGGCGGACGATGCTGTGCGCGCCGTCGCAGCCCACCACCCACTCGGCAGTGAGGGTTTCCTGACGCGACTGATCTTTGCTCTGGGTCGTCAGATCGACTTCGTCGCCGCTTTGATCGAGGTCGAATACCGCGACTCCGCGTTACCGGACTTCCGCAGAAGTGGAGCACACGAATCCCGGAAAAAGGGCGCAAGAGCAGGACTTTTGCCGGTTTCGGCGGGTTCGGCCCGTGTGTCTACAGACGGCCGCTACTCGGCGGTGGGGGTGAAGTCGTAGAAGCGGGGCGGCTCGGGCAGCTGGAGCGCGCCGAGGATCTGGCGTTGGCCGGGGGTGAGCTCGGTGCGCTGGGCGACGGTGCCTTCGTTGGTGGCGAGCGTGACGAGGTGCATGCGGTCGAGTTCGTTGCGCAGGTTGCGCCAGGTGTCGCCGGTCTCGGTCTCGGCGACGCGCAGTAGCAGCAGCGCCAGCCAGCACAGTTGCGCGTGGGCCTCGATTCGGTCTTCGCGGCGGTGGTAGGCGGGGCGCATGTCGATCGTGTGCTTAAGATCGCGCCAGCCGCGCTCGGCCTCGTACAGCGCCTTGTAGCCCTCGGCGAGGTCGGCCGGGGTGAGGCTCTCATCGGAGGTGCGGAGCAGGAACTTGCCGTCGAGCTTTCCCTCGCGCGCGATGGCGGCGTGGTCGATCCGCAGCTTGCCGGTCTTGGTGCGGCGTAGGAAGCGCTTGTACGCGGGCTTGGTGGCCAGCGCGCCGTAGAGCTCTGCGCGCTTGGACGGCGGGAGCCCGTCGGTGTGGTGGATCTCCTGGCGCAGGCGCTCGAGGATCTGCTCGCGCACGGTGCGGTCGCGCTCGGCGCGTTCGGGGTTGTGGCAGATCACGAACCGGTCGCGGTTGGTGCCATCGTCGATCCGCACCTGCTTGACGCGCAGGTTGCCGGCGACGGTGTGGTAGCGGCCTTGGCGGGAGAGCGCCGCGCTTGCTTCCTTGCTGTCGGAGCGCAGCTTCTCGCCGACGATGTAGTGCCCGCCGCCGCGTTGTAGGTAGCGCCGGTTGCGCTCGGATGAGAAACCGCGGTCGAGCACCCAGATCACGCGCGAGAGATTCCAGCCGCGCAGGTCATCGCGGACCTCGCGGATGATCACCTGGTCAGAGCTGTTGCCGGGGAACGTCCACAGCCTGACCGGGATCCCCTTGCGGGTGACCGCCATCCCGACCACCACCTGCGGCAGGTCGGGACGGTGATCCTTGCTGTTCTTCGAGTAGCGCCGCCGGCCTGACTCCATCAGCACCGGTTGCTCGTCCTGCTCGTCGGTGTCACTCGCGTCAGCCGCTTGCTGGCTGTCACTGTCGTCAGCTTCTTCCTGCAACTCGTCGGGCAGCCGGTCGGTCTCCCAGTAGGTCGAGCTGGTGTCGAAGAACAACAGGTCAACCTCCAGGTCGAGCAGGCTCGCGACCTGAAAGAACACCCGCTCCTGCAGCTCAGGCAGCGCCGCGTGCAGGAAGTCCATCGCCCGATAGCAGGCGTCATCGGAGACCTCGGCCAACCCCTCGATGAACGCTCGCTCGGCCACCCAGCCGCAGCCGGCGAGCTTCGACAGCGGCTTGACCGAGAGGCGGTTGGCGACCATCGCGAACAGCGCCCGCTCCACCGCCTGCGTCTCGAGCCGCCGCCCGTCGGCGGCCTCGACGATCACCTGGCCGATCTGAAGGCGCTCCCACAGCCGGTCCGCCAGCCACGAGGAGCCCATCGACCGCGAGTCGAGCAGCGACACCTCGCCCGACGCGGTCGCCGCGACCGCCTGCGCCGGATCCAGGAACCGGCTGATCGAGCGCACCAGCCGCGCCAGCGCCTCGCGGTCGACCTCGTCGGCGCGGCCGAACCGGTGGATGATCCGTGCCCGCGGCACGCCGGTCTGCGGATCGCGCTCGTTCTGCGCCAGCGCCAGGTAGGAGACGGTGCTCCCGTCCGCGTTGCGCCGCTTGGTCTCGCGCAGGTACATGTGCCTACACGATACGCGCTCCAGCTGACAGATCCGCTCGAAATCGAGGAACGCGTGTGCCTACAGACTTTCGCGCTCAGCGACCACCTCACCCCGCGATTTGCAGGCAAAACGCGAGCCGGGACGCGCGAAAATGCCTACGAGCTGCGGAACTCCGGCGATGCGATGCTCGAGAAACCTCTCCAAGTGCCTTTGGTCAAGGCCCGTGAAGAAGTCGCGGATGTCCGCGTCGAGTATCCAGTTCACCCTCCCCCTGGTGATTGCGACCGCGAGCGCGTCCAACGCATCATGCGGACGTCGCCCGGGCCGAAACCCGTAGGAGAAGCCGAGGAAGTCGCACTCGTAGATGGTGTTCAGCACCTCGGCCACCGCGCGTTGGACGATCTTGTCCTCAAGCGCGCCCTTAGACCATATGGAGGAATCGGCGGCCGTCTGTCGAAGATGGGTCGGCACCCACCACGCGCCTGGCGTGCGGTTGGGTGAGACGCGCCGAGGGTGACGACCTCGGCGGTCACCGACAACACCATACGGAAGGAGTGCCGACCATGGCGAAGGTTCGCAGCTGGGTCGGATTGGACGTGCACGCAGCGAAGGTGATCGCGTGCGTGGTCGACGCCGAGTCCGGCGAGA
>DASPPG010000072.1:0-3123 GCA_035625625.1 Solirubrobacteraceae bacterium
AGTTGGTCTCGTTGACGATCCGGCCGATACCGAAATCGCGGGTGTCGTTGATCGTCGTCTCGGTCCGCAGGGCGCGGCCCTCTTTGAAGTACTGCTTGACCTTCGAGGCGCGGTAGTGGATCTGGATCGCGGCCTCAGTACTGAGTTCGCCGGCCTGAGTTGGCCCAACTGCGACGGCTTCATTTGGCCCACCTTCCGTCCGAGCGTGACCGGATGGTCCGTGTTCTTTGGAGCGCGGATCGGAGGTCGTAGAAGGGATGGGTTCCAGAGTGGAGTGGAGCTGTTCGAGAAGATCCGGAGGGATCGGGAGTTCGAGGGGTTGTCGACGAATGCGTTGGCGAGCAGGTATGGGGTGCATCGGCGGACGGTCCGGCAGGCGCTTGAGTCGGCGGTGCCGCCGGAGCGAAAGCGTCCGGTGGGTCGGCCGGCGCCGGCGTTGGGGCCGTGGCGGGAGTGGATCGATGAGATTCTGATCGCTGATCGGAAGGCGCCATCGAAGCAGCGGCACACGTCGAAGCGGATCGCTGATCGGCTCGCGGAGGAGCACGGTGTCGTCGTGGCGGGGTCGACGATGCGTGATCACGTCCGCAAGCGTCGCCGTGAGCTCGGGCTCGCCGCCGAGGCGTTCTGTCCACAGGTGCACGACCCGGGTGTCACCGCCGAGGTCGACTGGGGCGACGCGACCGTCCGCCTGGCCGGTGTGCTGACGGTGCTCGGCCTGTTCTTGATGCGCTCGTGCTTTTCGGGGGCGTGCTTCGTGATGGCGTTCGAGTCACAGTGCCAGCAGGCGTTCTTTGAGGGGCACGTGCATGCGCTGGACTGGTTCACCGGCGTATTCGCGACCGTGAGATACGACAATTTGGGGTCGGCGGCGAAGAAGACGCTGAAGGGCCGCAACCGGGTCGAGAACGAGCGGTTCGTCGCGCTGCGCTCGCACTACCTCTACGAATCCTGGTTCACCCTGGTCGGGATCGAGGGGGCGCACGAAAAGGGAGGCGTCGAAGGCGAAGTCGGCCGATTCCGGCGAAACCACTTGGTGCCGATCCCGGAGGTCGCCGACCTGGCCGAGCTCAACAATCGCTTGTTGGCGTGCTGCATCCGGGATCTGGACCGCACGATCGACGGGCAGACGGAGCCGGTCGGCGCGCGGCTCTCCCAAGAGATCGATCGGCTCAGGCCGCTGCCCGCCTCGTCGTTCCCGACGTGGGAGCAGTCCATCCACCGTGTCAACCAGAAGTCGATGATCACGGTGCGCCGCAACAACTATTCGGTTCCGGTCCGGCTGGTCGGGATGAAGGTCGCCGCGAGGGTCGGCGCCCGCGAGATCGAGGTGCTCGCCGACGGCAAGACGGTCGCGACCCATCCGCGGTTGCGCGGCCACCAGTTGCGCTCCGCGCGGCTTGACCATTATCTGGAGCTGCTCAAGAACAAGCCGGGAGCGCTCGAGCACTCGCTGGCGCTGCGTCAGGAGCGCGAGCAGGGTCGCTGGCCTGACTGCTTTGACGAGCTGTGGAAGGCGATCGCGGGGAAGGTCGGCGCCTCAGATGCGGCGCGGCAGATGGTCGATGTGCTGCTGTTATGCCGCGAGCACGACCCCGCGGTCGTGGAGCGCGCGGTCGCGGGCGCGCTGAGCGCCGGGGCGTATGACGGGCGGGCGGTGGAGCTGCTGGCCGACCGGCAGACCCGCCCGATCCCCGAGCCGCTCGGGGAGCTGCCCGAGCGCCTGGCGGCGCACGACCGGCCCGAGCCGACCCTGGCTGACTATGACGAGCTGATCGAGCGGGAGGCGACGCGATGAGCGGCTATCGAGGGTCAGTCGCGGTGTCCACGGGCCCGTCGCGCTGCTCGTTGGTCGGCGGCGGCGCGCATCTGCTGGTCCGTGTGCGCCTGTTCGACGACGAGACAGCCGAGGACCCGCAGCCCGACGCGTACAGCGACCTGCGGCCGGGCGAGGCACGCGCGCTGGCGAGCTGGCTGCTGTCGGCCTGTGAGGGCGCGGAGCACGAGAGCCACGCGGCGGGGTACTGGAGGCCAGGGCGGTGAGCGCTCCGGCCCAGACCCAGGCGCTGGAGGCGCTGATCGAGGCGCACGCCCGCGAGTTGCACCTCCCCGCGATCCGCGCCCGGTTCCGCGCGCTGGCCACGGAGGCGACCCGCGAGCAGCAGACCCCGCTGGCGTACCTCGCCGCGCTGCTGGAGGCAGAAGTGCAGGAACGCGCCGAGCGACGCGAGCACCGCCGGCTCACCGACGCGCGGTTTCCGATCCTCAAGCGCCTGGAGGATTTCCACTTCCCCGACAATCCCAAGGTCCCGCAGGCAACGATCGCGACGCTCGCCGAGGGCGCCTGGATCGACCGGCGCGAGAGCGTGATCCTGATCGGCGAGAGCGGCACCGGGAAGACGATGCTCGCGACCGCCTTGGGGGTGAGCGCCTGCCAGCACGGCCGACGGGTGCGGTTCACCACACTCGCCGGGCTCGCGAACGAGCTCCAAGAAGCGCACACCGCACGCGAGCTCGCGCGCGTGATCGCCCGCTACACCAGAACCGAGCTTCTGGTGATCGACGAGCTCGGGTATCTGGCGTTGCCTGACGGCGCCGCCGAGCTCGTCTACCAAGTCATCTCCGAGCGCAACGAACGCGGATCACTGATCGTAACCACGAACCTGCCGTTCGGCGAGTGGACGAAGGTGTTCCCCGACCCCCGGCTCGCGAAAGCGGTCGTGGACCGGATCACGCACAGAGCCCACATCATCGACACAGGCACCGAGTCCTGGCGGTTCCGCCACGGTCTGCACAAGGACCGCAAACGCGCATGACACCCCCCGGCACAGACGCGCCCGCGGCTATCGCCGCTCCGGTCTCGCCTACCGGCGAGACCTCCGCGACGACAGCCGCGGCATGCTTCCGACCGGAGTGTCCGTCAACATCACTACCAACGACCATAGACGCCAAGGTGGGCCAATTCAGGCCGTCACGCCTGGGCCAGAGCAAGCCGTCGTTCTCAACCTGGGGTCATCGAGGGCGCGTGTCGCCATCTGGTCAAAGATCGGATGGACCGGACCGGCGCGCGCTGGGGCCTGCAAGGCGCCGAAGCCGTGCTCAAGCTACGCGCGCTCCGTAGCA
>DASPPG010000073.1:0-49848 GCA_035625625.1 Solirubrobacteraceae bacterium
TGGCGGGCCGTCGGTTCCCACGAGCTGGGGTCTTCGCTGGGACGCCAGTCTCAGTGAGGAGCGCCGGCCCTTCCTTCGTCGCCTGGCAGGCTGGAGAGCCGGCTTTGAGCGGGGACCATCGGCGCTGGGGGTTCGTGGACGGTGTGGACGATCTCGGTGTTGTCGATGCCGCGGAGATACACAGAGGTAATGGCAAGGTCCGCGTGCCCGAGCTGACGCTGAATCACGAGCAGGGGGACACCCTCGCGCGACATCTCCACCGCGTGCGCGTGACGCAGCTGGTGCGGCGGGAAGCGTCGCCGCACGCCGGCACGAGCGGCTGCCGCGTGGAGTTGCGTGCGGACCTCAGCGAGCGCCCATGGCCGCCCGATGGTCGGGCCGCGAAGAATGCAGAACAACGCGCCGACCGGGAGCGTAGAGCGTAGAGCGCAGAGTGATCCAGGGCGCGAGCTGTTCCCACGCCCAGCGGTCCATCCCGACCTCGCGGCGCTTACCACCTTCCCGCGTCGCACGAGGATCGCGCCCCTGCGTGCGTCGAGGTCGCTCCACGCCTTCGGCGTCGTCGCCGCAGGCGTGCATGACGGCGATGATCTCCTCGACGCTGGGTGGGTCGGCGGGATAGCGGAGGCCCTTGTGTGGGGCGGCTGCCCAGCATGGAAGGCGGGCAAGGTCGCCGGTGAGCGACGCCGACAGCAATATCCGCGAGCACGGTGGATGGCATGAGGTCCTCCCTCAGACGATGATTGACCAAACCATCGTCTCGCCTGCGATCACCTCAGGTCGCGCACGATCGCATTTCGCGCAACACAATCACGCGAACGGTTCGGCCACCTGCCCACAGCTACCTATCTATGCAAGCCGTCGGCAGCGGGACCACGCTCCCATGCGGTCTTGCCGTGGTGCGCGCGAGCGATTTTCTCTACTAGAGAGCGACACGGTTGAGGCGTCCCTGTGCCCTGTTGCATGGAAAGCAACAGCTTCGCACGCCCAGCGACTGTGCTCTGGGAAAGTTGGGCGAGGGCGAACCGCCACTTTGGCGCGGGCCGTCGGTCATTGCAAGCATCCCTCGACTAAGACTCGTAGAGGAGCGATTCACACACGAGCCGGTCGTACGGATCAATAGCTGCTCCGCGACGTCAGCCCATTCCAGCAAACGACGGGCTTTCACGCAGCGGTCGATCTCTCGGTCCGCGCCGCCGCCGATCGGGCCGCACCGGAAGCCGTCGACCTGCTTGGTCTCGGCGTGGTCGACCCAAAGGTCCGAATGATCTGTCCCGCTCCGCGACATCCGACGCCACGCGTGGTTATATCGACAGAAGAGGCCCCGTCGTTCCAGTTGATGTCCGGGCAGTGAGGTACTGGTGGATACGGCTGCAGTTGCAACCGCGTGTCATTGAGAATGAACCCCCGTTGGGCGCGTACTCGTGGTAGATCTGGTCCGATCTAGGCAGCTGACGGCACGACTGGCGCGGGCGGCGCGGGCGGGGTGCCGGTGTCCGAGGGCAGCGAGCCGGCTTCCGGCAGTCCGTGGATGGTCGTCCAGAACGTCTGCCGCGCGGCGCGGATCGCAGTGATGTATGCCTGCTCGGCGCCACGCTCCTGCGCGCGCAGACCGTTAAGCGTGATGACCGCCTGAGCGAGCACGGCCTCGTACGCCGACCAACTCCCGGTTTGTTCGGCGGTCTGCCGCGCGGCACGGACGCCCTCGAGGGTGGCCTTGACCTGGCCGGGGATCGAAGCGACGGCGGTGTCATACGTGTCGAGCGCCTGCTGGTAGCTGCTGCTGAGCGCGCTGCAGGCGGCGGTGATCTGCGTAGTGTCGGCCGCCAACCGCTTCGGCGTCTGGCCGGCGGCCACTCGGGAGCACAACGAAGAGGCAATCGGGTAAGTGCGGGCATAGGTGCGCGGACTGACGCGCGCCGAAGCGGCAGGCGTGGCGAGGCCGAGCATCACGGTCGCGACGGTCAGTGCGGAACGGATCTTCATTCGACGGTTCTCCTTAACGAGGACGCGTATAGCGGGGTCGGAATCGTCCGGAACGCGCCCCCGGGTTAGCTTTGATCGAGAAACCCATCGAACGTCGAATCCTTCGTCAGTCGGGGACTGTCGAAACTCTCGCTCAAAGATGACGCCGGGCGGCGATCGGCGGACCGTCACCGACCCGGGTCCAGGCGCGCCCGACAAGGAGTTGGGTCGGTCTAGCCGAGCCGTACGCGGGAGACCCAGAGCGCTCTACGAGACGCCTCTTCTGCTTTCCATGCGATCCGCCAGCGTCCTGGCGCACGAATAGCTGAACCTTCCTCCGACCCTCACGCCCTACTGGCGACGGGAGAAGGCGACCTAGCCTCGCAGTCCGCCGTCACCGGCAGTTCGCCGTCGGCGATCCGTCGGACTCTGGCGCCGGAACGTTCTGGCGCAGCCCGAAATCGTGCCCGATCCGGTGCGTCGCCACGAATGATCCCCGCCTCGAGCGAAGGTCATCACCACACGCGTCTCGGCGCTAGGCGAGCGCGTCAACGGAGCTGAGTCTCACTAGCGGACGCTGCCGAAAGCATCCCAGCACCCGTCCGAGGCGACGAGTCCGCCTAGCCGATGGACCTTGCTATCTCCGCTCTGACCGCCTCCAAGGCGATCCTGGAGACGACCCGGTATGGCAAGCCGTCGCGAACATGGTCTACGAGGTCGTCGGGCAGGATGCCCTGCTCGCGGGCTTCGGTGACCCGCATCTCTAACTCGTCGGATATGGCCGAGCTAAAGGTGACGTTGAGGGGCTGCGTATGCCGAACCACACGCACAACCCTATCGCTTCGCCAAGGCGTCGCCACCGCCTGAGCCGACCGTGCGGGCGCCACGACGGCACAGCGCGGCGCACAGGCTCGCGTCCCGACCGCAGGGCGCATGCCGATCCGGTGACAGCGGCGCGCGCTAGGCCTCGATGCCAGCCGTGGTCGGCGTCGGCGTCGCCGGCGAGGTCATCGTCGCCGAACGCGGCACCTCCGTCCCCCAGCCAATCCAAGTGCTGCTCGCGGCGTTCGCGCCTGCCGTCACGAGGGTGCGGTCGAGCATGGAAAGCGCCAGCGGCAGCGGCAGCGGCAGCGGCGTCGGCGATCGGCGGCGTCGCCCTTTCGTCCTGTGAGCAGGCGGGTGCGGCGGTCGAGAGCCAACTTTCCTGCCCTGCGAGAGTGAGCTCGGGCCATCGCCAGCTAGTGGGCTGCACTGTTAGCCCATCTGAAGGAGGATCCTTGATCCACTCTTGACTTCGCACCCGCGGGCTCGTGGCGGCCGGACTGGCGAGCCTCACATTGAACCTCTGCCTATTGCTGACCGGACAGGGATCGGCCTTCGCGGCCGATCGCAGGACCTCGCAGAAGTTCCCCGCCGAGATCACCGGCCTCAATCAGATCTCTTGTCCAAGCGCGTCGACGTGCTTTGCCGCCGCTCAGACCAACAGCCGGCTGGCCGTGATCGCAACCACTGACGCCGGGAAGGTCTGGAGTACCCGCCTACTCCCCCGCCGCCCGTCCGGTGCATCCGATACCGCGATCGCTTGTGCCTCGAGCACCGTTTGCTCTGTGGCCGGAGGGGTTGGCCGCAGCAACGGACACCATAGCGGGGATACCGGCCTGGCCTGGAAGACCGCCAACACCGGTCACAGCTGGACGGTTTTGCACCCGCTGGCGAGCACACCCGCGCTGCTCTCGATCTCGTGCCCTACCAGCGCGACCTGCTACGCGACCGGCAACGCGCGAGGCCCGGCTCCCAACTACTTCACCTCGCCGATGGTGATCGTCACACGCAACGGAGGAGGCTCCTGGCGCAAGACCGGCCCGGCGTTCAAAGTATCCGCCGAAGCGTTTCTGAGCGCCATCTCCTGCCCGGACACGAAGTCCTGCTGGACGCTGCGAGAAACCACCATCGACGCCGGCGGCGCCGCCGCCGTCGTCGCGTCCACCACGGCGGTGAAAACTGGATCACCACACCGCTGGCTCGGCCGTTCCCCACCCTGGACGAGATCATCTACAACATCGCCTGCCCAACCACCGCCGTCTGCATCGCCAGCGGCGGGATCGACGAAACCACCGACGTGACGATCGACCGCGGTCAGCACTGGACGCTACGTCATGTCCCCAACGTCTACGTGGAAGGCCTGTCCTGCCCTAGCGCGTCGACATCCTGGGCAACCGGTGTGCCATGGAACTGGGAGAACAGCTTGGACCTGCCCAACCACCGACCGACACGGTACGTCGCCGCCGAAGGCACCAAAGCCGGGACCGCGTGGACGGTCGCCACGCTCCCGGACCACCTCAGCCCATGCCGGGCACCGTCTCGCTCTCTTGCCACAAGAAGAAGGCAATGTTGGGCGGCCACCAGAAATCCAGTGGCGATCTATGCGCTCGCCCACTGGCCAGGACAGTGGTCCGAGCGCAGCTCAAGCGTGCGCGGGTTGCGCGAAGCCAGCCGTGGTCGGTCGTTTCACCGGACCGGCGCGAGCGCTTCCCACAGTGTCCGCCGCTCTCCACGCCAAGCTGTGTGATGGCCCCGCGAGCACACGGCTGGCACTAGCGAGCGCGGCGAGTCGCGCGGGCAGCGCCAGCAAACCAGGAAGCGATGAGAGGAGTTGATCAACATGAGAACCACGACGACTCGTCGTCGGTACGCCGCGGCCGCCGTCGCCTGCTCTACCGGGCTTCTGCTGTCGGCAGCGGTGGCGTTCGCCGCAGCCCCGGCCCGTGGAACTGCCACAAGTGGCGCATCGACATGCTTGGCCGCCAACACCCAGGTGTGGCTCGGCCTTGGTGGGGGTGGTGGCTACGCCGGCGGCGTCGCTGTCCCGCTTGAGTTCAGCAACGTGGGTCACCGGACGTGCGCGCTCAACGGCTATCCCGGCGTATCCGCCTACCGCGACGGCTTCATGCAGGTCGGGCCGGCGGCGGTGCGCGGCACGCAGGCCCACGCCGTGGTGACGCTGGCGCCGGGCGGCACTGCGCACGCAGTCCTCACGATCACGGACTGGGGCGCAGTCTGCGGCGGCCCGGTGACCGCCGACGGCCTGAAGGTCTATCCGCCCGGCCAGCGAGCCGCGAAACCAATCGACTTCTCCGTCCAGGCCTGTGCGCACCGAGCGGTTCTCGGCGTCGGACCGGTCCGTGCTGGGGTTGGTGTCCCGGGATACATCACGCAGTAGCCGGGTAGCGGCGCGCCCTCCGTTCGAACGATTGAACGGAGGCCGGTCTCGGGCCACCTGGTATGGCCAGCGCAGCTCGACGCACCCGCGAGGTCGGCTGATTTCAACACCGGCGCATGATCTGAGGGCACGTTCGACGCATACCTAGTGCCATGGTGGCTGACGTTGCAGGGGTGCTCCCAGCGCGAGCTCGGCGGTGACATCGATCCCTGTCAGCCGCGGCGATTTGTGACGCGCAAGGCCGATGCGACCGACGGCTGCGGCTAGGCCCGCTGCTCCCGTTTCGCCGCGAGTTCAGCAGGCGACACTTCGCGACCGTTGACCGCCGGCCGATCGTCACGGTTGGTGCTCGGACCGGGTTATCGAAGACGGGATCGCTTTGCCGCTCAATGGTCACGCGAGACACCGCATGAACGCGACTGCTCTCGCGGAATGCAGCCACGAGTTCCGCGCCAACCGGGTAACTGCCTCCGGGCAACAGGAGCCGGCAGGCTCAGGTAGCCCGTGGACGGCTGCTTCGCTCGCTGCGCGGCCACGGAGGTCACGATCGCCGTCGAGAGAGGCAGTCGCCCCGCGTTCCAGCGCCGGTGCGAGTGCATCGCCGCGTTCGCGATAGTCGGCCGGTGCTTGCTCATGCCCGCCCCCTCGGCCGAGTTGCAAGCAGCGCACACCGACGATTGCGCCGCCGGTTCCGGGCCGCCGAGCATACGCGCGGCGCGCTGCCGCTTTGTCGCCTCCGGGGGAGCCGGATCGCGAGTGCCGCTTCGGGCGGCCGTAGACCGCGAGCAAAAGCCTTTGCCAGCCGGAGCCGAGCCGGTCAGATAGCTTGGTGTTCGTGTCTTCGGTCCCCCTCGTGAAGGCGTTACGACGCGCGGGTTAGGGGCCCTGAGCCGGCCCGCGCCCCACGCCAGGGCCCGAGGGGGAGTACGGGACGGAGGTGCCGCGGAGAGAGGCCTCGCGGGGGGCCCGCGCCACAGTGGCGCAACTCTGCCCCGGATGGTGGCTCCCGCGAGGCAACCCGGGTCATCCTCGCCGACGCCCAGGCAACAGGTCAGGCGTCGGGGGAGGTCGTCCTCGCCTGCAACACTGCCCAGAAGGCGACGGCGCAGACTCCCAGCACCACCATGGCGCCTAGCATTGACGCCGCGCGCATGAAGTAGTGGTGGGGCTCGACGAACGTCCCGGGGTACCGAGCCTGTCTGGCCTGGGCCGCTACGGCGGCGGCCATCGCGGATTGACGAGCGGCGGCGGCGAGCGTCTCGAGGACGACGAACAGGAGCGCGACGGCCGCGAACGCGACGGTCCATTTCGGGAATCGGACCCGGTCGACCGGGTCCGGCCGGCGCTCGGCCGGCAGGTCGGCCACCAGCGCGTCGAGTTCGCCGTAGGTCCGCGACCGGTACAGCACCTCGAGCCGTTCCTCGAGCTCGGGGGCGCTGAGCCGCCCCTCGATCGTTGCGCGCTGCAGGCGCTCCACGACCTCCTCCCGCTCGGAGTCCGAGGCTCGAAGCGACGGCACTCTGGCCATGACAGAAGCGTAGCGAATGGCGCTGCCCCCGCAGCCGCGAGTCCTCGCGTCGAACCTGCCCGCTGCGACCAGCCGCGGATCAGCAGCGCGCCGATGAAGCTGACCGCCGCTGGCAAGCTGACCGCCGCTGGCGGATCGCGAGCACGCGGCGTCGTCGCGCTCGTCTTTCGCTGTCCACCGCTCAACGAACTCCTCGACTCGACCCGGAGGCACAAGATATCCACCGGCTCGACCCCGCCGAGATCCGCACTCACATCGAGGAGGCGTACGCCATCCGCATCCTCGACGCCCTCCGACCATGACCGGCCCAGGCCCGCGCCCATCACGGCGTCGCGCTCCGGCGCGACCGCTACCCCCTCAACTGCCGGCTCAGCGTCCGTCAGTCGCTCCGACAGTGGAAACCGGCAGCGGCACCAGGTCCCTCCCCGGCCAAGTCTTAGGGCCGCTCATTTGACGCCATAGGCACCTCGCCAGCTCACCTCGAGCCGGCAATCCCTTCCGTGGGCAAACCACTCCTCCGGGATCGCGAGCGCGCGTGATCGCCTGGTCGCCAAAGCAGCGACACGACACGCGCCGGCCGTAGCGGAAAAGCACTCGCCCGGTCAGACGTGCGGCTAGCCCTCGGACTGCGCGAGGGTGCCTCCGCAGTCGCCGTCTTCCCACTTCGCGAAGGAAGCAGCAGTCTGGCGAGAGTGGTGCTCGTCCAAAACGCGACCGCTAGGTTACGCTTCCGCCTAGGTGCGGTGAAGCAGAAATGCCGGTAAGACATCGATGGGCGGCTATCGTGCCGCTGGAGGAAGAGCGCCACGGACACGACCGAGGTCGCGATGGGCGGCACCCGCGTGCGGTCCCTGCTGCCGCTACTGAGGATCGTCCTCCGCGAGAGTACCCGCCATCGTGGTTCGGCGGAACCTGCGCTCCGGTGGTCGCAAACCGACTCAGCGTGCATGAGGCGGCGATGAACGATCGCTATCCGTCGACCAACGAGCAGCAGACCGTCCATCTCGAGGTCCCATATCCCGATGTGCATCACGAGTTGAACCGCCGGCTGCCGGTCGTCAAGTGGCTGGTCGCGGTCCCGCACTACGTTGTGCTCTTCTTCCTGTACATCGCGGCGATCGGGGCGTGGTTGGCTGCCCGCTTCACCGGCAGGTACCGGCGTGGCACCTTCGACTACGTCGAGGGAGTGATCCGCTGGCACAACCGCGTCGTGGGTTACGCGTTCACCCTCGCGATCGACGAGTGTTCACCGTTCCCGCTGGGGCCGTGAGCGAGGCACGAGCCGAGGAGCCACTGGAGACACCGGTTGGCCGGCGTTCCCACCCGGACAAGTCGCCGCGCGTCGCGAACCGTGCTCCCGACGCCGGTCTGGCCGAGATCTCGAGCTTTGACTCGGTCGGGCGCTTCTTCGAGGTCGCCGCCGATCGCCTAGGCGTCGCCGAGGATCTGCGCGCGGTGATCGCGACCGCGTACCGCGAGGTCCAGGTTCAAATCCCGGTCAGGCTACGCGACTCCGGGATCCACGTGTTCTCCGGCTACCGGGTGCAACACAACGGCGCGCGCGGGCCGTTCAAGGGCGGCATCCGCTATCACGAGCGCGTCAACCTCGACGAGGTCAGGGCCCTGGCGGCGCTGATGACCTGGAAGACCGCGATCCTCGACATCCCGTTCGGCGGCGCCAAGGGAGGAGTCAACTGCCCCGCCCGCGACCTCGACGAGCACGGGCTTGAGCTGATCACTCGTTCATTCACCGACAAGCTGGCAGGGATCATTGGGCCTACCCGCGACATCCCGGCCCCGGATGCGGGCACCAACGCGCAGGTAATGGCGTGGATCATGGACGAGTACGCCAAGCTGCACGGCGACGCCCCCGCCGTCGTCACCGGTAAGCCGATCTCACTCGGCGGCTCGCCCGGGCGCGAGGCCGCCACCGGCCGCGGGATCGTGTACGCGTACCGCGAGGCGGCGCGCGCACTCGGCCTGCACCCGGACACTACGCGCGTTGCGGTCCAGGGCTTCGGCAACGTCGGGTCGTGGGCGGCTCGGATCATGGCTCAGCTCGGGTGCACGCTTGTCGGCATCTCCAATACGTCGGGGGCGATACACGCCGACGCGGGCATCGACCCCGACGCGGTCGCCAAGCATCTCGCCGAGGGTGGAACGCTCACCGATTACCCGCAGGCCGAACCGATCGCGGCAGAGCAACTGGTAGCGCTCGACTGCGAGGTGCTGATCCCAGCGGCGCTCGGCGGGACGATCCACGCCGCCAACGCGGACTCGGTCCGCGCGCGGATCGTGATCGAGGGCGCAAACAACCCCACGACGCCTACCGCCGACGAGATCCTTCGCGAAAGGGGAGTGCTCGTCGTTCCCGACGTGCTCGCCAACGCCGGCGGAGTCGTCGTGTCCTACTTCGAGTGGGTCCAGAACCTCCAGCACACACGCTGGGACGAGCACGAGGTAAACAACAAGCTGGGAGCGAGAATGCGGGCCGCCTACCGCGAGGTCGAGCAGCGTGCCGGTGAGCTCAGCGTCTCGCTTCGCGTCGCCGCATACGAGCTGGCGATAGAGCGCGTGCTCCAAGCCATTCGCCTGCGCGGCTACGGCGGGTACGCGTAGCACGAGTTTGCCCAGGTACCTACGCCCCGTGGCCCTGCCGAGCTTCAAGGGGCTAAGCTCCTCCCAGCCGGGTCGTGGATCCAGTCCAGGCAACCCGCGCGACCAGCGTTCGCAGCGAATCGACGCAGACCAGACATCGACCTCAGCGCTCGGTGGTGCGATCGCGACTCTTGCCGAGTTCATGCGGACGAGCCGAAAAGGCCGTCCGCGCACTGGTGCTGGGAAGTGCCGCACCCGCCGACGATTTCGTCGCAGCGCCGGGCCCCCGGTGTCTGGATGCAGTTGCGGTGGCTCCGTTAGGTTTGCTCGAATTCAAACCAGTCTGAGCGTCATGGATGCTAGTGCCTTTGACATACTCGCCGGAGGCCCACCAGGCGGGCACCGTCCGCGCCGGCGTGGACGGCGCAACCAGCGCGCTGGACCCCACCTGTCGCGCCCACGACGTCGAGAGCCTCCACGTCGTGGATTCGTCCTTCTTCCCATCCCTACCCGCGATGAACCCGGCGTCGACGATCGCCGCCAACGCCCTCCGGGTCGGACAACACATCCTGACACGCCCCGGCTAGCGCAAAGACGCTCCCCAAGAAACACCGGCAGCCCTCGACCAAATCCGGTCGCCCGCCCCAACGAGCGCACCAACCTTCTTGGGACCCACACATAGACACGGCTCGTTCCGTCAACGACCTTCAGACGCGAGAACTCGGCTGCTCTTCACGCCAATCTCAGCACTTCCAGATGGACCGACGCCATGACGCCCACACTTCTGGTTTCACGAACCTCCAGACGTACGGCCGGCTACGCAACCGCGACATCGCACTGCCGCTTCCCGGAAGCAGCAGTCGGTCCTCGGCGGCTGGTGGGCGACGAAGCGGAGCACGAAGTCCGCACGCCAAAGGCTGCGACGGGGCGCTGGTCAGCGCGATTCGGGGCAGTCGTTGGCGCCGGCGCGTGCTTCGTGATGATGGGAAAGGAGGACGCGACGCCATTCGGCTCGCCGAGGCGTCGTCGGCGTCTTCTTCTATGGCGCCAACCAGCACGCAGCCGCCAACGCGCCTGCGCCCCGACTGGCATGATTTATGGTCGGGTGGTAAGTGCCCATGCCGACCATGTTGGGAGTCTGCTGCGGCCGCCGGAGTTGCTGCGCGCCCGCGAGGCGCATGCGGCCGGTGAGCTCGACCCCCCGTCCTTCAAGCGCATTGAGGACCAGGCAATTCGGGAGGTAATCGAGCTGCAGGAGGCGGCCGGCTGCCAGGTCGTGACTGATGGTGAGTTCCGCCGAGAGTCGTTCCAGAGCGAACTGACGGCATCGGTCGACGGCATCGAGGGCGTGAACATCGACGCCTGGCTGTGGGGCGATTGGCATTCGGAGGTCCTGGGCGACAAACGCGTCGCGCGGCCCGAGGCGCTCGCTGTGACCGAACGGCTGCGGCGGCGTCGGTTTCTGGCCAGCGAGGAGTTCACGTTTTTGCGAGGGCACACCGATCGCATCGCGAAGGTCACCTTGCCGAGCCCGACGCTGTTCGCAAACCTGTGGGACTCGCGGCGCTCACGCGCCGGGTACCCGCGTTTCGACGACTTCATGGGCGACGTGGTCGCGATCCTCCTCGACGAGGTGCGCGAGCTTGAGCGCCTTGGAGCGACCTACGTCCAGCTCGATGCCCCGCATTACCCGTTGTTGATCGATCCTGCGTGGCGGTCGTTCTACGAGCAGCGTGGCTGGACGCTCCAGCAGTGGCTGTCGTACGGTATCGAGCTCGATAACGCGGTCATCGACGCCGCGCCCGGCGTGACGTTCGGCTTTCACCTGTGCCGCGGCAACCAGGACTCTCGTTGGTTGGTGGCCGGCGGCTATGACGCAATCGCGCGGCCGATCTTCGGCGCGATCAAGGCGCACCGATTGCTGCTCGAGTACGACGACGAGCGGTCGGGCAGCTTTGACCCGCTGGCGCTCGTACCCGACGACAAGCTGGTCGTACTCGGGCTCGTGACGACCAAGACGCCGCGTGTCGAAACCGAGGAGCAGCTCGAGCAGCGCATCAAGATGGCAAGCCGCGTGATCGATCTCGAGCGGCTCGCTTTGGGGACACAATGCGGTTTCTCGACCTCCGTAGTGGGCAATCGGATCACCGTCGAAGCCGAGCGGCGCAAGCTTGAGGTGATCGCGCGCACCGCGGCGCGCGTGTGGCCGAACGGCTGAGACCGCCAGCGCAAGAAGGCTTGCCCAGCGAAGCCGGGGACGCGCCCGCCGCGACAGCCGACGATCAGCAGTCGTTCGAAGTCGCGATCGCCCCGGCGGGGTGCCACCTCACGTCTTGGCTGTTCATGGGTTCCTTCCCCACGCAGTGCGATCCAAGTCGGAGGCCGATGACAGGCGACTCCCTGCAACCAACTCAGTAGCGACGGCCGTGAGGCGGACTGCTGCTTCGGGTCCACGGGCACCGAGAGCGGCAGCCGGACGCCCAGAGCCGCGTCGGCGACAGAGCGGAAACGGCGATCGCCGGACACCGGCGAGTCTGGGCCATCGCAGGCCGGTCGCGGGGGTTGATCGGGACGCCTCCTGTTGGGCGATGCGCGCCGGCGATCGCGGTGATCGTCAGCTTGGACACATCGGACCTCAGTCAACGGTCGGTGATTTCCCCATCTGCCGCCGACGTTTGCTGGGACGCGGCGACTCAGCTAACGCGACAAGGTGCCTGCCGCTTAATGTGCGGCTGAGCGGGCAGTCTTAACGCTGCTCGGTGAGCAGACGGCTCCGTCTGCTCAGGACCGAGAGCCAGTCCCAGTTCTTCCGCATTCGCTGGACCGAGCAGCAGCGGTCGTCCGAGCGCGAGGTTCACAGGCGGTCCCATCCGAAGCACAACGGGTTCTCGGCGCGAGGCGCAATCGAGACTTCCGGTGTTGCCGCGCGGCGGTTTTGCTCGATGCTTTCGGACTAAAGCCGGCTCATCGCTCGCTGTTCTCGGCGACCAGCGCCGCGATGTCGAGTGTCGAGAGGATGCCCACCGGGGAGCCGTTGGGCGGATCGACAACGATCAGGTGGTGAACGCGGTGCCGTGTCATCAGCTTCGCAGCGCGGTCCAACGGCGCGTCAGCGGAGATCGTGATGAGAGGCTCGGTCGCCGCAGCGACTCGGGCGGTCACCGATAGCTTGCCGCTGCTGGCTGCCGCGACGACATCCAGCGCAGATACGACATCGATTGGCCGCCTTTTGTCGTCGATTACCGCGACCGCGTGGACGCGGTGCTTGGTCATGATGGCCGCGACCTCAACGAGTGGGGTGGCGGCCGAGCAGGTCAGCACTCCGAGATGCATACAGTCGGCGACCCGCAGGTGCTCTAGCTGCGGCCCGTGGCTTGATTGGTCGGGCATAGCAGTAGATTCCTTGTCTCGCTGACGGTCCGCATCCGGGTATCCACTTCCCGGCGCTGGGAGAAGTACGGATTCGAGTCTCCGCCTCCCTCGAGGCCCTCGAGGCGCCGCCCCAGCAAGCGGGTCCCCTCCCGTGACCGGGAACCGCACGGTCCTCGGCTTCCGGTGGGCGCTCTCGAATCGAGACGGCATCACGGATCTGCCCGGCATGCTGGCCCTTTATGACTTGCGGCCGGCGGACGGAGCCGGCCCCTCGCACATGCATCAACAGGTCGCGCTTCAGCGCCCCGCGTCTGGATGAGCGGCGTCTGGCAGATCGTCTCGCGCGGCACCCTGCTCGTGTTAGCCGATCCTTCCCTGGCCGAGCGAACGCTGGCCGGGAGATCGAGAGGACTGCCGATTGCTCGCTGATGATCGACCGGGATGCGGTTCAGGACGGGCCCACCGCGGCCGCTCTTGTTATCGCCCAACAGAAGAAATCGGGATCAAGGCCTGCGAACGGGCCTGCGAGGTCGCGACGAGCACTGGGCCGGGACAACCCAGACTGCCGCTCCCACGCTCAACCTGAGCAGCCCCTCCTTCGCAGCCCCCACCAGCTGCCCAAGAGCCTCCTGCACGCGCTCCGGGAGCACAGCCTCAGCCCTGGTCGCCTCAGCGACCGGTACGGTCTGATTCACGGCGGTTTCTCCTTCGGTCTTGGCAGATCCACCCGTCACGCTCCCACCGGGAGCGGACGGGCCGGAGGGACCGCCGTCACCTCAAAGTTCTACGAGCCCCGGGACAACCTCCGCTGAACCGCTGAGGACGAGCGCGGTCGCAGCCAGCATCGTGTGGGACCTCACCAGTAAGAAGGGCAACGGCAGCGCATGAGTTCTACGGGTAACCGCAACTACCGCTGCCTTTCCTCCTGCCCGTTTGATCGACAAGGAGCCGCAACGGCGTCGTGACCGCTTTGGGCGGTCGACGGGTTGCGCTTTGCGTCGGTGCTCTTGGTGGGAGGTGGGAAGCTCGCGCTGTCATGCAAGCGTCGGGGTCGTGGGCGTCGCCGTGGGCCGGGCCGATCGATTGGAGGACATCGTGTCCGAGCAAACGTTGGTGGATGTCACGGGTCGTCTACGGTCGCCGGCCGCGACGCCTGGTCACTGAGGCGGGATGCGCGCCGCCGAACAAGGGTCTGCGCTTTCCAGCCGATCCGCCGACGGTCGAGGAGATCATCCTGGTGATGCGCGCGGCCGGGCCGTGTTCGTATGCGGACCGGACGCGTGGGCTGATCGCAATCCTGTGGCGCGCGGGGGTTGCGGATCAGCGAGGCGCTGCGCTCTCCGAGTGCGATCTGGACCCGAGGACGGGGTCGGTGTTGGTCCGCGCCGGTAAGGGCGGGAAGCGAAGGATGGTCGGGATGGACGACTGGGGCTAGGAGCATGTCGCTCGCTGGACCGAGCACCGCGTGCGGTTGCCGACCGGTCCGCTGTTGTGCATCCGCGCCGGCCCGACTCGCGGCCTCGGCTGCTCAGCGACAGCCGCCCGCGGCGAGCTGCGCCGGCTCGCGGCGCAGGCTGGTGTCCGGCGGCGGTTCGCGCCGCACCCAACTGAGGCATGCTTACGCGATCGAGATGGCGCACGAAGGCATCCCGCTGCCGATCATCCAGCGGTAGCCCGGACGACGCGCACGCGGTAGGCGCTCCGCTCCGGCCGCCCTCGGGCGACCTCCGCTGCGCGCCCACCGCGCACCCAGCACCAGAGCTAAACCAGGAGCGACGAGGTCCACCCCGGGATCGTTGGCCGGGCTCCCACATCACCCGCATATCCAACACGCGCACCTCGGGATCACCTCTATCTACCTCCAGGGAATCGACACGCGCGAGATCGTCGACACCGTCCATCACCGGCGGCCGCCGGTGATCCCGGCGAGCGCCGGTCTACGACCGTAACGACCGCCGAGCGCGCGGGACCGGTTGAGCGGCGCATCACCGGCCCGCGGCGCTTGGCAAAGAACCCAGGGGACCGTGAAGCAACCAGGGGGCGGCATCACGATCCCGCGATCCATCGTGTCCGATTCCAGTCGTCCTGGGATGGGCAGTCGTCTCCGACGGCCGGTTCCTTCGTCGCCGAGCGGGAGCGCGGTCGGCGACCGGTCGGACTGCCGCGATCAATTCCAGCCCCGAGGTAGGTTCTTGCTCCGCTGGCCCCAACCGGAAACGGCGGGCGCATGCCTCGGCCGGGTTCGCAGCTGTGCGTTCTGTTCAACCCGGCAGTTGGGCTTGCTGGGTTTGAGCGAGCACCGATTGCGGTGCGGCGGCGCCAGAAGGCCGGGGGTTGGGAGGTCGAGGATGCCGTCGGTTCCCTGGTCCTGCGCGCGCCCGAGGACGCCCAGTTCCGGGTCGGCTCGGCGACCGGCGGTGGCTGGCGGTGAACGGCGACCGGGTCGAGGACGAGGACACGCGAGATCTCGCGGACGTTCCTGTCCTCGCTCTGGCAGATCGGCGAGCCCCGGCCGGCGGCCACGCTGTCTGGTGTCGGCGTTCAGTAGTTCGCCCAACTGGTCCGGGGCGACACCCCGATGCCCGCGATCGTCCGCTCCGTCACGCTCGCCGGACAAGCCACGACTGCGGGAGCATGAAATGAACGCAATCGTCGTCTATGAATCGGTGTTTGGGAACACGCACGCGATTGCCGAGGCAGTGGCCGAGGGGCTGGGTGGCGTGCCCGTCCTGTCGGTGCGCGAGGCGGTCGAGCGCGCCGCAGACCTCGATCTCTTGGTCGTCGGCGGGCCTACTCACGCGCACGGGCTGGCGACGGACCGAAGCCGTCACGCAGCCGTCGACCATGCGCAGGAAGGTGCCCATGTGGAGCCCGACGCCACCGACGAGCCCGGTCTGCGCTCCTGGCTCGGTGAGCTTCGCTCCACCACGGCACGTCCCGCGGCAGCCTTCGACACTCGGGCAGACGGCGTGCCGCTGGTCACCGGTTCGGCTGCGCGGGGTATCGCGCGACGCCTACGGCACCACGGGTTTGACGTGCTCGCCACCGAGAGCTTCGTGGTCACGGGCACCGAGGGACCGCTCAAGCCAGGCGAGTTGGAGCGGGCGCGGGCGTGGGGCGAACAGCTCGCCGACTCGATGCCTGCTGCTACCGAGATACCTGCGCCACCCGCGTGATCCGACCACTCAGGGAGGTGCGTCGCTTCGGAAGCGACGAGGCGCTCGCTTTACCGGTGGAGGAGCAGCGCGGAGCGGCCGGGTGCCTGCATGGATCCAGCTACCTCGCTCATCGCAATACGACGAGGGACAGCGCCGGCCCGGACTGTCGGATCCTCGCAACATGGAAGTGCGCCCGCTGGTCGGGGCTGCTATCCGCGGGTGGGTCCGGCGATCACGCAGAACAGCGGTCCGACCGGTAGCGTGGCGCGCTCGGCCAGCCACGGCTGGAGCGCCGCCCATCCCCACGCGTCCATCCCGACTTCGCGGCGGCGGTCGTTCTTGCCATGTCTGATCAGGATCGACCCGCGCCGTTCATCCAGGTCGGTCTCGGTCAGCGAAAGCGCCTCGTTGATCCGTAGCCCGGCCCGCCAGAGCACGACGATCAGACCGTTGAGGCGGTTGCCGTACCGGGCGTGGCGCGCGTGGCGCATGACGGCGATGATCTCATCGACCGTGGGGGGGTCAGCTGCGTAGCGTTGGCCCCTGTTCCGGGGGGCCCTGGCGGCGTGAAATTCCGGCATCGTCGCCGGCGAGCGACGGCGGCCGGCAGCGTCGAGCAGGTGGTGAGCAGAGGACATGGCTCCGTCCTTCGAGAGCTGGACGTTGACCACCCAGCTCTACCGCCCGCCGAGCGGCCCGCCAAACCCGCGATCCAGATCGAGCACGATCCCCAGGACCAGGAACCCCGGCACCACCGCATCTTCAGAAAGGAGCAGCCAGCCGCCACTGCTCGGTGCGTGGCAAACGGATCGCGACCCCGCCAGCAACCAACGTGATCGAGATGTCACCTTTGCACTCATCCGGGCCGCTCGACCGCGGGCGACTGCCTTCGTGGCAGAGCGCTCGCCCCGCTGACGGTGTAGCGCATGATCACTGCGACACAGCGATCGTGCGCTCGGCGACGTTGGCGGCGAGCAAATGGCAGTCGTCCGCCGTGGCCGTGATTCGGGGCGGCTACGGGCGGAACCGCCAGCCAACGGCCAGTCGTTCCTCGGCACGACGTCGTCGCACCGAACTACGTTTCAGTGATGGCTTATTCGATCGTCAACGTCGATGACATCGAACCGGCTGGTCCTGGAGGTGCGGTGCGGTTTGTGCGCCGAGAACTGGGCGTCGAGGCATTTGGGATCAACTGGTTTGAGCTTCCGCCGGGGGCTGAAGGCAGAGAGCACGACGAGACCGCCTCTGGGCAGGAAGAGGTGTCGGTGGTCGTCCGAGGCTCGGGGCACTGGCGCGTAGACGGTGAGCAGATTCCCGTTCGCGTGGGCAGCTTTATTCGCGTTGACCCGGAGAGCGTGCGATGTCCGGTCGCCGGCCCGGACGGCCTGACCTTCGTGGCCGTTGGGGCTCGGCGCGGTGCATACGAACCGCGCGGGCCGTTCTGAGCGACCAGCGGTCAGGAACGTGGCCGGCGCGCCGTCTCAGCCGGCCGGTTCGTGCGGCTGCGAGCGCTGGACGCGTCCGCGCGGCGCCCGGAACGACTGCTTTTGCTCGCCGCAACGTCGCACGATCGGCACCCCACCCGGCCGATACCAACCCCCCGACAGCCTCATCGCCTTCCTCGAGGCACTCTGATTATGCGCACAACCCACCACCACAACCCTGCGCTCAGCAGGGAAGACGCGCGCCAAACAGACGCCGCTCAACATAATCGGAAGCCAGCCATAGAGGCTCTTATGCGCAGCTACGCATAACAGCATTGATGTTCCCGCCGGCATGCTTTCGTGACCGCCTAGTTCCGGGATCGGTTGTCTCGTCCACGCCCGGATGACTCATTTGCCCGCGGAGCAGCAACGCGGGTGGTGGTCAGTGCGTTACGCAGGAGCAGCATTCTCACGGCGTGGCTGCTCACTGTTACCTAGCTCAGCTGACCATCTCTCTTTTGTGGCAGCGGCTCTTCTCGGTTTCGATCAAAGGGGCAGTTCGATCAGTTCGTCCGCTATGACCCGTGTCTCAGGTCCTTCCGGGAGCGTTGGGCTCGTTCGCGCATGGCCCTTGCTTCCTCCGCTTGCTCGCGAGCGCGGCGTATCTGGTCCTGCGCGAGCTCAATGCGGGTTTGTGCGACATGCTGGATCAGCATTACGAGCTCTTCCGGGCCTAGCTCCTCTGGATCGCGAGACGCCCAGGCAGAGCCTCTCGGAGCGGTGAGCAGCAGCTGTGGTGCCTTCGGCTCGGTGCTCAGAGGCGCGGCCGGGGGCTCGAGGATCAGCCACCCGTCCTCCTGCCTGACCAGCGAGCCCCGCTCGGCAAGCGTGCGCACGGCAAGGGTCACCGTCGAACGCCGCGCGCCGACCAGCCCGCCTAGTACCTCATGCGACAGCGAGACCGGCACCCTGATGCCGGCTGGGGTGACGCGCCCCCAGAACTGCGCCAACTGCCACATCAGGGCCATGAGCCGATCCTCCACTCGCGGCAGTTGGCAGATGGCTAGCTGCGTGGCCAGATCTTCGGAGTGCTCGAGCATCCTGCCGTGCAAACCGGACACGATCCACGGCCACCGCCGCGCCGCGATCAAAAGCTCATCGCCGAGCAGCACCAGCCGGGTCGGGACCGGCACGAACAGCCGCGCGCCGAGGACCGGCATCGACGGCGCGGCGTCCGCCGGGGGAACGAACGAGCCCGGCCCGATCAGCCTCAACGTCGGAGCCTCGCCGATCTGCAGGGCCTCAATCAGCATCCCGTCGAGCACGATCGCGCCGAACGCCCCGGACTCCTCGAGCAGCCTAGCCACGTCCGCGCCCTTATCCACGTCCTCGACCGGCAGCAAGAACCGCCGCGCCTCGATCCGCTGCTCCTCGCTCAAGACGTCAGCCAGATCAGGCTGGATATCAAGCAGCGATACCGACAAAGACCGGCTCATCACCAGAACTCACAGCCCACCCCCGATCGGACGGGAAGCCCGGAGCTCGCTCTAGGCCTCTCGCTCCTCGAGCATCTTTAGCCATTGCGCAGACAGCGTACGAGCCCGCACCGCGGCCCCGTGCGCCCGCCGAGCCGCGCGACGCTCCTCCGCGGCAGCCTCCTTCCGCCCAGCCCGCTCGCACCGCCGGGCATTCTGCTCGGCCAACGTCGCGCTCTGCTCAAGTACATCTGCCGTTCCACCGAACACAGACGCAAAATGCCCCGCGCTCATCCGCGTCCGCTTCACGGCTCGTTCAGCTGCCTCTTTTGCCCTCCTACCAGCCTCAGACTCCATAGCGTCCACCATCCATCATCCCATGCAGAAAGGGACCTGAGCAACAGTGCCCGAGACCGCTCCTCCGGGCTAACAGCGTCAGCGGGGCGCGCTCCCAAGAGCGTGCCGATCCGTGCACCACGACACTGCCCGTTCTAGATATCTTTGGAGGAGCCAGCTGCTCTTCGCGGTTGGGTGTCGAGTTGTTGCGACAGCCAGAGCGAGTCAGGGTCAGATCAGTCACGCTCGGAGCGACCGCTCCGAAACGGTCCTATCTCGATCGAGCACCTCGGTCTCGCCAGTTGCGTCAGGCGGACACGTAGGTTAGCGCGGGGTACACCTCCGGATCTCCCTCGACGTCGGCCTCGCGCAGCGGCGGACGAGGATCTCGGCGAAGCGTTTGAGGGCCTCCTCGGACTCCCAAACATCGACAACACGGAAGGTACTCTCGCCCTGTCCCGCGATGTGCGCCAGCAAACCCTCCACGGGCCGGTCGGCTGGGGACTCCACCGGGTTTTTCCTCCGGTCACCTTGCGGACAGTTTCCTCGTACTGCTCCTGCGTGAACTCGGGGGGACACGACAACGATCGGCATTTGATTCCTCCTTGTCGCAGCGGGCGCATGCACAAAGCCGGTGGACCACGGGCGCCGCGATAGCACAGCCTGCCCCCGGGCTTTACCTCTCGCGACCGGCCTTGACAACCCTAAACCCGCGGGATGTGTGGCTCAAGCCGCTTGATCACCCAGCAGCTTGACCACGACTGATCGTGAGCGATCTCCGTTCGCGCCCGCTGGGCATCTCTCGCGTTACTTCAAGCCGCTTCGCGCGGAGACCTCGTAAGCGCGGAAAGCGTGCATCTCCGGAGCGACTGCATCGCCCCGGCTGAGCAACGATCCCGCCGTTCGAACCGGGCTTCGCCTGCCGTGCTACTGCTTCTGTAGAGCGTCGGACTCCTGCTTGGCGCGGAAAGGAGCGGCGTAGCAGCAGCGACCCGGCGCCGCTGGCGCGATCGCTTTCAGAGCCCGGCCGCGGCGGAGCATGTGATTGGTCTGCCGCGAAAGGAACAGTTCGGGCATCACCGATGCGGATCGGGAGCGCGAGGGGGTAGCGGACACGACCGGTCACGCCGAACCTTTCGGCGACTTTGCAGGGATCGCCCGGCGCTTGGTGTGAGTGCCAGCCGTTACCCGTCTGGGCCTGCACGGACGGTCTTGGGTGCGTGGCCGCTTCGGTATGGAAGGGGGGTGCGCTGGCGCATCGCCCGCTGGCTTCCCGGCGCCTCCTGTCGACCACTGCCGGAGCGTTCGGCGCGTACACAGGGTGGGGTCAGACGGGCGGATGCATCAAGCCGGGGCTCATAGGTTGAGCAGGCGGCGGGCGTTCCCGGCGAGGTAGAGCTCGCGCGTTTCTTCGTCGAGATCGAGTTGGTCGATCCCGTCGAGGGCGTGTGCGGGGGCGATCATCGGGAAGTTGGTGCCGAACAGGACTTTCCGCCGTCCCGTCCCGGTGTGCATGAACGCGATGAGATCGGGCGGGAGGCGTTTGATGGTGTAGGCGGATGTGTCGATGTAGACGTGCTCGTGCTTGCGGGCGACGGCGATCATTTCCTCGGTCCAGGGGTAGCCGATGTGGCCGCCGACGATCACGAGCTCGGGGAAGTCGAGCGCGACCTGGTCGATGTAGGGGATCGGCCGGCCTGTCTCCGAGGGGCGTAGCGGTCCGGTGTGTCCGACCTGGGTGAAGAACGGCACACCGAGCTCGACGCACGTTGCGAATAGTGGGTAGTAGCGGCGGTCGGTCGGCGGCGCCTCCCACAGCCACGGCACGATGCGCAGTCCCTTGAAGCCGAGCTCGGTTACGCAGCGCCGTAGCTCTCGGATCGCTTCCATCGGCTTGTTCAGGTCAACGCACGCGAGGCCGCCGAAGCGGTCCGGATGCGCAGCGATCCAGTCGGCGACCTCATCATTTGAGATGAGCGGCTGTTGATGCGGCGCCGACCACGCCGACAGCAACCCGTAGTCGACCCCGCCGGCGTCCATCACGCCGACCGTGACCTCGATGCCGGGCGCGTGCTCGGGCACTTCGGCGCCCGTCCAGCGGCGCAACGACCCGAACATGTCGTGGGCGAGGAACCGCAGCGTCGGGTGCTGCATCCAAACGTCTATGACCATTTGTGCACGTCTCCTGTTTCGAGTAGGCCGGCCCGTGCGCTGGCGTCGGTCGAGGACTACGTGCACGATCCTCCGCCGGCCGCCACGGTCCTCGGCGACGTCAAGCAGTCACCGTATCGACGGCAGGCACGTCCATGTGCGCTCCAGCACCCGGGACACAGGCAGCCACGCCAGCTACGTCAGGGACGTTCCCGCGGGGTACCAAAGCAAGGCTCAACCCCGCGGACCGCGCCGGCCCTCCTCGTGCCGCCAAAAGTGCGCATCTTCGTGTGGGCGACCGCGTAGCGCGGTAACCGGCCACATCAGCTGCCCTGCCATGCCTCGGCTGCGGGAGTCGCCGATGTGCTTGCTAGCGGCCCGATCCGCGGCGGCTTGCAAGCGCACCCGCGCTGTCGCTCGCGTTGACCGAGCAGCCACCGACGCCGATGCCCCCGTCGCTGCTGGATGGGACGAGGACCGGGCGTCTCGTCGCCAGCGCGAGCACTGCTGGTCGCTCCCGACGATCCGGAAGGCCGGGCTTGGTGGCATCCTCTTCCCGCGATGCGACGCCGGCCCGGGGCGACCGGAGGGTCGTCACTGCGATCGCGCGCCCAGCGCATGGGTCCCGATCGTGGAAGCGATCGTCCGGGACCCATGCGCTGTGCGCGAACGCCGGGAGACGGTGTCACCGGCCAAGACGCCGTCGAGTGGCGAAGCGTTCTCGTATCCGTTGCGTCGCTCGCTTTCCCAGGCGCGACCGACCGGGAGCTGCTGCATCGCGCTTGGAGGAGGCCCCACGTCCGCGAGGGCTTCCCGCATCGTTGAGATCGCTCCGGATGTGACGATGACGCCGCTCTGCGGCTCTGCGTGTGCTACCCGGGCGCCATGTCGGATACAACCGGTGGCAGCGCGGCGGTCAGGCCGCCGTCGACGACGAGCGTGGTGCCGGTGATGTGTTCGGATGCCGGTGAGAGTAGGAACAGCGCGCACTCGGCGATTTCCTCGATGAAGCCGGGGCGCTGCTTGGGAATGAGTTCGCCCGTGTTGAGCGCGGCGCCCAGGTCAGTGTTGACTATGGCACCGTCGCACACAGATTCGATGATGCCCGCCATCAGCACGTTGACGTTGATCCCCAGCGGTGCCAACTCGACCGCAATATGCCGTGCCCACGCATCCGTGGCGGCGTGTGCCGATCCAGCATTCGCTCCTCCCGGAAACGCGTACCGGCTGCCGTAACTCGACATAACGACGATGCGGCCACCCCGATCCATGAGCCGGACGGCGCACTGAGCGCCCAGCACAAACGCGCGCACGTTGACATTGAAACTCCGCTCAAGATCATCCGACTCCAGCTGCATCAGCGGTCTACAAGCGCTCGACTTGACGTTGGATATCAGGAAGTCGAGACGGCCAAAGCGCTCCTCGATCTCCGTAAACACAAACTCGATGTCCTGGGCGTTCTCTGGGTCGGCATCGATCGAGAATGTGCTGATGCCTAGCTGATGAATCGCGGCAACGGTATTACGTGCGGCACGTGCGCCCTCGTCGCCTGGGTCGTTACAGATGACCGGGATAGCACCGCGGACGGCGAGACACAATGCCAGCTTTCGCCCGACCCCCTGAGTCCCGCCCGCGATGAGCGCGATTCTGCCCTCAAAGCCGTGCCGCGGCGATGGTGCTAGATCCTCCGCCCCCCAGCAGCCGTCGGTCCCGTTCATCGCTCCAGCGCTCCGGGCACCTGAACGCGCCGGTTGCTTCGGGCGCCGGCGGCCCGCAATCCGCGACCTGAGAACCAAGGCCGATCCATCGCGTGAAAGGGTACTGCCACTCCAGAGCGCCGAAGAGTGACATTTAGTCGTACCGCCCGATGTTCGCTCACCGGATGCAGGCGATGACTTCCAACTTCCGCCCAATCGCCCTCATCGCCGGCCGCCGGTGCTCGCGGGTGTCGTCCTCAGCATCTCGCACACCTCGGCCAGTCGCTCGTATTGGACGAGCGGTGCCCTCCCGAGCGTCATCAGAATAACTTCGCCGACCCCGGCATCGAGATAGGACCGAAGCTGCTCGGCCACTTGCTCACGCGGCCCCAGCGCCCCCCACCGCTCGACGACGTGCAACGGCAGCTTGTACTGACCCTCGAGGTGATCGGCGGCCTCTCGGCGCGACCGTTCGAGATCGTCGTCAACATGGACAAGGATCAGCAACGTGATCGACGGCTCCGGCCGGCCGCTCGCGCTCGCAAGCTCGCGCAGCCGACCAGCCCGTTCGACCAGCTGCTCAGGCGACAGCCACATCGGCAGCCAGCCATCACCAAAACGGACGGTCCGCCGAAGCGCCACCTCACCCCTTCCACCAATCAGGATCCTTGGCAGCCGACGCATGGCCGGGGCAAGAGGGTTCGCGTGCACCGAGAGCGCCTCGCCGTCGTAGTCCACCCGGCGTCCCAACAAGAGGTCCGGCAGCACGGCGAGGGCCTCATCCACCCGCTTCCCGCGCTTCTCGACCGCGACACCGGCCGCCTCGAACTCCTCCGGATACTCACCCCCGACGCCAACGCCGAGCGTAAGCCGCCCACCGGACAACGCATCGATGCTCTGGATCTGCTTTGCCGCCCACGCAGGCGGGCGCAGCGCGAGCAACATAACGCTGAATCCGAGCATGAGTCGTTCAGTGACCGCCGCAGCCGCCGCGAGGGCGACGGTTGAGTCGAGCCACGGCGCATGTCCCCACAGGTGATCGCCGACCCAAGCCGTCTCGAACCCGAGCTCCTCGGCTCGGCGCGCGGCTTCGACGACTCGGGGCACCTGCCCCGTGTGCAGCGGATCAAACGTAGGGAGCAGGACCCCGAAGCGGGTCGACGCGGGCACGCGGCTATCGGTGAGGGTTGCGGAGTCCATATGTTGGTGGACATTTTCGCGCACTACAAGGACGGGAGCTCACGTCGCGGCTGCTCATCTCCGGCAGCTTGGGCTTCCGGCCTCCCGCAAGGCCCGAGTTCTGGCGCTGATTGGCCCGCAAATGAAGAGGAAGGTAACCGTCGTGGCCATAGGCGTCTGCGCGTCGTAGTGGCTCCGGTGTCCGGTCGAGGTCCGGGTGCCGATGACGCGAAACCTGTAAGCGCTCAACGCCCCGCAGCTGATCTCGGGGCCGCTCGGCAACCTCGGGTACTGCTTCGCTCAACCCACGCGCTCTCATGGGAGATCGCCGCATCCCGGCCGAACAGCCGGCTGGACAACCAAGGGCTCGCGTTGACGAGCGCCTGGGTCGTCGCCAAACCGCGCGTCCGGTACGCGCCGGCAAGCATGAGAAGCGATCGTCAGGCCGAGCAGCGTGGCGCCACTGCTATCCGCGCAATCCGATCACGCGGACCGGCCAAGGGGTGGCGTCCCTTCGCCGCTGTAATTCGCCGCGGCTCGGGTTCCCGGGCTGAGTCTAGGCGGCGGTCACCTCCTCGGGGGTCGGTTGTTCGGGTTGGTCGTATCTGATGCGGTTGAGGCGTTGGCGGTCGAGCTCGGTGAAGCGGATGCCGTTGGTCTGGTGGGTGATGTAGAGGTCGAGCACGGCCCACACGAGGGTGAGGCAGCTGGTCTGCCCGGGGAACCGGCCCATCACCTTGGTGCGCCGTTTGACCTCGCCGAGTGATCGCTCGAGCAGGTTGGTCGACCGCCACCTGCGGCGGTGCCTGGTCGGGTAGCGCAGGTGCACGACGAGCGCGTCTAGATCGTCGGCCAGGCATCGGGCGGCGGCGGTGTAGCCGGCCTTGTCGAGCTGACCTACTATGGTTCGTAGTCGTTGTTTGCCGTCGCGCTCGTTGAGAGCGTCGTCCAGCGCCTGCCAGTAGGCCACCTGGATCCGCTCGCGCTCTCGCTCGGGCAGCTTCGCGAGGACGTTCCTGAGGCGATGGACCGAGCAGTGCTGGCGATCAGACGCCGGCCAGCACTGCTCGATCGCCTTGATCAGCCCAGGGCGCCGTCGGCCACGATCAGCATCGGCGCCCCCAGACCGCGGGCGATCAGACCTCGCCCGAGCACCTGCCAGTCCTCGAAGGACTCGCGCATCCCGAGCATGACTGACAGGAGCACGCGCTCGCCCTCATCCGTGAATCCCCAGGCGATCAGCACGCCCTCCTTGGGGCCATAGTGCCGGACCGCGAGGAACGTGGCGTCCAAAAACAGTGCCACCAGTCGCACGTCGTACAGATCACGGCGCTTGAACTGCCCGAAGCGCTCCCGCAGCTCCTGACAGATCTTCGAGGCCGTCGACTTGGGCAGCTTCCCCACCCCGGCCTGCTCGCACAGCGACTCCACATCGCGCATCAACAGACCGCGGACGAACGCGCCGATCACCAACGCCTTGAGCGGCTCGGTGCGCAGCAGCTTCGTCCCACGCGGGAACAGGCTCGAGCAGAACGTCGCGGCTGTCTCCCGCACCTGCGGGATCTGGATCTCAAGCTCCTCCTCGGCGGTCTGAACGGTGCGCGGGCGAACCCGTTGTGCAAGCCGGAGTCATAGTTGCGCAGTCCGCGCTGATACTCGGGGCGGCGCTCATACCGGGCGCGGCCCAGCCACGCGTCGAACTCGTCCTCAACGGCCCGCTGAATGATCAGTCGCGCGCCGAGCCTGGCCAACTCGGACAGCGTCTCGCGCGGGTTCTCACCAACACCCACAGCCAGCAGCTGATCGATCCGAGCCTCAATCTCCGCCGACGGCGGTACGGTACGTCTCACGGCGTAGGCCTCCTTCAATCGTCTGGCAGGACATGAGGGAACCTACGCCGTCGCTCTGACGGCACCGAGGCTATTTACAGCACTTCCGGGACGCCACCGCCAAGGCGGGACGATCGCTTCGGGTCGGAGGTCGGGCCGACGCCGTCGAGAAGCAATAGTGCGGTCGATGCCGCCGGCCTCGAGCGGCTCGTCTTGTGCATCGCCGGGCTGAAGCAGCCATCCGCCAGGCGCGGCCAGACGACTGAGGCCGTGGCAAACCACAAGCCGCGCGTTCGGCCGGCCTGACGCCTGGAACGCCCCCAAGCCATTAGCGCGGTTGGCGCTGGCGGAAAAACAAGAGCGATCGCCGCTGCGCCGTTCCTCAGCCCGCAGAGTGTCGGACCGCCTCGAGCGCGTGAACGCGCAGCTCGGCGTGCGGACCGGCGAGATAGCCATGAGACAGACGCTCCGGGCGAGCGGATAGCCGCGGCGCTGCGGGGGCGGTCGTCCGTCCGCCCCCGGAGTCACGCACAACTGCGGCTTACGGCTGGGTGAAGACGGGCGTGCCGACTCCGAAGAACCGGTTCCCGGCGAGGGTCGCGGACACGTTGCCGCCGACCCCCTCCCAGATCCCGTAGGTGTTGTCGAACACCACGTTGTGGGCGATCGTTACGGACACCGGCACGGTGGCCGAGAACACGAGTACCCCCGTGGGCTGCAGATCGCTCTGACTCCCATCCAGCGTGTCGCCGTCGATGTTGTTGCGGCCGATGATGTTATTCACGACGTCGTTGCCGTTCAGGTCCTCGAACTGCCCGGGGCCGATCGTGTGGGCGTGCATCGTGACGCCCGACAGCCCGTTGCCGGCGATGTAGTTGTGCTCGACGAGGTTGTCGTACGAGGCCGTGCCGGCCGTGGCGTCGGCGAACAGGACACCCGCCCCCTCGCCCTTCAGGCCATTGTTCGTTACGACGTTGTTGCGGATGACGTTGTCGAATACGCCCGCGACCGTCGGCTGAGTCGTCCCGGTCGGGCTCAGCGCGTTCGGGTTGTGCCCGGGGACGGTGATCCCGCAGTCGTACTGGTTACCGGTGACGACGTTGTTCTCGATGAGGTTGCCGTGCGTCGGCCCGGTCTCGTCGGTGAGCAGGACGCCGCCCGTGTTGCCGCTGTCATAGTTGCGGCTGACGACCGAGTCGGCGACACCAATGAGGTGGATCCCCTCACCGCAATCGCCTGGGATCCCGCCTTGGGCCTCGCATTCCACGTAGCCGCCGCCGGTGGCCGGCGGAATCCCGCCGGTGTCGTTGCCGACCACGCGGTTGTGGGTGATCGTGACGTGGCTGACCGAGCCGGACCCCAGCCCGGTGACCGCCAGGATCCCCTCGCCGACCGCCCCGGTCACCGTGAACCCTTGGATCTGCACCCAGCTCGACCTGATCGTCACTCCAGCCAGGCATGGACCGAGCGGCCCGCAGCTGCCATTGCCGGTCGACGTCCCCTCGATGGTGGCGTTCCGTCCCACCAGTGTGAGCGGTGAGGAGACGGTCACATTTTCGGGGTAGGTCCCCGGGCACACGATCACGGTCCCACCCGACGGCGCCGCGTCGACGGCCGCCTGAATCGTTGAGTAGCCGGCGCTGGCACACGAACGATCCGCTCCTCCGGCGATACCGGACGGCGAGACGTACAGTGCCCTAGCGCTGCCGTGGTCGCCGAACCCGTCCCCCCTCCCAGTGGATGCGCCGGCCACGGCGGATTGGGCGAGGACAGCGACGATGCAGATGGCAGCGGCCAGCGTCAGGCGACGGACGCGTGCGGACAGAAGGCGGAACCCGATCATGTGTTCTCCTTCGGGGTATGCCGCCGCCACCCCAGCGGCGGAAGGTATGCGCCCGCCGCGAATCTATTCCGCAGGGACGCGCACTCTCAATGAACGCCGGGCGGGCCCACAGCCGCGGCCGCTGGAGACTGCCAGCCCGGTCTCGGTCGTCCCTGGAGCAGCCGAACGCGTCTGCGCCTGGGCCACGGCGGCGCCTCGACGAAGCGGTTTCGGACGGCCGTGGAGGACACGTTGTCGCCCGTCCCGAGCCAGACCCCGGCAATGATCGCACGGCTCGGCGACGGGATCGCCTTCATGCGGCGTTCCACTCGCCGGCATCCACTGCGCCTATGATCGCCACGTCGTCGCCATAGGCATAGCGGGCTGGTCGGCGTCGCCAAGGTGGAAGCAGTCGTCGCGCGTCCAGGTCCTGCACGGCTGGATATGGGCGATCGCGACACCGCCCCGAGTTTTGCTGGGCGGCCATTGCCAGCAAGCACGATCCCGTCTTGCTTAGGCATGGAACGTATCGAGGGTCGCCGCGACCGCGATCATCGGGCTATCGCTTGGCCGGACGTAGCGCTCATCTCATCGCTGCCGCCACACGCGCTGCCCTCTTTCGGGGCATGAAAATCCTCCCCGCAGGAGTCTCTGGCCCGCTCGCGTATTAGCGGGCACCGGGCACAGGGGATTCTGTTGTGGAGAACGCAGTCGGGCACGCCGTTTTGGACGATGGGCTTCGAGCCCGTGAGTTTTCGGTGGCGGCCCCTGCGACTTGCCCGGGTGCGCTGCGAGCGCGAATCGGTCTGTGTCGTTCGCCCACTCGTTCTCCGTCCCATCACACCGTTGTGCTACTACAGAATGTAGGAGGTGAGCGGTGAACAAGAAGTTGCTGTCGCGGCCGTTGGGCCGGTGCATCGGGCTGGATGTGCATCTTGACTTCATCGAGATCGCGATCTGCGAGGAGGGCCAGGTGTACTCGGCTGGCCGGGTGCCCTGCACCCCCGAGGGGATCGGGACGCTGATCGACAGTCTCTTGCCGTCCGACCGGGTAGCGCTGGAGGTGACCGGCAGCTCCCGGGAGATCGCCAGGCTGCTCGAGCCGCACGTCAAGAAGGTGATCGTGGTCTCGCCGGGCGACGCGGGCATCAGCCAGGCGCGTGCGAAGACCGACCGGCTCGACGCGCGCACGCTGGCCAAATTGCTGTGGACCGGCGAGCTCGAAGCGGTATGGATACCACCCGATTGGACCTGCAGGATGCGCCGGCGCCTCGCTCGCCGTGACCAGCTCGTCCGCGCGCGCTCGCGGGTCAAGAACGAGCTGCACGCCGTGCTGATCCGCTGCCTGAAGGGTCGCCCACCGGTCTCTGACCTGTTCGGGGTCAGGGGCCGCGACTGGCTGCGGGGGCTGGAGCTGCCCGAGGTGGAGGAAGAGACCGTCAACGCCGGCCTGCGTCACATCGAGTTCCTGGACTCCGAGATTGGGCAGGTCGAGCGGCTGATCGCCAAGGACGCGCTCCGGAGCCCGCAGATCAAGCGGCTGATGACCGTTCCGGGCGTCAACGTCATCTGCGCGGCGATCTTCCTCGCCGCGGTCGGCGACATCCACCGCTTCAAGGGCTCCCGCCCGGTAGTCGCCTACCTCGGGCTTGACCCGCGCGTCTACCAATCAGGCTCAGCAGCCGCGCGCGGCGGGCGAATCTCAAAGCAAGGCTCGCCACGGGCGCGCTGGGCGCTCGTCGAGGCCGCCCGCTCAGTCGCCCACCAGCCCGGGCCGATGCACGCCCTCTACGAGCGGATCAGGGCCCGCAAAGGCCACAACGCCGCGGTCGTCGCCGTCGCGCGCAAGCTCGCCGTCCTGTTCTGGTGCATGCTCACCCGCGAGCAGGACTACGCCCACCAACAGCCATCGCTGACCGCCCAGAAGCTCCGCCGACTCGAAGTCAAAGCCGGCGACCCCACCCGCCCCGGCAAGCCCACCGACGTGTAGGCCACCCGCGAGCGGACGCGCCACGCCGAGAAGCAACTCGCCGCGCAGGCCGAGGCCTCCTACAAGCGCTCGGTCACCGACTGGCAGACAACGCGGACAACCCGGAAGAACAAGGCGGGCGCGAGCGTGACAGCGGAACGCGCATAGTCAAGGCCCTCGAAGGGCAAGTCGCGCGGCAGGCCGGACGAGCTCCAACGCCTGCTCTTCGACACGTCATCGGCTCGCGCCCACAACACAACCTAACGCCACAACCCGACGCCGACAACCCCCGCCGAGGACCAACCCCTGCGCGATCCCGACCACCAGCAACCCCCCAAGCTCACACCACGCGATCCAAAAGACACACAACGACCTCCCGCGACATAACCTCATCCCCGAAATCGGTCGCAAACTCCGTCAAACACCCCGCAGGCCACACTTGATTTTCATCGGTCGTCCCAAGCGAGAGGCAGGTTGACGGCGTGCAACTCTTGTGCAGTCGCAGGGAGCAGTAGTCTCGGCATCGGCGGCGAGTTCGGTCCTTCTGGTGCTCTGGGTGCGACGGCGAGGGCGGAATCTTCCGCGACCGCGCGGCATAGGAGGGTCGGCCGCGTTCTGAGGCGGGTGCCTGTGCTTGTCCCTCCTGGAATGATCGCGCCGCGCGTCGCTGCCTCCGGACGCGAACGGGCGCGCCCGGCTGGATCAGCATGACACGGCGGAGAGCGCTTCCTGGTGGATGTGGGGCGCCGCGCCGTTGCCGGTCAGCCACCACAGCTCGTCGCCGATCACCGTCAGCGGTGAGAGCTGGGGGAGCGCCTGGATGCGGGCGGATGGGGCGTGTACGGCGCACCACTGGCGGCTGCCGTGGCGCAGGAGTTCCCAGCCGCCCGTGTAGCCCTCCCCGCCGCTGAGCAGGAGATCGCCGTCGGGCAGGGCGGTGATGCCGCCGGAACCGGGGCCGAGGCCGTGGCTCTGCTCACCGGGCGCCGGTGGGAGGCCGATGTCGTGCCAGCTGGCGCCGTCGTCGGTCGTGCCCAGCAGCGGGAAGGGCGACATCGAGTTGACGAGCAGCCCAGCGCGGGCCGAGGTGGCGATCAGCTCCGTTTCGGCGCACGCCTGCACCTGATCGGGAAGCGCGGGCTGGGACCAGTGGACCCCGCCGTCGCTGGAGCGCAGCAGCGGCTGGGAGACAAAGCTCATCGCGCAATCGCCCGGGAGGTAGGGGCCGAGCGTGAGGCACGGCCCGACGGCCGGGCAGCCCAGCGGCGCGGGCCGCCAGCCCGTGCCGTCGCCGCCGCTGAGCTCGGCCAGCGGCCGGCTGGGGTCGAGGTCCGGGTATGCCGGCGCCTTGGGATTCGGCATCGCGGAAGCGAACACGGCCTCGACGCCACCGTCCTGGTAGCGGAAGCCGCCGAAGCCCAGGAGGCTCGCGCCGGCGGGTACCGGGACGGGTGTCCACGCGTGACCGGCGTCGGAGGTCACGAGGGCGACGTCGTAGATGGGCGGTGCGCCGTACCTGGCCGGCGCGGCCGCGAACGCCGCCGCCACGACGGCTGCCGGATCGGAGGCCGGGCCCGCGAGGGCAGCGGCGGCACACCGGGCCTGCGCGCCCCCCAGGGACTGGAGCCCCATTCCCGACAGCGTTTCGACCGCGGCGGACGTGGGGATGCTCGTGGTTGCGCCGTCGTAAGAGACATCGACGGCGCCCGGAGCGCACCAGGCGACCGTCGACGGGACGCCCGGCTGGGCCGAGAGCGGCGACAGCCCCGCGCTGAGCTCGGCGATCGGGGTTGTGTCGCGCAGGCTGGCAAAGCTGACCGGCGCGAGCACGTCAAGCGCCGTGCGGCCCAGCAGCGCCGACGACACGGCCTTGACGTTGGCGAACTCGACCTCGGGGCCGTGCGGCCGCCCGTTCAGCACCTCAAACTGAAAGACGAACGGCTGATCTGAGCCGATGATCGAGACCAGCGGCGCGAACCCCCTGACGCTCACAACCTCGCCTGGCGCAGCCGCACTCGGCGTGACCCGCAGCCGCGCACAGGACGACGACATCCGGCACCACGACGGCGCCGCCGGCACCCGCAGGTGAAACTCGGCGACCCCCTCGACGCCCTCCGACGCGCACCCCTTGCCGATCACCAGGCACTGCAGCCCGATGGGATAGGTGCCCGAGGCCAATGGCGCTACCCGCACCGGATCCCCCTCGATCCACGGGGCGCCCGGCACCACCAGCCGAGCCCGAAACGCCCGCGGCGAGATCCAGCGGACCGCAACGCCCCGATACTGCAGCCCGAACCGGCAACCATCCCAACAGAAGCTCGGATACCCGCTCCTCCCCGGACGCCCCGACAGCCGCCCAGTGATCGTCACCGTCGTCCCCGGCGACCCCGACGCCGGCGATAGCGTCAGCGCCACCGCCGGCTCGCGCGGCAAGATCATCGCGCGAACGCGGGCAGGCAGGTGGAGGGGAAGCTTCAGCGTCAGCACCGCGGGGCGGAAATCCGGCAGCTGGTCGAGGACCACGGTATGCGGCCCGGCCTGAAGCGGTCCGACCTGCAGGCAGCCCGAGATACCGCCATCCATCCCCTGCGTGAGCCCGCCGTAGGACCCGGCGCACCCGGCAGCGAGCCCGCCCTCCCCGTCCCCCCGAGCCACCGGCAAGGACGACGAGCGCGATCTGCTCGACACCACACAACCCGCTGGCAAAAGCGCGGTCACGGCCAACGCGAACGCCATCTCGCGCCTACCGAAAAGCATCACGCAGCCCCTGCCCGAAACAAGCAGCCGCCCGTCGGAGTAGTCGCTGCCGATCGCCACAGCACAGCGCTCATCACCCGCTCTGTCTATCTATTGCCTGAACATTCTCGTGGGTGACGGACCGGTTCTCCAGATGGCAGCAGGCGCCAGTGCTCAAGCTCAGCTCAAGGGACTTGGGTGGCATGACCACCCCAGTCGGGCAGTGCCGCTCGTCGTCGGAGCAAAACCCCTGCGAGGCCGTTCCGAGCCGGCCGCGGCTGCCTGCGTGGAACGGGGCACGTTCGGTGGCAGCCGCCCCGGCGCTGTCGCTTGGCAACGGCGATCCGGTAGCGCGGACGGGGAGAAGCACGCGGCATTCCGAGCGACCAGCTCTTCGTTCCCGCCCATGGAGAGCGGCGGAGGCTGGTGGTGCCCGCGGTCGTCGATACCGTGGCCGCGTGACGTTTGATGAAGCGCTGGTTGTCGTTGCACGTGGGCGGCGGGCGAGGTTGCACGTGGCGGCGGGCGAGCGGTCGAAAGTTCGAGTGACGGCTGGTGGGCCGGGGATAGGCCCGGTCACGTTAGGCTGATGAGCGCCGGATGGTTTATCCCGCCGCCGGGCCTTTCGGTCAAGAGCGAGGAGGAGTTGCGGCGGGAGCGGGAAGCGAAGGTAGGGGAGCTCGACCGGCGCGGGCTGCTGCGTTCAGGGCGGCTCCGTGGGGCGATGCTGTCCGTGCATCGGGAGGATTTCGTCCCGTTCGCCTATCGGGATCACGCCTACGAAGAGATCCCGCTGCCTCTCCCAGGGGAGCGAGCCACGATCTCGTGCCCGCACAGCTATCCGTTGTTTTACGAGCCGCTCGGCTTGGGAGAGGGGGATCGCTTCCTCGAGGTTGGCGTGGGGTCGGGGTACGGCACGTCCCTGGCGCGGGAGGTGGTCGGTCGGGAGGGTCTGGTTGTGGCGATCGAGATCGACGAAACCACGCTCGCGTTCGCGCGGGAGAACCTGGAGCGGGCGGGCTATACCGACGTGGTCCTCGTTCATGGCGATGGGGGACTCGGCGAGCGCGAGCACGCCCCGTACGACCGGATCTGCGTCACGGCCGCCTGCCCTGGCGTTCCGCCGCCGTTGATCGAGCAGCTCGTGCCGGGCGGCCGGCTGATCGCTCCCGTCATCGACGGCGCGCGCCAGCGACTGACGCTGCTCGAGAAGACCGTCGACGGCGTCGAGGGCAGGAGCCTGGCGGACGTGTTGTACGTGTCGCTGCGGGGACGGTACGGCGTTCGCAGCGATCCTCAAATCTGAGGTTGGACAACACGAGCGACTCGGGACCCCGACCCGCGCTTGCAAGCACCCCGACAGCAAGCGCTCCAATCTGGTTCGTCGAACGTGGTAGAAACGCGCCGTGAAGCTGGGCAGCAGCGCGTTCGCAGATCGCGAGCGGATCCCGCCTCGGTACTCGTGCGAGGGCGAGGACCGCTCGCCGCCGCTTGAGTGGACGGGGGTGCCACGCGAGGCGGTCTCGCTGGCGCTGATCGTCGATGACCCTGATGCGCCGGTGCGCACGTTCACGCACTGGGTTGCGTGGGGGATCGATCCGGGCGATGGCGGGCTTGCGGAGGGCGACCGCGCGCCTCGGGAGGGTCGCAACGATTTTGGCGAGACGGGGTACCGGGGGCCGTGTCCGCCGCGCGGCCACGGCCAGCACCGGTACTTCTTTCGCCTGTACGCGCTGGCGAGCGAGCCCGTCCTGCGCCCTGGTGCGAGCCGCAGGGACTTGGAGCATGCGCTCGAGGACAAGGTGCTCGCCGTCGCCGAGCTGGTTGGCACCTTCGAGCGATGAGCGCGCGCGAGCTGCTCGAGCGGCTGCATCGCGAGCTCGCAGACGTCGAGCAGGCGATCCGCGCTCACCGCTACCTCGACGCAGCGCCGCCGGCGGCCTCGCTGCGCGCGTTCGCTGGTGAGCAGCACGCGATCGTGGGCAGCGACCGACGGAGCTTCGCGCACCTGGCGGCGCGTTTTCCGGAGCCGCCGGCGGGCGACTTCTTCCTAGGACTGGCGCAGGGGGAGGGCCAGGCCCTCGAGCGGCTGCTCGCGCTGGCGGCATCGCTCGGCGTCGGCGAGGACGGCTTGGACGCGTATCGGCCGATGCCGGGCTGTCAGGCGTACACGGCGTTCGTCTCCTGGCTTGCGCTGAACGGCTCGCGTGCCGACCTCGCGCTCGCGTTTCTAGCCAACCTCGCCGCCTGGGGCGAGAACTGTCGGCGGCTGGCTGACGCGCTTGCCGGCCGCTGCGACACGTCGTTCTTTGAGTTCTTCGCCGAGCCCGCGCCCGGCTTTGAGCACCAGGCCCTGGCGGTCGCCGACCAGGGGCTCGCGGCCGGCGACCCAGCGGACCGTGCCCGTCGCGCGGCGCGTCTGCTGCAGGCCTACGAGCTGATGTTCTGGGACACGCTCGCGGATGCGCTTTAGCGAGGAGCTGCGGCAGGCGGCCGCCGAGGTGTGGCAGGCCCAGCACGAGCACCCGTTCATCCGCGGGATCGCCGACGGCACGCTCGATCCCGACCGGTTCCGCTTCTACATCCGCCAGGACTACCTGTTCCTGATCGACTACGGGCGCCTGCTCGCGCTCGCCTGCGCCCGCGCGCCGCGGCTCGAGCTGATGGAGCGCTTCGCCGACCTCGCCCACTCGACCCTGCGGACCGAGATGCAGCTGCACCGAGCCTACGCGGCGGAGTGGGGAATCTCACCCGAGGAGCTCGAAGCCGAGCGCCCGGAAGTGGCGACGCGCGCGTACACGGACTTCCTGCTACGCACCGCAGCGCTTGGCGAATTCGCTGAGCTCGTCGCCGCGCTGCTGCCGTGCATGTGGGGCTACAGCGAACTCGGGCAGCGGCTCGCACAACAGCCGCGCCCGCCCCAGCAGCGCTACGAGCGCTGGATCGACATGTACTCCGGAGACGAGTTCGCGGCGCTTGCCGGCTGGTGTCGCGAGGTCTGCGACGACGCGGCCGCGGGCGTTGGCGAGGACGGCAGACAGCGGATGACAGAGGCTTTCCTTGCCAGCAGCCGCCATGAGCTCGATTTCTGGGAGCAGGCCTGGGGCCACACGCCATGAACCCGTTCGCCAGCACCCGACGGCCGCCGCGATTGAGTGTCGTCGTTGAACATCGAGCAACGCACGTCGCGAACTGCTGCTCGCAGAGCAGAAGCGGCTCTCGGCAGCCGCGACGTGCCTGGTCCTGATCACCGACCGGCAGCGATTGGCGGCCGTCTCGTTCGACGGGCGAATCCGCGAGCGTGGCCGCGGCCGCCGTGGGTGTCTGAGCCCGTCCGCGACGGCATACATAGGATGATGGTTGAGTCCTGCTGGCCTGCGCTGCTAGCGGGACTGTCCGGGCAGGACGTAAACGGGCGGGTACCACATCGAGCGGCGACTGCTCCCCCGCGGAGAGGAGGGTGAGATGGCGAGCGTGCTGCTGTGCGGAGCGACGGGCACGACGGGATCCGCGGTGCCGCGCGACGCGAACCGCGCGCCGCCGGTGTCGAGATGCGTGCGATGACCCGCAGCCCAGGCGCGGCCGACCGTCTGCGCGAATGGGAGCACTGAGCCCAGCAGCGTCGGGGAGCCTTCCGGTTCGCCAGGGAGTTGCGCAAATATCAGACACACTCGATCTGACTCTCCCTCCGGACGAAAGAGGGCAGCGCGTGTGCCGGCAGCGATGAGATGAGCGCTACGTCTGGCCAAGCGATAGCCCGATGATCGCGGTCGCGGCGACCCTCGATACGTTCCATGCCTAAGCAAGACGGGATCGTGCTTGCTGGCAATGGCCGCCCAGCAAAACTCGGGGCGGCGTCGCGATCGCCCATATCCAGCCGTGCAGGACCTGGACGCGCGACGACTGCTTCGGTTCTCGCAGCTGCTCCGGCCCATTTTCTTTCGGGTGGTGGTCTGGATCTGGGGATAATGCGCGGCGAATGGTTTCCGGGCTGTAGAGGACGTGGATGGCGGCGGTGATCGAGGGCCCCGCAGGAGGTGGTAAGGCACGGCTTCTGGAGACCGCGCGAGCGCTCGCGCGAAGCGCTGGCTTGTCGGTTTGCTGGGCGTGTCCAACTGAGCTGGAGCGCGACCCCGGGGTCGCCAGCCTCTCGTGGCGGCTTGATTGATGGCGCGGCAAACGACGACTGGGGCCGCGGCGAGAGCAAGGTAGCTTGCTCGAGCGCGACGCCGAGCAGGAGAGCATCACCGCTTTCGTCGAGTCGGCACGCCGAGGGGCTGGGGCGTGCTTGGTGATCAGCGGGCCGCCGGGAATCGGTAAGACGGCCTTGGCGGCACAGGCGGCGGTGGCTGCGCGCGCTGCGGGGATGCTGACGTTGACCGCCCGGGGGACGCAGCTCGAAAGCGATTATGCGCTCGGCGTGGTTAGGCAGCTGTTGGAGCGGGCGGTGCGAGAGCTGCCGGCGGCCGTGCGAGATGAGCTGGCGAAGGGCGCGGGAGAGATTGCGATGGGTGCCCTCGGGCTGGCGCGGGCGAGAGAGTCAAGCGCCGCTGACGGGGGCTTTGCCGTGTTGCACGGGCTCTATTGGTTGGTGGCGGACCTTGCCGTCCGTGGCCCGGTCGCTTTGATCGTCGATGATGCGCATTGGGGGGATGATCTGAGCAACCGGTGGCTTGCGTTCCTGGCGCAGCGGGTCGAGGAACTTCCGGTGTTGCTCGTCATCACTCTTCGGAGCGCTGAGCTTGCCGATAATCCCGTTCTGGGGGAGATCGAACTCGCGTCCGCCTCGCGGGTTGTGCGTCCCCGTCCGCTAAGCGCGCCGGCATGCGCGGTGATTGTCGAACAGGCGCTCGGATCCCAGCCTGAGCCGGAGTTCACCTCAGCATGCCACCAGGTGACAGGGGGCAACCCGCTGCTGCTGAGAGAGCTGCTGGCAGTCCTCGCCGGCGAGAGCGTTGCGCCGACGGCGGCCGCAGTCGAGCAGCTCGAGGCCGTCGGCCCGCAGGCGGTCGTCGGGTATGTGAAGCGGACGCTGTTGCGGCTGCCACGGCGCGGACAGGAGATCGCGTGGGCGGCGGCGGTGTTCGGGCCCGGGGCTGAGCTGGTCCACGTCGCGGAGCTTGCGGGCCTCCATCGCCACGATGCGGCTGATGCGGTCGATCTGCTCGTCGGGGCGGGTGTGCTGGCTAGCGGCGACCGCCTCGAGTTGTCCATCCCTTGATTCACGCCGCGGTTTACACGCGTATCCCGACCGGGAAGCGCAAGCTCGCGCACGCGGCCGCCGCCCAAATACTGTCACGCCATGACCAGCCGGCCGAAGCGATCGCGGCACACCTGCTACAGGTCGATCCACTGGGGGATCGGTGGGTCATCCCGCGGCTGGTAGAAGCTGCGGATCAGGCGCGCGCCCGTGGCGTGCCGGCGGTGGCCGTTCGCTACCTTTCGCGCGCGTTGCGGGAGCCCGGGGCGGCGCACGACCCCGAGTTGCTGTTGATGCTCGGAACTGCAGAGGCGCGAGCCGGCGCGCCGGAAGCCATAAAGCGCCTGCGCACCGCGTTCGAATGCGCGGACGGCCAAGGTCGGTGGCTCGCGGCGCTTCGAGAATATTCGCTCGCCTGTCGTCGGCTAGGACGTTTCCATGACGTGGTGGCGGTGTTCGAGGACGCGCACGAACAGCACGCGGAAGGTGACCCAAGCCTCGCGCTGCTCTTGGACGCCGGGATCTTGCTGGGAACGTTCAGCGACGTCAGGACGCCCGCGGCGGCTCCCCGTGCCGCCGCGATTCGCAAGAGCTCGAAGCCGATTCAGACGTTTCGGGCGAAGTGTTCGCGGTTCTCGCCGCGTGGGTCGCCTCCAGCGGGGAGCCGGCGGATGCAACCGTGCGCTGGGTTGACGCTGCGTTGGAGCGCGCGGCGGGGCCGGTCGAGCCAAGCGCCCTGCCTCTTCTCGTCTTGTCGCTCATCCTTATTGAAGACTTCGAACGAGCGATTGGCGTCACGACCGACTCGATCGATGCGGGCACCGCCGATGGCGATATCCCGTCGATCAGCGCGAGCTTGACCTGGCGCGCGTGCGCGCACTATCGCTGCGGCAACATCCCGGCAGCCGAAAGCGACGCGCGTATGGCCGTGGAAACTGCGCGTAAGTTCCCACGTGGCATCTACACCCTCTTCTCCGCGGCTGCGCTCGTGGAGGTGCTGGTGGAGCGCGGTGAAATCGGCGGGGCCGCGAGCGTGTTGGAGGAGGCCGGCGATCCTGGCGACGCTGAAGGCATGCTCTTCAACCTCTTCCTGATCCACGCGCGCGGCCGCTTGCTGTCAGCGCGAGGAGAGCATCAGAGCGCGGTTGTGTGCCTGCGCGACGTTGCCGAACGCACTAAGCAGGCTGGCTGGTTGAGTCCGGCTCTGGCATGTTGGCGTTCTGATCTCGCGTTGGCGTTAGCGGGGTTGGGGGAGCGTGAGGAGGCGTCGGCGCTGGCTCAGGAGGAGGTCGAGTTAGCACGCGCGTTTGGCCGTCCCCGCGCGCTGGGAGTCGCGTTGCGGGCCCACGGGCTAGTCGAGGGCGGGGCGCTGGGCGTGTCGCTCTTAGCAGACGCAGTGTCGGTGCTCGAGCGAAGCGCGGCCCGCCTTGAGTACGCGCGAGCGCTGGTGGATCTTGGCGGGACGTTGCGTCGGGTCAATCAACGGGTCCTGTCGCGCGAGCGGCTAAGTGACGGAGCACGGGTCGCGGCACGTTGTGGCGCGAGCACGCTGGTTGAGCGAGCGCATCAGGAGTTGCTCGTCGCCGGCGCGCGTCCGCGGCGATTCGGCCCGGAGTTGCGTGATCAGCTGACCGCGAGTGAGCGGCGCGTCGCCGACCTGGCGGCCTCGGGTATGACCAATCGAGAGATCGCCCAGGCGCTGTTCGTGACCATGCGCACCGTCGAGACTCACCTCACGCACGTCTACAGCAAGCTTGACATCAACGGCCGTGAGCCCCTCGCAGCTGCGCTAGCGGCGTCAGTCCGATGAGGTCAGCGACGTCGATCAGCTAAGCGGCCCCGGACGGAGCGGTAGGTGGTTCGGGTGGTGCCGCGGCCGCGTTGAGCGACTATCGCGCTTCACGGCACTAGTGCGATCCGCTCGCCTGGCTGGTCGGTGCTGGCCCAGATCCTCTGGAGGTCCGCCAGCGGCTCGGACGTGCTTTGAGCGCGATCGCGCCGGCGCGGATGTGGTCGACGAGGGAGGGCAGCTCGGCGAGGTAGGCCTGGGAAGAAACGGCTCCCTGGCCGTTGCCTTGGAGGGAGTCGGCTCACACAGAGGCGGGCGCAGTTGCCGCCGATGAGCTTATCGACGCCGGGCTCCTGAGCGACGGTCTGGCGCTCGAGTTCGTTCACCCGGTGGTGCACGCTGCGATCTACGGGCGCCAACGTCAGGCCTAGGTAGCGTTGCGCGATCGCGAACCGCGCGGTTACTGACAGAGCCAGGCGCGCCGATGACGACGTTATCGCGCTTCACCTCTTGGCTCTCGAGCCGGCGGGCGACGCCAACGTCGTGGCTTGTCTTCGCCGGGCTGGTGAGGTCCTCCTGACGCGCGGCGGCCCTCGTGTGGCGGCCAACTACCTCCCGCGACTCCGTGAGCCTCCGAGCGAGGAAGAGGCGCGGCGTCGATTTATCGCCTTCGGGCGCTCTCTTCCGTCGCCGCGACCTTGGTAGCGGGTACGCAACTGGCCACCCGGATCGATGGGGAACTGATCACGTCGCCACGGTGGACCCAGCTTTGGTCGCCACGGCGTTCAGGCGACTGGCTCGATATCGCGAGGCACCGACCGCCGAGAGCTTGCGAGATCCGGGTGTCCTCGCGGATTTGCCCGGCATCGCAAATGCCGACGCGCTTCCGCGCGAGGTCGCGATCGGCTTCCAAGGACATCTGGGACGCGTTCATCGGCATGCCCAGACAACTGGATCGGCGCTGGCGTACTGCTTCGGAACGTCTTCTTGCTCCCAGATCTCCTATCGCGTCGGAGCGATCCGTGAGACAGAGGAAGATGCTCGGATCGCGGTTGAGATCTTTGCGGACTTGCGCTCCCGGATTAATTAATCAAGCGAGCGACGGCAAAGATCGTGGTACCCACCACGACGCGATGCGGCCGACGCGCGTGTGACGCTGCGGCGAATCACCAAGTCACCAGCGCCGTGGCCCCTTTAGGGGCTCAAGAAGGGACACGACATGAATCGCAAGATCTTGACGGGCTTACGGTGCTGAGCCTAAGCGCGGCGCTAGGGGCCACGTTCGCCATCCGGGGCGATGCAAACCAGGCGGCCTCCTGACGCGAGTGCGAGACGCCTCGACCTAGGCTCACCCTCACCGAACCAAACACGTCAATGCGTCCGTAATGCGATCGACGAAGCAGGGCCTCACCCCACCGCGAACAGAAGGACCACGACGATGACAACCGCGCTCAACGGCGACGGCGCGGTCTTCGAACTCGGGCCGCCACCGATGCCACGGCCGCATCCCCGAGACGGTTCGACCATGAGATGCCCCGTGTGCAACGCGCCAGCGAGAGCGACGCCTCTGCAAGTGGCACGACCCACCGTCGGCTCGGATGGCGCGTGGTGGGAGGCCGGTCCGGCCAAGCCCCTCGCTTCGACGGTCAACGCAGCTCTGGACCTTGAGCAGGTGCACGGTTTCTTCGAGCAGTACCGCGAACACACGAACATCCCGAGGCACGCGTGGCAACGCCGCATCGAAGACGTGTACGCCGAGATCGAGGCAACGGGAACGTACAGCCACACGAGCGACGAGTTGACGGTCGGCGCGAAGATCGCGTGGTATAACCACGCCCGCTGCGTCGGGAAGCTGTACTGGCGCTCGCTCGTTGTGCGCGACTGTCGTCATGTGACGACGCCCGACCAGATCGGCGCCGGTTGCTTTGAGCACCTCCGCGTGGCCGCGAACGGCGGGAAGATCCGACCCCTCATCTCGATCTTCGCGCCGGACCGCCCGGGCGAGCCAGCCGTTCGCTCGCGCAGTGCGCAGCTGGTTGCCTATGCCGGCTATCGCACCCCGGACGGCTCGGTGATCGGCGACGCCGCCAGTGTCGAGCTCACCCGGCTTGCACAAGACTGCGGCTGGTCCGCTGGCCGGTCGGGAGCGTTCGATCTCCTGCCACTGGTGCTCGAAACCCCGGACGGGGACGTCACCGCACATCCGCTCCCACCCAAGCTCGCGTGCGAGGTGCCGATCGAGCATCCGACGTTGCCCGGCCTCGCGAAGCTCGGCCTGCGGTGGTACGGCTTCCCGACAATCAGCGACATGGCGCTGACGATCGGCGGCATCGTCTATCCGTTCGCCCCCTTCACCGGGTGGTACGTCGCACCCGAAATCAGCGCGCGCGACTTCACCGATCCGTACCGCTACAACCTTCTTCCCGAGATCGCGGCTTCGTTGGGGCTAAACGCGGAGGATCCGCGCTCGCTGTGGAAAGATCGCGCCATGATCGAGTTGACCGCGGCCGTCCTGTGGTCATTCGAGCGTGCCGGTGTCCGCATCGACGACCATCACGCCGCCACCGAGCGCTTCCACAGGTGGACGCAGGCGGAAAGGCGCCGCGGCCGCGAGATCGACGCCGAATGGGCTTGGGTGGTACCGCCCATCTCGGCCTCGGCGACGCCCGTATTCCATGAGAGCTACTCGTCCGCGCACCGCCTGCCGAACTTCTTTCGAACGCCCAAGATCAGTGCGACCGGTGCGACCGCTGGAGTGGAGGCGTCATGCGGCAATTGAGCCACGCTCCCGCGCTCGTGGTCGTCGACGTCCAGCAGGGCTTCGACGACCCGGTGTGGGGCCCCCGTAGCAATCCCGGCTGCGAACGCAACGTCAGTGCACTACTACGTCGCTGGCGGCGGGCGGATTGGCCCGTGGTGCTCGTCCGCCACGACTCGGTGAAGGCCGGCTCGCCGCTGCGACCGGGCCAGCCGGGCAACAGGTTCAAGGAGGTGGTCGGCGGTAAGACCGACTTGGTCGTCGTGAAGTCGGTTCACTCCGCGTTTCACGGCTCGCCGCCACTGCACGACTGGCTGCTCGGTCACGGCATCAGCACGATCTACATCTGCGGCATCACGACCGACCACTGCTGCGAGACGACCGCTCGCGTGGCGGCTGATCTCGGTTACGAGGTGCACTTCGTGCTCGATGCGACCTACGCGTTCGACACAGTGGGCCCCGGGGGCGGCATGGTCACGGCCGACCAGCTAATGCGGATGACGGCGTGCAACCTGGACCATGAATTCGCAGCCGTCATCGACACGGCGACCGCTTTGCAAGCCTGATGGGACCGGGCCGGCTGATGCTCGACCACGTCACCGGTGGTAGCGGCCCGCGTGGTCGACCTGCCGGGTTGCAGCCATGAGAATGCTGCCGATATCTCCAGTAACTCCGTGCTACGGCCTGAAGCCAGCGCAACGCTCGAGAACAGCGGAGCTCGTCCCGCGCGGGATGTCCGCGTGCGGGTCGGGCCTCACCCCACTGCGAAAAGAAGGACCACCACGATGACAACCGTACTCAACGGCGACAGCGCGGTCTTCGAGCCGAGCAACCACACCGCCCCGCACGTCGGGTCTTACGCCGCCCCGCTGCCAGCGTCCGAGCCTGCTGCTGCTGGCGCTGGTGCGGACGGGCCGGTCGAGATCCCGTACGCGATCCGCTGGCTCGTGCCGAAGGGCGAGCGCTTCGCGAATTTCGACATCCTGAACGACAATGACACGCAGCTCGACTACTACCGCCGCTTTGGTCATATCTACGCGGTGGGGATCCCGACGAAGAAGTGGCGGCTTGTGGTGGTGTCCGATCCCGAGTTGCTCGATGAGGTGGCGGGTGACGAGGAGCAGTTCGGCAAGCCGGTCGAGGAGATCAACTTCTTCGCTCAGTTGAGGCACTCGCGTGGCGACGGTATATCGGTGATCGGCGATGGCGAGCGCTACGAGCGGATCCGGCGCTTGATGCTGCCGTGGTACGCGCCCTCGCACCAGCGCACGCAGCTTGAGCGGATGAAGGACCAAGCACGGAAGCTCGTGGCGATGTGGACCACGATCTCGGATGACGAGCCGGTCGAGGCCCGGGCGTGGATGGAGCGCTACACGCTCGAGGTTTCCGGGCGCGGCGCGTGCAGCTACAACTTCGGCCTGCTCGATGGCGTGGCCGCGCCGCATCCGTTCGCGGCGGCCGTGCCGGAGAGCACGAAGGAGAGCATCCTCCGGGTGGCCGAGCCGTCCCCGGACTTCACGGTGTTCGCGGGCCGGGCGCGGCGCGCGCGCAAGGAGCGTTACCGGCGACACAACGAGGAGCTGTTCAGGACGGCGGATGCGCTCGTGCGCGGGCGGATGCACACCTGCCCGCTTGGCCAGCAGACGGACCTGCTGAGCCGCCTCGTCTCGGTGCCGGACCCAGAGACCGGCGAGTGCCTCGACACAGACACGGTCCGCGACCAGATCCTGATGCACCTTTCGAACGGATTCAACGGACCCTCCATCACGGCCGCCTGGATCGTGTACGTGCTCGCGACGCGCCCGGATGTCGAGGAGAAGCTGATCGCCGAGATCGGTTCCATCTCAGGCGGCGATCCGGACTACGACCTCAAGTACGACGACCTTATGTCGTTGACCTACACGACACAGGTGATCAAGGAGACGCTGCGAATCTACCCGCCGCTGCCCGTCACGATCCGCCGCAGCCTGAAGGACGGGACGCTCGGTCGCTACCGCATTCGCCGAGGGGACATCATCCTCGTCGGCACGCTCGCCGCGCAGCGCGACCCGCGCTACTGGGGACCTGAAGCCGATCGGTTCGACCCCGAGCAGTTCGCGATGGAGAAGGTAGTCGACCGGCCCCGCCACGCGTTCATCCCGTTCTCGATCGGCAAGCGGCAGTGCATGGCGCAGGAGCTCACTTTCATGATGCTCCGCGTCCTCCTGTTCGAGATCTACATGCGCTACCGACTACGGCTCGCGCCGGGCGCGAAGGTAGTGAAGAACACCGTAGTGAGCACGAAGCCGGCGGCGGTGCCGGTCGTGCGGCTGCCGCGCCAACCAGACGTCCGGGCGCGGATGCCGGCCGCGCTGCGCGAGCGCCCGGCCGATCGGGACCGCACGATCGGGCGCGACTGGGGCAAGCCCACGGAAATCCCGCAGACCAGCGCCTTCCGCCATCTGCTGATCGCGCATGGGAGCAACTTTGGATCCAACAAGGAGCTGGCGGAGCGGTTTGCGCAGCGCGGCCGCTTCCACGGCTACACGAACGAGGTGCTCACGCTAAACGAACTCGCGGAGTCGCCCCCGGATGGGACCGAGCCGTGGCTGCTCGCGATCATGACCTCCACATACACGTCGAATCCACCCTCGAACGCGACCGCGTTCAAGTCGTGGCTCGACCACACCGAACCCGGGACGGAGCGGTGGCGGAACTGCCGTTATCTCGTGTGGGGCCTCGGAAACAGCCAGTGGAATGCATTCCTCGCCTTTCCACGCTACGTGCATCGCAAGCTCTCGGAGCTCGGCGCCACGCCACTGGCCGAGTTCGCCTACGGCGACGTCGGCTCGCCGGGCTGGGAGCGTCTGCACCAGGAGTGGAACACGCGGGTCTGGCCGGTGGTGCTGGAGCTCTCGGGCGCGCAGGAGACAGAGGCGGCGACCGCACGGGCCGCGGCTGAGATGACCGCCGCGGGCGCGCTGACCCGCGCCGACTCGAACACCGCAATGGCGATGTCGCTCGGCCCGGCCGACACCGCTCCACGCGGCGTGCTCGTTCCGAAGATCTTGACGAACACGGTAGGCGTCCAGACCATCGAGGCCCGCGTCCGTGCCTGTCGTGAGCTCCAGGCGCAACAGTCGCCCAAGCGCACGCGTCACCTGGAGATAACGCTTCCGCCCGGCGTCAAGTACAGGCCCGGCGACCACCTCGGACTCTGCCCGAGGAACGACGAGGAGCACGTTGAAAGTCTCGCGCGTCGCCTCGGCGCCGCGCTCGACGGGCTGTTCGTGGTCCCCCACACGCTGGACGTTCGCGCGGTGCCGAAGGGCGTCGTCCTTCAGGTCCGGAACGTCCTCACCAATCTCGTTGACATCACTGGGATGCCGACGGTCGAGCTGCTCGACCTCCTGCTCAGCAAAGTCAATGACCCGGTCGAGTGGGAGCGCCTAAACGAGGTAAAGGCGGCGCTGGAGGACCTGGATGGTCCAGACTCGCCACTGCGCAGAGCGATCCGCGCCGGTGGCTACGACGTACTCCAGTTGCTCGACGAGTCTCCATCTTGCTCGCTGAACATCTTTGAGTTCCTCCAGGTCGCGCAGCCCCTCCGGCCACGCTATTACTCCGCGAGCTCGAGCCCACGAATCCACGGCGATGGCATCGCCCACCTGGCGGTAGGCCTCAGCCGCACCCCGGTGCCGGAGACTCCAGGGCGCGAGTTCTGCGGCATGAGTGCGCACTTCGTGCACACGCTCCGCGAGCGCGATCGCATCAGCGTCTTCCTCGAGAGCGCCGACGGCTTCCACCTGCAGGAGCCCGTCGAGAAGCCCATGGTGTTCGTCTCGGCCGGCACTGGATTCGCTCCGATGCGAGCCTTCCTGTCGGAGCGCCTGGCCCTGCAGCGCGACGGCGTCGCACTGGGTGAGGCCGCGCTGTTCAACGGCATCCGCTCGAGCACCCTGGACTACATCTACCGGGACGAGATCGAACGCTTTGTCGCCGAGGGAGTGCTCGATCACGTCTACGTCGCGACGTCACGCGAGGTTCCGGACAAACGCGTTTATGTTCAGAACCTCATCCGCGAGCAGGGCGCCCTAATCTGGCGCCTGATCAACGCCGGAGGTTACGTGTACGTCTGTGGCTCGCAGCCGATGCGTGACAGCGTCCGCGCCGCATTTGTGGACGTGGCAGGCGAGCACGGATCGCTGCCACCAGAGCACGCCCAGGCCCTCGTGCACCAGCTCGAGACAAACGAGAATCGCTACCGCCCCGACGTCTGGGGCTGACAAGGAGGCATCACATGGATCTTCTCGCCCTCATCCTGACCCTAGCCGCGCTCGTCATGTTCCTGTTCGCCGCCAGCGGCCGCGAACTCCGGCGCTTCAACGAGATCTCCCTCGGACTCGTGTTTGTGACCGCGGCCCTGATCTGCCAGTTCACGTCAATCACGAACACTCACATCGGGCGCTAAGCGGGGAGTGCGGGCTAGGTTCGACAGCCGACCCGTGCTCCATAGTGCGGTGACGTGCGCCGGCGACCGCCGTTCGCGCCAGAAGCGCAGCGGCATAGCTTTGTCTGGCGTTCGCTGACCGAGCGGGCAGCAGCTAGCACTGGCCGACGGTCGCACTCTACGGGGAAGCGATCGAGCTTACCCGCAAGAGCGACCAGCAGAACCAGCTCGTGCTGGGGCTGGCGGGATTGGCTTGGCTAGACGCGCGCAGGGGACGAGAGCCGGAATGCCGCGCCGGTGCGACCGAGGCGCTGGGCCTCAGCGATCAGCTAAGCCAGCCGCAGTCGTCGCCGCCGAGTTCAGCGCTGCTGCCTCCGCAAAGGGACAGCCCTGGCCGCTCGCTCCGCGCGATCGGCTCTAGCTCTGGTTCCCGCGCTTCTTCAAGCGGGCGGGAACCCGGCCGCTCCCGAACTCGGGATAGCGCGCCCATCCGGGGGCGACGCAGATGCGCGCCATCGCCTTGTAGATGCCGCGCACCATCGCTTCGAACTGTCTCACCTCGGCGCTGCTCATCGCCTTGGTCGATGCGGCGATGTAGTCATCCGGAACCACCGTCAACGACCTCGATCCTTGCAATCCCGCGCACGAGGAGCGCTCTGGACGGAACCTCATCGGTGTCGATCGTCAAAGCGACCTCGGGCCGCCCGTGGAGGGCAGCCACCTTGGGCGCGGTCGGCGCGGTGCACATGACGATCTGCTCGCCGTTCCAGTGAAAGCCGATCGGGATCACGCGCGGGTAGCCATCCGGGCCGTTGTACGCAAGCCGTGCAAGTACAGCCGCACTCAACAACTCCTGGGCGCCCGGCTGGTCCAGCTCATCAACCATCTCTTCGCGTCTCATCGGAGCATTAGACCTCTGTCAAGGGCCGAAATCATCGCGAGCCTCGCTTGCCATTAGATCGAGATCCAGAACTCTGGCTGACTCTGTCCCGCGGCGCGGCGAGTGACCTCGCTGAGAAGTGTTGCTAATGCAAAGCAGGAGCGGCAGCAGGTCTGCATGGGAGGGAGGCGGTCGGTGGTGCGTGAGCTGAGAACAACCCCGACCAGCACGAAAAAACAGCCGGCGATTGTGGCCAGGGAGCTAGGGGCGCGGACGTGCCTTGTCGGCATCTGAGCCGGCGCATAAATCTCAGCGACCCCTGATCTCGCGGCCAGCACAAGCAAGCAAGATTCCACCGCAGATCAAGAGAGCACCCGCGACAACTCGAGTCGCGGCCTCGAGAACCAACGACGCCGCAATGAACCCCGCCGCGGCGAACAAGAGGAGCTTCGGGAGCATCACTCTGTCATGGCGCACTCGCCGAGCCTACCCCGGCCGGCAGCAGTCACGCCCCGAGTCGACCCTCTGCCGGACTCTGAGGCTGTCGCTTTGGGCTGATACGAGCAGCCAGTGGCGTTACGACCAGACTGCTGCAACCCAATGGCGTTCCGAGCAAGCTGATGTCAAGCTCGCCGCTCTTCCGCGACGGACGACCTGGGGAACTAGACCGAGCTGTAGACGGGCTTCTCCTCGTCACGGTTGCGGAAGTCCGACTGGATCACGCCGTCCTCCGCCACCAGCGACTCCCCGAGGTGTGCGATTCCTACATGCGGATGCGGTCCGACGCTACGGCGTCGGTCGCATTCCCCAACGGACGACATCACCAGCAGGCACCACGGCTCCGGTAGCGCGTAATACAAATGCAGCACGTGAGACCGTGCGGGCCATTAGTTGCAAGCCCGCACAGCCGGCACGCACGGAGGTGAGATCCAGCGGTATCGAGCGGCCCCATACCGCCATCTCCTCGATCCGCCTTCATTTCTGAGCCCGGTCTATTGAGCTGCAACAGCGCTTCCCGTCTGATCGGTTTTCGACACTCTGGACTCGACGAGGCTCATCGCTGCTGTGTGATCGGTAACGGTCCCGACTGATTCGGCGCGGGCCCGATTCTCGGGAGTTGATCGACGGGGATCGTGTACCAATGTTGTCGAACGCAGACGAGCTTGACGTGTTCGACAGGCAGCGGCGCGCCGTCCAAAGTGAAGCGGTCGGTTATCTCGATAGGTAGCCCGCAGGTCGGGCTGTCCAGGAATGAGTCATGCGCGCCGACCCTCAGCCCGCCATCATCTCGGTCGTAACTACTCATCGCGCATGGCTCCTCGCTCGCGGTCGGTCCCGTAGGCAGAACGCAGCCGTTTGACGGGACATGGGGTGCTCGTGAGTGGCCTCATCGCTCTTGTGGTTGTGGTCGTGCTGCGTGGTTCCAGCGGCCATGAAGCGTCCCGCGGGGAGAGATCGAGATCGTGCGCGCAGGCGGTGTCGGGCTGTGTTATGCCTTGACACACAGCACCACGACTTCGTCGTCGTCGGGTCTGCTGATCGCCTCCCGTGCGCTGGCTTCGTCGGCGAAGGCGACGAGCACAGCGCCATCCCAAACCCGAACGAGCGCCCATCGGTGAGGGCAGGGGGCGACGGTAGGGCGGGATCGCAATTCTGGCGTCGCGATCGCTGGTGTGCCGTCGCGGTACAGCGATCGAGAACGCCCGGTCTGCGCTGGAGGATGGGTCAAGGGGCGAGGTGGAGGCGCGGATCGCGTGTGGTTTCGTGGCCGACGCTGTGCACGGGGTCGCCGACAGGGCGTTGTGGCGTGAGGGGTTGTGGGGGATCCAGCCGGGCGCGTTGGACGGCGTCGCGGAGTTCGTGCGGACCTATCGCGCTCCGGAGTACCTGGCCGAGTTGTGTGGCGAGCAGGGCCCGCGTCATCTGGATGCTGATTTCGACCTGGTGCAGGACACCTTTCGCCGCTTTGCCGAGGAGGGGGTTCGTCCGGTGGCCGAGGAGATTCACCGGCGCAACCTCGATATCCCCGAGCCGATCATCCAGGGGTTGGCGTTGCTTGGTACGTTCGGGGTGTCGGTGCCGGAGGAGTACGGCGGCTTCGCGGCGAGCGGGGAGGGCGAGTACCTGGCGATGGTCGTCGCGACAGAGGAGCTGTCGCGTGGCTCGCTCGGCGTCGCCGGGAGCCTGATCACCCGCCCCGAGATCCTGGCCCGGGCGCTCCTCGCGGGGGGACCGAAGTGCAGAAGCGCGCGTGGCTGCCGCGGCTAGCGTCGGGGGAGATCATGGCCGCGATCGCGGTGACCGAGCCCGACTTCGGATCGGATGTGGCGGGC
>DASPPG010000074.1:0-39015 GCA_035625625.1 Solirubrobacteraceae bacterium
AACTTCCAGATGCTCGGCGTCGGCCTCGCCGCCGCCATCCTGATCGACGCGACCATCATCCGCGCGGTGCTGCTACCCGCGACGATGAAACTGCTGGGCGACTGGAACTGGTACCTACCCAACTGGCTCAGCTGGCTACCACAGCTCAAACACGACACGGAGCCCACACTCGCCCCAGCCCCAGCCCCAGCCCCAGCCCTAGCCCCGGCCCCGGCCCCGGCCCGAGGCTCAGCCACCTTCTAACAAGCCATTACGCCAAACCCGGACAAGACCCGGGCCGCGACCACGGCCCGGGTCTCGTCCGGCGCACCGCCGACCGGCCGGCGAACCGGCCTGACCGAGCCTCGTGCGAGATCTCGGGAGCATGTGGCGATCGCTCGTCCCTACGGGCGATGGCTCCGTGCACGTGGGGGCAGCTGCCGCTAGCTCGCTGCAGCGACCGGTCGCAGCATATGAAGAAGCATCGGGGTTAGCCCTCCGCGGTCGTGTGTGACCCATGGGAGTCCACGGCCACACAATGCGCACGGGTCCCTAGTGCGGATAACCACACACCCCCGCAGCCAGCTATCTCTTATAGCTAACTATGAAGGTAGGCGAGCACCGCGAGCACGCGCCGGTGCGTCTCCGGTGCAGGCGGCAGGCCGAGCTTCTGAAAGATGCTCGTGACGTGCTTCTCGACCGCGCGCTCGCTCACCACGATCCGCTCGGCGATCGCAACATTTGAGAGCCCCTCGGCCATCAGTTGGAGAACCTCGCGCTCCCGGGGTGTGAGATCGGCGAGCGGATCATCGCGCCGACGGCGACCAACAAGCTGGGAGACAACGGAGCTGTCGAGCGCAGACCCGCCGGCGGCGACGCGCCGGACCGCCGCAGTGAACTCGGGCACGTCGTTGATACGGTCCTTGAGCAGATAGCCGATGCGTTCAGCCGAATCTTGCAATAGCTCCAGCGCGTAACCAGGCTCGGCGTACTGAGAGAGCACGAGCACGGCCGTATCTGGGTACTTCTCCCGGATCTCCCTCGCAGCCCGAACCCCCTCGTCCGTGAATGTCGGCGGCATCTTGATGTCAACGATCGCCACGTCAGGGCCGTAGGAGCGCACCTTCAACATCAGGTCGGTGGCGTTGCCGCTGCGCCCGACCACAGCGAACCCCGCGTCTTCGAGCAGCCGCGCAACCCCCTCGCGGAGCAGTACGGAGTCATCTGCAACAACGACGCGCAACGGAGCAGCCGGCTCGCCCACGCGTGAATTGTGCCCAAGAACGAACCGATCGGCGCGCCCAAGAGCTCGTGCTTGGGAATAAGCCGGCGTGCGCGGCGCTGTTTTGCACCAGTCGGCCTGAATCGGCAAGATCCCGGATCGGGACCAGGATCACCGTCGGAGCCGCTTCAGAGAGGCATCTGCTCCGCCCGCTGGCAAGCCGTCAAAGTCGGGGAACTGGGCATCAAGCAGCACGACATCCCGGTCCAAACTCCCTGCCGTGCGGACGCCCGCCCCGCGCTATCTGCCTCGGCCGCAGTGAAGCCCTCGCCTCAAGCAGCCCGCGGACGCTCACCCGAACGGCCGGAGGATTGTCGACGATCAGGCGCTCGACACACCGACGGACCCGCCGGATCATGACCAGCTACAGCGCTATTCGGTTTCAGCCCCGTGCCGTTCTTTCGCCAACTCGGCTCGGGGGCGCTCTACCGCCCCAAGGCCGATCAGGAGGCCCGCGTCCGGATCCAGTTCCTGATCCCTTGGCCGACTTCCGGCTGATCTGCGGCGAGGTTGGCGCGAACAAGACCTGGTCTCCCCGCGCCGGGGTAGCCGGCCTGGACCGCAGCCGCCACACGATGATCTACGCAATACGCGCAGCGTCGCCGCAAGCGCGCGGGAGACCTCTGGTTGAGCCGAGCATTGCGGAAGAGCACCGGATCGTCGATCCAGTGCTTGCGCACCTCGCGCGGATGACCGGGAGCAAGCGGCGCCGCGCACACGTCGCGTGGCGCGGCGGAGCATGGGAGCAACAGCCAGGGCTGTCACGTCGCGCCGATGCAATCTTGAAAGGAGGCGTCCGCTGGCGCGACACGTGACGCCTGGTTCGCCACGTTTGCGATAGCGGTGAACTCGGGGTCGCGGCCGATCATGTCGACTCGTTGTCCGCCGGGGTCGTCGAGGTTGTGGCGCGATGTGGGCGCAGCACGAGACCGAGCTCGGGCGTCACGTTCGGCGGCCCAGTGCGGCTTTTGTGGCTGCGGGCCGGTCGTGGGCCCGCGGGGAGCTGGGGCCAGAACTCGGCGAGTCGTGCGCGCGCCTGGTGCGCGATTGGCGTGAGCGCTGCAGCCGGGGAGGAGGCAGTGTTGGGCGCGGGCCCGGTCGATAAGGCCTCGAGCGTCGCCGCGACCGACCGTCCGAGCGCGCCGAGCGCGTATCCGCCTTCCAGGACGGCGCCGACCGGCGCGGCCAGTTCCGCGCAAACGCGCACGATCGCGCGGGTCATCGCCGCGAAGCCCTCCTCGGTGACCGCGCAGTCGGCGAGGGGATCGTCACGGTGGGCGTCATATCCGGCGGAGATCAGCACGAGCTGAGGCTCGAAGGCGTACGCGAGCGGCACGACGACATGCTCGATGAGCGACACCCACTCCTGATCGCCCGCTCCGGCCGGAACGGGCAGGTTGACCGTGAAGCCAGCGCCCTCGCCCTCGCCCACGTCGGAGATCTGACCGGTGAAGGGAAACAGGGGCGACTGGTGGATCGAGACGAACAGTATCTGCCGGCTGGTATGGAAGATGTGATTGGTGCTGTTGCCGTGGTGGACGTCCCAGTCGATGACCATCACCCGCTCCAGGCGCCGCGCATCGAGTGCGTACCGCGCGGCCACGGCGATGTTGTTGAACAGGCAGAAGCCCATGGCCTGCGACGGAAGCGCGTGGTGACCCGGCGGTCGATGTGAGCTGAACGCGGCCGAGGCGTCGCCGTCGAGCAGGAGGTCGACCATCCGTACCGCGCCGCCGACCGCGTGCAGCGCCGCCTCGAACGACCGCTCGCCGACCACGGTATCTTCGTCGAGGAGTGTCCCGCCCGGCCGGCACGCCCGCTCGATCGATGCGACATAGGGCTCGGGATGCACCGCGCACAGCACCGACGGATCGACCGCGGGAGCGCGTACGCGCTCAAAGCCGAGCCAGCCTCTGGCCGAGAGCTCCCGCTCGATCACCGTGATCCGCCTGGCGTGCTCGGGATGCAGGATGGTCGACGCACCGGCGCTGTACGCCCCGGTGTCGTGCTCGAATGACGAGGGGTGTTCAAGATAAACGTAGGCAGTCACGAACCACTAACCGATCGCCTCTGGGGATCGACCGACGCCAAGCGCGCCGATCCGTCCGTCTGGCGTGTGTGATGCCGTTCGGGTCCCGGTGGGTCATCGGTGCGACCACGTGGCATGTCGTACGGAGACGGGCCGACATACGCCAGGACACGACCATCGCACACCGGACAGCGACGCACACCCTCGGCCACCATCCACTCCCGGACCCACAGCTCAGCGCAGCTCGGACACCAGCTGTACCGATGGCCCGCGGAGTCGGGAAACGCTGCACTCTGGGACATGCCTCCACCTCCGTCCGCCGACTGAGAGGGCTCCGGCGACCTCGGCCTCGACGTCATACCGAGCACGAAAGCGCCGACGGCCACCATCACCTCACGTTGACGATGATGAACACCGTCCCGGCGAGCCGCTACCGCGACAGCCCACACACCGCGCGCGGGATACCACTGAGTTCGAATCCAACCATGACGTTTCCGCGATTTCCGAGACGGCAAGCGGGCGGCTTCAATTGTCCAGTCATCCGTACGGCTGGCGGCGTGGTCCGGCGGGGCGGCGTCCGCGGCTCAACCCATGGGATCGCCGCCGGGCCATGCCACGGGCTCTGGCTCCGTCCCACCCCCCTTGTTCGCGGCGAGACCGGTCCGCGCTCTTTGAGGCCGAGCTTGCCGGAATCCGCAGACAGCTCAAAGAGCCTCGGATATCGCGGCCCAAACGCGCGGCCGAAGAGCTGGAGCAGGCCTGGCGCGGCGCTGAGTTGCCAACGGCGAGCGCTACCAGATCTTGACGCGCTCGCCTTCGCGAACGGCTGGATTCGCAGTCGCGTGTCGAGCACGACACAGCCGTGGGTTGTGCAGGCGACGGGGTTGAGGTCGGCCTCGGCGATCTCCGGGTTCCCGCGGAGCGTGCCAGGCCCGGAACGGAATCGACGACAGCCCCGACCTCGGCACGCCTGACAGCAGCGGCTGGATGATCGCCCCGCTGGATACCTGTCCGGCCGCCCGCACGCGGTGTTGCAGCTCTCGCCGGGTGGATCGGATCGCCGATGCGCCCTCGAGCCCGAGGAGCACGGCGCCGATCTCGCTGGCCCGGGCGGGCTGGAATCGGTGGTTCTCCACAGGCGGTGAACCAGGGTCCGTAGCCGCGGTTCCCGGCGCGACCCCGGTGTTCGGCTCGCTCGCAACCCTCTGCTATCCCCGGCCCTTAGCGAACCCAGGATCCGCGGGGAACCGGCTGGCCAGTTGCCGCCCGTCCCGAGGGTGACAGTCGCCCACGAGAGCGGCCGCGTTCACGGCTGCGACGCCACGCAGCGGATCGCAAGCAGGGGCGCAGTCCCGACGTGGTAGACAGACGAGAGGAGCAGTCGGTAGGTTGTGACCGAGGTGGACGGTCCGAGTTGTCCGAGGGGACTGGAGCATCTTGGCGAGGATCATCAACGAGACGGAGAACCGGACTACGCACAACGGCATCGCGGAGGCCGGCATGAACGGTGGGGGCGGCTCTGATCATCGCCGGCGCCGATCGCCGCTGCGCGACCGGCGGCGTAGATGCACGATTGCGCGGAGTGTATTAGGCGCGGGGGTGCGTGGCCCAGATTGCGCGCTCCGGGTGCCGCCTTCGCCCGTCGGCAGGCGATAGGAGACACAGGCCATGAGCTTTTCCAGGACATCGAGAATGATCGGTCCCGCATTTGAGCATGCGACGGTCGCGGACGCGATGCGCGCCGGAATCATCAGCTGCCAGGCCGATACAAGCTTGCGCGCGATTGCGGAGCTGATGGCGAGCTATCACGTCCATGCAGTGGTTGTCGAGAGAGGATCGGTGGAAGCGCGTACGGCGGCCGGGCGGGCGTGGGGGATCGTGTCTGACTTCGAGCTTGCGCGCGCGGCTGCGCGCGGCGAGCTGGAGGCGACCGCCGGCGAGCTTGCCGGCTCGGACGCGGCGTTCATCGGACCGGCAGAGCCGCTCAAGCGCGCGGCCGAGCTGATGGTTGAGCATCGCGTCAGCCATTTGATCGTCTCCGCGATAGAGACTGCCCGCCCGGTCGGGATCATCTCGACGCTTGACCTCGCCGTGGCGCTCGCCTGGGGCAGGGGCTAGCCCCCTCGTATGCCGCGGTGAGATCTGGTTTGTCCTCGGTCGCGGTCCGTCGATGCGTTCCTAGCCTTGAAGGCCTGCCGACGGCATGCGGCGGCCAAGACACACCGGTGTGCGAAGACGTCGACACGCTTATGGCGCTACCCGCCGACGTTGACAAGCGCCCGCGCCTTGCGTGCCAGGTAGGTAGGAAGGTAGTCACGAGGTGCGCATCGGCGGCCCACGCGGCTGTTCTCAGATTCGTCCTTGTGCGGAGCCGATTTTCGTGCCAGCGACGTCCATTAGCTTGCTCTAGATGCTCGTCGCTGACGCTACACCGGGAGCATGTCAGCGACGGCATCCACGTCAGCGACGGCCGCCACACAGGCGTGTGCCGCTCTCCCCGCCGGCTCGCTGACATGTCAAAGACGCGAATCGCCTGTCGCGACGGGCTTCTCCTCCAGCCCACTCCACATATTCGTCCGATCCGACACCAAGGTCGTTGACGACCGGCTTGCCGGCGAAGCGGCAGGGTGTGGATGCTTGCCGCCCCGCGCGGTCCGGACGAGCGAGAAACAGGCCCGAGCAGGCGCGGCCGAGCCGGTGAGGGCTACCAGGTCTTGACGCGCTCGACGGGGTGCCGGGGATCGATTCGCAGTTGCGCGTTGAGCACGACACAGCCGTGGGTTGTGCAGCGGACGGGGTTGAGGTCGGCCTCAGCGATCTCCGGGGTCTCGTGGAGCAGGAGCGCGAACCGCAGGATCAGCTCCCGTACCGCCTTGCGATCGAGCATTACGCCGCCGCGGAAGCTGTCAAGCTGGATGGCGACGCCCTGGCAGCTATCGATCAGCTCGTCGGCCTCCGCGTCGGTTTCGGGCGGTAGCCGGAACGCCGCGGTCTGGCTCAGCCGAGCTTGCCGCCCGCCGAGCCCGACTGCCAGCGCCAGGCCCAGATCGGGATCGACGACGGCCCCGACCAGCACGTCGGCTCCGCTCGGCGCGAGCGGCTGGATGATCGCCCCGCTCCACACCTGTCCGGCCCCCCGCACGCGGTGTTGCAGCTCTCGCCAACCGGATCGGATCGCCGATTCGCCTTCGAGCCCGAGGAGCACAGCGTCGATGTCGCCGGCATGCGCCGGGGCGGGGAGGTCCGCCTTCAGGGCGAGGGGACCGCCGAAGTTGGCCGCGACTTCGATTGCCCGCTCGAGTTCGCGACAGTGGTCCGAGGCGGCCATCGTGATGCCGTGCGTGGCCAGCAGCCCGTATGCCTCCTGGAGCGTTAGCCAGCCGCCAGCGGGTTCGCGTTCGAGGAACGTGGAGATCACCGCGAGCGCCGCGGCGGGTGCAAGATCGTTGTAGTGCGGGCGCTCGCCGAGCGGACGCGAGAGCCATCCGCGCCGCTCGGCGGCGCGCGCGAGCACCGCGGCGCACGAGTCGGGGAACAGGAAGTTGGGAAGCCCCCGGCCATCGCGCGCGGGAAGCTGGCCGTCGGAGCGGACGATCGATGCCACGACCGGCTTGGGCTGTCCCGAGGAGGCGGCCGAGGTTGCAGCGAGCACGCTGTCAGGGTCGTCAGACAGGTCCACGTAGCACACCATCAGCGCGTCGATCCCCGGGTCGGCCAGCACCGTTGGGATGCTCGCGGCGTACTCCTCCGCTCTCACGCTGACCGGGAACACCAGGGGGTTCGGCGCCGTGGTGCCCTGTGCGATCTCGAGCCCGCGCGTCGCGCAGGCGTCGGTGGCGAGCGTCGCCACGCCGGCGGAGTTGGTGATGATCCCGACATGTCGCCCGCGTGGCAGTGGCTGACAAGCGAAGAACTCGGCGCAATCAAACAGCTCCTCCCCGCTGCGGAGCCGCAGCACACCCGCCTGGCCGAGCAGCGCGTCGACGACCGCGTCGCCCCGCAGCGCCGCCGCCGTGTCGGACTGCGCCTCCCGGCGGGCCGACTCGACGTAACGGCGTCCCTTCAGCGCAAGGATCGGCTTCTTGCGCGATACGCGCTGCGCGATCCGCGTGAAGTGCTCGGGATTGCCGAACGTCTCCAGGTACAGCATCACCGCGGCCGTCCGCTCGTCCTCCTCGAAGTACTCGAGCAGGTCGTTGGTCGAGACGTCGGCGCGATCCCCGAGCGAAACGAGCATCGACACCCCCAACCCGCGCGCCGCCGCATGTCCGAGCAGCCCGATCCCGGGCGCAGCGGACTGCGAGCAGATCCCAAGCGCTCCCGGACTCACGCTGGCGCCGCTGAACGTGGCGTTCAGGCTGACCTCGGGATCGGTGTTAACCACGCCCAGAGAGTGCGGGCCGACCAGCCGCAGCCCGGCGCCCCGAACGATCTCCAAGAGCCGCTCCTCACGCGCGCGCGAGGCCTCGCCGTTCTCCTCCGGGCCGGCCGAGATCACGAGCAGCGCTCTGGCGCCACTCCCGGCCGCCTCGGCGGCGAACTCGAATAACGGCTCGCCCGAGGCGGCGATGATCACCATGTCCGGGACGACCGTCAACTCGCCGAGGCTGCGAGCCGCGGCGATCGAGCAGACCACGCCCCCATCGTGGTTGACCGGCGTGACGATGCCGTGAAAGCCGCCGTCGATGATGTTCGCCATCACTCGGCGCCCGAGACTGCCCGGCGTCCCCGCGGCGCCGAGAACCGCCACCGACGACGGCGCCAGGACCCCGCGCAACGACGCGATCGCGGCGAAGTGATCGCGCTCGTCGATCCGCTCCTGCATCGCCCGTGTCGGGGTGATATCGAGCGACACCGTGACCTCTCCCGCGTAGCCGCGGCGCCGCACCGCAAAGCCAGCATTCTCGAACACATCCAACATCAGCGAGTTCCCGGCCACAACCTCCGCGTCGAAGCGATGGATCGCGCGCTCGGCCGCGATCGCCGCCAACTGCTCCAGCATCCGCGTCCCGATCCCATGACGCTGCAGTTCGTCAGCCACCGCGAACGCGACCTCGGCGACCCCCGGCTCCCGCAACCCTTCATACCGGGCGGTCGCGACTACCCGGCCGTCATGCCGAGCGATCAACGCCAAACGATCAACGCCAGAGGCCTCCGCCTCCGCCCTCGCGGCGATGTCGGTCCGGATCAAGCCGTGGAAGCGGAGATACCGGCTCTCCCACGACAGACCGTCATAAAACGCCTTGATGTCCTCAAAATCAGCCGGCGTCGCAGCCCGCAACCGCAACGTCGAACCATCGCGCAACAACACATCCCGCACCAGCCGCCGCGGCGCCGGTTCCGACGCGCCCGCCTGATCCCCTAACCGCTGACCAGCGCCCCCATCCGACAGCTGGTCTTGCTGCTGCATCATCGATCACCCATACGGCAAGGTGGCGCGCCGAGTCCGCTCGATCTGACCGCCGTACACGCAACAGGCACGCAGGCAACCCCCAGTTCGCGCCGCCCGCCGTCGGACAGGCTCCACGGCCGGTTCCCCATCACCGCGCCAACCATCGCCGGCGTTGAACCAAGCGCAACGATCGTGGAGGTTTCCTTCGATCCAGTACTCGCGAGCCGGACGCGCCCGCGGGGGGAAGAGCGCCGAGGGATCAAGATTGTCCTCGTCAACGCTTGAGGTGATCGAGACACTAGGAGGCGTCACGGTTGCGGCCCCTCCCACCGAAGCGCTGAACTCGCTTGTTGCGCTCGGTGCGAAGACCAAGGCGCTTGCGGTGAGGAGAGGATTAGTCCCCGGTTATTGCAGCCGACACACGCTGGGGAGCCATCGGTGTTTTGCCGCAGTCACGAGCGGGGTTGGTGCCGAGCTGGAATGCAACCTCCCCGGTCGGCTCGCACTTCCCGCCGATGCTCGGCTGGCAATCCAGCACTCGCTCGCCTCGGCCCGAGCTTGACGCCCGCGTTCTTGACGGAGCAGCAGCGCGGGCGTTAGCAGGCTGCGAGGCGGGCATCGAAGCGATCGCCGCACCGCCGATCGCGGCGTGATCGGATTCCGCGCAACGCGATCACGTTGCTCCTGTGCAGAAGAAGGACAAAGCCCGCTGGGTGGCCGGCCGAGCCGTGAGCTCGCACCGCCGTGTGGTCGTTGTCGGAAACCGGTCGCGTTGGTTCGTGCTACCGGCCGAGCTTCACCGGTGCCGTGCTGCCCGTGTAGTCGATGTACTCGACGGCGTCCGCCGGTCGCCGCAGCTCGAACGTGCAACTGTCGCCGCCTTTCAGCTCGCGGGCGACCCCGTGGACGCTGACCGTGATCGGTCGCGTGTAGCCCTCGGCCAGGACGTTGACCGTGATTTGACGGCCGTTGATAGAGACGGTGATCGGCGTGCGGCGGACCTGCAGCGGGAGTCGCAGGCCGTCGAGGCGCTCGAGTGCGGTCGGCTTGAAGTAGACGACGTCGTCGACGATCTCGGTGCCGAGGTACCCGCGCTGGAGGAGGTCGAGCGTGCCGGCCATCACTCCGAGATGGATCCCTTCTTTGGTGGTTCCCGACTGCGCATCATCGATGTCGGTTTCGAGGGCGAGAAGGAAGCGCTGCCATGACGATTCGGGATCGAGCTCAGCCAGCACCCGCGCGTAGGTGACATGGCTCAGCGTTGAGCCGTGGGAGGTGCGCCGGTCGTAATAATCGATTGTTCTGCGGGCCGTTTCCGTTGTGTACTCGTAGCCGAGATCTGTGACTAGTTCCTTCAGCTCGCGCGGGGAGAATAGGAAGAAGAGCATGACCGTGTCGGCCTGCTTGCTTACCTTGTAGCGGTCCGGGGTGTCCCCCTCGGCGCGTAGGATCCGGTCGAGACGTTGGATGTTCCCGTAGCGCGCTCGATAACCCTCCCAGTCGAACTCCTCCAGCTGCTCATAACCTTCGAACTGACTGATCACGCCGTCGCCGTGGAAAGGCACGAACATCTTGCGGCTCATCTCCTGCCAGCGTTCGAGTTCCTCTTCGGTGAGCCCGGTTCGTGCTCGTAGCACCTCGCGCCGGCTGGCGGGCAGTAACTCGAGAGCCTCGCGCGCGGTCTTGCAGATCCAGGCGACCATGACGTTCGTGTAGGCGTTGTTGCGCAGACCGCCCTCGGCGGTGTCGGGGTACTTCTCGTGGAATTCGTCCGGGCCCATGACGCCGTGGATCTCGTAGCGGTCACGCTCGGGGGTGTAGTGCGCGATCGAGGACCAGAACCGCGCGATCTCGAGCATCATCTCAGCTCCGTGCTCGCGCAGGAACTCGATGTCGTGCGTGATCTGATAGTAGTGCCAGACGTTGTAGAAGATCGCCGCGTTGACATGGCGCTGGTTGCGGCTGAGGTCCGGGTCCCATCGTCCGGACAGTGGGTTGATGTGCACGACCTGCGTTTCCTCTTCGCCGTCGCTGCCGCTCTGCCACGGGTACATCGCGCCCCTGAACCCTGCTTCCTCGGCGTTGGCTCGCGCCTCACCGATGCGGCGATAGCGGTACATCAACAGTCCCCTGGTGATCTCCGGCAGGCGGTAGTTGAGGAACGGGTAGACGTAGAGCTCGTCCCAAAAGACGTGCCCGCGATAGGCCTCGCCGTTCAGTCCGCGCGCCGGGACACCGGCGTCGTGGTGCGGCGTCAGCCGCGAGCACGTCTGAAGTAGGTGGGAGATGTGGAAACGCAGCAGGAACTGCACCCGTGGGTCATGGGGAAGCGCGATGTCGCACACATCCCACAATTCCCGCCATGCGTGGTCATGACCCTCGAACGCCTGACCGAAGGTCGGATACCGGCTCGCGCTCTTACCCGCGTTCAGCAGCGGCTCTTGGATCCCACGATCGCGCGAGGTGTAGAGCGCCACCATCTTCTCGACCCTGACCGGCTCCCCTTGCTGCACGTCGAAGCTGAGAGTCTGTTGGATGTAGTCCTCCATTTGATCGGTGGTGCGCTCGACGCTCACCTCGTCAGCGCCCCGGTACACGCGCGTACGCGCCGCCTCGGCGATCTCGATCTGTGACTGTCGCGTGCGCGCCTTGAGCGCAATCACATCGGGAGCGTGGATGCGAGGTCCTTGTGGGTCGAGGTGCCGCCCCCACAGCTGCTGATAGCGCGCTACGCCACGGTTGAGAACCCGTCCGTCGAGCGCGGAAAGCACTCGCGCGCGCCCGGACCAGTTTTCCGCCACGATGGTCCACTCGAGCGCCGCGAGGTGCATCCTGCCCATGCTGACAAACCGCCGGCTCCACAGGCCCGTCTCGCGCCCGGCGCGATCTCTGAAGCGCAGCTCACGCGTCAGCATCGCGTGCCGCACGTCGTACGAGTGCCGATATGAGAGCAGCAGAATGTTTGCGAGCTGCACGGGCTCCTCGTCCTCGAGGCAGAGCTTGAGCGACCAGCACCGAGGCAAGTTGACCAGGTCCTCATTCGGTACCGGATGGCTACCCAGAATCGTCGACTCTCGGTTATAGACGCCATGCGCGTACGTGCCCGGATAGTGCACGTCGCTGGCGTCCTCCCACTCCGCCGACCCGCGAACACAGATATAGCCATTACCGGTCGAGGTCAGCGCCTCACGGAGACCCTCGTCCTCGGCCACAAAGCCGTCGTAGGCGAGCGTGAAGCCGGTTGCGGTGTGCGCTCGTTCGCCCATCGCCTTCAGCGGCCCGCCATGGCCGCGAGCGTACTAGGACGTCGCAGCCCCCCTGCGGCGGCCCTTCCAAGGTGCGCCGCACGCCCGCCCGCGGCATCCTGCCAATTGAGGACTATCGTGACCATCGCGCTCCTCTCTCAGCGCACCACGCTACAAGTGTCCTGGCTCTCCGGCCATCAGGCATCTGCAACGGTTATGGTGCGGAGAACTACGCGGCCGACACCTCTGCGGTAGAGCCCCGAATGAATCAGGGGCTTCAACGGATGCCCCCAACCATGCGGGCGGCCAACATCCCAGAGGAAGTACCGACGTCAAAAGGCGGTGCGATCCATGGTCGACCCGCGATACATAACGATCACAGTCCAATATGACCGCGAACCCAAATACGGGCGGTCGTTGCAATGGATTGCACCTGAACTGAAGGACGCGGCTCTGACCATGACCGAGGACCATCTCGGCGACCCAACACCCTCACGGACGTGGGCGGGGCTCGTAGACGGACCGACGTACGAGCAGTTCGCGAACGCCTGGCAACTACCCCAAGCCGCTGACGAGAGGAATCCCCGAACAGCCGGCCACGATCGCGATCCCGATACGCACACGTACACGCTCGACGGAATGAACTGGGAGTCCGGCGCCGCATCTCCCATCATCTGCGTGTCTGTCGAGGTGACGGAGCAGGCCTGACCACACCACACTGAGATAGGCGCACCGGCTGAAGACACCCGACTCCCCGTCGTCGGCGGGCGTCCGGGCCATCTCGGACCACGAGCCGGACGGCAAGGAGGGCGCCCTCGCACGTGAGGACGTGGTGCAGCGCACGAGCGGGCGGACGAGAACAGCCTCGATGATTCGCGCCGGGCATCGGCGGATCGCGCGCTTCGAGCTCTTCTCAACGACGTGCTTACCGACGCCCGCTAAATCCTGTCGCGACCAACATGGCCGCGGCCCGAGTCGGCTTAGTGGCGATAGTCTGCGAGCCGACGCATCCCGATGCGGTGAGGGCTCCGCCGTGATTCGGCGGGCGCCACGGCTCTCGCACGGAATACCGTGAGCCTGTGGCGGTCGCCGGCAATGACCTGGGTGCTCCGCTCCTACGGACGAAGCTCGTCGCACCCAGAATCTGAGAAGCGGTCGGTGCGCCGTAGGTGCACAACATGGACTGTCACTTCGGCTTGGGCGATTGACGTACCCTCTGCGCTATCCACCCACAAGACAGGTGATCGTAGGTTGCGCCAAGACCCTGCCACCTGTACCGCGGCGGGGGAGCCTTCCCTCGCGGGAGGCTGCGGGCAGGCGCCGATCGCGTCCGAGAGTCAGCCTGGTGGCTCGACCTCAGTGATAGCTTCGCCGGCTTCCGAGGTGATACCGCCGACGGGCGGTCTAGGTGAGGCATCGCCGTAGGGCTCATGGCCCGAGCGTATGCTGCGACATGGGCTGCCGGCATCCGGACTAGCTCGTCGTTCTGGTGCGTAGAAGCCGCGGATGTGTGGGGCGGCTTCCCGGCTGACTGCTACATCTGCGACCCCGGCACTCAGCTCGCGCCGCAACCTCGGTCAGCTGTCGACGACGTCTCACACGAAAGCCGGCGCCGAGCGGTGGCTTTATGCCGCGCTCAGATGCGCCGGCTAGGTGCGGTCGATCAGATCGCTACGCGAGGACGTGCTTCGCCTCGTCCTGACGGCTCATCCAGGTGGCGGCGCCGTCAACGACATTGTGCAGCAGGTCGTACTCGGTGTGAACCAGTTGGTCGATCATCTTGAGGCCCGAAGTGGTGATCGTCTTCGCCACGTCGGTAGTGCCCGCAACTTCGGTCGGGAGCGCTTCCTCCAAGGTGATGACGAAGTCACCCACGGCCTCGATCGCGGCGCGCTCGCTGCTTTCGAACGACTTCAGGAGCTCGTCAGATAGCTTCGCGGTCCTGTCAACGACGTCCACGATGCGATCCTCTGGGATGCCGACCTCGTGAATGCTGGTCCTCACGACCGGCTTTGACTTGGGGGCAGTGGCGGCCATTTCATGGCTCCTTTCGAACGTGTGTTCGCCTACTCTAAATACACCGCCGACGTGCGTCGGGTTACACGCGAGGGGCACCTGGGTCGGCTTCGCGCGCGGATCTTGGAAGCGTCGGAGCGTGCTTAGGCCGGTTCTCTCTCGGACTGCACGAGCGCTGGGGAACGTGCTGCGCTTGAGAAGAACTGCGAGATCGCGCCGTTCGTCTGCTCTGGACGTTCGATCTGCGGTACGTGTCCGCAGTCCAGCTCGAGTTGGCTGGCGTGGGGAACGGCATCTGCGACGTGGCGCGCGAAGGTGATCGGCACGAGCTGGTCCTTTTGGCCCCACACGAACAGTGCGTCGGCCTGTAGCGTCGCCAGGCGGGGCCAGAAGCCATCCTGCCCGTGTGGCTTGTCGAGGTAGATGTGGCGCGCGGCGGCGTAGAAGGCAGCCCGACCGGCGGGTGTGAGGTAGGCTCGCAGGAACTCGTCCACGCCGGCGGCTCTCCAGCCGTCCTTCGCACCGGGGACGACTTGGCGGACGATCCCGTCCACGATCGCGCGCGGCGCGAGCTGGACGAGGCCGAGCTCGGGTCGGGTCAGGCGCAGCAGCGGCGCCCATGGTCGGGGTCGCCGCCAGGCTAGGGCCGGCGCGAGCAGCGCGACGCGGCTGACGCGGTCGGGATGGCGCAGGGCGATCTCCAACGCGACGCGACCGCCGAGGCTATTACCGATCAGGTGGACGCGGTCGAGCTCGAGCGCGTCGAGCAGGTCGATGCACGCGTTGGCAAAGAACGGCGCGTCATACGCAGCGCCGATCGGCTTGCTGGAGTCACCGAAGCCTGGTAGGTCGAGCGCGATCGCGTGAAACCGGGTGGACAGTGCGGCGACGGTGGGCAGGAATGAGCCCTTGGTCGCTCCAAGGCCATGCACGGCTAAGACCGGTGGCCCTTCCCCGGCCTCGACCAGCGACAGGCGCGCTCCGCGAATGGCGACGGACCTGAAGCGCATCCGACTGGGTCCCGTAGCGCCGCTGGTGGCGCTGAGAAAGCCAACTCCAACGTGGAGGTTATGGCGCACCGACAGGCGGCCGGCGAGGTAGGCATCCAGCGTGGCGAGCGGTTCGGCGACCACCGCCCGCCATGTGGCGGAGTTGGCGGTGATCAGGGCATGTGGGCGGCCGCGTGAAGTTTGGATCCTCGCGTGGCCGTCTACGAGCTCGACATCCCAGGCGCCCTCGTTCGACGCGGTCAGCCGGACCCGAAGCGGACGAACCGGATCGTCAAATACGACCGGGTCGTAGCGACGGACCAGCGTCCGCAGCCAGCTCGCGCTCATGGCTCGCGGCGAAGCCCGCCCGGGCACGGGTCGTCTGCAAGAGATGCCCCCGCGAGGATGTTGGATTCCAACATGGGGGGACCGTAGTCGGGTCGTCTTAGGCGAGCATCGTTGCAATGCGCTAGACGAGAGTGTGGGTAACTACGGTCGCGGGCCGGGTCGACGGCGAGGTCTACGAGGTCTATAGGCTCACGAAATGGCTGGTGCCCGCGAGGATGTAGACGTGCCTTCTGGCGTTGAGATCGAGCGCAAGTTCCTCGTCGAGCAGCCTCCGCCCGACCTCGACGCCTGTCCACACGGCGAGATCGAGCAGGGATACGTTGCGCTCGACGGCGAGGTCGAGGTGAGAGTCCGGCGGTATGGCGACCAGGCGTTTCTGACCATCAAGTCGGGCGGCGACCGGGTGCGACTCGAAGAGGAGTTCGAGATCGACCCACGGCGGTTTCGCGCGCTTTGGTCGCTGACCGAGGGCAGGCGGATTCAGAAGACCCGCTATCTGATTCCGGCCATGGGCGGACTACGAATCGAGCTCGACGTCTACCAAGGAGCGCTCGCCGGTCTGCTCACCGCCGAGATCGAGTTCGACTCATCGGCCGCGGCCGCGGCGTTCACGCCGCCGGAATGGTTGGGCGCGGACGTCACGGACGATCCCCGCTACAAGAACAAGCGACTGGCAACTGAGGGGCTGCCGGCGTGACGGCTGCTTGCCGAACGTCACCACGAGACCGTCGTGGGCGGGACGTGCCTTCGGGCACAGCTAGGGGGGACCGGATAGCAGCACACAGCTCCCCAGCCGACGGGAGCGGCCGCGACCCGGCGTGCCGGTGCTGGCGCCCGTCCCGAGAAAGCGGAGCCGCATCGTGGAAGCATGCCCCTCCCGAGGCTTGCTCTTGCGCGACTGCAAGCACGCAATACGATGGAGTTCGTTGACCCGGTTCGCTTAAGCAGCGACAACGACCCATAGGAGTAGCCGATGCCCGGACTTGCCGGCCGTATCTCGACGGTCACGAAGGCAAAGATCTCGCACATGCTCGATCGTGCCGAAGATCCGGCCGAGACGCTCGACTATGCCTACGAGCGCCAGATCGAGGATCTTCAGAACGTCAAGAAGGGAATCGCTGACGTCGTCACGGCGAAGAAACGGCTGCAGCTCCAGGAACAGGACCTGAACCAGCAGGTAGCGAAGCTGGACGGCCAGGCGCGGGAGGCCATGTCCGCCGGACGCGAGGACCTTGCGCGCGCGGCGCTCGAGCGCAAGCAGTTGATCGTCCAGGAGACGAGCTCGCTGGAGCAGCAGGTCTCGGAGCTCGAGACAGAGCAAGACAAGCTGACCACGGCCGAAAAGCAACTCCAGGCCAAGATCGAGCAGTTCCGCACCAAGAAGGAGGTCATCAAGGCGCAGTACTCGGCGGCCGAGGCACAGGTCCACATCTCCGAGGCGGCTACCGGCGTGGGGGACGAGATGGCCGACGTGGGCGCGGCGATGCAGCGCGCGATCGACAAGACCGACCAGATGGAGGCGCGGGCCTCGGCGGTGCAGGAACTGCAAGACGCCGGCACCTTTGACGATTTGACGACGCTCGGTCCCCCGCAGGACGACGTTGACCGTCAGCTGGACCAGCTCGGCGCCAAGACGGCGGTCGATGACGAGCTCTCGAAGCTCAAGGCCGAGCTCGGATCCGGGGCGCAGCAGCCGGGGCTCCCGGCCGGCGCGCCGGCCGACACAGAGGAGCCGGCGTCCCAATAGCGGCAGGGCTTGACCGCATGCTTACGTCGATGAGAATGCTCTTCGACATGAGCGGCCAGCTTCAAGACGATCGTCGATCTGCGCCAGCTGGTCTGGGTGCACCTGTTCGTCGGCCTGCTCCTGCTCGGCCCGGTGCTGCTCAAGCTGGCGAGCACGGGATACAAGTTCACCCGGTACTACACGGGTAACCCCGCGTACCGTCGTCAGGGGCCGCCGGCGCTCGCTCTGCGCCTGATCGGACCGATGGTGGTGCTCTCGACCCTCGGTGTGTTCGCGACGGGGGGAATCCTGCTGTTCGTAGGGCCGAGCCACGGCCACCCGTGGCTGCTTCTCCACAAGGCGACGTTCATCGTCTGGGTCGGGTTCATGAGCCTGCACGTTCTCGGTCATCTCCCGGTCCTGGCCAGGACGCTGGGCGTTCGCGCGCTTGCGGGCGAGCACGGCGGCGGGGCCGTGCCCGGGAGGATCGGCCGCTGGGTCGCGAGCACGAGTGCCGTGGTCGGCGGACTCATCCTGGCCCTGGTGCTGATCCCGGATTTCTCCGCCTGGACTGCCACCGCGGTCGTCCACCATCACTTGCACAACGGCTGACGCGGTCACACCGTCGTTGGTGTCGCCGTGCTAGGCGCACCATGCGGTCCACGAACGGTGTCCCGGCACCGATTCCCGGCGGCTTCATACCGAGTTCTTAGCCGTGTCCAAAACGCCTCTTCGCTGGCCGTCGCACAGTGAATACGCACCGTCTATTACACAGCGAGGCTAGGCAAGATGATCAACAAAAACATATGGCTACGCCGGCGCGCGTGGCCGCTCCTGGCTGTGACCGCCGCACTTGCGCTCGCGAGTGGCTTCGCCATCGACGCGACCGGCGCATCGGCGCAGGCAGTCAACGTACAACAGGCGCAGAGCGAGAACTGGGCGGGCTACGTTGCTCAGAGCAACACGGGACAGAACTTCTCGAGCGTCTCCGGCAGCTGGACCGAGCCCTCCGTCTCGGCCGGCTCCGGCCAGAGCTATTCAGCCTTCTGGGTCGGGCTCGGAGGCGCAAGCCAGCAATCCCAGTCCCTAGAGCAGGTCGGTACCTCGGCCGACGTCGTCAACGGCCAGACGCAGTACTACGCCTGGTATGAGCTGCTGCCGGCAGCCGAGACTCCCCTCAATCTCGCGATCCACACGGGCGACCACATCTCGGCCCGTGTCACGGTCAACGGCACGAACGTCACCGTGGCACTGTCGGATCAGACGACTGGACAGTCGGTGACCAAGACGCTTCAGATGAGCAATCCGGACACGTCGAGCGCTGAGTGGATCGCCGAGGCTCCGGCGACCGCCGGCCAGTTCGGCGCCGACCAGGTGCTGCCGCTGGCGGACTTCGGCAAGGTGACGTTCACCAACGCGTCCGCCACCGCGGGCGGTCACACCGGCTCGATCGCCGACTCCAACTGGACGGTTCAGGAGGTCCAGCTGGCGTCGTCGAACAGCACCGGGTTCTTTGGCGGTGGGAGCATCGTTCCGACGGCTCTCGGTGTTGGCGGACAGGCGGACCAGTCGTCCGCGGGCGCCACACCGAGCAGCCTCTCCAGCGACGGCTCGTCGTTCTCGGTGTCGTACTCGGCCGGCGGCAGCGCGCAGTCGTCGACCGGCGGTGACTCCGGCTATTCGACCGGCGGCTATGGCTATCCGGGCGGCGGTTACGGCTATCCCGGCGGCGGTTACGGCTATGGCTACGGAGGCGGCTACGCCTATGGCATTCCCGGCGGCTATCCCGCCGCTCTCTGAACGCAGCACCTGCCACTCTCAAGCAGCGATCCCGTCACGCGGGATCGCTGCGGCGTCCACAGGTGGTTAGTGCGCGAGCCCGAGCTCGCGGTGCGCGCCGGCGGGCACGGTGACCGCCGCCTGCGCGGGGGCGAGCAGCCAGGCTGCGATCACGATCAGGACGAACGCCGCGACATGGAAGAGCGCGATTGCCGGGCGGTGCCCGAGCGGATCCCCGAACACAGCCAGCCCGCCGATGATCGAGACAATGTTGTTGCCGGCGGTCATGAGCGCGATCACCGGCATCGGCCTGCCCGACTGGAGCGCACGCTGGAAGCAGAAGAAAGCGCCGATGCTGGCCACGATCGCCGCGATCAACCAAGGCGAGGTGAGCACGGCGGTGATGCCATGGTGGTCGGCGAGACCGGTGAGCGCCTTGATCGCGACGTCGGCGGCGCCGTACAGGATTCCCCCGGCCGCGGCCAGCATCTGCGTCCGCCGCTGCCTGAGGAGGAGCAGGCACGCGCCGGCGCAGATTGAACCGCTCAGGTAGAACCCGAGCGCCACGTTGTGAAAGTGCGAGTGGACGCCGACCGCGCCCCGACCCACGAGAAGTACAAGCAGCGCGAACAACACCAGCGAGATGCCCGCGAGTTCCCTCGGGGTCAGGCGGTGACCCAGGACGCGGACTGCCACCGGCGCAAGCAACGCGATCCCGCCGATCAGGAATGCCTGCACGAGCGATAGCGGCGCCTGCGTGAGCGCGGCGATGCTGATCGCCCAGCCGGTCATTCCGAGGACGCCGCCGGCCAGCCATAGCCTGGAACGCAGCAACAAGCCGAATGTCCTCATCGGGTGACGGAAGGCGATCGTGGGCGCCGCGACCGAGCCGGCGTGCTGCACCAGGTAGCTCGCGTTGAGGGCCACCGAACCGATAAGCGCGAGCGAGAGACCGACGAGCAGGTGGCTCATGAGCCCGTTGCCGTCCTCATACGAGCGACCATGCCCAAATAACGTCTGGCCCACACGTGTCCGTGCAGCCCGGGGAGGATTCAACGGCGTCGGTTGGACGGGCAGGGACCCGCACGGCGTGGTGCCGGTTCAGACCGAGCCCGTGCTCGGGGCCAAGGCCGGCGAGCGGATCCACAGCTGCGGTCATCGCGTCCAATCGTGGGGCTCGGGTCGAAGGCCTGGGTAGGAGGCAGGTGAGACCTTGCTTAAGAGGAGGCTGATCGGTGGCAGGCGGGTGAGAGTGCGCACAGGAATGGTGTGCCTGGACGCATTCGGAACCGATCACTGGTTTACGTCAAACCACGGAAGGAGCACGTAGTCATGAGCATCGCAGCAGTCGGTGGCGCCAGTCACCAGGCGGCGTTCGCGCCGATCGGTGCGGTCCAGCGGCCGGAATCGGCTGAAGCCCCGGGAGCGCCCGATCACGACGGTGACAGCGACGACGCTGCCACTAAGGCCGGTCAGGCGAGCTCACGCTCGGTCGACCTGCACGTTTGAGGCCGTAGTCCGGGTTGGCGGTCCGCACATTTCAGTAGTGTGGGCCGCCGACTCCGGCGCAAGCATCTGCGCCCTCGCTTCGGGCGCCGGTGCAGGCTCCCGCGACGGCAATCCCGGCGCCGACCGCTGTCGTCTCCGGCGGATCCTAGGTCGTCGCGCTGGAAGTAACCCTAACCTGCGTAAACCGCGAAGAAATCGCGGTCGTCTGGGGACAGGTAGCGAGCTGCCGGACGGTTCATGTCGGGCAGCAGCTTGGTGGGGTCACCGGCGCCGAAGGTCCCGTAGAAGTTGAACGTGGTCCACTCGTAGTTGATGTCGAGCTCCATCGCTCGCACGGCGCCGGCGCGCTGGAGGATCTGCGCGAGGCTCTGAGCGGTTTGAATGTCGGCGGCGGCGTAGATCAGGTTGCCGTGGGCATCGACGCCAACTCCCGAACGCCACACGCGGACCGCGTTCCCGAGCGTCGCTCCCCACAGTGAATCGTTCGACAAGGCGGGGTTGAGCCGGCCGTCTTCGACGATCAAGGGCAGATTCTGGCGCGCCAGCACGATTCCCGGGCCGGGATCGGGGCCACCCGTCCACGTCCGGACATCGACGGCCCCGTCGCTGTAGCCGATCAGCGTTGCCTGTCCGTCCCGCAAGGGCGCGTACACGTGGCCCTGCGAGAAGAAACCCCCGCCCGAATCCTCGAGCTTGAAGCCGCTGTTAAACGTGGCCAGCAGCGTCGAGCGCAGCTTGGGTGGCACCTCCGCCAACTGCTTTCCGTCGTTGGGCGGCTCATAGCGGCCCGGGTACAGAGCTAGCCGCGTACGTGAGCGGTCGATCCACGCAACGCCTGCGACCAGTTGCGGGTAGATCGGGTCCGGACGGAAGGTCGCAACCTGAACCGGCGCGACGCCGCGGACCAACGGCCCGGTCCCCCGCCACTGCCCCTCGCCTGGCAGCGCCGGCGTGATCACTGGGGTAATCGGGGGCGGCGAGTCGCTCGCCACCTGCTCACGCGCGCCCGACCCGATCCGCGGTAGCCGCTTGAGCGGCGGGCCCCCGGTCGCCGGCGCGTCGAGCGAGTAGTAGATGCTCTCGATCTCCGACACCGCCCCCGCGGCCCCGTTATCCCGCAGCCATTCGACCGCCCGCACCCCGAACGGCACGTTCGAGGGTTCCGTCATCGAACCCCAGAACGAGAAGACCAGATCAATCAGCAGGATCAGCGCGGCGAGGACGACGATCCGGCGCGCGCGGAGCCGGAGTGTGGTGGGTCGCGTGCGGGGGCGCTGTGTGCGGCGTGACGGCATCGCGCCGCGCGCCTTGGACCGCTGAAGAGAACGTGGCGGGCGTTCTGGGTGGGCGTGGGACCGGCGTCCCTGCTCGTAGGCGAGGATCCGGGCCTCGTAACGTTCGATCGCCTCGCGGCTGGGGCTAAGCATTTCGCGTCTGAGCGCGTTTCGACCGCCCGCCGGCGGCTCCTTGCATGCCAGGGGGCCACGTGAGAGCTTTCTCAGCTCATCGGATGGATACGGCGAACAAGTCCCGGCCGCTGGGGTGTGTGAGAGAGCGAATTGGCTCTCGAATGCAGACTGACGTTGCCAGCAACCTTCTCACACCTAGCGGACACTCAGTTCCGGGAATACTGAGAGCGTCCTCATCCTGGTCACAGGCTGCGCTTACACACCGTATCTAACTTGCCGCTATGGAGTCGGCCAATGCAGGCCGTTTGCCACTACCGGCCGCGCAGCGGAGTCGCCGCGGCTCTGTGGTCGCGACGATGCGACCCAAGCAGTGGATCAAGAACGCGCTCATAATCGCCGCGGCCGGGGCAGCCGGTGCGCTCGGACACGACGATACGCTCGGGCGTGTGGCCATCGCGTGCGTGGCATTCGGTCTGCTGGCGTCGGGCATCTATGCCATCAACGATGTTCGCGACGCACAGGAGGATCGCCTCCATCCTCGCAAGCGGTTCCGCCCGGTTGCGGCGAGAGAGCTCGATCCCCGCTTTGCGACCGGACTCGGCCTCTCGCTAGTGCTCGCCGGGATCGTGCTGTGCGCCGCGGTCGGGCCGCTCCTTGCGCTTGTCGGAGCCGGCTACGTGGCACTCACGCTCTCGTACACGCTCCTGTGGCGCCACCTGATCGTGTTCGACATCGTCGCGGTCGCGGGTGGATTCGTGCTCCGCGCGGTGGCCGGGGGGGTCGCGGCGCCGGTGACGCTGTCGAGCTGGTTCCTGGTGGTTGTCACCGGCTCGGCGGTGTTTGTGGCGGCGGCCAAACGTCATGCGGAGCTGCGACGGACGGACGGCCAGCGCGATCGGCGAAGGCGGGTGCTCAATTCATACAGCGCGAGCGCGCTTGAGCTGATCATCGCCGGCGCCTCGGTGGTCGCGCTGTCGGCTTATTGGGTGTGGGCCTTTTCGCTTCCCTTAGTGCACGGCATCCCGTGGCGGCCACTGACGATGGTGCCTTTCGCTGTCTGCCTGCTGCGGTACGGCGAGCTCGTGCAGCGTGGCGATGGGGAGGCGCCCGAGGACGTGCTGCTGTCCGACCGTCCCTTGCAATTCGCGGGGTTCGCCTGGCTAGCTATGTTCGCGCTCGAAGTCCATGCGGCCGGCTGAGGCCGGAGTGACGATGTGAGATCCAACGTCTTACTGGTCGACGTCGGGATCGCGATCGTCGCGGTGATCGTCATCCTGGCGATCACCCCCGGCTTGGCGGTTGCGGGCGCCGTCGCGATCGTCGTACTGACCGCCTGTGCGATCAGCTTCAAACGCGAGTCGCGCCGTCAACGCCGCGCTCGAGACGCCCGGCGCGGCGCTGCGCGCCCACCCCGCACCGATCCGCGGTCGACCCGGCGGAGCAATCGCGCATAACCCGCGTGACGCCGCGGGCCCGCGCGCGGATCTTCAGGCGGCGTAGAAGCTGGGCGACACCAACTCAGGGCCAGTGTGGGGCAAGCGTCGGCCGCACGCCGGGCGTGTTCGACGAGCTCAGGAGTGAGTTCGCCTTCAAGGATCGGGTATCCCCACTCGTCGAGCCGAATCGCCTCAGGCAGAAGCTCGCGACAGAGGCCGTGCGCGACGCACTGGATCGGGGTGACTCGGAGTCGCATCGTCAGCCGCGCAACCTGGCGTGGATCGGCGCCGGGAGCACCGGCGGTCCCGCGCACCGGTCGCACGGGCCGCGCCGAGCGTGGTCGCGCAGCTCGTGCTCGAATACACGCAGCGCGCTGGTAATGAAGCGGATCGCGCCGTCGGGGTGCTGACACGCGCCACGACGACGCATGTCGTGCGCCCAGCGTTCGAGGTCGTCGCAAGCGGTGCGCGCTGCCGTCCCGGTGGCCAGCTGGTGGACCGTGTCGGCGATCGCGTGCAGACCGTTCACGCATGGCCCGCACTGGCCGGCACTCTCGGCTGCGAACCAGTCGGCGATGCGTGTCGCCTCGGCCACCGGACACGCGCCGGCGCCCACGACTGCGATCACGCCCGCCCCCAGGCTGGCGCCGTGGTCGCTGAGATGCTCGCCGCTCAACCTGACATCCGGCGCGATGTCCGGGGGCAGCCACGTCCCGAAGTATCCGCCGATCAGCACCCCCGCCACGCTATCCGTCACCCCGACCACGTCGAGCAGCTCCGACAGCGACATGCCGTGCTCGATCTCGTACACGCCGGGTGCGGCGACCGCGCCCGACACCGTCACCAGCGCGGAACCAGGGTCGCGCTCCGTCCCCAGCTCGCGGAACCAATCCGCGCCGTGGCGGGCGATCAGGGCTAGATGCGCGAGCGTCTCGACGTTCTGCACCAGCGTGGGTCGTCCGCGTACGCCGCGCTCGAAGGGCAACGGTGGGGCGAATGTGGGCTTGGCTGGACCACCGTTCAGCGCCGACACCAGCGCCGTCTCCTGGCCCGCGAGATAGCTTGGCTCGATCTCGAACAGCTCAAACCGCGGGTCGCCGGCCAGCCTGGCTGATGCGCGGTCACGCAGCGCCAGCTCGAGGCTGCGGGTACTACGCGCGTCCTCGCGCGAGATCACCACGATCGCGTCGCGCGCGCCCACCGCGCGCGCCGCCACCGCGACGCCGTCTAGGACCAGGTGCGGCAGATCGCGCAGCAGCGCGCGGTCCTTGTTGCTCGCCGGCTCACCTTCCGAGCCGTTGGCGACCACCACCGCCCGACCCCGTCGTGACGCCACCGCGCGCAGCTTGCGCGCCGTCGGGAACGACGCGCCGCCGTGGCCACGCAGGCCGGCGCTCTCGGCGAGCGTGATGATCTCCTCGGGCGGCCAACGCCGCAGATCCGGCGGCGGCCCGTGCACGTCCAGGTGCTGCTCAAGCGCCACCATTGCTCGCTCGCCGATCCCGGCCAGCAAGCGAGGCAGCAGCTGATCGACTGTCACGGCCATCATCTGCCTCCTTCGGTTCGTTCGCCCGGCTGCGCGGACAACGCGCCGGACACCGCGCCCGAGCGCGGATCGATCTGAAGCTGTGCCACGAGCCCGAGCGACCTCTGCGGGGTCCTCACCCGGGCTGTGATCTCGGTCCCCTCCAGGCCGGTAACCCGTCCCTGGTAGAGGGCCGGCGCGAACCGGGTTCCCAGGGTGACTCGACTGGAGCTCATCGCGACGCCGCCGCTCACCGGCTGGCCGACGAGGCGTATATCGAGCGCGCTGAGCGTCTGCCCCGAGACGATCAGCTTGAGGTCTAGCTGCACCAGGCCGCCGGAAAGCTGCGACTCGGTCGCGGTGCCGGACACCTGGGCATTGAAGGCAGAGGGGGCGGTCGAGGGGGTGCCACCCGATGAGCTGGGGCGTGCACTAGACGACGCAGCCGGTACGGTCGTCTTGACCAGCAGCGACGCCGGCGTGCCGGCGCGCCTGGCCCAGCCGGCGGCCAGCGGCCCATTCGGCAGCCAGATCAGGAGCGCCAGCGGTGCCGCGATCGATGCCAGCATGGCCGAGGCCCGGACCCCGGAGTGACCGGGCCATCCGGCCACGGCACGAACCCACACCGCCACCAGCACGATCAGGACGCAGCCTGCGGTCAGCAGCAGCATCCAACTCGTCTTGGCGTCGCTGCCGGTGCCGAGGCCGTGCACGAGTGCGATCGGCCAGCACGCGTAGGCAACCCAGTGCGTGGCCCGCCAGGTGCGATACCCGAACCGCCGCCGCAGCAGGCTCGTGAGAACGATCGCGATCAGCGCGTCCGAGGCCACGGCGCCGAGTCCGACCCAGATCGGCCGGTAGGCGGATACGAATGGGATCACCGCGTCGATGAGGCGGATCGGCGCGAACGGGTCGAGCACGGAGGTGACGATGTGAACCGCTAGGAAGGCGAGCGCCAGCAGGGAGACGCTGCGGTGAACCGCGTCGAAGACGAATCTCGGCACGGTGTCCGTTTGTACGCGCCGAACGTTTGCGATCCCGAGCGCGAGGCTGATCGTGAGGAGCACGAGGCTGACCGTGCCGGTGCCGCGCGTCAGGTACCAGAGCGCGCTGGGTCCCGCCGTGCTCCCCATCTCAGGATCCTCCGGAGACCACAGGAGCCGGCACGGCCGGAGCCAGCGACGGAGCCTGCGCCGGCGCTTGCAGGCCAGAGCCGCCGGCGTTCGAGGACGAGTGTGACGCGGAGGATGCCCCCGAGGAAGTCCCGGACTGCGACGCGACGCTCGAGGGGGCGCTGCCGGTCGTGACGGTATGCCCGGGGAGTGCGTGCGCGGCCAGCAGCGAGAAGAGTCCGGCCGCCGCCACGGTACCGGCGATCAACCAGCGATTGATCCGGCGGATCAGCTCGAGACCGGCCTCGCGCGCGATGACCGCGCGTGGCGTCTGCTCGGCGGGCTTCGGGACGGACCGGCGGTGCCCTTGCTCAGAGACGGACGCGCGATTCACGGCACACGATTCTTCGCGCCTTGTCGAAGCCATCGCTAAGGAATGCGTGAGTCGTCTCTAAGGCGAAGCTGAGATCCTCCTTACTACTTTGCGAGGGAAATTCTCACCAACGCATAGACGCATCCTTACGCACGGAGGCTGGCCGCGGCGCTGCGCACGATTTGGCGGAGGTTGGTCGCGAAACGAGCGATGACGACGAACGCGTCCCACAGCGGATAACCACGCCAGGCGATCCTCGCTATCCGATGTCGGCACAGACGAGCCATCGAGGTGCCAATCATCACCGCGAAACAGACGTGCATCGACGGTGGGCGCAGGCGTACTACACGGCTCTTCGCAAATCCTTCTTCAATTCAGGGCACCTTCTTACCCGCGCCCATTACCGTCCGCCCGTAAGAACACGGCGTCGGTAACACGGCGTCGGTGTCACCGACTTAGGCGGGGTGGCAGGCAAACCCCGAGCGGGAGGAGCGTCACGGCGCGAACTCACCCCGCCCGCCGCTGATCGCCAGGCAGTAGCATTCACGGTCGGTGTTCGACTTTGTGCTGAGGCCTGCTCGGTCGGTTGTCCGGATGCTGGATCAGGACGCGCTCAAGCCACTCGAACAGACCGAGCGGGAGACGTTGGACGCCGTCCAGGCGATCGATCGCGCGACGCAGTCGATCGAACGCCACGTCGAGGTGATCGAGGTTCTGGCAACGTCAGTTGGCCCGTTGACCGATTCTGTCGACCGACTCAACGAAACGATGGTCGAGCTCGTCTCGGTGCTGGCACCGCTCGCTGCGGCTGAGCGCGGCGTCCGGCACGTCGAGCACGGGGCAGAGCACGTCGAGCACGGGGCAGAGCACGTCGGGCACGGGGTGGAGCACGTTGAGCGCTCGTTCCGATTCGGCCGCCGCAAGAACGCCGCCGAGCCCGAGAGCGCGCCGCCCGAGAGCTGAAGGCGCGGCGTTCAGGGCAGCCGTGCCGAGAACCGAGTCGATGTCGCCCCCGCGAAGAGGAGAAACACGAGTCCCCCGATCGCGAACTCCGCGGTGACGTCGCGCTTGCGCGTCACGCTGCCGAGCTGGCGCCCCAGCTGCCTGTAGATCGAGCTCAACGTGCCGGTGTCCTGCGCGTCGAAGGACCGGCCACCCGACAGCTGCGCGATCTCCTGCATCAGCTGCGGGTCGGGAGGGACCGCGATCGGCGCTCCGAACGGCTCAGGGTTGGGAAGTGTGCCGTCGGGAGTGCCGAGCGCGACGGTGTCGATCGGGATCTTGTCGTGAGCTGCCTGGCGCGCGACCGTCGTCACATCGACACCGGCATTGGCCGCGCCGTCCGAGAGCAGGACGATCGCCGACGGAGGATGTTTGGCGTCCGCGCCGTGGAGAAGCTGGAGCGCCAGTTCGAGCGCATCGCCGGTGTCGGTCGCGCCGCCCGCGGTCTGCCCGTCGATGATCGCCCGCGCGAGGGCGTGGTTGGCGCTCGGCGCCTGGACAGCATCCGGCGAACTCGAGAAGGCGACCGCGCCGACGAGTGCGCTCGCCGGCAGCTGATCGATGAACGTGTTAGCGGCGCGCTCGGCGGCCGCGAGCCTGGTGGGCTCGACGTCGGTGGCGGCCATCGATCCCGAATGGTCGGTGACGAGGATCACCGATGCCTTGTCCACTGGCGCGCTGTAGCTGACACGCGGGCGGGCGAGTGCCAGTGCGAGCGCGGTGATCGCCGCCAGCGCGAACACCGCCGGCAGGTGGCGGCGCCAGGATCTGCCGCCGGCGGCGGCGAGTCGCAGCGTTGACACTGCCGGGAACCGCACGGCGTACCGCCTGGCCCGCCGGCGCGCCGCGACGGACGCTGCGACGACGATCGGAATGACCGCGAGCGCCGCCAGCCACAGCGGTGAGGCGAAGTTCATCGCAGGTGACGCCCCAACGCCGCGAGCCAGTCGTGATCGGTCGCCAGTGTCACGTGGTCGACTCGCAGCCGACGCAGTTCGCGTGCCAGCGTGTCGCGACGTTGCCGCTCGAGCTCGGCGAAGCGCTCGCGCAGGCGTCTGTTGGAGGTGTCCACATCGACGCGGGCGCCCGTCTCGGGATCGACCAGCGCCAGGTGCCCAACCGCCGGCACCTCCGCCTCGCGCGGATCGACGATCTCCACCGCGAGCACGGAATGGCGCAAGCGCAGGGATCCCATTGCCCGGTGCCAGTCACGCTGTTCGCGAAAGTCGCTGATGGTGACGATGAGCCCGGGCCGGCGCGCCAACTGCGCCACACGCGGCAGGGCGTCGGCGAGGCCGCCCTCGTCGTGTTGACCGTCCGGGGCGACCCCTTCGGCAAGCATCCGCCGCAGGGCGACGATCCCAGGCTTCGCCCCGCGGGGCGGGAGCACGCGCGGGGTGGCGGCGCCGAACGCCACGAGCCCGACGCTGCCCGCTCGCCGCACGCCGAGACGCCCGAAGACGAGTGCCACCCCCTCCGCGACGTCGGCCTTCAGGCGGCGTGCGGTTCCGAACGCCATCGACGGCGATACGTCGAGGACGATCCAGGTGGTGAGCGCGCGCTCAGGCACGTGCAACCGGACATGTGGTTGCCCGGTTCGGGCAGTTGCCGCGGCATCGATGTAGCGCACGTCGTCGCCGACCTCGTACGGGCGCAGCTGTGCGAGCTCAGTGCCGGGTCCGACGCCTGCGGCACGCCGATCGCCGGGCAGCATACGGGTGACGAGGCGGCTGACGGCGACGTCGAGGGCGTCGATCAGCGGCTGCGCCAGGGGCCCCGGACCTTGCCGTGCCGCGGGGGGCTCGAGCAGCGTTCCACTCACCGAGCCTGCACCACTGTCGGCCGCTCGCGCATCAGGTCCTCGACGCCGGGCTCGGGGACGGCGGTCAGGACTCGCTCAAGCAACTGGTCGGCGGTCACCCCGTCGCTGAGCGCGTCGTACGAGAGGACGATGCGATGGCGAAGCACGTCGGCCGCGAGGTCGCGGACGTCGTCGGGCACGACGTGACCACGACCGCGCAGCAGCGCGAGCACCCGAGCAGCCTGGACAAGGCCGATCGGCCCGCGTGGGCTCGCGCCAAACTCGATCAGCGGAGCGACGTCCGAAAGCCCGTAGGCCTCCGGACGACGGGTCGCGTCCGCGAGCGCCACCGCATAGGCGATCGTGTCGCGGTCGACGAGCACCGTCGCCGCCGCGGCCGCGTACCGGCGCAGATCGGCGAGCGCCAGCACCTCCTGCACGTCGGCCGGCGCGCCGAGGCTGCGTCCCACTACGGCCGCTTCCTCCCCGGCGCTCGGATAGTCGACCAGGATCTTCATGAGGAAGCGATCGACCTGTGCCTCCGGGAGGGGATAGGTGCCTTCCGACTCGATCGGGTTCTGCGTGGCCATCACGACGAACGGCAGCGGGACCTCATAGGTCGTGCCCCCGATCGTCACCTGCTGTTCCTGCATCACCTCGAGCAGCGCCGACTGCACCTTCGCCGGTGCGCGGTTGATCTCATCGGCCAGCAGGAAGTTGCAGAACACGGGCCCGAGCTCCGTGTCGAAGCTGCCCGTGTCAGGCCGGTAGACGCGCGTCCCGACGAGATCGGCCGGAACGAGATCCGGGGTGAACTGGATCCGGCTGTAGGAACCGCCGAGCACGGCAGCCAGCGTCTTAACCGTAAGCGTCTTGGCCAGCCCGGGGACTCCCTCGAGCAGCACGTGCCCGCCGGCGAGCAGGCTGATCAGCAACCGCTCGAGCATCGCGTCCTGTCCGACGATGACGCGCTTTATCTCGTGGAGCGCCTCGCCCAACGCGGCACGCGCCTCGCCGCGCAGGTCATGCGCATTGTCGATGTCAGTCATGTGTCCTCCTTGGTTGACACGGTCTAGACCAGCCGTCCGAACCAAACGAGCGAGGCGACGGCGCCCATCAGCAACAACGCCAGCCCGCCGCCGGCGAAGCTGGCGGTCATGTCGTGCTTCACCTTCTTGTGTCCGAGTTCAGCGCCGAGGCGCTCATAAACGGTGTCCAGCCCCTTCGCGTCGGTCGCGGTGAACGCCTGCCCGTGAGAGATGCGCGCGATCTCGCCCAGCTGCTGTGGGTTGGGCGGCACCGGCACCGTCACGGTCCTTGTTCCGCGCTTCTCTGTGACGGTCCCGTTCGGCGTCCCGAGCTCGACGGTATAGATCGGAACATGCTCGGCCGCGGCCTGTTGAGCGGCCGTGAGCGGGTCCGAACCCACGTCGGAGGCGCCGTCCGACAGCAAGAGGATCGCGGCCGGCGGCTGCTTGCCGCCATCGCGCGGGACGCTGGCGAGCGTGCGCAATGCCGTGCGGAGGGCGTCGCCGATCGCAGTGCCCCCGGTAACACGCAGCTGAGCGAGGGCGGCGTGCACGAGCGCGTGATCGGTGGTCGGGGACTGCAGCAGGGTGACCTTTGTGTTGAATTCGAGCAAGCCGACCCGGACCGAGCCCGGAACGCTCGCCAGGAAGCGGTCATCGGCGCGCTCGGCTGCCCCGAGCCGGGTAGGGGCCACATCGGTGGCCGCCATCGAGCCACTGGTGTCGTTCGCGAGCATGACCGAGGCCGTATCGACGGTCCGTGCGAGCGTCCGTTGCGGACGGGCCGCGGCCACGATCAACAGGGCAAGTGCGAGCAGGCAGGCGAGCATCGGGACGTGCCGCCGCCAGCGGGGACGAAGCGGGGAGACCGACGCGGTAAGCGCGGGGGTCACGAATGCCGAGGCGGCTTGGGCGCGCCGACGCTGATGGTCGACGTACCACATGACCAGGAACGGGATCGCCACCAGGGCGATCAGGACGGCCGGATGGACGAAGCTCATGGGTAGCCGACGGGCCGGGTCGCCAACGTGACATCGGCCACGTACGTGGCGGGGCCCCGCTCCAGCTGAATCGTCACCTGATCGCCGGGGTGCTTCCCGGCGATGGCCGAGGCGAACTCGGACGTGGTGGCGACAGGTTGACCGTCGACCTGGCTGATTACATCGCCCGGCTGCATCCCTGCCGCCTGCGCAGGGCTACCGGGCGCCACGCTCACGACGATCGGGCCTCCGAACGGCGAGTTGTACAGATCAATGCCTATCCAGGGCTGGTATCCGCTCGCCGCCGCCTGGTTTCGGCCGCCGCTCCCGGTGAGCGCCGAGGTCACCGCGTACGCCGTGCCCGCGCCGACGAGCGCCAACAGCCCGACCAGGACCACGATGCGGCCGCGGCGGCTGCCGGCGTACCGTCGCCGCGGGCGCAGACGCGCACTCCTGCGGATGGCTCGGAGCCAGGCCCGGAGGCGAGCCGCTGCCGAACGCCGGGGACGCTGCGGCGCGGGGACAGGCTCGGCCTCGCCCGACTCCCCGGTCCGGGCCCGGCGCGCGGCCAGGTCCTCACCGAGGGCTGAGGACTCGTTCTGCCAGTCGCCAGACCACAGATGCCGGGGGGCGCTCATTTGTTTGGCTGAAACTACGAAGCGTTAATGAGATCTCCCTAAGAACAAATTGGAGGGGCGCAGGAGGAGGACATCCGCCTCCGCTGGTTAGACGCCTACGTGTATCCGAGGCGCCCGCGGAGTCGACCGGCCTCGATGACACGTTGAATGCCGAGCTCGTAGGCAGCCACTCGCAGGGACACGCCACCATCACCGGCCCGCTGCGCGACCTGCTGGTAGGCGCGCTGCATCCTTGCGGCCAGCCGCTGGTTGACCTGGTCCTCGTCCCATCTGAAGTGCTGGAGGTTCTGGGTCCACTCGAAATAGGAGACGATCACGCCGCCGGCGTTCGCGAGCACGTCGGGGATCACGAGCACGCCTTTGTCGCCCAGGATCTCGTCGGCGGCAGGGGTGGTGGGGTTGTTCGCGCCCTCGATGACCATCCGTGCGCGCACGGCGTCTGCGTTCGCGGCGTGGATCGCGCCGCCGAGGGCGGCGGGAATCAGGACCTCGCAGTCGAGCTCGAGCAGCTCGTCCGGTGCAACCGTCTCGGTGCCAACCGCGTCCGGCGCATCTGGGTACCCGACCAGCTCGCCGCCTTCGGCGAGGTGGAGGAGCAGCGAGTTGGGGTCGATGCCCGCGTCGGACTGGATCGCGCCGCTTGAGTCCGAGACACCCACGAGCTTGCATCCCAGCTCGGTCATGATCTGAGCCGCCCAGGAACCGACATTGCCAAAGCCCTGGACAACGACCCGGGTGCTCTCGGGAGTGAGTCCAAGTTGGGGCGCGGCTTCCCGGTAGGCGTATACGGCCCCGCGGCCCGTCGCCGACTGTCGCCCGAAGGAGCCGCCGAGCGAGATCGGTTTCCCGGTGACGATCGCCGGAGTGTCGCCTTGCAGCTTGCCGTACTCATCCATCAGCCAGGCCATCACCTGCGCGTTGGTGCCGACGTCCGGAGCGGGTATGTCGCGAGTCGGCCCGAGGACGTCTCCGATCCGGTCCACCAGGGCGCGGGTGACGCGCTCCAGCTCGTCCTCGCTGAGCTCGCGCGCCGAACAGTTCACTCCACCCTTGGCGCCTCCGAACGGAACGTCGACGATCGCTGTCTTCCAGGTCATCAGGGCCGCCAGAGCGCGGACCTCGTCGAGGTCGACCAGCTCGTGGTAGCGGATGCCGCCCTTGTGAGGGCCACGCACGCTGTTGTGCTGCACCCGGAACCCGGTGAACACGCGGGTCTCCCCGTCGTGGAGCCTGACCGGGAGCTGCACCTGCACCTCCCGCTCGGCCGCGAGCGCGACTCGGCGTACGCCGTCGGGCAGACACAGCCGATCGGCCGCGACGGAAAAGTGGTGCGAGACCATGTCGAAGCTCGACATGTCCTCCGAACGTTGGGGCGGCGGTCCGTCCGTGATGCGCGGTGAGCCGTTCGCGGGAATCACCGTCGCGGCTGGTGGGTCTGTCCTCTCGGATCCCAAGGCGCGATCGACATGATCCGAGCGCAAGTCGAAAAGGCTCCTGCTCGAAGGCGGAACAGAGATCGCCCAAAACGCTAGGTCCGTCCCGGTTCGGGGTCTGCCGTAGTTCTCCCCGATTTGAACCCAGGGTCCACCGCAAGCCGCGCCCTTCTCGGCCAGGACGCCCGGATTGAACGTTACCTCGCGCTCACTTTTCAGGCCGCGCTCGTCGGTGGCGGCAGAGGACGTCCACTAGCAGGCGGAGGCGGTCGCTCATGATGCCGTCCACGCCGAGCTCGAGGAGTCTGTCCATAGTGGGCTCGTCGTTGATCGTCCACACATGAACGGGAAGGTGCGCGCGGTGCGCGGCCGCGACGAACCGCTCAGTGACGATGCGGACGGGTCCCCGGTGCGTCGGGACCTGCACGCAATCGGCGCCGAGACGCGGAATCAGCCGGAAGTTCGAGACCGCGAGGGCCAGTGCGACGGCCTGCGGCCCCATCGACGTGCACGCCCGGCCACGACCGAGTTCGCGAATCCGGCGGAGACGCCGGTCCGAGAACGATCCGATGCACACCCGATCCCAGGCCTTCAACCGGTCGAGGAGCGCCGCCAGCGGTACGACGCAGGCGTCGGCCTTGGGGTCGATGTTGAACCGTGCCTCGGGCCACCGTACGAGTAGGTCCTCAAGTCGCGGGACTCGAATCCCCTGACCGCGGAACGGGAAGCTGCGTCCGCCGTCGACTGAAAATGTGTAACCGGCGTCGGCCGCCTCGACCTCGGCGATGACCAGCTCGGCGATCGCGCCGGCACGGTCGGTTACCCGGTCGAGCCGGTCGTCGTGGAAAGCGACCAAGATGCCATCGCGGGTGAGGTGGGCGTCGGTCTCCAGGTAGCGGTACCCGAGAGCGACGGCGATCTCGAATGCGGCGAGCGTGTTCTCGGGTGCCTCGCCCGCCCCGCCGCGATGGGCGAACGCGACCGGGCCCGGGTGATCGAGGTACGCGTGCACGTGTATCCAAGGGCGATTATCTAAGCCGGTCCGGCTGCTGTGCCGCCGTACGGGCCGGGCCAGGCATCGGTAATTCCCCCCAACCGAGGTCCGCGGTATCCGCCGATCCACGGGCTGCCGGCGCTTGGCAGGATCGAATCGAGTCGAGGAACAAGGATGACCGAAGACACCGACAAGGCACAGCTTCACGTCGTAGCGATAGAGAAGCCGGAGGACGTGAACCTGATTCTGGGTCAGTCGCACTTCATCAAGACGGTCGAGGACCTGCACGAGGCGTTGGCCGGGGCCGTTCCGGGGCTGCGCTTCGGCGTCGCCTTTTGCGAAGCGTCGGGCCCGAGGCTCGTGCGACGAACCGGGAACGATCAGGGGCTCATCGATTTGGCGGTCCGCAACGCGCAGTCGATCGGCGCCGGCCATTCGTTCATCGTGTTCTTGCGCGAGGGGTTCCCGGTAAACGTGCTGGACCATGTCAAGCGGGTGCCGGAGGTCTGCGGGATCTTCTGCGCGACGGCCAACCCGGTGCAGGTGGTCGTGGCCGAGACCGCCCTCGGACGCGGGATCCTTGGCGTGGTCGACGGTGAGACGCCGGTCGCGGTCGAGAGCGACACAGATGTCGCCGCGCGCAAGCGGCTGTTGCGCGAGATTGGCTACAAGCTATGAGGACAAAGAAAATGAGCCCGTTCACGATTGCAGTCACGACAAGAGGGGCGGTAAATCACCGGGCCCGAGAGCAGGCAGAAGAGAAACTTCGCGATATCGGGAGCGTCGTGAAGGGCCCGATTCTCGGCGCCAGGATGGTTCTCATCCAGGAGGCCAACCCTCGGATCCCGATGCCGGCGCGAGCCGAGGCGGAGGTTGATCTTCAGGGCCGGCTGGTTCGCGCTCGCGCGGCCGCGCCGGCGATGGACGCGGCGATCGACGACGTCACGGATCGCCTGCAGCGGCATCTGCGTCGATACGTCGATCGGCTCATCTCGCGGGAGCGCGAGCCGGCTCAACCCGCGAACGGCGAGTGGGCTCATCGCTCGTGGTCCCCGCCACCCTCGGAGACATTCGTGAGGCCGGCGGAGGAGCGGGAGATCATCAGGCGCAAATCCTTCGCGTTCGGTCCAATGTCGGTCGACGAGGCCGCCGACACCCTTGAGGACCTCGATCACGAGTTCTTTCTCTTTCACGACGCGAACATGGGCGCGGATGAGGTTCTGTACTGGCGCGACGACGGACTGCTCGCCCTGATCGCGCCGCGCGCAGTGCGGCTCCCCGCCGGGACGGGACCGTTCATCGAGCCGAACTGGTTCTCCGGACCAATCGAGCCGGCGGTGGCGGTAGCGGAGATGAACGCGGTCGCTCATCGCTTCCTGTTCTTCGAGAATGCCGCGACCGGCCGCGGCAACGTCATCTACCGGCGCTACGACGGCCATTACGGCCTGATCGAGCCCGCATGAAGCTCGCCGGCGCGTGAGCGTCTTCGCGTTGCCGGCGATCGGCGGCCGCTGGCGGTCTCCGGTTGTGGACGCCATCGGCAAGGCGGCTGCCGTGGTCGGAAGTCCGTACCTCGTCGCGATCGTGGGGCTCGCGGAAATTCACGGAGCGGGCAGCGTGGATATCACCGTCGAAGTTCTGGCAGAGCGGTGCGATCATTGCCGACACGATGGTTGCCGATGACTCTGCGGACTCCACAGCGACAGCTTGCTTGAGTCAGCGTGAGTCGACGCTCGCGCAGGTAGGCGAAGGTGCCGAGCGCGCCGCTTCGGTCCTGAGGCATACGGCTGAGGCGTTTGAGGAGACCGCACGGCTGGCGGATCGCGAGGCCGAGCGGTATGAACAGGCAGGGCGCCACGAGATGGCGGCGAAGGAGCGGGAAGTAGGTGGCCGGGCTCGTGAGGCCGCGCAGCGTGCGCGGACGCATGCCGAGTTGTGGCTGAACACCGCCACGAGATCAGCCAAGGGCGCTGAGCAACGTGGCCCGGGCCGGGAACCGAGCGGCGAGAAGCGCGGGACGATCCTGGAGCGGGAGCGGGTCGTGCGGGAGCGCGAGCACATCAACGAGGAGCGTGAGCAGATTGCCGAGGAGCGTGAGCGAGTAGCCCGCGAGCGCGAGGCGCTCGCTCGTGACCGGGAGGCCATCGCCGAGCGCCGGGAGGTGACGTCGGAAGAGTTGAGCCAGCGGTTGGATGCTCGTGAGACCGCGGCCGAGCGGCGCGAACATCTGGCAAACGCACGCGAGACGATCGCCAACGAGCGCGAGCGCCTGGCGGATGAGCGCGAGCAGGCAGCCGACGAGCGTGAACACCTGGCGAACGAGCGCGCCGGAGACACCAACAACGCTGGGCGGCGCGAGCGCGCGGAACAACGAGAGGCGCGCCAACGAGCCGCTACCGAGCGTGAACAAGCCGCGATCGGCCGCGAAATCGCCGCGAGTGAACGCGAGTTCGCGCGCACGCAACCACCGGCCTAGTGGTCGGATGGTCACCTGGCGGTGGGAGATAAGGAGCGGCGCGTCGAGATGGGCGCCGGCGTTCGTCAGCTCAGAAGGGACCGCGGAGCGAAAGCCTGTACTTAATCCCGGAGTGGGAAGAGTGGGAACTACGGATGGGAACGGCCCGACACGGTGAGACGATCGCCTGTGACGGAAGGTCGTCCCGAAGATTCCGGGAGTATGTGAGAAGGATCAACGAGGCGGCCTTTCGCCCGTTCTGCATCCGAGTGACGATCCTCTTGACAGGCTGGCAGGCGTGAGCACCGATGTCCACCTCCGAGGAATACACGAGCGTCATCGAACTGATCGAGCTCTCCGATCTGGCATGGACGATCATCGACTCGGACGGTAAGCACGAGTCGGCTGAGCGGGCCTGGACCGCCGCGCTCCCCGGGGACTGGGCGCCGGATGAAGGAGTCGACGAGCTGCGTGCCAGACTGAGCGAGGTCATGGATGCCGCGAGCGAGGATGGTGACCGCTGGATGCTCGAAGTGGTGTCGGCAGTGATCGTCTACCTGGCCGCGCACCCTGAGCGCCGCCGCGTCGAGCCGGCCGTGATCGGCGAGGCGCTCCGCGAGGCGTACGGACAGCACATCCCGGGCGAGATCGCGAATTGGCTGGCCAGAGAGCACGGTCCGGTGCCCCGCCACCGGCACCCCGGCGCCCCGCCTCCACAGCGGCAGTTCCACTCGCGGCCGCTTCCCCCGGCAGAAGTCGGCTGAAGCCAGGGAGAACTACGGATGATGGATCGAGCCCCCGGTCGTAGTCACAACGACGGCGGCCACCTGATGGTGCGGGTCGATCTTGACGGGCGCGGGTCGTGGCACGTCGCGCTGCCGCAGCGCGGAGAGCATGTCCGTTGCGCGACCCTCGACGAAGCCAGGCGACTGGCGTCTCGATATGCCTCGCGCGAGGAGCCTTGCGAGCTGGTCATCCGCGACGCGTATCACCGCGTGCTCGAGCGTGAGTTCGTGGGCGGGGTGCCGGGTAGACCTGGGTCACAAGCCAAGAACCCGCATCGGTAGCCGGCCACGGGCTCGATGGGGAGGACCACCGATGTAATCGTTCGACGCGCATGACAGCGTCTACTCCATGCCGGGCCGTAGCTTCAAGATCGCCCGGATTGCGGGCATCCCCGTGGGAGTCAACCCGTGGTGGCTCCTGATCGTGGTCCTCTTTACGTGGATCCTCGGGGACAGTTACTACCCCTCCGTGGTCCCCGGGATCTCAGCGGCTGCTTCGTATGGACTCGGGCTCCTCAGCATCTTGCTGCTGTTCGCGAGCGTTCTCGCGCATGAATTCGGCCACGCAATCGTCGCGCGCCGTCATGGCATCGAGGTCGAGGAGATCGACTTGTGGCTGCTGGGCGGCGTCTCGCGCTTGAAAGGGCACCCCGAGGAGGCCGGCGACGAGCTTCGCTACGCCGCCGCCGGGCCGCTCGTGACGGCCGTGATCGCGGCTGTGTTCGGGCTGATCGCGGTAGCACTGCCGGGCTCTGCGCCGGCCACGCTGCGGGCGGTCGTCGACTATCAGGTCTACACCAACGTGGCGCTGCTGTTCTTCAACCTCGTTCCGGCGTTCCCGCTCGACGGTGGGCGTATCGCCCGGGCGCTGCTGTGGCGACGGCGTCACGACCTCGCCGCGGCAACGAGGACTGCGGCCGGTGTCGGACGCGTCTTCGGCTGGCTGATGATCGTCCTCGGCGGCTTTTCGTTCCTTGAAGGCGCCGCCGCCGGCGTCGTGCTGGCGCTGATCGGCGGCTTCGTGGTGATGGCCGCCGGCGCCGAGGAGGCTCAGGAGCAAGTGTTCGAAGCATTGGCCGGCGTCTCCGCGAGCGAGGTGATGTCCGCCCCGGCGATCACGGTCGGCGCGGAGGCCACGCTCGATGATGCGGAGCGCGCGTTCGCGCGCCACCGCGGTTCCGTGCTCCCCGTGGTGGACGCCGAGGGCCGCGTGGTGGGGCTCCTGAGCCTCGAGCAACTCGAGCGACTGCTCCGCGCCGGCCGGCAAATAGGGCGCGTCGGCGAGATCGCCGATCCCGATCCGGAGATCCTCGTCACTGAGGACGAGGACATCGTCAAGCTGTTCGAACGCCCGGCGTTTGCCCGAACCGGGCATGCCGTCGTGGTCACAACCGATCACCGGCCGGTCGGGATTGTTTCCAAGACCGACATCGAGCGGATGCTGCGCCTCGGCCGACTGCGCGGAGGCGGGCGCGGGACAGACACGCTCGTCCACGATCACTGACGACGAACCACCGAGGGGTCTCGGTGCAACAGACATATCGGCAAACGAGCTGCCCTAACAGACTGAGGCAGCTCGTCACCGCTGGAGAGAGGTTGCTTACAGCGCGAAGACGATCCTGGCCGCTACACGGCCGGCCTCGACGTCGGCGATCGACTCGTTCACCCGGGACAACGGGCGCACCTCGCGGATCACCCTGGTCTTGCCGGCGGCGTGCAGCTCGAACACCTCGCGCAGATCGGTGCGGGT
>DASPPG010000075.1:0-38259 GCA_035625625.1 Solirubrobacteraceae bacterium
AGCAGGAGCGATCGCGCCGCGGGCGAGCCGACGGAACGTCGTCTGAGCTGATCGTCGACCATTGGCGGGACACAGTAGCCGGTCGGCCCGCCGGACTCGCCGGGCGAGATGACCTCAGCCGTGGTCTCCGTGCTCCGTCCCTGCTTGCGTCGGGAGGAACGCCTGGCTCAACATGTCCTGCGAGATCGCGGCTTGGTAGCCGGGATCGTCCTCAGGACCGGGCCACTGCGCCGCCTGCTCCCATAACTCACCGATCCGCCGGCAGAGCAGGTCGGCGTCGGCCCCTCCGGTCCGGCACATGCGTTTGAGCCAGGCCTCGGCGTGGGCGCGGTGGCCGCCCTCCTCCTGGAGGATCTTGCGCGCCCGCTGGGCGAGTGGCTCGATGCTGCTCTCTCGCGCAGTGGCGAGGAACGTCGTCAGGATGCCGTCCACGACGAGGTTGGCGGCGATGAAGGAGGCCCAGTCCGGCAGCTCCTCGGCGAGTGCGCTGATCGGCTCGCCGGCCTCGAGTTCGTCGTCGTCGCGGTGGACGCCGAACTTGGCCAGGACGGCGTAGGTCGAACGGGCGTGGCCAAGCTCGTCCTGGGCCATGGCCGCGGCGGCGACGGCGGATTCGATCGTGGGCGCGCTGATCGCCCACTCGCCGTAGCGGCGGCCAAGCGCGACCTTGTTGTCGGCCAACGAGCCGATCAGCGAGATCATGGTGGCCGTTGCGGCATCGACGGCGCGCGTGGTGCTCATGCGTGGATTGCCTCCCTGATCCGATCGCGGGGTACGAGGATCATGTGAATCTACGACTGTGCGTCGTAGATCGCTCGCGCTGACAGGAGCGCGAGGTCCTCGTCGGATTCGGTGACGGTGCCCACGTGGTGCAGCGGGTGTCGTAGGCCTCGCGCGCGAACACCTCCGAGACGGTCTCGTCGGTGCGGCTCATCCGGCGATCCCCAGCCGGCGCATCGTCTGGCGCGCGTCGGCGCGGATGCGGTCCTTGGTCCAGGTGGGATCCCACACCACTTCGATTTCAACCGTGTCGATCGCCGAATCGGCGAGCAGCGCCTCCCGGATGTCGTCCTTGATGAATTCGGTCGCCGGGCAGCCCATCGCGGTGAAGCTGATCTGCAGGTCCGCCGCGCGGTCCTCGGGTCGATAGGTGACCGAGACGATCAGGCCCGTGCCAAGAACCGAGCCGGGATGTCAGGATCGTCGACATGGCGCAGCGCCTCCCAGATCCGGGCCTCGACCTGTTCGGAGCCGGTGCGCTCGGTGATGATCATGCCGCCCTCCTCAGCCGAGTCGTCTGGTAGCCGCGCTGAAGCTTGCGGACGAAGTCGTCATTCATCGGGCCGCGCGCGCGCCAGCGGGTCGTGATCTCCTCCCAGCTGACCGGTCCTTCATCCAGGAGCCATTCACGCGTCTCCTCGTTGAAGCGGGCCGGGAACGGGCAGTCGATGATGTACTGCTCCTGCTCGGCGTCGAAGTGCGCTGGGACGCGGATGCCAATCTCCTCCATGAACGGTACGACCTCACCCATCCACGTCTGGCGCAGCTGGTCGTTGGTCTTGCCCTTGAAGCCGTAGGCGAGCTGCTCGGAGTGCTTCTTGAGATCGTCCGGAAGGCCGAACCACTCGAGCGTGAGGATGAACATCCAGTCGACCGCCGCCTGCACCTGGCGCTTGCTCTCCGGGTCCTTGACGAGCTTGCGGAGCCATGTGCGGCCGTGACGCAGGTGGAACGTTTCCTCCTTGTCGACCTTGGCCAGCGCGCGCTTCCACGGCCCGAACGTACCCGACTTGTGCACGTCTCCGAGCAGGATGAAGCCGGCCTGGTCGTACATCGCGTTGGCGCACACCAGCTCGACCCAGGTGTTCAGCGGCACGTCGAACGCGTACGGATATTTGAACTGGCGGGCGGGTCGTTCGTAGATGAGCCAATCCATGTCCACGCCGAGGTCGCCGAGCAGGCGATATCCGATGTGAGCGTGCGCGAGTTCGTCCTGGATGATCGACATCGCCGAGCCGAAGTTGTTAAGCGCGGGAGCGGCCTGGGCAGCACGCAGATAGGAGGGTGCGCTGACCAGCTCGGTGTCCGCGGACACGGTGAGGATGCGGCGCATGCCCTCCAGGTACTTTGGGGACATGTGCTGCAGCCCCTCCACGAGCTTGCCGGCGGCGAGACGATCCTGGAGCTGCTCCTCGGTGAGCGGCGCCAGCTCTTCCACGGCGGTGGCCACCATCGGTTCTACCTTTCCCACATATATGACATCTGACTTACGCCCGGCAGACTATAGTCTGTTGATCGTGGCGTCAAGCGAGCCGAGCGGTCAGGTCACGGCCGACATCGCAGACCCCGGGACCTCGTGAGCAGCGCGCCCCCGCCCTGGGACCGCGACGCGCTTCCCTCGCCGCTGATTCCACTCGAGCGGACGTTCGAGGGATTCCTCGGCCTCGAGTGGCTTGAGCTCGGGCGGGAGTCCGCCCACGTGAGGTTCGCCGTGCGCGAGAACCTCAAGCAGCCGCTCGGGCTGCTGCACGGGGGCATCTACTCTGCCGTCGCCGAGACGGTGGCGTCGGTGGTGACGGTCAACCGGGTGTGGGAGGACGGCTACGTCGGGTCAGGGCTCTCGAACTACGCGAGCTTCCTGCGACCGGTGACCGGCGGCGCGCTCGACGTGTTCGCGACGCTGCGCGGTCACGACGATCGCGAGTGGGTGTGGGGACACGAGTTTCGCGACGAGGAGGGGAGACTGTGCGCGCTCGTCGAGGTGACGATCGCGGTGCGGCCAGCGCCCAAGGCGCTGCCGCCAGGCGCCGCCGACGCTCCCCAAATCCGCTGACGGGGATCGGGCCGTCGGGCCGGGGCCTGACGGGGATCGGGGCCGTCGGGCCGGGGCGGACCTGCACAAGAGGCCATTTCGCCCGGTTTGGGGCGGCCGTGGCATGTAATGCACGCCCCACATGCATCACATGCCACGGTCGGCGTCAGCCAGCCCAAGTGGCCGGCTATGCATGTCCAGGTTCCAGCGCGGGCAGGTCCGCAATCTCGCGGTGCCGGTCGCGCCCGGCCGTAGAATCGAGCCGTCGATGCTGGACACCGCCTTGCTTTCAATCTGCGGCGACGTGGAACGACCTGCCTGCCTCGGACCTGGGGAGCTGCGCTCGCTGATGGACGCTGAGCTGGTCGCGGACTTTCACTGCCGGGAGGGCTGGAGCCGGCTCGGCGAGCGCTGGCGCGGGGTGCGGCTTGCCACCCTGCTCGCGCTCGCCGGCGCCGCCGACGCGGCGGGCTATGTCACGGTCGGCTCCGGCGAGTACACGGCCGTGCTCACCCGCGAGCAAGCGCAGGATGAGCAGGTGTTGCTCGCGCTCGAGCACGAAGGAGGCGAGAGTCCACGACCCGGCGGCTTCCCGCGACTGGTCGGCCCGTCCGACTGGGATTGCTTTCTGAGCGTCAAGTCGGTCGACCGCATAGAGGTCACGCGCGAGCCTCAGCAAGCGACCGCGGCGACGATCGCCCTCGCCCGGCTCGAACGCTGAGCGAGGAGCAGGTGGTCGCCGGCTACGCCGGCCCGATCACTTCGGGGCTGGGCTCGGAGGCGTACAGCTGGGCCACATCGGCCGCGCGGCACTGACGCGCGCGGTGCTGGTTGAGGTAGCCCTTGTCGGTGATCTCGCCCGCGTCGAGGCTCGGCGGCTTCTCGAGCAGCAGCAGGCGCTCGACCCGTGACGCCGAGCCCGCGTCCGCGTTCAGCTTCGTCAGCGTCGCCGCAAGGTGCTCGCGGAGCTTCGGGTCATCGAGCGGGACGTCCTCGGTGGCGCCGGTCAGCTTGCGCGCCTCGGGCTGGTTGACCCACGCGAGCGCGGCGAGATACTCGGCGCCCTCGCCGGCGATCACCGCGTCGCTCAGCACACCGGCGGCACTCAGGAGGCGCGTTCGCAGCGCCCCGACTGTGACCCAGGTGCCGGTCAGGAGCTTGAAGTTCTCCGCGATCCGGCCGTCGAACATCAGCCCTTGGTTGGGGTCGTGCTCGTCGATCAGCCTGGCCGCGTCCCCCGAGCGGTAGTAGCCCTCCTCGTCGAACGCGGCGGCCGACAGCTCCAGCGCTCGGTAGTAGCCGGGCGTCACGATCGGGCCCCTGACCCGGATCTCGAGCTTGTCGCCGACCGGCGCGAGCTTGACGCTGACGCCCGGGTACGGCACGCCGATGCACCCCGTCGGCGCTCCGAGGTAGTGCATGGTGGTGGCAGCCGGTGACGTCTCGGTCGTGCCCCAGCTCGAGGTCAGCGGCACGTCGTGGTCGGCGTGCTTTGCCGCCAGCTGGCGCAGACGCGCGGCGAGCGCGTCGGGCAGCGCGGCGGCGGCATAGAACATGAACCGCAGGCCGCTGAAGAAGCGCTGCGCGAGCTCAGCGTCGTTCTCGAGCGCCGGCGCGAGCAGCGCGTACCCGGCCGGGACGTTGAAGTACAGGGTCGGGGGAACATCCTTCAACGCCGCGATCGTGCGAGGGAACAGCGGCGGCGCGGGCCTCCCGTCGTCGATGTAGATCGTGCCGCCGTTGAACAGGACGAGGTTCAGGTTGTGGTTGCCGCCGAACGTGTGGCTCCACGGCAGCCAGTCGACCAGCACAGGCGGCTCGTCCGCCAGGAACGGCCATATCGCTCGCATGACCGCCTGGTCGGAGCACAGCATCCGGTGGGTGTTGATGACCCCCTTGGGGACGCCGGTCGATCCTGATGTGAATAGGAGTTTGGCGATCGTCTCCCCGCCGGGATCGCCATCGAGCGGGCTGGACTGGTTAGCGACGCTGGTCAATAGGTGGTCGAGCCGCAGCGCCCCCTCGCGCTCGCCTCGCGCCACCAGTACGTGCGGGACGTGTGCCCCCAGCGCGTCGAGCGCGGGAGCGAACGGGCCGGCGTCGTCGGCGAACACAAGTCCGGGCTCGGTCAGCTCGGCGATCGCCTTGATCCGCGCGTGATCGGCGCTCTGCAGCGAGTAGGCGACGCTGATCGGCATCGCCGGCACGCCCGCCGCGTATGCGCCCAGGCTGACCAGCAGGTGCGCGAGCGAGTTGCCCGACAGGATCATCACGGGCTTCTCCGGGCCGAGCCCGAGCTCGAGGAACGCGCGAGCCAGAGCGTCGGCCTGGCGCGAGGCCTCGCCGTAGGTGAGCGTCGCCCAGCTATCTTCGCCGGCGCGCTCGGCCGCGAGCGGGCGGTCGGGATGTTCGGCGGCGCGCTTGCGGAGCACAGCGGTGATCGACGGCGCCCACTCCGGCAAGGCCAGGCGCGAGGACAGGACGATCGTCCCGTCGTCCCGCCGCTCCATCTCGGTGTCGGGTGTCGCGAAGGTCTGAAGCTGCAGCAGCGGATTCATACGCCCTCCCTCATGGGCGATCGAGCAGTGTCGAGAGCACGATCAGGGTACGTGTGCGCACGATGTTGGGATCGCGCCGCAGCCGCTCGACGAGCCGCTCGAGATGGTCGATGCTGTCGACGCGCACCCGGATCACGGCGTCGGCCTCGCCCGAGACCGTGAACGCGGAGACGATCTCGTCCACCTGAGCCAGCGAGCGGCCGACGTCCGCCGGCGAGGTGCGGTCGGCGCAGTAGATCTCGATCAGCGACTCGATCCCCTCGCCCAGCGCCCGCCAGTTGATCCGTGCGCCGTAGCCGGTGATCACCCCGTCGTGCTCGAGACGGTCGACGCGCCGCTTCACCGCGGTCGCCGACAGCCCCACATCGCCGCCGATGTCGGCGAAGGTGCGCTTGGAGCTCTCCTGCAGCAACGCAACAATCTTGCGATCTATGGTGTCTAGAGGGCGGCTGAGCTGCACGTTGATGCCGATCGAGTGCGTCTTGGTTGCGCCGAGCCTATCACGGCGGAACATTCCGATCATGACTGCTATCGCCCTGCCCACTGACCTTACGAGCCAGACGCTGCTCGAGCTCGACGGCGCCTCGCTCACCATCCGCGACGCCCTCGAGGTCTCCCGCGGCCAACGCTCCGTCAGGCTGTCCGAGCGCGCGGCGGAAGCCGTTCGAGCCAGCCGGTCGCTCAAGCACGAGCTGATCGACCGCGAGATCCCCATCTACGGCGTGACCACCGGCTTCGGCGACAGCGCCCATCGCCAGATCGCTCCCGCCAAGACCGCACAGCTCCAGCAGAACATCCTCCGCTTCATGGGCGTGGGGACGGGTCCGATCGCCCCGCCCGAGGTCGCGCGGGTGACGATGCTGCTGCGCTCCAACTGCCTGTCCAAGGGCAACTCGGGCGTGCGGGTCGAGCTGATCGAGCGGGTACTCGAGCTCCTCAACCACGACGTGACGCCGTTCATCCCCGAGCGCGGGTCGTGCGGCGCGAGCGGCGACCTGGCCCCGCTCTCCTACGTCGGGCGCGCGCTCGCCGGTGACGGCCAGGTGCTATACGGCGGCGTACCGCGCGCCGCGAGCGACGTCCTCGCCGAGCTCGAACTCGAGCCGCTCCTGCTCGAGGCCAAGGAGGGGCTCGCTCTCACCAACGGCACATCGTTCATGAGCGCGTTCGCCTGCCTCGCCGTCGGCGCGGCCCGCGAGCTGGCCGACCTGGCCGACCTGATGACCGCGATGGCCTCCGAGGCGCTCCTCGGCAACCGCGGCCACTTCAACTCGTTCCTGTTCGACGAGGCCAAGCCCCACCCCGGGATGGTCACGAGCGCGCGCCACATCCGCGAGATCCTGGCCGACTCACGGCTCGCATCGGATTCCGATGCGCTGTTCCCCGGGGGTCTCAACGGCGCCGGCTTCCGCGAGCTCGACCGTCACGTGCAGGACAAGTATTCGATCCGCTGCGCGCCCCACATCACCGGCGCCCTGCGCGACGTGCTCGACTGGGTGGAGCAGTGGATCTCGATCGAGATCAACTCCTCCGACGACAACCCCCTGTTCAACGTGGCCGGCGGGCGCGTCGAGAGCGGCGGCAACTTCTACGGCGGCCACATCGGCCAGGCGATGGACTCGCTCAAGGTGGCACTGGCCAACCTGTGCGACCTGATCGATCGCCAGCTCGAGGTCGTCGTCGACGAGAAGTTCAACCGGGGCCTGACCGCGAACCTGATCCCGCGCTTCGACGCGACGGACCCGGAGGCTGGGCTGCACCACGGCTTCAAGGGTCTGCAGCTGTGCTCATCGGCGATGACCGCCGAGGCGATGCACCTGTGCGCCCCGACGACGATCCACTCGCGCTCGACCGAGGCCCACAACCAGGACAAGGTCTCGATGGGGACGATCGCCGCCCGCGACGCCCGCTCGATCGTCGAGCTGGCCCAGAACATCGCCGCGATCCACCTGATGGCGTGCTGCCAGGCGCTCGAGCTGCGCGGCGTCGAGCAGGCCAGTCCCCGCAGCCAGGACGCCTTCCGTCTGGTGCGCGAGCACATTCCGTTCTTGGACCGAGACCGCTACCTCGATGTGGACGTCGCGACCACCGTCGCGCTGATCCGGTCGGGGGCGATGTCCGAGTTCATCTAACTGGGGACCACCGCCCTCCTCCTCGGGAGGTGCGGAGGTGCTGGGCCGGGGGCGACCCGTTGCCGTCCCCGGCCCACTGTCGCTCGCCCAGCGCGGCGCCGGTCAGCGCGGCACGCGGTAGCGTGCGAGCGCTTCTCGCCGAGCGGCGGCGTGGTCGACGATCGGCTCGGGGTAGTCGTCCGGGTTGCCGTTGGCTGTGAGCTCGGGTACGTAGCGCATGACGTAGGCGACGTCGGGATCGAACCTGGCCTGCTGCCGCGCCGGGTTGAACATCCGCCGGAACGCGGGCTGCGGGTCGACCCCGACCGACGCGATCCACTGCCAGTTGCCGTTGTTGCTGGCCTCATCACCGTCGAGCAGCAGCCGCATGAACCAGCGCTCGCCCCAGCGCCAGTCGATCCCCAGGTCCTTGGTCAGGAACGAGCCGGCCACCAGCCGCGCCCGGTTGTGCATCCAGCCCTCACGCTTCAGCTGTCGCATCGCGGCGTCGACGAGGGGGTAGCCCGTCCGGCCCTCGCACCATGCCTCGAAGCGCTTCTGCGCGCGGCTCCAGCGGATCGTGCTCCGGTAGCGGGCCTGATGCTCGGTGTGCGCGTTGCCAGGGAAGTGCAGGAGGACGTGGGCGTAGAAGTCGCGCCAGCACAGCTGCCGGCGAAACGCTTCGTTGCTGACGCGCTCCTCGAGCTCGCGGGGGGATAGGCACCCGAAATGCAGGTGGGGGGAGAGGCGCGATGTTCCCGGCTCGGCGAGCAGGTCGCGGTTCGCGGCGTAGGCGTCCGCGTGCTCGGACGCGAACGCCCGCATCGCCTCGCGGGCGTGGCGCTCGCCTCCCGGCGCCGGCTCGTCGATCTCCTGACGGAGGCCGAGATCGCTGAGCATCGGGAGCGTGCCGGAGTCGAGCCCGCTCGCGATGGGCGGGAGTCGGCGGGGCGCGCCGTGTGTTGCTCGGCGCGGCGTCCCCGTCCACGCACGGTGAAACGGAGTGAAGACGGTGTAGGGGTCGCCGCCCTGGGTGCGGATTGCGGTCAGATCGTCGAGCGCGAACAGTCCCGGGTGCTCGTGCACGGTGGCGCCGGTTGGCTTCAGGGCGGCCGCGACCCGGGCGTCGCGGTCGCGGGCGAACGCGCTCACGTCGGCGGTGTAGTGAACGCTGTCCGCGGCGGTCTGCGATGCCAGCTTGGGGATCTCGATCTCCGGCGGGCCGCGGCGAACGACGAGACGGCTGCCGCGGGCCCGGAGCGATTGGTCGAGATCGGCCAGGCACTCGAGCAGGAACTGCGCGCGGGGGCCGGACGCGTGGCGGCCGTGGAGCAGCCGGTCGTCGAAGCAGAACACCGGCACCAGGTGGTCGGCGCGGTGGCGGGCGGCCTCGAGCGCCGGGTGGTCGTGGATCCGCAGGTCGCGGCGCAGCCAGAGAAGCTTCGTCATGCCGGCAACCGTTTCACTGGGCGAATACCGCGGATGCAAACATGGTGTCAATTATTATCTATACAGCATGATCGATACGCTGCTCGACCGCAGCATCGTTCTCGGGTACGGAAGCGTGGGACTCAAAGCACGCCGGCGCCTGCCCGGATGGCCCGCCGACCCGCCGCGAATGGACGGCGCCGTAGTCGTGGTTACCGGCGCAGCGTCGGGGCTCGGCCTCGCGGCGGCCATCGGATTCGTCGGCCTTGGCGCCACGGTGTACGCGCTGGCCCGAAACGAGCGCCGCGCGGCCGAGGCGGTGACGCGGATCCTCGCGGCGGAGCCTGGCAGTGACGTCCGCGCCGCAGGCTGCGACGTCAGCAGCCTGGTAGCGATCCGTGACTTCGCCGAGCAGTTCGTCGCCGGCGAGCCGCGCGTGGACGTGCTCGTCAACAACGCCGGGGTGATGCCCGACGAGCGCACCGCCTCGGCCGACGGCCACGAGCTGATGTTCGCGACGCACGTGCTGGCGCCGGTGGCGCTCACCGCCGTGCTCGTGGGGCCACTGACGCGAGGCGCGCCGTCGCGGGTCATCAACGTCAGCTCGGGGGGTATGTACGCCCAGCCACTTCCCGCGGGCGACTGGGAGTCGGAGCGGACCGAGTACGCGCCGAAGAAGCTGTATGCCCGGACCAAGCGCGAGGAGGTGGTGATCAGCGAGCTGCTCGCCGCCCGGCTGCGCGACCGGGGCGCGGTCGTGCACGCGATGCACCCGGGCTGGGCCGACACGGAGGGAGTGAGGCGATGGATGCCAGCGTTCCGCACGATCGCGCGGCCGATCATCCGCACCCCCGAGGAGGGCGCCGACACGATTGTGTGGCTCGGGGCCGCGCCCGAGCCGCTCGAGGACACGGGTCGGTTCTGGCACGACCGTCGGCCTCGTCCGACCCATTACCGCCTCGCCGCTCCGACCGGTTCGGCGGCCGATCGCGAGGCGCTCTGGTGCTACTGCGAGGGCGCGCTCGCGCGAGCCGGAATCGCCGGGCTATGAGGCGGTCGCGTACCTGACCATCCGTGTGCTGAGCTGCAGGGCCGAGCGCAGCTCGTGCTCGCGCGTGACCGGCGCGTCGTAGAGGCGCTCGCGCAGGTCGGCGAGCAGACCCGGGGCCGTCTCCGCGGCGAGCCGCCAGCACACCTGTGCCGCGAGGCGCACGGCCGCGGCTTCGACGGTCCATAGCGACTCGAAGGCGCGCCCGCCGCCCGTCTCGCGCGGTCGTTCCCAGCCGGCCAGGCACGCCGCGAAGCCGGGCGACTCGCACACGATCACCCATTCGCGCGCCACCGGCTCCGAGGCACGGATCGGCACCTCGAGTGGCGCGCCCCGCGGCCGGCGCACGCGCCGGAAATCGGCCAGCACGATCGCGCGCTCCGCCGTGCGCGCGAGCTCGCGCCACCGATCCTCCGATTGCCGGTAGAAGCGCTCGCGCTGGAAGCTGCCGAACAGCAGCGGCCGCTCGGCCCGCGCCATCGACTCGTCCTCGATCGCCCGCGACATCGCGAGCAGGCCGCGCTTGGCGAGGAGCTGGGGTTCGAGTGAGGGAAAGCGTTCGCGCAGGGTCGCGTACACCGAAGGCGGCCGCGCGTCGCCCTCGCTGCAGGCGAGTTCGATCGCGGCCTGCAGCGACAGCCCGCTCTCCCGCGCCCGGACCACCGCCCGGACGCGCGCGAGGTCGAGCTCCGAGTAGCGGCGATGTCCACTCTCGCGCCGGTGGGGCGTTGGGAACCCGTGGCGGAGCTCCCACATGCGCAGCGTGGCTTCGCTCACGCCGCTGCGAGCAGACATCTCCCGCATCGTCATGCCTGATTCCGGTGCTGGCGACGGCACGGGCGGCACCGTAGCGCAGCAGGCATTCCCGAACAAGATGTGGAGTTTTATCTATACGATCTGCGCTAAACTCTCGTCGATGCGAATCGCCATCGTCGGCGCCGGGGTCTCGGGGTTGGTCGTGGCTTACCTGCTGCACCGCGAGCACGAGATCACCGTGTTCGAGGCTGCCGACTACGCCGGCGGGCACACCCACACGATCGTGGTCGACACCCCGAACGAGACCCACCACGTCGACACCGGCTTCATCGTCTTCAACGACCGCAACTACCCGGCCTTCGAGCGGCTCCTCACCCGACTCGGCGTGGCGTGGCAGCCGTCGACGATGAGCTTCAGCGTGAGCGACGGCATCGGGGACTTCGAGTACTCCGGCGCCTCGCCCAACGGGTTGTTCGCCAAGCGCCGGCACCTGCTCACGCCGTGGTTTCACCGGATGGTCTCCGACCTGGCGCGTTTCAACCGGGCGGCCCGGGGGCTGCTCGCGGGTGGCGGGGACGACCTCTGGGCGGGACCGTCGCTGGGCGAATGGCTCGAGCGCCAGCGCTTCTCGCGGCCGTTCATCGAGCGGTTGATCGTTCCCCAGGTCGCGGCCGTGTGGTCGGCCGAACCCCGGCAGATGTGGAGCTTCCCGGCGCGCTTCCTGGCCGAGTTCTTCGACCACCACGGCATGCTCGGCTTTCGCAATCGCCCCTGCTGGCGGGTCATCAGCGGCGGCTCGGCACGCTATGTCGACGCGCTCACGGCGCCGTTCGCGGATCGGATCCGGCTCCGCACACCGGTCCAGGATGTGCGGCGCGACGAGGACGGCGTGCTGGTCTCGCCGCGCGGGGCGACCGCCGAGCGCTTCGACCAGGTCGTGCTGGCCACGCACTCCGATCAGGCGCTCGCGCTCCTCTCGGACGCCAGCTCCGCCGAACGAGCGATCCTGGCGGCGATCCCCTACCAGGTCAACGAGGCCGTGCTGCACACGGACGTCCGCATGCTGCCCCGCCGCCGCCGGGCCTGGGCCAGCTGGAACTACCACTGGCAGCCCGAGCCCAGCCCGCGGGCGACCGTGACCTACCACATGAACCGCCTCCAGTCGCTGCGGGCCGAGCGTGAGTTCTGCGTGACCTTGAACCGCTCGGAGGCGATCGATCCCGCTCGGGTGATCCGCCGGATCACGTATGCGCACCCGGTCTACACCGCCGATGGGGTGAAGGCCCAGAGGCGCTTCGAGCACATCAGCAGCGCTCACCGGGTCCATCTCTGCGGGGCGTACTGGGGCTGGGGGTTTCATGAGGACGGCGTGCGCAGCGCGCTCCGCGTCGCCGAGCGCTTCGGGGCGCGGCTGTGAGCGTCGCGTCCTGCATCTACGAGGGAGCTGTCCGCCACCGCCGGTGGGAGCCGCAGCGCTCCTTCGAGCACCGGATCGCGCTCTTCTACCTCGACCTGGACGAGCTACCGCGCCTACTCGGCGGGCGCCTCGTGTCGCGACGGCCGGGCGCGCTGCGCTTTCGCCGCCGCGATTACCTGGGCGATCGGTCCGTTCCCCTGGGGACGGCCGTGCGCGACGAGGTCCAGGCCGGGCTCGGGATGCGTCCGGCAGGCCCAATCCGGCTGCTGGCCCAGCTGCGCTCGTTCGGCCACTGCTTCAACCCGGTGAGCTTCTACTACTGCTTTGATGGCGCCAGCGAGCGGGTCGACGCGCTCGTCGCCGAGGTGGCCAACACGCCCTGGGGCGAACGCCACGCGTACGTGATGGCTGGTCGGGGGGCGGAGATGGAGAAGGGGCTCCATGTCTCGCCGTTCATGCCGATGGACCGCCGCTACATCGTCCGGGCCGGGATGCCCGCCGAGCGCCTCGGCGTCCACATCGAGAGCCGGCGCGGTGACTCGGTCGACTTCGACGCGGTGCTCGCGCTCCAGCGCACCGAGCTGACCGCGCGGTCAGCGGCGCGGGTGGCTCGCCGATACCCACTGGCCGGTGGCCGCGTGCTGGCCCTCATCTACGCGCACGCTGCTCGCTTGAAGCTCGCGGGGGCAACGGTGTATCCGCATCCGGGCTCCGGCCCGCGCCCCCATCACGTCAACCATCGGAGGTCGGCGTGACCGACCGGATCAGCCGGTGCCTCCTGTCATGGTTCCTGCGCCGGATCGTCCGGGGGAGCCTGACCCTCGTCGAGGACGGAGAACGGCGCATCTACGGATCGGGGACGCCCACCGCCACGATCGTCGTGCGCTCGGCGCGGATGTGGCGGATGGGACTCACCGGCAGCCGCGGTCTGGCCGTCGCCTACGCCGCCGGGCTGTGGGACTCCCCCGACCTGGTCGCCCTGGTCCGGCTGGCGGCGCGCAACGCGCCGCGCCTCGACCGCCTCCGGGCTCGTCTCGCACCGGTGCGCGTGCCGTTCCGACGCGCCGGCGCCTGGCTCACCCGGAGTACCCGCCGCCGCCGGCGGCGCGACATCGCCGCCCACTACGACCTCGGCAACGATCTCTTCTCGCGGATGCTCGACCCGTCGATGACCTACTCATGTGCGCTGTTCGAGGAGCCGGCAACGACCCTCGAGGAGGCGCAGCTGGCCAAGCTCGAGCGGATCTGCGAGAAGCTCGACCTGGGACCGGGCGACCACCTGCTCGAGATCGGAACGGGATGGGGCGCCCTCGCCGTCCACGCTGCCGTGACGCGCGACTGCCGCGTGACCACGACCACTATCTCGCGCGAGCAGCACGAGTACGCGGCGGCGGCCGTGCGGCGCGCCGGAGTCGAGGACCGGGTTACCGTCCTCCTCGAGGATTACCGCGACCTCACGGGCCGCTACGACAAGCTGGTCTCGATCGAGATGATCGAGGCGGTCGGCTGGCGCCACACCGGTGCGTTCCTGAGCAAGTGCTCGGAGCTGCTCGTCGGAGATGGCGCGATGCTGCTCCAGGCGATCGTCATCGACGACCGCGCCTACGAGGTCGAAAAGGCCTCGCGCTCGTTCATGAACACCCTGATCTTCCCGGGCGGGTGCCTGCCCTCGCTCGAGGTGATCGTGCGCGGCCTCGCCCGCCGCACCGACATGCAGCTGGCGCACCTGGAGGATCTCACCCCGCACTATGTCGAGACGCTCCGATGCTGGCGGCGGCGGTTCGCCGAGCATGCCGCGGAGCTCGAGGACCTCGGCTACGACGAGCGCTTCCGCAGGCTGTGGACGCTGTACCTGAGTTATTGCGAGGGGGGCTTCGCCGAGCGGCGGATCCTCGACCTGCAGCTGCTGCTTGGTAAGCCGGACCGGCGCGTCGAGGCGTCGGCCGCGACCACTCGTCCGCCCCGGGTCATGATCGCTTTGCCCTAACCGGTACCGCAGGAATCTGTAGATTTGGCCAGGATCGGCCCAGAACCGGTCAGTGGGGGCCATCGCAACAAACTGAAAAAAGGGGCTGGGAGGGGAACCATGGCCAAACGGCGCTTCCGCGCGGACGATGTCTTCCGGCTGCGAACGGCGAGCGATCCCGACCTGTCGCCGGACGGGCGGCGGGTTGCCTTCGCGGTCACCGACGCCGATGAGGAGGCCGACCGGCTGTGCTCCTCGATCTGGGTGGCACCCGTCGACGGCTCTGCGCCGGCGCGCCGATTCACCGAAGGTCCCGCCGACACGAGCCCGCGCTTCTCCCCCGATGGCCGCTGGCTCGCCTACATCTCGGTCACCGATGAGCGGCCCGAGCATGCCCACGTGCGCCTGGCCCCGCTCGACGGGGGGATGCCGGCGCGTCTGGGCGACCTGCCGGGGCCCGTTACCCAGCTTGCCTGGTCCCCGGACTCGTGCCAGATCGTCGTCGTCTGCCGGGTCGGCGCTGTCGAGCGCGGAGAGAGCGCGAGTCCGCGCCAGCGCAACGCGCCGGTGGTGCCGCGGGGCCTGGCGGCCAAGCTCGACGGCGTTGGCTGGCAAGAGGGCAGGCGCCACTTGTTTTTGGTGGACGTCGCCGGCGGGTCGGCGAAGCAGATCACGCGGGGCGAGTACGACCACGACGACCCGGCGTTCTCACCCGACGGCGCCTCGATTGCGTTCGCGTCCGACCGCCATCCGCGTCGAGACGACCGCCAATTCCGAGGCGACATATGGGTCACGCCGGCTGGCGGCGGCCGGCCCCAGCGCCTGACGATCGGCAAGGGCATCGGTGAGTTCCCGAGCTTCTCTCCCGATGGGCGGTTGATCGCCTTCGCCGGGACCGACAGCGACGAGTGGAACGCCGACACCTACGTGTTCGCCGTCCCTGCCGATGGCAGCGCGCCGCCTGAGAGGCTGGCGCCGGACCTCGACCGCCCGACGGTTCTCTTCGCCGGACTGCCCGCGCCCGTGAGCTGGATCGGGAACCGGGAGCTGCTGATGCTGGTGTCCGACCGCGGCTCGGTCAAGCTGCACCGGGTCAGGGTCGGGGAGCGTCGGAGCCGCGAGGTGCTCGGCGGCGACATCCTGATCGACGGCGTCGCCGCGCGGCCCGGCCGGCGCGCGGTCGCTTACACCGCGTCGTGGCCCGACCGGCCGAGCGAGGTGTACGCGACCACCGTTTCGGGTGCCGAGCCGACTGCGCTCACCGGCCTGAACACGGATTTCCTGTCCGAGGTCGAGCTCGGGCGGGTCAACCGGTCGACGGTCGTCCGTCCCGACGGGATCGAGGTCGAGTACTTCACGATCCTGCCGGCCGGCGGCGCGCATGGACTGCCTGTACACGTCGACATCCACGGCGGCCCCCACGCGGCGTGGCCATCGGGCCGCTGGCTTGCCTTCCACCAGGCGATCGCCGCGGCCGGTTACGTGGTCGTCCTGCCCAATCCCCGCGGCAGCACGAGCTACGGCCAGGAGTTCACGCGCGCGTGTACCGGCGACTGGGGAGGAGCCGACTGCCAGGACATCCTCGCCTGCTGTGACGACCTGATCCAGCGGGGCATCGCCGACGGCGGGCGCATGTTCGTGAGCGGCGGCTCCTACGGCGGCTTTATGACCGGATGGCTCGTCGGCCATACCGATCGGTTCCGCGCCGCCACCGCGGTCGCAGCGGTCATCGACCAGACGAGCATGGCGCTGACCACCGAGATTCCCGAGTTCGCCACGTTCAACTTGGGCGGCACTCCCTGGGCGCGGCGCGCCGAGTACGAGCTGCGCTCGCCGCTCTCCTACCTGCCCGCGGTGAAAACGCCCGTGCTCATCGTCCACTGGGAAGGCGACATACGAGTGCCGATCGGCCAGGGGGAGGAGCTGTATACGGGCCTGCGCCTGCTCGGCAAGAAGACGGAGTTCGTTCGCTACCCGGGCGGCTTCCACATCACCCGCACCCCGTCCCAGGCGGTCGACTGGACCAACCGGATGCTTGCCTGGAACGAGCAGCACGACACTCGCCCGAAACGGCGGACCCGTGGGGATTAGACTCGGCCGAGCCGTGAGCGGAGCGGAGAGACTCAACGCAAGCACGCTGCTCGACGCACAGTTGCAGGCCGGCCGGGCGGACAAGCCGGCGCTGCTGACGGCCGACGGGGTCGTGACCTATCGCGAGCTCGCGGGGCTGACGGGCGCGGTCGTGTCGTACCTCTCGATGCTCGGGATCGAGCGCGAGCAGCGGATCCTGATGATCCTCGACGACTCGCCGGCGTTCCCGGCGGTGTTCCTCGGTGCGATGCGGATCGGGGCCGTGCCCGTCCCCGTCAACCCGATGGACCGGGTGGACAACTACGCGTACTACCTCGACGACAGCTACGCCAAGGTGCTGGTGGTGGAGGCGTCGCTCCTGGATGCACTCGCGCCCGTGCTGATCACGCACTCCGGCCTTCACGTGGTCGTGGTCGATGGGGACGCCGGGCCATACACGAGCTTCGCCTCGTTCGACGTCGCTCACACCGCCGAGCTGCTCCCGCCGCTCGACACGCACCGCGAGGACATGGCGTTTTGGCTCTACAGCTCGGGCTCAACCGGCCGGCCCAAGGGTGTCGTCCACTCGCACGGCGACATCGGCGTCACGGTCGAGCGCTACGCCCGCGGTGTTCTGGACATCTCGTCCGACGACATCTGCTATTCGACGACGAAGCTGTTCCACGCCTACGGTCTGGGCAACGGGCTGTCGTTCCCCCTGTCGGTGGGGGCGTGCGCTGGGCTGGTAAAGGGCCGCTCGGTCCCGGATCGGATCTTCGAGGCGGTCGCGCGCTTCCGTCCGACGCTGTTCTTCTCGGTGCCGGCGCTGTACGCCGCGATGGTCAAGGCGCCCGGCGGCGCAGAGGTCGACTTCTCGAGCGTGCGGGCGTGCCTGTCGGCGGCCGAGGCCCTGCCGGCGGCCGTGCTCGCGCGCTGGCAGGCGATGACCGGCGTGCCGATCCTGGACGGCATTGGCTCGACCGAGATGCTCCACATCTACTGCTCGAACACGCTTTCCGATCTCGCCCCGGGAACCTCAGGGCGCCCGGTCCCGGGGTATGAGCTCCGGCTTGTCGACGAGCACGGCCTCGATGTGGAGCCCGGGGAGCCCGGGGACCTGATGGTGCGCGGGGACAGCTGCGCGGCCTACTACTGGCACCAGAGCGAGAAGACGCGCTACTGCATGCGCGGCGAGTGGTTCCACAGCGGCGACCGCTACGTAGTCGACGGCGATGGGCACTTCGTATACCAGGGTCGCTCGGACGACATGATCAAGGTCGGCGGCCTGTGGGTTTCGCCGACGGATGTCGAGGCGTGCCTGGTCCGCCACCCGGCGGTATCCGAGGCGGCCGTGGTCGGCGTGCAGATCGAGGACCTCAGCCGCATCAAGGCGTTCGTGATCTGCGCGGAACGTCCGGAGGATCCCGATGCCCTCGCCGAGCAGCTGCGCCAGTGGTGCAAGGGGAACCTCCGGCGCTACGAATACCCGCATGTGATCGAGTTCGTCGAGGACGTGCCGCGTACGCCGACCGGCAAGGTGCAGCGCTTCAAGCTGCGCGAGGCCGAGGAGGTCAAGGCGACGCAGGCAGGCGCGCCCGCCCAGGCTTAGACATCTCGGCGGTTGCGCCGGGTTTGCTCGCCCGGTATTCAGGAAGCATGCCTGAGACCATGAATCTTCCGCGGGTACTGCACCCGTTCGCCGTCCCCGCCCGTCCCGCCGACCAGTTCCTGGAGATCGTGCGCGGCGAAGGGTGCCGCGTCTGGGACGCCGAGGAGCGCAGCTACCTCGACGGCACCGCCTCGCTCTGGTACTGCGCCGCCGGTCACGGCCGGCGCGAGATCATCGACGCGGCCGCCGCGCAGCTCGGCGAGCTCGAGGCCTACCACACGTTCGCGCGCTTCACCAACCGCCCCGAGGATCGCCTGGCCGAGCTGTTGGTCGACGAACTCGAGCCGATTCCCGACGCGCGGGTGCTGTTCACCTGCGGCGGCTCGGAGGCGATCGACTCGGCGATCAAGCTGGTCCGCGCCGGCCACAAGGCGGCGGGGGACGGCGGGCGCTCGGTGTTCCTGAGCCGCCACTACGCCTACCACGGCGTGATGCTGGGCGGCACCTCGGCCGGCGGGCTGCCTGCCAACCGGGATCCGTTCGGGACGCTGTTGCCCGACTTCTTCCAGGTCGACCGCGACAGCGTCGACGCGATGCGCGACGCCGTCGCGTACTACGGCCCCGAGCGGATCGCGGCGATCATGGCCGAGCCCGTGATCGGCGCCGGCGGCGTCTTCCCGCCGCCCGAGGGGTACCTGAGTGCCCTGCGCGAGCTGTGCGACGAGTGCGGTGCACTGCTCGTATTCGACGAGGTGATCACCGGCTTCGGGCGCCTCGGGTCGTGGTTTGCCGCCCACCACTACGACGTGACGCCGGACGTGATCACGTTTGCCAAGGCGGTGACGAGCGGCTACCTGCCGTTGGGAGGCGTGATCGTCGGGCCGCGGTTGCGCGCCTGGCTCGAGGCCGATCCGGCCTATCTCCTGACCCACGGCGGCACGTACGGCGGGCATCCCACGTGCTGCGCCGCCGGGGTGGCCAACGTCGAGCTCCTGCGGGCCGAGGGCCTGCCCGAGCGGGCGGCCGCGGCCGGCGCCCGGCTCCGGGCCGGATTGGATGGCCTGGCCGGGCATCCCGGCGTTGCCGAGATCCGCGGCGAAGGTTTGATGCAGGCGATCGGGCTCGCGGCGCCCTTGAATCAGGGGGCATTCACCGAGGCACTCCTGGCCCGAGGGGTGATCGGGCGCGGGCTGGCGTACGCCAACAGCGTGGCCTTCTCGCCGCCGCTCATCATCTCCGACGAGGAGGTCGACGAGCTGGTGACGGCCAGCGCCGCCGTGCTCGATGAGCTCTCGGGTTAGGCGTTGGTGAGTTGCGCTCGGCTCAGCGTTCGGCGCGGACCGGGTTCGTGAGCGTGCCCACGCTCTCGACGTACACCTCGACGGTGTCGCCTTCCTTGAGGTAGCGCTCGGGCTCGCGCGATTGGCCCACGCCGCCCGGGGTACCGGTCGCGATCACGTCGCCGAGCTCGAGCGTGACGCCGGCCGACAGGTAGACGATCAGGTCCACGACGGAGAAGATCAGGTCGGACGTGTTGGCGTCCTGCATGACCTCGCCGGACAGCGTCGTGCGGAGATCGATGTCCTCGAGATCTACGCCGTCCGCCGACGCGATGCACGGACCCATCGGCGAGAACGTGTCGAAGCTCTTGCCGAGCGTGTATTGCTTGAGCGGCGTCTCGAGCTGGGCGCGCCGGCCCGAGACGTCGTTGAAGGCCGAGATCCCGCCGACCGCGGCGCGTGCCTCGTCGCGGTCGGCCCGATAGATGGGCTGGCCGATCACGACGGCGAGCTCGCCCTCGTAGTCGGGGCGCGTCTCTTCTCGCGGGATGACGATCTCGGCTCGGTCGCCGATCAGCGACGAGGGCCAGATCGCGAACACCACCGGGACCGACGGGATCTTGACGCCGGATTCCTCCGCGTGCGTGCGGTAGTTGAGCCCGATCGCGAGGATCTTTCCCGGTTGCACCGGGTGGAGGACGCGGACCTCGGCCGCCTTGTATGCGGGACCATTGGCATTCTCGATCGCCACCCATCCCGTCAGGGTCGGCAGGAATCCCTTCGGATCGGCTGCGCCGGCGTCGGTGATGATCGCGTCGTCAAGTCTTCCGACCCGGGTCTCGCCGTTCGGGTCGATGAAGCGGACAGCCTTCAAGCTTCACCCTCCTTGTTTGTACGTATCGGCACGGTCGATTCGGGCCGATTTATTGGTCGCTTCTTTGGCTGATTGCTATCATCCTGTGTCCGCCGCGGGGTGGAGCAGTCTGGTAGCTCGTCGGGCTCATAACCCGAAGGTCGCGGGTTCGAATCCCGCCCCCGCTACTGAGAAAGAGCTGGAAAACCGAGGCCTCCGAGAGATCGGGGGTTTCGTCGGTTAAGGGCGTCCGGTCGTTTGACTGCGTTTGACTGCGTTTGACGCGGGCCGCCGGGCGGCGTTTGCGCGGGGCAATGGGGGGACTTCTTTTGCGGGACACGTTTAGGGATTTGATGCGGTGATGCGCTAGCATCAGATTGTGCGCACGACGCTGGACATCGATGACGACGTAGTCGCTGCGGCACGCGAGCTTGCGGCGGGCGAGCGCCGGTCGCTCGGCTCGGTGATCTCAGAGCTCGCTCGGCGCGGCCTCACGCCGGCGCGTGTCGAAGCCGAGGGAGACCTTCCGGTGATCAGGGTACCGCAGGGTACGCCTCCGATCACCCCGGAGATCGTTCGCCGCGCACTCGAAGAAGGCTGAAGCTTTCGTGGGCCTGCTCGATGTCAATGCGCTCGTCGCGCTGGCATGGGATTCGCATGTTCACCACGCCGCGACGCGTAGCTGGTTCGCGGCAAACGCCACCGACGGCTGGGCCACCTGCCCCCTGACCGAAAGCGGCTTCGTCCGCGTCTCCTCCAATCCGACCGTCTTGCCGAGCCCGATCGGCGTCGAGGAGGCGCGCCGGGTGTTGGCATTGATGCGCGCTATCGGCAACCACCGTTTCCTGGTCGACGACGTATCGATGACGGACGATGACGTCCCGTCGTTGGTCGGTCATCGACAGGTGAATGATGCGCATTTGCTAGCGCTCGCCCGCCGGCACGCGGTCCAGGTCGTCACGTTTGACGGGGGTGTCCGCGCCCTGGGTGGCCGGGATGTAGAGCTTCTGACCGCGCTCTGACGACGGTCGCTCCTCTCAAGGTTCGCGTTGACCTCGATCCGGTCACCTGTATTGCGAGGTCGATCCATACACTGCAATCAAGGCTGTGTTCGGTCATGGGAGGGCAGCCAGCCGATACCGGAGAAGAGGAGGGCACTGCGAGCGGCGTTACGACGAGCGGCGTCCCGAACCGAATCCGACTGAGTCATGCTGTGTGCTGGGCGTGCCTGCGCGAGAAGCCGGCCCTCGGGATCACGTTCCGCCATTCTCCGCTCGGCGCGCGGCCTTTGCGGCGCGTCGAGCCGCTTTCTTCTCCGCGATCTGCCGGGCGCGTTGCTCGATCGTGACGACCGCGTCCGGACGTTCGCGACCAAAACGCTTGTGGTAGAGGTCCTCGATGAAGATCGGCAGCGGTGCCTTCCACGGCTCCTGCCTGTGGTTGTCGATCTTGCCCATCTTCTTCGGATTCATGCCGAGCTCGCGGGCCATCTGGACGTGTGCGTGCGACAGGTGGTGCCGCCGGCGGACGTCGATCCAGATCTGTAGGTCCGGCGGAATGGAGTTGGGATTCTTGCGCTCGCTCATCGGCCGGCGCTTCGCAGGTCGGTGACCAGGTCCTCGATCACCATCTCCTCGGGGACGGAGCAGGATAGTCGCCGAACCACGTCCTCGAAGATGTCGGCCAGCGCGGGGGTTTGCCCGAGCGCCTTGCGTAGCGCCTCCACACTGAACCGCCACGGGACCGCGGCGTAGCAATCCTCGAGATCCCGGAAGATTTGAACCCCGGCTTCGTCGAAGTCGCCGTGGTGTTGCAGCCGGACACCGGCGCGATGCACGATCGAAAATAGGAGCCGCACCGCGTCCGATGGCCGCCCTGCCGTGCACACGAGCGGTGGGCAGGCCGCGCCCAGACGCCGCTCTGCGGCGATCAGCACCGACGGGTTCTCGCAGCTGAAGCAGGGCACGCCGGGCGGCCACCGTAGTTCGGCGACGGATAGCTGGCCGTAGGTCAAGACCACGTGTGTCCCGCGCAACGCGCGAGCAATGACCGCTGCTGGTCCATCCCCGATCAGTGGCAGGTTGAGTGCGGCCACGTTCGACGAGATCGGATCGACGAGCACATTCCATGCCGCCCACACCTCGCGCGCCGAGGCCTCGTCTCCCAGTCCGACTGCTGCCGCGAGGAGCGAGATCGTCAACCCGTGCAGCGGCGTCCCGACGTCGAGCGCGTGCGGCTCCCCGCCTAGGATCCACGCCGCGAGCACGCCACGCTGGACCGTCCGCTCGCCCGGAAGAGCGTCCAGAACCCGCAGCGCCTGCTCGACCAACGGACGCATCGCCTCGTGCACGCGACCCTGTCGCACCGCCTGCTCGAACCATTCGGCTACCGCCGGCCGCGCGACGACCGCCGGATGCGACGTCAGCCATGAGCGGAACTCGCTGCGGCGTTCGTGCTGCGCGGCGCGCTCGGCCGGGAGATCGCGAAGCGACCGTCCGCCGACCCGTTCGTATTCCGCCCGGGGATCGATCCGGCACGCTCTCAGCGCGGCTTCGAACTGGGACAGCGCGACGCGCAGGGTCGTGCCGGGCAGGACCGGCTTACGTCGAGATGTAAACAGGAGACCGTCGAGCGCAAGCGCCTCCTCCGCGGTCAGGTCCGCAACCACCAGCCGGCCGTCACCGCCGGCGCCGCGTTGCTCGCGCTTATCCCGCGCCGTAAGGATCGCGCGTTCGAGCGCCGGGTCAGCGGTGGCCGCGCTCAAACCAGCTGCTCGTCCTGCTCCAGCTCCCGCAGCACCTCCCCGTCCCACAGGAACGGGATCGCGTGCACCCCGAACGTGCCGTTCTCGCGGTGGAGCTGGTAGATCGCGAGCTGTGGCACCGAACGGTACGTGCCCCACAGCTCATGTGAGGTCATCACCACGTCCAGGTCGAAGGCGACGGTCGCCTCGAGCACCCGCTCGCGCGTCTCGTCGTCGATGCCTGATAGGGCCTCGTCGAGCATGATCAACCGCGGTGCCTCCGAGTCTCCGTACAGGGCGGCCGCCGCCGCGAACAGAGGCAGATGGATCAGCACCGACTGCTCGCCGCCCGACCCAACGGCGTGGCGGCGCTTGGTCAGCCGGACGCGGTTGGAACCGGTCCGCTCGTGGAGCGCGAACGCGAACCACGTGCGGTAGTCGAACGCTTCCATCAGGGTCTCGGCCATCGGCTTGGGCTCGGCACCGAAGGTATGGTCGCGCCGCGCGGACTCGATCCTGCTGCGGAAGAACCCGACCAACTCGGCGCGGTCGCCCTCCCCGAGGTGCCGGACGTCCCGGCGCAGCCGGGCTAGAGCAGCGCGCTGGGCGCCGGCGTCGTCCTCGAGCGCCTCCCACTCGAGCTCGACCGTCTTACCGGCGGCCGTCGGGCTGCGCCGCAGCACGGCGTTCATGCGATCGATGCGACCGCGCACTTCGTGGATCCGGTAGCGCAGATGGTCGGCGATCTCCTCCACCAGCGCATCGCTGAACACGCGGCGCTCCTCGGCGGTGAGGATCTGCTCGCGGTCGGCTATCTCGGCCTCCAGAGTGTTCAGGCTCTGTCCGAGCGTCTGCTCACCGCCGCTCTCGGTGACGTGGACGAGCAGCAGGTCGTCCTTGCCGCGACTCGCGTAGGCGCCCATGTCGGAGTCCGCCAGCTCACGGTCGAGCAGCTGCACCCCCCGCTGCACCTCGACCCCGAGCTCGCCGGAGGTGCTGCGGACCGACAGCAGCTCCGGCGGCAGGGCGCGCGCGACCTCGAGCGCCCGGCTGAAGGTCCAACCGGAGGCCTGGTCGGAATCGGAGGGCGAGGCGTCCCGCAGGACGAGCTCCAGGATTCCCGCCTGGGCGAGCTGACGGAAGGAGACGCCCGCACGCTCGCGCCGTTCGCGCGCGGCTTCGTGCTCCTCGTGGCGCGCCCGCTCGTCGTGCTCGAGCCCGACGACCGCGACCGCGGCATCCTGGGCGGTCTCGCTCGCGTGCCTGAGCTCGTCGCGCGTGATCTTGAGGCCTGTCACCACCCGCTCATGGCGGCGGCGCAGCTCGAGTCCGGTTGCGCCGAGCGCCTGCTCGCGGGCGGCGTGCTCGGCAACCAGACGGCCCGCCTCGGCCTCCTCGTCCCGCGCCCGCTTCGCGTGCTCGGAGGCGGTTTCCTGGGTCTTCGACAGCCGCGCGGCGACCGCGTCCGCCGCCTGCGCCTCGCGCTCGGCGATCGTCCAGGCGTGCGCCACCGCGCCGCAGGCCCCGGTGAGCTGAGCGGTGGCATCGCGCAACGCGTCGACGGCCGGTTCGTCGAGCCCCGGGGACAGGCCATGAGCGACGGCATGCTCGCGCCCCGCCGCGGCCGCGGCCAGCTCGGCGTCAGCCGCCGACCGAGCCGCGCCCGCGGCGCGCTCGTGAGCGCGCTCGGCCTCCGATTCGAGCGCGCTCGAGACGCGGCCGGCATCGAGGGCGGATCGGACCGCGCCGACCGGCGGCAGCGCCTGCAGCTCGGCTTCGAGCGCCCGACGCCGGCGGTCGACGTCGGCGATACGGGCTTCGTGGTCGGCGATCTCGCTCTCGAGGGCGGCAATTCGTTCGCGCAGCTGCGCGATCCGGGCCGCCCGCCGCGCCTCGCGCGCGGCGGCGCCGATGTGCTCGGCCTGGTCCTTGGTCCCGCGACCGCGCAGCGGCCCAAGGGCAAAGCTCCCATCGACGCCGACCCAGGGTCCCGTCTCGTGCTCGCCGAGACCGAGGCCGGACAGCAGGCGCGCGACCACCTCGACCGCCACCGGCTGATCCGGAACGGGCTCCAAAACGTCGAGCAGAGAGCGGCTGTCTGTCGGCGAGGCGTCCGCGAACACCACATCGGCCAACGCGGGGTCCTCGACGCCGCCGCTCGGCGTGACCCACGCGTCAAGCAGACCGGCCGCCTCGAGACCGGCCTCGAGCGACGACCGCTCATCGGCCGGTACCTCGGCGCGGAAGTCGATGAGCCTCCAGAGCGGCGCGCCGGCGCGCTGGACCCTTTCGGCCCGCAGCCACTCCGGCGGCCGGGGCCCGTCGTCATGGGCGCCCGCGAGCCGGTCGATCTCCTCCTCGATGGCCGCGACCGCGGTGGTGGCCGTCTCGCGAGCCGCCGCGTGCGCGGAGCGCTCGTCGGAAAGCGAGGCGCGGCGCCGATCCGCCGACCGCGCGAGCGCGGGCAGTGGCGAGGAGCCCTCGTGCGCCAACTCGAGCGCCGCCGCCGCGGCGGGTTCGTCCAACTCCAGCTGCTCGAGTGCCGATCGCCAGCTTTCGAACGCGGTGCCGAGCGCGGCGCGAGCCTCGTCCAGCTGCTGCTCGCAGGCGGCCCGCCTCGCCGCCGCCTCCTCCAGGCGCGCGCTCGCCTCGCGCTCGCCGGCGCGAGCCCGCTCGGCTTCGCCGGCGGCCTGTCGCAGCTCGCGTATGAGCTCGCGGTGGCGGTGGAGCACGTCGCGCCAGTCGGTGGCCAGCTCGCGCAGCAACGGGCTCCAGGTGTCCGCGGCGAGGGCGCCGGTGCGCAACTGGTCGGCGAGCGTCGCCGCCCGACGTTCGAGCCCGGCCTCGGCGGCCAGCGCGAGCAGCGAATCAAGTTCCTCGCTCGCCCGGTTTTGGCGCTCGGCGGTTGCCGCCCGCGCGGTGATCAGTTCGGCCTCGAGCACGCCGGCCGCCGCGGCGACATCGTCGGCGTGCCGGCGGGCCGCGGTCGCCGCCCGGGCCTGAGTCTGGGCCAGCTCGCGCAGCGTCTCGACCTCGGCCACCGAGGACCAGGCAGCCGAGGTGACCAGCGCGTGCTCTTCGGCGGTCAGGGAATCCAACCGTATTTGGGCAGCGTCTCGCTGTTCGGTCGCCCGCTCAGCCCGCTCGCGCTCCGTCGCGAGGTCGGCCGCGGCCGCGCGCAGCCGGTCGGCCGCGCCCTCGACTGCGGTGTTCGCCTGGCGGAGCGCCTCGGCGCGCTCGCGCACGGCAGCGCGCGCGTAGGCGCTGTAGGTCCTTTGGTGGAAGCGGCGCACGCGCTCGCGCACGTCGCGGAGCCGAGCCAGCCCGCGCTCGAGCGTCTCAAGCTGCTCCAGTCCGCCGGCCAGTTTTCGCATCAGCGCCTCGTCGACCTCGGGCAAACCGATCGTGAGCTGGGCGGCGACGCGCTCGGGGTCGAGCGTCTTGGAGAGGTGGGGCCGGCGAAGATCGCGCATCAGGCGCAGCATCGTCTGGTACTGCTCCTCGCCGCCGAAGCCGAACATGAGGTCGTTGAGCCGGCTGCGGTAGTCGCGGGCGGCGTCTAGGACCTCGCCGTCGTCGCCGAGCGCGGCGGCGAGCTCAGCCCTGCTGATCGGGTCGCGTCCTTGCAGCAGCGACAGATCGGATCCGACGCCGCGGTTCCGGGCGACGAAGTACCAACGGGTGACGTCCGCCTGGTCTTTGGCGTAGCGCATGCCGACTCCGACGGTGAGCCGCTGCGCGGTCCCGGGCGCGCCGACCTGTTCGAACTCGAGCCAGGCGTAACCCACGCGCTTGAGGTCGCCGGTGCAGCCGATGAGGTTCCACCTCATGTCCTTGTAGCCGGCGCCGAACGGGTCGAGCTTCTTCGGGCTGATGTCGCCGTCGAGGCAGAACGGCAGGAGGAGCTCGAGCGCCTTGGTCTTGCCCGAGGTGTTATGACCGCGCAGCAGAAGCCGGCCTCCGGCGAAGTCGAACGCCTGGTTGGCGTACTCGTACAGGTTGATGATGCCGGCACGCCGCGGCCGCCAGCGCGTCGAGCCGGGGCTCATTCCCGGCCCCCCGTGGCGTGGAGCGTCGGCGAGCGAAAACGCGCGGCGAGCGGCGTTGCCCGCAGCCCTCCGGTTCGTCCGGAGCGGCGAGCGAGGTCGCAGGCGAGCAGGGTGTCGGTGGCGGCTGCGGTCAACGCCGCCACCTCGTCGGGATCGTGGGGATTGCGATCCCAGTGGTGACGATGCTTGGCGACCAGGTCAGCGACGGCGTCGCGCAGCGCCTCGAAGCTCAGCTCGCCGTCCGGGCCGGCCTCGGCGAGCGCGTCACACAGCAGGAGCGCCAGCTGCTTGAGGGTCGAGTTCGTCGGGAACGGTAGATCGGTGAACGCCCGGTCGTCGACGATCAGCGCGCTGCCCTCGGCCCGACGCTCGACCTCGTAGCCTGTCGCGGCAGCCACCGCAGCTTCGATCCGCGCGCGCTGGTTGAGGAAGTAGGTGCGGTCGTCGGCGTCGAGGTCGGCGAGCAGAAGCGCTGGATCGTCGGTTAGCCGCCGGGCGAGGCGCTCGGCACGGGCGCGGTTTTCGCCCTCCGGAGTGGGCGAGTACCGTCCGCTCTCGTCGACGAGTTCGTCCAGCGTGGTTGCCTCGAGCGCCGCGTTCGGGTCTCGCAGCAGCAGCGCGAGGCGCCGCCGGTCGACCGTGAACAGCGCCTCGTCGTCGCCCTGCTCGCGCCGCGAGTAGCTCTCGTGGGATCCCGAGGTGTGCTCGATGACGGTCCACGCGCACAGCAGGTCCAGGCCGTCGGCGAACGCCATCCGTTCGCTCCGCTGCCGGAAGTCGACGGTGATCGGCGGCTCGACGTCGGCGCCCGCGCGCTCGACCTCCTGGGCGAGCTCGGCGATGGCAGTCTGGGCGGCGCCGCGCTCTAGCGCGACCAGGGTCAGCAGCACGAGCACGCAGGCGCGGTCGCTGAGCGCGGCCCATTCGTCCGGCGCGCGCTTGCGGCCGCTGACCGACGCCGGCGTGATCCGGAGCGGACGGCGCAGCCCGTCCGGCGTGGGGAGGCCGGAGGCCCGGGCGGCCGTGCTGCCGATCTCGAGCTGGTAGCCGTAGGTCACCTGGAGGGTGCTGGCGAGCTCGCGTTCATGTCGGCGGACCAGGGCGTAAGCCGGCTCGTCCGCTCCGACGAACGGGGCGGCGAGAAGGGCTCGCAGGGCTCGCGTGCGCTCCTCGCGGTCGTCGAGTTCTCGCAGACCGGTCATCGTGTCAGCACCTCGAGCTCGAAATCGGGCAGGTCGAGCGTGCCGTGCGGAGCGCTCAGCTTGGTGCGCTCGCGGCGTGGATCGGTTGGTTCGCGGAGCGCGATCGTCGCCCTGCCGTCGGTGGAGCTGGCACGACGTCTGCCGTCGGCGCCGACCGGTGACTCGTACGCGCGGCCGATCCACGCCAGCAGGTGGCGGAACTCGCTCCGGTTCACCCGCGCGACCGAGGAGAGCTTGATCGGACCGTGGGTGGACAGCCGCGCGAGCAGCTCGGCCAGCTCACGGTGCTCGGCACGCCGTCGCTCCTCGAAGCGCCGACGCCCCTCCGACAGGTCTCTGATCTGGGCGCCGCGCCCCGTGCCGGGGGCCCGTACGCCGGGCGTGCGCAGATGCGCCACCACCGGCGCGGGCGGCGCCTCGAGCCACGAGACGCGGCCACGATCCATCAGCTGCTGGTCATCGCTGTGCGGGACTCCGACGTGGCGGGGGCTCCGGATGCCGAAGGCGGCGCGAAGCCAAGCAGTGGGCTCTCCGGCTGGCGCGGCGGCCACGTGTGCGGCGAGATGAAGAAGCACAGCGGCGCGATCGATCCGCTGGGAATGGCGCTCGATCAGCCGCTCGGCGATCGCGAGCACAGCCCGGATCGCGTCGAGGACCTGATCGTTCAGCGTGCGCCAGGGCGAGCCGCTCTCCTGGTCGCCGACGAACCACGCGCGCAGCCCGGACCAGCGTTCGAGCAGCTCGGCGCGCCGGCGGACGCGCTGGTCCTCGACCGTGGCGCCGCCCGGGAGCGCGACGAACACCTCGGCGGCGACGATCGTGCCGACGAGCTGGTCGGGACCGTGCTGCTCGATTCGCTCGATCAACGCCAGGATCTCGGCCGAGTGCCCCATCCGGCTCTTGCGAAAGCCCTGGAGGTGTTCGAGGAGCGCTCCCTTGCCGCGCTCGAACTCATCCTCGCCCACCCGCTCGACCGCCCGCATCAGGTCACCCAGGGAGCGCATGAACGCCAGCGCGCCCGCGTGCAGCGCCTCGACCTCGGCCAGCAGCCGCTCGAACAGCGCTCGGAGGCCGGTGCCGTTGGGGGCGTCTTTGTCGAGCTCGCGGGCGAGGTTGGCGAGCGCGTCCCGGATCGCCGGTAGGCGGGCCGTGTCGAGCCGGCCGATCTCTTCCCCGAGCGTGTCGAGTTGCGCGAGCAGCTCCTCGGTCAGCCGACCCGCGGGGGTGACGTCGTACGTGTAGCGGTTGCGCCGCCACTCGGCGGCCGTCGACGCCAGGCTGGCGTCGTGGTCCTTCTCGACCGCGCCCCAGTTGTCGAGGCGTGTCAGGCGGTCCTCCAGCAGCTCCTGGTCGAGGGTCAGGGCGTAGCGGTCCCGTAGCCGGTCGGCAACCTGCGCCGGCCGTAGGCGGAGGCCGAACGACTGATGTTCGAGATACAGCACGCGCATGATTCGCCTGTACGTTTCGGCTTCGTCGACGACGGCGTAGCGGAGCACCGGGTGGGCACCGAGGCGCTCGTTGGCGGGGGGAGTCGTCGGCGGGTGCGTCCGCGGACCTAACTGTTGCGCGGGGCCCGTCGCCCCCGCGAGCTCGAGGGCTGAGCGGACGAGCGCTGGTGACAGTTCAGGTGTCATCGTGGCCGCTGCGGTGCCGCGGTTTTCGGTCGACCACGGGCCGGTGGTCTCGGAGCGGCTCGGCTTCGACCAGATCCGAGCGGTCCAGCCGGGCGAGGGCGTGGGGCGGTGGCGCCATGCGGGCGAGCGCATCAGCGGCGTCGCGGGCCGCGACAGGTATGTCGATGTGCTGCTCGGCGAGCGCCATGATCTCCTGCTGCTCGGCGACCGTCAGCCTGCGGGGTCTCGGCTGCAGGCCCCGACGGCGCTCGGTCGTGGGCACCCGTCCCCGCGCCACCGCGATGTCAAGCACCCCGGCGGCGAGCCGCAGCACCCAATCGACGCCCTCCTCTCCCGACGGCGCGGACTCCCACCGGAGGTGAGCTGCCGCCAACGTCTCAGTCGCCAAGTCGTACGCAAGCGCCGGGTCGTGAACCGCGCGCAGCAGGACCGCCACGAGCGGCGCAAGCCACTGCGAGACGAACGTTTCGTAGCCAGCTTCCGACGGCTGATCCGACACCTCGCCCATTCTCAGCAGCATCGCAATCGGTCCGGACGGAACGGATGGGTCGGCGAGCAGGCGGTCAATGTTCGGTTCAGTGCCTGTCGTGAATGCGCCGTTGCGGCTGTGTAACCCACCGTGATACACTGGGTTACACATGAGTGAAGAAGGTCGAAAGTCAGGCCGGGCTGGTGCGTCCCTGCAGCGGTCCTTCCGTTTGTCGGAGCGAACCACGAAGCTGTTGGACGACCGTGCGCGCGAGCTCTCGGAGTCGCGCAACAGCCTGGCGGAGCGACTTCTGGACGAGGGGCTGCACACCGAGCGCCACCCGCTCATCGTCTTTCGCACCGGAGGTTCAGGCCGCCGACGCCCTGCACTCGTCGGAACGCGGCTCTACGTCTGGCAGATCATCGACACGGTGCGCGGAAGTGGCAACTCCGTGCATGAGGCTGCCCAATACCTCGCGCTCCCGGAGCACCATGTCCAGGCGGCCGTCGACTACTACGCGGACTTCAAGGAAGAGGTCGATGAGGATCGCGCTGACGAGCTCGAGTTCGAGCTTCGCGAGCGCGAGCGCTGGGAGCGCTCGCGGCGGGTGCTCGGGTGAAGCTCCTGCTCGACGAGCACTACGCCAACGAAATCGCCACCGAGCTGCGTATGGCCGGCTATGACGCAGTGACCGTTTCGGAGCTTCGGATTCGGGGCATCGACGACGAAACCCTGCTCGAGCTCGCGTCGTCCGACGACCGAACTCTGCTGACGAACAACGCACGCGACTACATGCCAATCGTCGGTCGCTGGGCGACGTCCGGAAGGGACCACTGCGGTCTTCTCCTCACGTCCGACGCCAGCATGCCTCGCCACAAGGGCACCATCGGTCTCTACGTGCGGATCCTGCGAGCAATCATGGACGCGAACGTGGATCCACGCGCGCTGGCGAACCAGGTGCGCTGGCTGCCGTGAACGACGCCGGCCGCCCGGCAGCTGTTGAGAGCCCAGGACGGCCCAGCCGTGTGCCAGAGTCGCTGGCGAGGCGACGAGTCGGGCCGGCGCCAGCATGCCGCTCGTCAAACTGAGAGCAAACGAACCGAGCCGGACCGAGAAAGAGCTGGTAATCGAGACCTCCGAGAGATCGGAGGTCTTCCCCGTTAAGGGCCGGGGCGCGTTTGACCACGGTTGACGCGAGCCGTCGAGGGGCGCGACGCACCGAGTTTCGCCAAGTTCTCGTGATCCTCGTGCGTGAGAGTTGGAACAGGGTTGGCACGAATGCGTCTTGATCCGTTGCAGGGCGCCGGACCATGCTGGCGACATGGCAACCTTGCTCCAAAAGATCGAGGCCGAGAAGCGGATGCGGGACCTGCTCGAGGACAGCGGCCTCCCCCAACCGGACTACGTCGAGTACGGCTTCACCTGCATCAGACTCTTCTTCGAGGAGACGAAGACGGTGGTGGTCATCGACATCGATGAGCCCGCTACAGACCGTCCGGCTCGTGCGGGCTGATGCGGCAGAACGCCGATAGCTCCCTCTGTCACCCCTCTGATGTCGACCGGAAGACGGCGCAACTTCCCGGCGATGCCTCCGGCGAAGCGACCATCGGACGCAAATCAAATCGCGCCGCGTATAGGCCATCGAGGGAGGACGCAGGCGGTCTACTACCGGGACTCTCAGGGGCGCGAGCCGGTCAATGACTGGCTCGACGCGCTCCTGGCGGCGAAGCCGGCAGCCGTGGCGAAGATCGACGAGTTTGTAGAGGAGCACGTCAACGGCCGTCGCGCCGGCGATCCCCCTCCCGAGTTTCCGATCACCTCGCAGATCGAGGGCGGACTACGCGAGCTACGGGTTCGATTCGCGAACACGAGATACCGCCTTCTGTACCAGCGCTCCGGCAACCTCGTCGTCCTGCTCCATGCCCTCGAGAAGAACACCGGCGCGATCGCCGCTGCCGACAAGGGGATCGCCCAGCAGCGGTTCGCCGACTTCAAGGCCAGAATGGACGCCGAGCCGCACGAGCGCCCCCGCGCGGCGGGGCATGATGCGCCATCCCGGCGAGGGCTTGAGCGGTGACCACGGGCTCAGGTTGCCCGCAACTTATCGAGTTTGATAAGTTGAACCTGCGATGAAACCCGATGCTCACAGCCCCGTCGGACAGTCTGCCGAGCGGGCGATAGCGAGCCGTGCCCGTCGCAGCCGCGCGTATCGCAATGCCCGCGACGAGTACGCCCGGATCCGCGAGCTTCGTAGGACCAATCCGATCGCGGCCCACCTGCGCGAGCGACGCTTCGAGCTTGGCCTTACTCAGGAGCAGGTCGCCGACGCGGCCGGCACCTCGCACACCGCTATCTCCCGCCTCGAGAACGGGACGCACATGCCACAGCTCACCACCCTGCGCCGGATCGCCGCAGTGCTCGACGAAGAGCTGCTGCTCTGTTTTCAGCGGATCGAGGACGGTGAACTCGAGCGTGAGTTCGCCGCTGTCATCGCATAGCGGCTGCGTGACTCAACTTCGGCGTTGTTTGTGGGAGAAGGCCTCGTCCTCGCCGCGGCGGGTCCAGGCCAAGCAGTTCTTGAGCGTGGCTCAGGACGCCGGGATCGATCTCGAGGATGCCGACGCGCTCAATACGTTCGTGGCCGGCTGGAATGCTCGCAGCGGTATCAGTTGACCGCTTGCCGGCTCCTGTGGCCGCTTACGCGCCGCAGCACTGCTTGTATTTGCGCCCGCTCCCGCATGGACACGGATCGTTCCGGCCTACGGCGGCGTGTCGCCGTTCCGGCATCGGCGAGCCGACGGGCTCGGCGGTGCCGCTGATCCTTGCCGAGCCCTTCCCGATCGCGCGCCACCCAGCCGGATTGCTCGTGCGGGCGCGCGCGATCCGCGCCTGAGTGATGCGTTCAGCCGCTGCGCGGTGCGTCTCGCACATGGCGAGTTGAGCCTCCGCGAGATCCCCCGGGAATCCGAACCTGATGCCTGCGCAGGCCGGGCAGCCGGCGCGAGGCGCGTTGGTCGATCGGAGGCGCACCGCGGAGCGATCCAGATCAACCGGACCGAAGGCCGCTTGTACGAGGTCCTGTATGGCGCCTAGACCCATCGGCTCCCAGCCGGCGTCGGCCACGGTTATGGTCGGAGCCTCGCGCCGACGTTGTTCGCCCGGCGATACGAGGAGAGAGGGGACCTCCCCCCGGAAGGCGAGCTCAGGGTAAGCACCGGCGAGGATGACGCCCTGGCACCGCATCGCCCCCAGCAATGCCGTGTCGCACAGCGGGCCGAGGGCCGCGGCGACATCGCCGTGGGCCACCGTCAGACGACGCTGGACCTCGTCGAGCGTGACGTAAATGGGCAACTCCAACTGACCGTTATCGCCATCCCCGTTCGACGTGGCCCACGCCGTGCCGCGGTCAGGTAGCCAGTCGAGTGGGTCACGAGTGATGACGAACAACCGCAGCGCGGCCGCGAGCTGGGCGTCGATCCCTGCCAGGTCATGCCACTCGACGGCGAACTCGAGGAGCGCATACCGATCCACCGGTGGGGCACCCAGTACGTCGGCCGGGTTGACGACATCTGGCGGGGATGCCACGGCACGAGCCTACCGCGCGGGGGAGATGCCATACGACGAGCCAGGAGGTTCCTGCGTGAATTGGGTCCTTCGTGTCTCCGCGGCCTCCATCGACAGCGGTCGCGTTCCGTCCGCCACCAGACGAGCGAAACCCCGTAGTAAATGAGTGATTCGTCTTGCGAGACGATCGGTCTGCGCCCGGGCTACAAGCAGGCGATCGAACGGGTCGCGGTGATGCCAGGGGAGTGTCTCGGCTGCCGCGTGGTCCAGCGTCACCAGCAGCGGTTGGGCGCCGGCGGCATCAGCGTAGGGGCTAGACCGGTCGGAGCGTCGAGCGTCCCCAGCGAGCGCTTGATCGCGACCTCCCAGACCACTACAGCGCTGAGTAACACCTGGTTCGTGTCGTCCGTGAGCTGGCGGGCGACCTCGTCGCTTATCCGCTCGTCATCCGCGAGCCACGACAGCGCCGCGTGGGGTATCCAGCAGCCCCCTCACTGAGCGCGTGGAGGTGCCCTCGGTGGAGCATCTGCAGATGCACCATCGCGCTTCCTTCGACCGTTTATTTCTCCCCCCGAGCCTCGGTCGAACGCTGTGCGCTCGTCACTGCCGTCCATGGTCTCTCCGAGTATCCGACCGAGACCCGTCCGGTGATCCTTTAGCCACGCGTCGGCGCGCCGGGCGATACCCGTGGTCGGGCTGCAACACGTTGTCTAGATACCGAGGGGTGTAGAGCGGCAGTTCTTTATCGGTATCCATGTCGACCACTGCCCGGTCGCCCAGCGGACGTCGCAGCGAGACGCGCACGGGACAGTCGAGGTAGTCACGCCAGGGGGGCCGCTCTTCGTCATGTTCGTCGTGACGGTGGACAAGAATACGTACTTGCACCTCGTCGTCGTGTTCGTCCACGATGACTTGGCAGAAGCCGCCATCGTCTCCGCCGAGCGGAACCCGAAGCTCGAGCTCGCGGACGTTGCGTTCCCGGAACCCGAGCGGGTGACAGAGCCGCTGCGGGTTCCCGTCCGGACAGGAGGGCCACTTCACGAACCACTCGTCGTTTACGTCAGCCTGCCACCCGAACCCTGGCTCGCCATTTTCGTCTATCGCCGCAAACCACCTCCGACGGGAGTGACTCAGTGGCTCCGGGCGATCGGAGGGTTCTGGCGCCGTCGAGGGGTTCATACGGTCAATTGTGCGTCACTCGCTAGGGTGGGTCAGCCGGAGACCATGCGTTTTTGCACATCCGTTGCTGGATTGGAGCAGGGCCGTCACACCTCAGGGACCGAATCTCACTCCCGACGGTTGCGCTTGACCTACCACCGAGCTGCCACTTCATGAACTCGACGCGGCCAGCGAGCTGCGGACGGGATGGGTGGCCTACTCAATCTGGAGCGGGCAGAAGCCCACCGGGCCGAATGTGAATTAGGATCGGCCCGTGGACGCCCTGCCGAAACGGGTCGCACGCCGCCGACCTGCCCTTGGCCGCCGCTTCCGGGGCGAGCGCGCCGGACCAGGCGGCCTCGCCACCGTCGGCCGCAAGCTCGTGACGCGCGCGTTCGGTAGCGGATCATCCGCGGTCAACGCTTCGGGAGCGGGCTGAACGTGCGCGACATGCGGGTGGCGATCGTCGGCTATGGGCTGGCCGGTCGGTTCTTCCACGCCCCCCTGATCGCAGCGACGGATGGTCTCGAGGTGAGCAGCATCGTGACCTCGAACGCGGCGAGATCTGGGGAGGCGTCGGTTGAACACCCCGGGGCTCAGGTGGTCGCGAGCGTCGAGGATCTCTGGGCGGCGGCTTCCCCGGAGCTCGTCGTCGTCGCCACGGCGAACACCTCGCATCTGCCGATCGCCTCGGCCGTGATCGAACACGGGGTGCCGGTGGTCGTCGAGAAGCCGGCGGCGCTCACGGCGGCTGAGGCGAAGGCGCTGGTCGACCAGGCCGACCAGGCGGAGGTGATGCTGACGGTGTTCCAGAACCGGCGGTGGGACACCGATCAGCTGACGTTGCGCCGCCTTGTCGAGGAGGACGCACTCGGAGAGGTCGTCCGATACGAATCCCGCTTCGAGCGCTGGCGGCCTCGTCTCGATCCGACCAAGCCGCGCGAGAACCTGCCGCCGGAGGAGGGCGGCGGCGTGCTGCTCGATCTCGGCGTGCACCTTGTCGATCAGGCGATGGCGCTCTTCGGTTCGGCTACGGAGGTCTACGCGGAGATCGACGCGCGCCGCGGAGCCCCGGCCGAGGACGACGTGTTCGTCGCCCTGCGGCACGCGAGCGGCACCATCAGCCACCTCCATGCCTCGGCGGTCACGCCCTCAATCGGGCCGAGGCTGCGCGTGCAGGGAACGGCCGGTGGGTTCCTCGTCCCCAATCTGGATCCGCAGGAAGCGGCACTGCGCGCCGGAGCTAGGCCGGACACGGTCGAGGAGTGGGGCAAGCCGGGGGAGTGGGAATACGGGCGGTTGATCGCCGGCGAGCGCAGCGTTCCGGTGCCCCCAGAGCCGGGGAACTGGCCCCGCTTCTACGCGCTGTTGAGGGATGCCCTACGAGACGGAGGTCCTCCGCCGGTCGACCCGCGAGACGCGGTGGAGACTCTGCGCGTGCTCGAGGCCGCGCGCCGAGCCGCTCGCGAGCGCCGCATCGTTGCCCTCTGACGGGGCTCGTGGGCCGGCCTAATCCTGCGTGCGGAGTGCGCGAGGGCGAGGCGGGTGAGCAGCGGAATCATCGAGACCCGAGACGGCTGCCGGCGCGCTGAAGAGAAATCCCTGCCCGTAATCGCAGCCCAACTCGGTGAGGCGGTCGAGCTGCGCTGGTCGCTCGATTCCTTCAGCGGTGACCGATAGCCCGAGGGCGTGGGCGAATTGGATTACGGCCGCCGCGATCGAAGCGTCGTCTTCCGACTGGTCTACGGGAGCGATCAGGGACCGGTCTATCTTCACCTGGCTGATCGGGAGTCGGCGCAGCTGCTCCAGGGAGGTGTAGCCGGCGCCGAAGTCGTCGAGCGCGAGGCCGACGCCGGCGGATGTGAGGTCGGTGAGCGAGTCGAAGGCCTCGGGCATCTCGTCGAACAAGATTCGCTCGCTCAGCTCTAGGACCAGCCGCGTGGGGTTGAGCCCGGTCTCGGCGAGGACGCTGGCGGTGTCTTGATCAAGGCCGCCCCGTCGGAGGCGGCCGGCGGAGACGTTGACCGAGACGAGCAGCGGGGCTGGCCACTCGCGAGCTTGACGGCAGGCCTCGCCCAGTACCCAGCGATCCACGGCGTCGATCAAGCCGGTCTCCTCGGCGAGCGGCAAAAAGTCGTCCGGCCGGAGGATTCCCCGGCGTGGATGGTCCCAGCGCACGAGCGCCTCATACCCCACGAGCCGTCCGCTGACGAGCTCGCGGTAGGGCTGGAACAGGACGTGCAACTGACCCGTACGCAGACCGCGTCGCAATTCGACCTCGATCTGGTGGCGACGGGTTACCTCCTCTCCGAGCAGGTGTGTGAACGTCTCGGCGCGTCCTCCACCACGCGCCTTGGCGCGGTACATGGCGGCGTCCGCGCTCCGCAACAGTTGCTGCACATCCGTTCCGTCCTGAGGCGAGATGGCGACGCCGATGCTGACGTTCACGGTCAGCTCGTGCCCGCCTATCAGCTCTGGGCCACTCAGGGCCGAGAGGCACTTATCGGTCACAAGGTGGATGTCGCGACGATCCGCCATCTCGGGCAGGAGAATCGCGAACTCGTCACCCCCGAGCCGCGCGAGGGTGTCTTCGGCCCTCAGGCAGCGCCGAAGCCGCCGCGCGACCGCCACGAGAACCTCATCTCCGATCTCGTGCCCGAGACTGTCGTTGATGATCTTGAACCGATCGAGGTCCAGGAACAGAACTGCCATTGTCGTGTTGCGTCGCGTGGCCATGGCCAGGGCGCGCTCCAAGCGGTCGTGAAACAACGCCCTGTTCGGCAACCCGGTGAGCCGGTCGGTATATGCGAGCCGGCGCAGCTCCCGCTCGAGCTCGCGACGCTCGGTGACATCCCGGAACACGAGCACGCGACCGGCTGTGGCACCTCGGGCGTCCTCCAAAGGAGTCACGGCGAGCTCCATGTCGCGCTCGTGCTCGGGGCGTTTGAATTGGACGTCGTACACCCCTGGGTCCGGGTAGCCAATGGGCTCGGCGAGGTCGGACAACAGTCCAGCAACCGGGCGGCCGAGCAACTCCCCGGCTCGCCGGCCCAACAACTGAACCGCCGCCGGATTGAGATCCACCACGTGACCGTGTGCGTCGGCCACGAGCACCGCGTCCCGCATCGTCTCGACGACGTGCGTACGGGCGACCGGACGTAGATCGAGGAGCCGGTATCGCAGGACACCGAGCACCAGCACCCAGGCCGCTAGCGACGTGGCCAGCGGGCTGGGATCGAGGTGCTGGAAGGGAGGCGCGTTGAAGTCCGCCATCGCGTTGCCGATCAACGGCAGGCAGATTGCCACCAGCAGGGTGATGCTCTGCCGCCAATAGAGCCGTGACACACGTATGGCGGTGACGAGCAGGATCGCGGCGGCGGTCAGTACCAGGGCGTTGCTGTAGATGACATGCGGCCAATAGAGCACGCCCGCGTTCACGGTCGGAATCGGCTGCGGTGGCCCGGGCGGATAGGAGCGAATGAGGTGGCGTGTGCCTGGAACGGCGAGCAGGACAAGCACGGCCACAGGCTCG
>DASPPG010000076.1:0-2627 GCA_035625625.1 Solirubrobacteraceae bacterium
CTCGCGCGACGAGGCTCGTTTGCTTCAGGATCCTGCAGCGACCAGAGTTCGTACGGGCAGCGGACTGTCGCTTTCGGAGCCGGCGCCAACTTGCGCTCTTATAATAACGGCGAGCATGAACTCGGCTCAGGCACCACCGGACGCTTGCCTTCCGTCCTAGACTTCTATTCCCGAAGCGGGCCTGACGCTCTCTTGCAAAGGGGGTAGGCGCAGCGCGCTGGCGCGGCACTTGTGCGCTTGATCTCGGTAGTTCTCGTTGCGGGCGCGTGGAATGCGGCGATCCAGGATCTCGACTCGATGGTCACATGATGTGACCGGATCAACCAGAGAGGACACTTAGACTTAGACTTAGACTTAGACTTAGACGGCCACTCTTATGCTCAGCGAGGTTCCAAGCCTGGCCGCGTCGATTGCCTTCATGACGACTGTTAGTCCTAAAACAAGCGCAAGGGTGCTGAGCGGTGGGCGAAACCGTGGCTTCGGTCTGATTGGTAGCGGGCCGGCTTGTCTGTCGTTGGTAGGAGAGCGTTTGGCGCCGGGATGACATGCGTAGAGTTCACCACTGATGTCGCCGGGGGCCGATTGTTGGGTGGCTGACGCAGAGCCGGTGGGCTGGCTCGGGCGTGAGGGCGGATCTCGGATGGTGTTTAGTGCTCGTGAAACAATAACTGTGGGCGCTTAGCACGCGAACCGTGCGTTTCGCGTGTGCTCAGCGCCGATTCTGTGACCGTTTATTGAGCCGCGAAGGTGAGGGCGTCGAGGAGGCGGAAGAAGATCCGCAGCGAGGGGTTCCAGGCTTGGATGCGCCAGCGTATGTAGCGGGCTGTTTTGACGATCTGACAGGGGATGTCGATGAACGCGGCGCGGAAGGTGCGGAACTCCATCGTGAGCAGTCGGCATCGTTGCTGTTCGTGCTGCGCTTTGTAGCGGGGCGAGATGGGTAGCATCAGCGCGCACCAGGCCTTGAGCGTCCAGGCGAGTGATGCCATGGTCATGTAGGCCCAGTTGGCGTTGAGGGTGTTGACCGGTGCGTGCAGGGCTCGCAGCCCGGTTTTGAGGTTGCTGATGAGGTTCTCTTGGTTGCAGCGTTGGTGGGCTTCGGCGATCACCTGGTCGGCGGTGCGCTTGTGGTCGTTGGTGATGTAGAAAAAGTATCTGTATTCTTCGAACAGGACGTTGTCACCGCGCTCGATCGAGAGGTTCTTGCGCAGGGCGACCACGCGGTAGTCCTTGGTGCAAGCGCGCGGCCGGTAGGAGAACTCGACTACCTCTTGCTTCTTGGGTCGGATCGTCTTGTAGGCGCGCTCGCGAACGATCTCGTCTTTGACGTTTGTGGGGCGGGTCCGCGGCCGCGTCGCGAGCTGGCGTTCGGCCTTGGCCGCCAGCTCGTGGTAGAGGTCCTCCGGTTGGGCTTCGGCGGCTTGGACGAGGTTGGCCTTGGCGTCGTAGCCGAAGACGAAGCGGACCCTGTCGGCGTCCCAGCGGTCAAACTCGGTCGTGAGTGAGAAGTCGGTGTCGCCTCTGAGCAAGATGTCGCTAAACCCGGCCTGCCGGCATAGCTCGATCGAGCGGTCATAGAGGGGAATGACCCCCTCATGCGAGGGGCGGTTGGCGCCGTGCAGGGACTGATACAGCGGCTCGCCGGTGTTCTGAAGCGAGACCAGCAACGCCGAGTAACCCCAGGTGCCGTTGTAGGCGATGTCCATCCCCTGCTTGCACTGCCCGTCGGTGGGAACGATCGACGCGTCCGCGTCGATCCGCGCGGTCTGCGAGAAGAATGAGGCGGGCTGCTTGGACCACACCTTCATCCGCGCCCGGTTGATCGCCTCCTGCAAGGCGATGATCGAGCGCTCGTCGAAGCGGCGGCAGAAGTCCCCAGCGGTTGTCGGGTCCGGCAGCGACGGCGTCCCCAGGCCGTCTAAGAACACCGCGTCGGGGCGGCGGGTCTCGATGTCCTCCAAGCGGGTGCCGCCGCACAGTCCGTTGTAGGCGATGTTTAGCACGTGGTCTGACTCGTGGTAGGGGCGGTGGACCTTGAGCAGCTCGAGCGAGGCGTCAATCTCTGAGGCCAGGCCGACCACCTCGACCAGGCGAGCGATCATCCCGATGCCGCCATGCGCGACGCCCCGGTCGCGCTCGGCCCACTCGTAGCGGATCGGGGCTCCCTGAAGCAGCGGGCCGCCCAGGTTGGGGCCCACGGCGGCTGCCAGGCGCCGCTCGATTGCTGACTGTTCGCGCTCGAGCCTGCGTTGGCGCTGTCGCTTCGGGTTACTCATCTCAGTTTCCCTTGTAACCTCACCTAGTGACCATAGCATTTAACGGCTATGGGTATGTTACCATAAGAGTCATCCAGCACTCAAGGAGAACGACCGTGGCGACCGAAGCTCAACTGACCGACACAATCCAACGCATCAAAACCGCTCTGCTCGCGCTCGGCGACCTGCGGCCAGGAGCACTCTCTGAGCAGTACAACACCTGCCGCAGCCCCGGCTGTCGCTGCAAGGCCGACCCGCCCCAGCGCCACTGACCATACCACCAACTCAGCTACAGCCACCGCGGAAAAAGCCGCACCGAGAACATCCGCCCCGAACACATCACCACGGTCACCACCCAGATCGCCAACTACC
>DASPPG010000077.1:0-2464 GCA_035625625.1 Solirubrobacteraceae bacterium
GCGCACGCCGACGCCCTCTACGGAAACCGTGTCTAAGACGCTCCGCATTCAGCTGCGCCAACAAGGTGTCGATCTCGAGGAACACCGCGACCTCATAGAAATCGCCGCGCAAGAAACGATCAACCGCTGCGCGTAGTCCCGGCCCATCCGAGAGCCAATTGTCAGAGCGGCCTGGCAAGGGTCCGAGCGGCTGACCCCGAATCGCCGCCGACTTCCCCAACGCCAGCTGCCCCAAGAGCGGCTGGAAGCCGCAGTCGGCGCTAGCTGTCGACGATGGGTTTGACGTACGAAAGCGCTTGCAGCCGTCCAGGCCGGACGGCTTGGAGGTCGACGTAGACGACGAGCGATTTGCGCTGTGCCGGTGGACGGCGGCGATCGCGTTGTTGGTGCGGTGCCCTCGCCACGATTGCAATGGGGTGCGGCTCCGCTGGAGGGAGGTCATGCTGGGCTGGGGATGACGCCGGCGGCGTAGCGACACTCGTGGATTCGGCGGCGTTCTTGGGTGAGGTGATAGCGCCAGTAACTGTCGAAGTCGCCGTTGCAGCGGAGTGCGCGTAGCTTGAGGATGGCCTCGGCGCCTTCGAGGCCCCAGCGGGCGCCGGCGATGTCCATCCGATCTTTGACGAGATGCCTGCACGCGCCCTCGATCACGCCGGTGGCGATCGGCCACCCCTCTGTGAGGGCGGTGGGGTAGTCGAGGTAGGGCGCCTTGTTGAGCAGGTAGTCGGCGGCGCGGTCAGCGTTCGCGCGTTTCTCGTGGTCCAGTCCGAGGCGGGTGGCTTTGCGGCGGATCGCGGCGGCGACGATGCTGGCTTTGCCTTCGAGCACGGCGAGGGCTTTCTCGTGCACCCAGGTCTCGGCGTCGGGATCGCCCTCGTTGAAGTAACACCAGGCCGCACCCCACAGATATTCCAGTACATGAACCAGGTCGATGAGGATGGTGACCTTGACCTCGCGCGCCTTGGCTTCTTTCTCGATCCGGTCGATCTGGTGGTTGTTGCCGTCCACGAGCGCGACCCAGGTACGCTGATGGGCGGGGTCGCGTCGCTCGGCCTCGTCGAATACCTCAGCTACCACCGCTTTGGCGTCCTCGAGGACCGACGCGGTCAGCCACTTGCGCTTGGCCTTCGGGGCCGGCATCACCTTCTGCTCGGTACAGGCGAGCACGTCCTGAGGCGTGCGCGGGGCTGGTTTGATGTCGTACACGGCGCCGACCTCGGCGATCCGCTTGCGATTGCGCTTCTCGCCTCGGGACAGGCGGGTCTTGAGTTTCGGCTTCGCGCTCTCCGCCGCCTTTGCCGTCGGCGCGCGCAGCCCGTCGGCTCGCATCACGATCCCCTTGCCGTCGGCGGAGATCACCAGCACGTCGTCTTGCTCGGGCTCGCGTTCGGCGCGCGCCTGGATGGCGTAGAACGCCTCGAAGTCGACGGCGGCGCGGACAGCCAGCTGCTCGACCTGACGCTTGCCGACAGGCGCGCCCGTCACCTCGCGGACCTGCTCGGTTGAGTCCTCGAAGGACCCCTTCGAGGACTCCACCGCGGCCAGCCGCCTGACCCCGTGGGAGTGATTCTCCTCGGGCAGGTTCAGTTGCCCGTCGGCGACATACAGGTTCTCCTCGCCGCGTCTGCGGTAGGCCAGCCGCCTGACCCTGACCTCGCCGAACACGCTGGTCAACGGGCGCTCGTGATTGGCCTCGACCGCGCGTCGTGCCACCCCCGCGCTATCCATCACTTGATCAAGCCGCGCCTCGCGAAACGCGCGCAGCTCGAGCTTGTCCTCAAGCAGCCGCCGCAGAAGCTCACGACCGTCGCTCTGCAGCCGGTCCTCCAGTTCGGAGTGCTCGAGCCCGTCCGTCTCCATGCTCTCAAGCCAGCCCACGATCACATCGAACTGCTCCCGCGAGCTGGCGAACGCCCTCGCCAGGGCGCACTCGCCCCCCAGCGCTTGGCAAGCACGCTCGAGATCGCTTGCACGATCCCCATCGCTGTGCCCGAGCAGCAGGACTTCATCAGCCGGCGCGTAACCTGCACCGGAAAGGGTGCCGAGATCGGCGGTCACGTGGCCACCTCCGTGGTCGACCTGACAGGACAACGCCGACCTTCGGCACCCTTCCTTGCTGTTCCTGCCAGCCGCCGATCACCCCCGGACAGAACCGTCAAAACGCCGCAAACCCGGGGAAACCCCCGGAGACGCCAACGCGGCGGCGAACCCCGCCGATCAGCCGCGCTCAGTGCCGATCACACACACCGCCCAGCCCGCCTAAACCAACGGATTTCCAGGGCTCTTTCAGACGTTTGCCACGACACTCCCGGAGAGCCGCACCCAGATCAAAAGATGTGAGCGGACACGGTCCTCGATGCGGTGGTGGATCGGACGGACCTCCAACGGCCCCTTGATGCCGCCAAAGCCCTTCTCTGCCTCTTTGAGCTGCTTGTAGGCGCGCACGATCCCGGCCGCGGCGAGC
>DASPPG010000078.1:0-4204 GCA_035625625.1 Solirubrobacteraceae bacterium
CTTCCGGCACACGGGCCCGCAGTCCCCAAGTAGTTCCCATAATGACGGCAGGGCAGGCAGCGCACTGTGAGAGGTAGGGCTGCCGGCACAGCCGCTTTGCGTGTCGCCAATGAAAGGGGCGCAAGCTATGAGCTACAAGTCCTATTGATTTGCGCATTAGAGGGGTTACGGCTTAGCCGGCCCCTCTTTCGCTTTCTATGGCGTTCACGACGATAGTCGGCGTGTGGCATGCTCAGCTTTAGCGCCGTCCAGACAAATGTGGACACCTTTGCGGTTGAGTAATCCGTTGGGCGCGCCGATGAATAGAGCGCGATGGACCGCGAGACTGCCACGGCTGGCAAGACGAGCGCTCGACGACCCGTCCGCGCTGTCGTCCTCTTCCATGCGTGCGCGCTGGTCGGCGCGGCGCCGGTAATCTGGGCATCCGCCGGCTTGGACCGGTGGAGGTTCGGCGAACTCGTAGTGCTCACCGCCTTCATGGTCGTAGGCACTCTCATGGAGGTGACCGCGGTCGTCGGCGCGGCCAAGGTCGCCGGAGACATGATCGGGATCCTGATGGCCATTGCGCTGCTCGGTCCGGGACCCGCGGCGCTCCTAGCTGGCGTCGCGATATTGGTTTCGTGGGTGCGTTGCCGCCCGCGGGCCCATCTCGTTGTGTTGAACTTCTCCACGTTCCTGTGGTATCCGCTGGCCGCCGGCCTGTTCTTCCATGCGACGGTCCGCCTCTTCGATCTCGGGCCTCAGGCAGCCGCGTACTACCTGGTCGTCTTCCCGACGTTCGCAGTTGCTCTGCTCGTGAACTTCACCAGCATTTTCGCGACTCTGTGTTACCTGAACCGGTCGTCCCTGGTGCAGGCTGCACGCGAGGCCTTGGTGCCGCTGCTGTCGGCGCAGCTCTTCTCGGCATTGCTCTCTATGGCAGCCATCTACGTCGCTATCCAGGCTGGAACAGTCGGAATCGCGTTCACAGTTCTCGCGCTCTTGATCTTCCAGTACCTCGTCGGCGAACTGCTCAAGTCGAAGCAGCGCGGCGACCAACTCCAGCGCATCGCCACCACTGACGAGCTCACCGGCCTGGCCAACCGCGAGCGCTTCCGCGCCCGGTTGGACGAGACGATCGCCACCGCGAGGGCGACCGATCAGGCGTTCGCGGTCATGTTGCTCGACCTCGACCGCTTCAAGGAGGTCAACGACACTCTTGGCCATCACTTCGGCGACGAGCTGCTGCGCGACCTTGGACCGCGGCTGGCGGAAGCCATCGGACCCGAGGGGCTCGTGGCGCGGCTGGGCGGCGACGAGTTCGCGGTCCTGCCGAGCGAGTGGACGAGCGATACGGACGAGCTCGAGGCGATCGCCGGGCGGTTGATCGGGTGCGTCCAGCAGCCGGTGGTGGTGGACGAGATGACACTCGAAGTCGGCGTGAGCATCGGCGTGGCGCGCTTCCCGCGTGATGGCGAGGATCCGCACTCGCTGCTGCGCAGCGCCGACGTGGCGATGTACGCGGCCAAGGAGGCGCACTGCGGGTGCAAGGTGTACGCCGCGGCGCTCGATCGTCATTCGGTGCGCCGGCTGAGCGTGCTGAGCGAGTTCCGCCGCGCCCTGGACTCCGACGAGATCGTGGTCTTCTACCAGCCGATCATGTACATGGACGGGGCACGCGTACACGGGGCGGAGGCTCTGGTGCGCTGGCAGCACCCGGAGCTCGGACTGCTGCCGCCGTCGGACTTCATCCCGATCGTGGAGCAGACGGGGCTGATCGGACCGCTCACCAAGCATGTCCTCGAGCGGGCCGTGGCCGAGTGCACGCAGTGGCGGCGGGCGGGCCGGGAGCTCACGGTGTCGGTGAACCTGTCGGTGCGCAACCTGCTCGATCCCGAGGTGCCGGCGCTGATCGGGGATCTCCTGGCGGTGTACGGCCTCGCGCCCGAGGCGCTGCAGCTCGAGATCACGGAGAGCATGCTGATGTCCGATCCGGACCGCTCGCTGGTCACGCTGACGCGCCTGGCTCAGCTGGGTGTCGGGCTGTCGGTCGACGACTACGGCACCGGCTACTCATCGCTGGCCAACCTCCGGCGTCTTCCGATCGACGAGCTCAAGATCGACCGGTCCTTCGTGTCGCCGATGTTGAGCGACGAAAGCGACCTGATCATCGTGCGCTCGACGATCAACCTGGGCCACGACCTGGGACTGAAGGTGGTCGCCGAGGGAGTGGAGGACGAGGCGACGCTCACGCGTCTGGAGGGTCTCAATTGCGACTTCGCGCAGGGCTACCACTTCAGCAAGCCACTGCCCCCCGAGGCGTTCACCCAGTGGATGGGCCCGGTCGCGGCGCCCAGCCACGTCGCCCGGCCGCCGACCGACCTGACAGAGCACCCGGCGGCGGCCTGATCGGTCAGCCCTCGACCGCCCGGCGCGCGGTGGCGCGTTCATCTCAGAACAGCGCCGGCTGGTGCTCGTCCGCCGCCGGCGCGAGGCACTCGGGTCCGTCGTAGCGGGCGTCGTTGACCGCCGGGCCTACGGGCCGTAGCGCCGTCCCGGCGGGATCGAGCCCCGCGAGCAGCCGGCGCAGGCGCTGGCCCGAATCCGTCGGCTCGAGCCAGGCCGCCTCGGCGTCCGGGGCGAGGATCACCGGCATGCGGTCGTGCACATGCGCGATCGCGGAGTTCGCCGCCGTGGTCAGGATCGTGCAGGTGCGCAGCGTCTGCCCGTCCTCGCCGTGCCAGATCGACCACAGCCCGGCGAACGCGAAAAGGCCACCGTCGGCGCGGGCGATGTGGAAGGCCTGCTTGGGACCGGACGGCAGGCGGCGCCACTCGTAGAACCCGTCGGCGAGGATCAGACACCGGTAGCGCTCGAAGGCGCGGCGATAGGCGGGACGCTCGGCCACCGTCTCGACCCTGGCGTTGATCATCTTCAGGCCGGTGTCCGGCTGCTTGGCCCACGAGGGGACCAGACCCCAGCGCAGAAGCTCGCCGCGCGGACGCCCTTCCTTGTCGGCGGTCACCGCTAGCACCTCGTCGCCGGGGGCGACGTTGTAGCGGCGTCGAACCTCGATCGACTCGCCGATCGGAAAGCGGCCTCGAACCTCAGCCGGATTCGGCGCGGCCAGCGTGTAGCGCCCGCACACAGCGTCGCGTCAGCGCGATCGAGCCGCGATATCTTCCGCGCGCTTCGCCTGGGCGCGTTTCTGCCGTCGGCGCCCGTAGAAGGCGAGGACCCCGACCACAATCAGCACGAGCAGGAACCCGTAGAAGATCGCCAGGTCGACTGAGAGACTGCCGACCAGGTTGCCGATCCCGTAGACGATCCCGAACCCGAGCGCGAGGATCGCGATGACGAGGGCGACCGCGATCAGGATGCCCCGGATGCGCGCCACGACGCCGGCGCTGGCGGGGGGTGCGATCAGGCCAATGAACCTAAGGCTTCGCAGTTGCCGGGTGGTGGGCGCCTCGACGCCGAGCCGCTCCGTAGCCCGCTTCAGGTCGTCGGCACGGCGCTCGGCCAGCGCCAGCGACGCATCGGCCATCTTGCGGATCCCGGCCCGCTCCTGGGCGCCGCGGGCGGCGGCCAGCGCCTTCTGGAAGTGGGCGCGCGCCGCCTTGGCGTCGTATCGCTCGGCGGCGCGGTAGCCGAGGATCGCCTGGGCCGCGGCCTTGTACCGGGTCTCGGCCTCGAGCTCCTCGTCGGACTTCCCCTCGAGCTGCTGCATCGCGGCCATCTGGCCTCGCTGCTCGATCCGCACCATCCGCTGCTGCTTTGGCATCGCGATCAGTCTAGCTTCGGCCCGGCTTGGTGGCGAGTACGTAGGCGATGGCCATCCGGCGCACCGCGTCGTTCTGCGCGACCGCGCGGGCGAGCTCCCTAAGGAACCGTCGGCGCTCGGACTCGGTCAGGGCCTCGGCGATCGCCTCGCGGACGGTCGGGGCATTGGGGTTCGGCGCGATGTCCAGGAACGCGTCCAGGTCCACGGGCTCGGCCCACGAACCGGGCGAGACGTCGAGGTGGCATTCGACGTGCACGGTCTCGAAGCCGGCGGCCTCGGCGAGCCGCGCGAGGTCGCGGTCGTCGAAGCCCATCATGGCCTCGCGGTACGAGTCCTCGCCGGCGAACCTCGTCCTGACCTTGGCCGCCAGGTCACTGACAGCCGGGACCCGGTAGCCCCAGAAGCGCTCCTCCGGCTCGGGGTACATAAGCCGGTTGATCG
>DASPPG010000079.1:0-2142 GCA_035625625.1 Solirubrobacteraceae bacterium
CGAATGGTCTGGTTCGCAAACCCGCCGGCGCCCGAGCTTCCGGGAGCCGGCGCCTCGGGACTCGCCGCCCAGGTCGAGATCCAGCGGGCGCCGTTCGGCACATACGCCGCGCGCCTCACTCCACGCGACCGGTGGTGCTGAGCGGTGGCGGGCGAGGCGAAGCTCAGCGCCGCAGCGACGCCCGCCCCGAGCAGCAGCAGGCATGCGCACAGCGGCCACGAACGCCGCCAGATTCGACCATCACGAGTCCCCATCGGCGCGAAGCGCACCGATGGTAGCGGCGGCGCTCAGCCGGGAAGTATCCCGTCGACCTCCTCCGCGGTCGGTAGCGACGGCTGGGCGCCGGCCCGCGAGGCGGCCAGCGCTCCCGCCGCGCAAGCGCGCTGAAGGGCGTCGGCGCGGTCCCTGCCCTCGAGCAGCGACACAACCAGCGCGGCGCAGAAGGCATCGCCGGCCGCCGTGCCGTCCACCGCGGTGACCTTGGGCGGCCTGGCCAGCGCGACCTCCTCGCCTCCCTCGAGCAGCACCGCGCCCTCGGGCCCGAGCGTGAGCGCGACGAGACCGCGCGTCTCCCCGACCTGCTCGTACTCGTAGCGGTTGACGACGAGCAGATCGGGCTCCAGCTCGAGGACGCCAAGTCCCCGCGCGGGCGCCGCGTTCAGGCAGAAGAACGAGGCCTGGGCCCGCGCGGACCGCACCGCCTCGAAGGGAATTTCGAGCTGACAGATGACCGCGTCGGCGTCGCCCACCTCGACGTCCTCGGATTTCAGGCGCCGGTTCGCGCCAGGGGCCACCACGATCACGTTCTCGCCCGTCGCGTCGACGAGGATCAGCGCCACCCCGGTCTCGCCGTCGTCGCGCTTGACGCCGCTCACGTCGACCCCCTCGCGCTCGAGCGAGCGGAGCACCAGGTCGTCGCGGCCGATTCGCCCCACGAACCTGACCCGGGCGCCCAGCCGGGCCGCCGCCACCGCCTGGTTGGCGCCCTTACCACCGGGCACGCGCTCGAACTCCGCGTCCGTGACCGTCTCGCCGGGCCGCGGCAGCCGCTCACAGCGGGCCACGTGATCGATGTTGGCCGATCCCACCACGGTGATGCGAGGAGCGGGCGCGTTCATGTCCGGGACACTTACCACGGTGAGCGGCTCGGCACATAAGGCGGCAACCGCCGATAAATCCTCTCATCCCTACGGCGGCGGCGGCGATGCGCGGTCGGCAGGGATGACGCTGGCGGGGCGCTTTCGCCGCCACGCCGACTCGATCGCGAGCTCTCACCGCTCCCCGCTCTGCGTCCAGCTGATGCGCGCGGCCGCGGAGGACATCGATCGCGGCGGGATCGTCGCCGAGCTCTTCACGGGCGTGCCGGCGCCCCCGGGCTCGGTCCCGCAGCTGCGGCTGCTCGCGGCGCTGCATTACCTGGTCCTGTCCGGCCGGGCCGCCGAGCTGGCGGCTTTCTACCCGAGCGCGGGCGGCGATCGCCCTCCTGCTGACGTCTGGCCCGCGGCAAGCGCGGCGATCGCCAAGCACTTCGACACGATCAGGGCCCGCCTCGGTCGCACCGTCCAGACCAACGAGCCGGGACGTTCGGCCGTCCTGTTCGCCGGCCTGCTGTGGCTGACCGCGCGCCACCAGCGGCCGATCCGCCTGCTCGAGGTCGGGGCCAGCGCCGGACTCAACCTGCTCGCCGACCGTTATGCCTACCGGGTGGGCGATCAGGAGCTGGGCGCCCCCGGCTCGCCTCTGCGGTTCGTCGATCCCTGGGTCCCGCCGCCCCCGATCGATCTGGGCGCCGCCGCCGCGGCGCTGCGGATCGTTGCCCGCGCCGGTTGCGACGTGGCTCCGCTGGACCCCCGGGTGCCCGACGATCAGCTCACCCTGCTCTCGTATATCTGGCCGGACGAGCTGCCGCGGATCGATCGCCTGCGCGCCGCCCTGTCGGTCGCAGCGCGCGATTCGGTTCCGGTGGCGGCCCGGCCGGCCTCGGACTGGCTGCCCGAGGTGCTTGCCGACCGTCGCGACGGCGAGCTGGTCGTGGTCTGGCACTCGGTCATGCGCCAGTACGTTGCCCCCGACGAGTGGGCGGCGATCGAGCGCGCGCTCGGCGAGCGGACGGGGATTGTGCGGCTGAGCATGGAGCCCTCC
>DASPPG010000080.1:0-53730 GCA_035625625.1 Solirubrobacteraceae bacterium
GAACCGCGCCAGTTCCCGACCGTCGGTCAGGCAGACCGCCCACCCCCAGGAGATCGGCTTCAGGATGATGGCTAGGGCCTTCATACCACTCGATGATGGGTGAGATTCCGAAGAAAAGCCTCAGACGGGTCGAAGAAAATCTTGAGGACGCGTGATACTGCCGCTTGATGGAGCGCAACGTGCTCGGCGGCCCGCTCGAGGTGTGCGGCGATGATCCGCTCACGGGCTTCTATCGCGACGGCTGCTGTCGCACCGGACCCGAGGACCTCGGTAGTCACACAATCTGCGCGGTGGTGAGCGCCGAGTTTCTCGAATATCAGCGGAGCATCGGCAACGACCTGAGCACGCCGGTACCCGATTACAACTTCCCGGGGCTCCAGCCCGGCGATCGGTGGTGCGTGACGACCCACGCGTGGCTACACGCGCACGAGGAGGGTGTCGCAGCCTATGTGGTCCTCGCCGCCACCCACGAGCGTGCGCTCGAGAGGGTGCCACTCGAGGTGCTCAGGCAGTACGCGGTCGACGTGCCGGATGACCCGGGCGCGATCCAGGTCTGACGTCAGAGCCAGCCGTGTTCCTCGGCCGTGCGGACGGCCTCGATCCGGTTGCGCGTGCCGGTCTTGGCGATCGCCGCGGACAGATAGTTGCGAACCGTGCCCTCGGAGAGGAACAGCTTCCGCGCGATCTCGGAGACCGTCGCAGCGGTTCGTGCGGCGACGAGCACGTCGCGTTCCCGCGCCGTGAGCGGCGAGACGCCGTTGGCCAGCGTTTCGGCCGCGAGCGCGGGATCGACGACGCGCAGACCGGCGGCCACCCGGCGGATCGCGTCGGCCAGCTGCTCCGGGGGCGCGTCCTTCACCACGAAGCCGCTTGCACCGGCCTCCATCGCCCGGCGCAGATATCCCGGGCGACCGAAGGTCGTGAGGATCAGCGACCGGCACTCGGGGACCTCCTGGTGCAGGACGCCCGCCGCCGCAAGTCCGTCGAGTCCGGGCATCTCGATATCCAGCAGCGCGATGTCGGGGCGGCGCGCCTTGGCCGCGGCCACCACCTCGTCGCCTCGTCCGACGGTGGCCACCACCTCGAAGTCGGGCTGGAGCGCGAGCAGCGCAACGAACGCGCCACGGATCAGCCCCTGATCGTCGGCGACGAGCAGGCGGATCACGAGGCGAGCACCCCCGGCTCGAGCGAGACCCGCAGACGCCACCCCTTGGGCTCGAGCGGGCCGGCATCGACGACTCCGCCGAGCGCACCGACGCGCTCGCGCAGTCCCTCCAGGCCGTTCCCGTTGGCCGCAGGGCCGCCGACGCCATCGTCGACGATCTCGATCGCGTCCGGGGACAGGTGAATCGCGCACGCGCTCGCGCGGGCGTGCCGGACGACGTTCGTCAGCCCTTCGCGTACCGCCCAGCCAAACAGCTCCTGGTGACTCGGGTCGACCACGTCGACCGCCCGGGGCAGGTCGGCGGCGATGCCGGCCGCGCGCAGGAGCTCCCGCCCGGTGGCAAGCTCCCCCAGCAGGGTGACGTCCCGGTAGCTGGTGACCGCTGCCCGGACGTCCGAGAGCGAGCGCCGCGCCAGCGTCTCGACCTCGGAGATCTCCTGCACGGCTCGGGCCGGATCGATCTCGCCGAGCTGACGCGCGAGTCCCGCCTTGACGGTGATCGTCGTCAGCGAGTGACCGAGGAGATCATGCAGGTCTCTGGCGATCCGGATGCGCTCGTTCTCCGCCGACAGACGCGCCAACTCGGCTCGCGCCTCGGCCAGCGCACGATTGCCTTCGAACACCCGCCGAGTTCCGAACGTCGCGATCGCGACGACCGGGATGGCCACCGGCGTGACCGTCCCGAGCGCGTTGCCGACGGTCGTGTGCCATGAGGGGATCACCGCCGGGACGAGCAGCGCCGCCAGCGCCAGCGCGGCGACGATTGGCACCGAGCGGGCCCCCAAACCAGCGACGCTGACCGCGGTGATGTACAGACAGAGGACGAAGGCAGCGTCTCGGGCCAGCGGCAGCTCGGCCAGAAACAACGCGAACAGCACTCCGTACAGGAGCCAGAATCGCCACCGCTCGCCGTCCAGGCCCTCGCGTATGAAGTCCAGGAAGACGACCGCGAAAATCCCGAGGATCGCGTAGCCCACGACCGCGCTCGCCCCATGCTGGTTCTTCGACACGCTCGGGATCACGTACAGGAGGTACAGGAGGAAGACGCCGGGGATGACGTACCGACGCCACCCGTGCGCCCACCTGCGCTGACTCGCCACCCACCGCGCCTCGGCCGGGGTGGCCGCGTCGAACTCCGCGTTCATCGCTAGCCCAGGTTACTGCCGCCTCGGCGCTTCACACCCGCCGTGTATCCCACCGGTAGACGAGCGCGGCCAGCGGGATCAGCAGGACGGTCCAGGCGGCGACGATGATCCATGCCTCGGCGGGCCAACCGCCGCCGTGGACGGCATCGTGGCCGGCCTCCACCATCCAGTAGGAGGGCAGCAGCTTCACCAGCGTCGACATCACGCCAGCGTTGAAGAAGCGGCCCCACGCTCCGCCGAAGAGCGCGAAGAACACGACCACTCCGCCGACCGCCGGCGCCAGCGAATCGCTCGTCAGCAGGTGGCCGAGGATGATTCCGATCACGACGATCGGGGCCAAGCCCAGCACCAACCACCCGGTCATCTCGAGGTACTGCCCGGCGCTCAGGTGAACTCCGAGCGAGGCGCCGGCCAGGTACAGCATGATCAGGCTCGGCAGAGCGACGACATACGCGGTGAGCACGCGGGCGCTGAAGTACACGCGCACCGACAGCGGCGTGATCCGCAGCTGGCGCGTCCATCCCCGCGCGCGGTCGACGGCTATCCGCGCGCCCGGTCCGACCGCCGCGAACAGCGCGCCGTACGCGGCCATCCCGACCATGAAGAACAAAGGAAACGAGACCCCGTCGGTGTGAGCGTGACGCTGCGCGCTCGCCACGGCGTAGAACAGCACGAGCGGCAAGCCCAGGCTGAAGATGAGCAGCCTTCGGTTCCGGACCGTGCGCGCGAGCTCGAGGCGGACGTGGGTGACACCGCTCATCTGAGTACCTCCTCCGATTCGTTGTCGACACTGTCATCCGAGGTGAGCTCTAGAAATGCCTCCTCGAGGCTTCCGCGGCGCACCTCGATGTCACGGACCTGGGGAAACGTCCCGAGCAACGAGCGAACGGCGCGGTCAGCGTCCTCGCAGGTCAGCATCACCGCGTCCCCGTGGCGCTCGGCGCCGAGCACGCCGTCGAGCCGTTCGAGCGCGCCGACATCGACGTCCGGGAGCGTGGCGCGGATCGCCCGCGACCCCGCCCGCGCTCTGATCTCGGTCACGGGCCCGTCGGCGACGATCCGCCCGCCGGCGATCAGCGCGATCCTGTCCGCGTGAGCATCGGCCTCCTCGAGGTAGTGCGTCGCGAACACGACCGTCTTGCCCTGCAGGGCGACGGCCCGGATGGCCTGCCAGAACTCGCGCCGACCCTCCACGTCGAGCCCCGCCGTCGGCTCGTCCAGGACCAGCAGGTCCGGATCGCCGACGACGGCGGTGGCGAACCGAACGCGCTGGATCTGCCCGCCCGACAGCTTCGACGCCCATCGGTCGGCCACGTCGCTCAAGCCGGTCGTCTCGAGCACGTCGTCGACCGGGAGCGCGCGGGGATAGTAGGAGGCCACCAGCGCCACCAGCTCGCGCACCCGCAGGAACTCGAGCGGCGACCCGGTCTGCAACATCCCGCCGATCACACCCGCAGCAACCGCGGCGGAAGGCGTCAAGCCGAACACCTGGACGCGGCCGGCATCGGGCCGGGTGAGCCCGAGCATCATGTCGAGCGTCGTGCTCTTGCCCGCGCCGTTCGGCCCCAGCAGGGCCACCGTCTCGCCCGCCACGATCGTCAGGTCGATCGACCGCACCGCGCGCACCGCACCGTACGACTTGGAAAGGCGGGAGAGAACTATCCCTCCCGCAGAAGTGTCAATAGAAGCCATGCCGAGACGGTGACATCCGCCCGCCTCGACTTGTAGCCCCGAACCTCACCAGTCGACCGTGACAAATGTCAGATTCCGCCGGTGGCGCCGGCACGCTAGCCCTCGCACGCCCCGACACTCGGTGCAAAAGCCACAAGAGTCCCCGCTCCGCGGCCAAGCCACCCCCGAGGAGGCTGGTCGCGAAACGTGCCTATATACGTCACGTTCGCCGACCAGCCTCGGCTTATGTGCCCAAAGTGGCGCGGATCGTCTGATCGATTCGACGTTTTACGCGGCCGGAAGGCCCTCGAGCCGGTGGAGAAGCTCCCACAACCGTGATTCCAGGACGGCCGGCGAGACACCGAGGGTCATCGCCACCTCCGCCGGCTCGAGCCCGGCGAGCAGCATCCCGAAGATCGCCTGCTCCTCATGGTTAAGGCGTCGGCGCAGGCTGTCCGCCAGGTGCGGCGGGAGCCGCGGGAGGTCTCGCCGGCCGGCCGCAACGCCGCGAACGGCATGACACAGCTCGGCGCCGACCTTGCCCTTGCTCACGATCGCGTCGGCCTCCGCCACCACCGCCGCGGCAGCGAGCACGCCATCCGTGTACGCGGAGTAGATAAGCACGGCGGGCGGCTCGGGGAGGCGCTTGAGCTTCCGGCTCAACCACAGCCCGTTGCGACCACCCAGCTGGTAGTCGATCACCGCGACGTCGATCGGCTCGTGTTCGGCGACCTCGATTCCGTCCTCGGCGGCGGCAACCGCCGCCACGACCTCGAAATCGGCCTCGTCGGCGAGCAGCTGGCGGAGACCCGCGCGTACGGCGGCGTGATCGTCGACGACGAGCACACGGGTGCGGGTGATTGGATCGGCATGAAACTCGGCCCAGTCAAACGTGGGCGGCACGGCAACGGCGGTCATTGTTCCTCCTTTGGGATGTAAGCCCAGGTTGGCTTACGAGCCGCGCCGACGGAATGGGTGCGCGCCCTCATCTTTGGGTGCCCACCGGACAGCACGCGGCTCACGAGCGCCTGGACCGTCGCTCCCTGCAATCCCGCCGAGACCAAGACCGCGAAGAACACGATGTTGAGCAGCTCGACGCTGCGCGGCACTCCATCGATGACGGCGAACGTCGCGAGGATGACGGGCATCGCGCCTCGCAGCCCCGCCCATGCGAGCACGGCGCGCTCGGGCCACGTGAAGCGTTGTCCGACCGTGGCGGCGATGGCGGCAAGCGGCCGCGCCACGAGCGCCGTGATCAGCGCCAGCAGCACCGCCTTGACGGCGATCGGCCCAAACTGGCTCGGAAACACGAGCAGGCCGAGGGCGAAGAACATCGCGATCTCGGCGATCATCGCCAGGCCACGGTGAAAGGCGACGAGTGGCTCTCGCTCGCCAAGCCGCGCCAAGGCGCCGCCGTCAGGCGCCGACGACAAAAATTGATCCCCCAGCGCAAGCCCGACCAGGTACACGGCGAGGAACCCCGATCCGCCGAGGGTGGTGGCGATCCCGTAAGCGAGCGCGGCGATCGCCAGCGAGCCGACCGGCACCAGATCCTTCGGCAGCCGGTGAGCGTGCCGGGCGGCGCCTGCGGCCAGACCGCCGGCCACCCCGACCGCCACGCCGATCCCGAGCTCGTGGAGAAGGAACCACGCGGTGTTCCAAGCGCTGTAGTCCGACTGGCTCACCAGGTCGATAGCCGCGAGCACGAGCAGCACCGCGACGGGGTCGTTGAGCCCCGATTCGCCCTCGAGCGTACGGCGCAACCGGGGGGGCAGCCGGACGCCGCGCAGCAGCGCGAAGACCGCCGCCCCGTCAGTCGCCGCGAGGATCGCTCCCAGCAGCAGGCCCTCACGCATCGAGAACCCGAGCAGCGCGATCGCGGCGATCCCGACGATCGCCGCCGTCACCACCGTCCCGACGGTCGCGAGCAAGAGAGCCGGGCGCAGCACCGGCCGGAGCTCGCTCCAGCCGGCGGACAGCCCGCCCTCGAACAGGATCAGCATCAGCGCAATCGTCCCGATCAGGCGCGCGAGTCGGTAGTCGTCGAACGGGATTAAGCCGAGTCCGTCGCTGCCGACGAGCATTCCGAGTCCAGCGAACAGGATCAGCGCGGGCAGCCGCAACCGGGCCGCCACCCGGGCGGCCACAACGGCGACGGCGAGCACCGCGCCTACCGCGAGGATCAGCTGCGCGTCGTGCGTCACGACAGCCAGCATCGCTTGACTCTGGCCGCCGGACCATGGAGACGGGCATGTATCTGCCGCCGGCGCTAGGGCTCGATCAGGCCGTGGCGGATTGCGTAGCGCGTGAGCTCGACGCGGTCGCGCATGCCGAGCTTCTGGAGGATGTTCGCGCGGTGGCGCTCGACGGTCTTCTCGCTGATGATGAGAGTCTCGGCGATCTGCTTGTTGGTGTAGCCCTCGGCGACCAGCTTGACGACCTCCTGCTCGCGCGGCGTGAGCGGATCCTCGCGGACGGGGAGATCCTGGCGAGCGCGTCGCAAGAAGTCCTCGATCAGCGGGGTCATGGCGCCGGGATAGAGGAACTTCTCGCCGCGCATGGCCGCTCGGACGGCTTCGACCAGGTCGCGATCGGCCACCGTCTTCAGCACGTAGCCGGACGCGCCGGCCTTGAGCGCCTCGTAGAGATAGCGCTCGTTTTCGTGCATCGAGAGCATCAGGATCCGCAGCTTCGGCCGGTGGCGGTGGAGCTCGCGGGCCGCGTGCAAGCCGGTCATGCGCGGCATCGTGATGTCGACCACGGCCAGGTCAACGTCGTCCTCCAGCCCGCGGCGCACAGCCTCGATTCCGTCCCCGGCCTCGGCGACGACCTCCATGTCGGGCTGCGCCTCGAGCACCATCCGCAGACCATGCCGGACCACCGCGTGGTCGTCCGCGAGCAGGATCCTCGTCTTCAGCGCATTCATCCCGGCTCCTCGATCGGCACCCGGAGGCGTACCTCGGTTCCCGGGCTCACGTCGCGAACCTCGACCGCGGCCCCGATCAGCCCGGCTCGCTCGCGCATGCCGCGGATCCCGGTCCCTTCTGACTCGCCGTCCCCGAGGCCCTTACCTTCGTCGCGGACGGTGAGCACGAGCCCGCCGTCGTCCGGCTGCAGGCTGAGCGCCGCCCGATCGCTCCCCGAGTGACGCGCGACGTTGGTCAGCGCCTCCTGCGCAACCCGGTAGAACACGAGCTCCGCATCGGCAGAGAGCTCGGGGAGCGGCTCGGCCACCTGATAGGAGACCTCGAGCCCGGACCGCTGAGCGAAGCGGTCACACAGGACAGCCAGCGCGCTCTCCAACCCGAGGTCGTCGAGCGCCTCCGGCCGGAGCTCGATCCCGATTCTCCGAACGTCCTCCAGGCTCGTGCGTACGGAGTCCTGAGCCTCGCTCACGGCCGGGCGCAGGTCATCGGGCGCTTGCGACTCCACCCGGGAGAGCAGCAGGAGCGCCGCCGTCAGCTCCTGTCCAACTTGGTCGTGGAGCTCCTGCGCGATCCGCAGCCGCTCCGCCTCCTGGCCGGCCAGCACCCGACCTGTCGCCTCCTTGCGCTCGGCCTGGAGCCGCCTGAGCATCTCGTTGAACGTCATCGCCAGCTCTCCCGCCTCCGAGTCCGGCCGCGCATCGGGAAGCGGGGGAACCGGGTCGCTCAGGTCGACGCTGCGCGCCACCGCGGTCAGCCGCTGCAGCGGGCGCACCACGCGCCGCAGCAAAAACAGGTTGAGCAGCACGACGATGATTACGGCCAGAACCACTGCCAGACCCTCCTCGTCGATCCGGTACACCGACTCGTGTCCGCGCACGAGGACCACAATCGTCACGCCCACGGCGACGACCAGCAGCAGCGCGTTGATGCCGGCAACCCGGTGAAGCAGCGGCACGTACCGGCGTCGGCGTTCAGGCACGTTCATGCGCCCCTCTGGCGTTTCGTGCTGGGCGAATCGGTCAGGGCAAGATTAGTCTCCGCGGGTTGTCGCAACTCGGTCCGATCGGTGGCCCTGGCCTCCGGGTCCTCTTCGTTGGGATCAACCCATCGCTCCGCTCCGCGGAGGTTCGGACGCCCGCACGCGAGCATGGGCCTGCAGCAGGAGGAGGTGGGCGGCCGCCCGGTTTGGGTGCTCCCCAACCCGAGCGGCCTGAACGCCCACTACAAGCCGGCGGATTTCGCGCGGCTGTACGCGCAGGCGCGGCTCTACGCCGGCACCGGCACGGGCCGGAAGTAATGCCCCTCCTCGAGGTCCGCGATCATCCCGGGCTGGACCGGGTTCCACCCCAGGCGCTCCCGGGTCAACGCGCTCGAAGCCGGGGCGTCGATTCCGAAGAAGGCGGCCATCCAGCCGAAATGGTCTGCGGCCTCGTCGGGGGCCAACGACACGACCGGCAGCTCCAGGTGCCGGCCGACGACCTCGGCGATCTCGCGCGTCGGCACGCCCTCGTCGGCCACGGCGTGGAACACCGAGCCGGCCGGAGCCTTCTCCAAGGCCAGGCGGTAGATCGGCGCGGCGTCCAGCCGATGCACGGCGGGCCAGCGGTTGGCGCCGTCACCGATGTAAGCGGAGACCCCCTTGCTCCGTTGTGATGACAAAGGGGCGGCCGCTTCCTTCGAGCGTCGCGCCCAGCGCCTCAATGGCGGCCACATCGGCCCTCGCCGCGGCCTCCATTGCCGAGAAGTCGTGGATGTATGCGGTGTGGATGACTGCGTCCGCCGCGGCGGCGCCGCTGCGCAGGCTGTCGAGATCATCGAGCGACCCGCGCTGGACGCCGACCCCGGCTTCCTGGAGCGCCGTGGCGGCCTGATCAGAGCGGGCCAGCCCGACGACCTCGTGTCCAGCGTCGATCAGCTCGCGGACGACGGCGGAGCCGATGAATCCGGTCGCGCCGGTGACGAATACGCGCATGGGAAACCTTCCTATGGAGTGGTGTCGGTTTTAAAATGGTCGGCGGCTCTCGGACGCCTTCGCGGAAGCGTTCGTCGGCACAGTCGCCAAGGCGCCCGCGCCCGTGGCGCCCATCGATGCCGCCACCGCGGGCCTCGAGGCCGCCGCCACGCTACTTCAGGAGCGCCGGGAGTTCTCTCGCCGGCGCCAGGCCGTCATCGCGGCGAGCCCCGAGCTGCAGGAACGCGAGCTGAGCAAGTTCGCGTCGCTGTCCGCCGCGCTCGCCGACACGCTGCGCGGGCGCGGGCTCGACGATCCGGCCGCGAGCCTCACCGCCGAGCTGGCCATCGCCGTGTTCAGAGTCGCGTACGAACGCTGGATCGACGACACCGAGGATCGAGACTTTCCGCAGCTCATCCGCGAGTCGCTCGACCAGCTCCGGGCCGTAACCGCCGGCGCGTGATACGCACACGGGACGACATCACGCTCAAGCTCGTCCACGCGGTGGCGTGGCATGGGGCGAGTCTCACCATCGCCCCCGAAGCACTGGCGCTGATGGATGAGCGCCACGAGTCATTCGAGGGGTTGGTGTCCGATCGCGTCGGCGATGACCCACACGCCCTGATCTACGGCGTCACCTCGGCGCCGGGTGACGCCGCGGCCGCGGCGCTCACCGAGGAGGCGAAGGCGCGGCGTCCGGACCGGTTGTGGACGGCGATGTCGTTCGGCGAATCGCTGCCCGACCGGGTCATCAGGGCGATCCTGGTGGCGCGGCTCACGAACTTCGTCGATGGTCACGCCGCGGTGCGCGGCCAGCTCGCCCAAGCGGTGGCTGAGATGCTCGCCGACCCCGTGTTGCCCACCGTGCCGTCGCAGTCCAACGGAGGCTCGGGTGAGATCCTGGCCCTCGGCAGCCTGTTCTTCGACCTGAGCACGCGGATGAAGCTGACGCCGAAGGAACGCATGGCGTTGATCAACGGTTCTCCGTGCGCGGCGGCGCTGGTGGCCGATGTCGCCCTGGCGGGCGGGGGGCGGCTCGAGCTGGCGGAGTCGGTGCTCGCGCTCGTCGCCGAGGTCTGCGGCGCGCCCGATGAGCATTTCGCGCACGAGCTCGCCGAGCTGTGGGGAGATGAGCACGAGGCGGCTGCCCTCGCCTCGCTGCGCGCGCTCCTTCACGGAAGCGACCGCGTGCGTCAGCGACATCAGGCGTCCGTGTCGCTGCGGATCCTGCCGCGCGTGCTGGGCGCGCTGCGCCGCGCGCAGGCGGCGGCCGAGCTCGCCGCGACGGTGTCGCTGCGAGCGGTGACCGACAACCCGGCCTACCTGCCGCCCACCGACAGCCGTCCCTTTGGCGCCGTGTATTCGAACGGCGGCTACCACAACGCCCACGCCACCCAGGCCATCGACGCGCTCGCCTTCGCTCACGCGGATCTCTGTCAGCTGTGCGAGCGTCTGACCGATCACCTCTTTCAGAACCCGGTCACCGCGCCGCTCGTCGCCGACGACGAGTGGTCGGTCAAGCCGTTGCACATGGTCCAGAACGGCTGGGCGGAAGAGGCGCGCGCGTCCGCCTCCCCCACCCTGCTCTCGCTCGGCGGCTTCGGGCAGAACGACGTCCCGGCGATGGGGTTTCTCGCCTGGCGCAAGGCGGCCGAAGTCGGCCATTGCCTCGATGCGGCCCTCGCCGTGCTCGCGGCGATCGCGTCGCAGGCCCTGCACGTCGCCGGGCGCGAGCCGCCCATCAAGCTGCACCCGCTCGTCGACGAGGTCCGCGCGGCCTTCCCGCCGGTGACCGAGCCGCGAGCCCTCGGCGACGACTGCCGCCGGCTCACCGAGGCATTCACCCGCCGGGTCTTCGAATAGGTCCCGTTCGTTAGCGGGCGGTGAGCGCGAGTCGCCGAAGGTCAACGCGCCAGTGTTGCGGTGGCAGCCGGCGAGCGGCGTCTTCTCCGGCCCGATCTTGACTTGATTTTCTTGTTGTGATGCTTTAGAAATCTTTCCTCACCAGTCGAAGGAGACACCCATGAGCGACCAGCAAGACAGAGTCCTTGATGAAGCCGAGACGTCCGGGGTCGGCCGGGCGAGCGGGTTTGAGCTGACCAGGCCGGACCAAGCCGTCGCAGGCAATGTCGCGGTTGCGCTTGAGCGCAATCGCGCCTTCGCCGCCGCCGGCGGACACGCGGGCGCCGTCGTCTTTCCCACCCTGGGCCTGTTCGTGGTCACCTGCTGCGACCCCCGCGTCGACCCCGCGTACTTCCTCGGCCTGCGCCTCAGCGACGCGGTCGTCGTCCGCAACGTCGGCGGGCGGGTCACTCCCGAGGTGATCAACGACGTCGCCTACATCGGCCAGATCGCCGAGACCGCGATGCCGGACGGCCCGCTGTTCGAGGTCGTGGTGATCCACCACACCCAATGTGGAACGGGCGCGCTCGCCGACGACAGCTTCCGGCGCCGCTATGCCGACAGGATCGGCGCCGAGGAATCGATTCTGCGCGAGCACGCGGTCCTCGACCCGGCCGCGACCGTCGCGCACGACGTGGAGCGCCTGCGCTCTGCGCCGGCGATCTCCCCGCGCGTCACCGTCTCCGGGCACGTCTACGACGTGGTCACCGGCTTGGTGGAGACGGTCGTGCCGGCCTGAATCCGGTAGCGTCGCCGCGGACCACAGCGCCCGCGGAGGCCGAGAACGCGTGAGAGTGACCGGGGTCGAGACGTTTCCGATCGCTGTAGCACCCCCGCACCCCGGAACGAGCTCACGGACCCACCGTTCACCTGGCAGGGAGGCTTCGTCGTCCCGTCCGAGCGGCCCGGCCTCGGCCACGATCTCCGCGAGGACGTGGCTCGGAGCCTTCGGCCGGACGGCCGCGGCCCGAGCCTCGTCCGCGTGTACCGAAAGACCCGCCGGGGCGTCAGGCGGCGACGCTGTGCGGCACCGGAACGCCGGTCTCCCACGGCAGCACCTTGCCGAACTGGACGAGCTCACCGTAGAAGGCGGGGTCGAAGGTCGGGCTGAGAGCGAGCCCGACGGGCCAGCGCGCTGCCTCCGCCGGCGTCTGCGCCGAGCTCATGTCGTCGAACCACGGCCGGGAGGCATCGGTGTCGATCAAGCCGGGGCAGAGCGCCATCAGCAGCTTGTGCTCGGCGAGGTCAGCGTCGCGGCGCTCGCGGGCAAGCGCACGGACGGCGGCCACCTGGGCGACCCTCGACGGGATGTTTAGCCACGCTCCGAAGCCTTCCGCCTCGGCGCTGCCGTCGTGAACGGCTCGGCGCCACTCCGCTATGAGGGCGTCGACGGCGTCGAGGTCCTCCTCGGCGGCTTGCGCGAACCGACCGGCGACTCGGCCGTCGAGCTTGTCGAGCGTGCCCAGCGCACTGGCGACGACGATCAATCGGCCGCCGGGGCGCAGGCGCGGAGCAAAACCGCGGAGGATCGCGGTCGTCGCGAGGTTGCTGGTGTCCGCGACCGCGTCGACCTCGTCGACGGGATCCGCCCGGGGGCTCATGCGTGCGGTCGCGTTCGAGAACACGATGTCGACCCCACCGAGGTCGGCGGCCAGCGCCACGATCGCGTTAGCGTCGCGGACGTCGAGCACTCGGCCCTCGACCCGAGCAATGCTCGCGGGATCGTTCGCGACTGCATCCGCGGCGGCCTCCACGCGGCTCGGCTCACGGCCGGTCAGCAGAAGTGCGGGGTCATGCCGGCGGCCAGCCCTTCGGCCAGCGCGCGGCCGAGTCCCTGGTTGGCGCCTGTGATGAGAGCTGTTCTTGAATTGGTCATGGCTCCAAACTAGGTCCGACTGGGCATGCTGTAAAACGAGCCGGAGCCCGCCTGTTGGCCAGCGCGACACGGGTCCTCGACGAACTCGATTCGGCGCGACGCGAGCTGACCGACGAAATCACCGCCACCCGACCGGTGCGTCTCGGCGCGTTCGCTACCGCGGCGGCGGGGCTTGTGCCCAAGGCGCTTGCAGTGCTGCCCCCGCAGCTGAAGGTCACCCTGCGCGAGGCGACGACGCCGGCACTAGCGCGCGGCCTGCGCGCGGGCACCCTCGACCTTGCCGTCATCGCGCGCACGCCGCCCTTCCGCCCGCCGGATGCCGAGTCGCCCGCGTTCGAGCTGACCACGCTGTCCGAGCGAGAGCTGGCCATCGGCGTTCCTGCAGGCCACCCGCTCGCCCGCTCGGGGTCGGTCGCGGCGGCTGAGCTCGTGGGGCAGGTGTGGGTCGCGAGCCGATCCGACACGGGTGACACGCTGCTCGGCGTGTGGCCCGGCCTGTCCGAGCGCCCTGACATCCGCTACCTCGTGCGTGACTGGCTCGCCAAGCTCCAGATCGTCGCGGCCGGACTTGCGATAACGACGGTTGCACCGGTCATGCTCGACGTGCTGCCGGCGGGCATCGAGGTCGTCGCGGTGCGGGGCGAGCCCCAGGAAACCCGACGCATCGTTGTGGCGCGCCGCTCCGGGCCGCTCGACGCCGCCACGGCGCGTGTGATCGACGCGCTGATCACGGCCGCGCGGGGTGGGCACCCGTGACCGGGAACAGCTCGCGCGGCCAAGGCCCGGGAAATGGATCAACCCGCTAGGTAACGGCGCGCTGTCACGTACTCATCGCCGAAAGCGGCGAGCGGGATCACGTGCACGGAGCTGGCTGAGTCAGGTGCCTCGATGACCTGTCCGCCACCGATGTACATGGCGACGTGCGAAACCGCGCGCGACGGCGGATCGGTCGCGAAGAAGGCGAGGTCTCCGGGCTCGAGAGCGCTTCTCGCCACGGGACGGCCCGCGAGCGCCTGCGCGTCGGCGTCGCGCGGAATCACGATGCCGTGGACGCGATAAACCAGGTTCACCAACCCAGAGCAGTCGAAGCCGAACGCCGACGTCCCGCCCCAGAGGTAGCGCACTCCGAGAAACAACCTCGCGGTGGCGACAAGCTCCTGGCCGGTGGGAGCCGGGATCGAGACGGTCGAGTGGTAGACGTGAACGTCGGAACGGGGCAGGAGCCCAATCTGACCGGCCGGCGTCGCGACCTGCACCTCGGCGCCAGGGACGCTGAGCACCGGCAGCCGCGTTCCAAAGCTCAGCTCGAGCGAGCGGTCCGGGACGCGCAGCGGCGCCGTCGGTGTCGTGACCTCCGCGATCCGCCCGGAGAGTGGTCCGCCGAAACTCGGGTTCGAGATCAGCTGCCTGGTCGGAACCCACCCCGGATAGCCGAGCGGGTTCTTCGGCGTCGGCTGATCGACGACCGCGACTTCGGTCCACGCGCCGCGCTGCTCGAGGATCCGCACCGGTTCGCCGAACAGGGCCTGGGTCTCGATCCGCCCATCCAAGCCGAGCCGCGCGGCGGTGGACAGGACGCGGCTCCAAGCGGACATGTTCACCGGATTTCCCAGCGCCGGTCGGTCGATCGCGCGCGGGGCGGACGGGCTCGCCCACACTGTCGCCACCGACACGTCGACGTAGCGGGTCGGAGATGTGGATGCTGCTCTTGCCACGGACGGAGTCCTCGGTCTCGGATTCACCTGTGCATCGGTGCCGATCTCGATCACGGGGTGGGCCGACGGCCTGAGCCAGCGAAGGACGTCGAGGAGCTGGCCTTCGGGCAACGCCACGCACCCTTCGGTCGCGCCGCCGACCCAACTGTGCAGGAAGATCCCCGAGCCGAGCGCGTTCCTGCCGCCGCGTATCGGGTTCGTGTTGAACTGGACGACGCCGAAGTACGGGTACGCCACGGTCTCGGTCCACAAGGGCTCCGACCACGACGCGAACGCCGGCGTGACTCCGCACGACACGTGGACAAACCGGTTGTACTGCGGCGAGTAGGGGTCTTCGTCCCACCAGTCACCACAGACCAGACGGTGATAGGCATAGTGCAGTCCGCCCGGGTTGGGCTCGTATCCGTACATCGTCGCGCCGATGCCGAATACGCCGATCGGCGTGGCATGGTCGCCCTCCCGGCGGGCGCCGGCGGGCAACAGGTGACCGGAACCGGTCTCGGCCTGCCAGGGACCGAATACGGGGCGCCAGGGCGACGCACTGTTGGCACGCTGGTAGGTGCGCAGCGTGGCGACGTACCCCGGGGGATCGTCCGTCGGGCTCGACACGACGATGAGCTGATTTGCACCGGCAGGAATGCTCAAGCTGGTACTCCGCGTGACCGCCGGACGGGCAGACGAAGGCGCTGTCGCCGGTGTCGCTGCGACGACGATCGGTGTCGTCAGGGCGGCGACGGTCGCCAGACCGGCCAGAATCGAACGCTTCATGTCCGTGCCGCGCGCTCGAACATCTCCGCCGCCGCCTCGTGAAAGCCGGACGGGAGTCCCGCGCCGGCGAACGTCGACGCGATCTCGTTCATCTCCCCGACCCACCGCCACCCCTTGGCGGTCGCGGAGTCCGCGGCGGCTTGCCAGCGAGCGTCGAGTCCGGGTTGCGAGCGCGCCCACTCCGCTCGCAGCGGCTCCTCTACCCCGGTCGCCCGTGCGCTGTCGAGCGCGGCCAGCAACAGCGCCGCGGAGCCCTTGGTCCAGGCTGCGTACGCCATCTTCAGCGCCGATGCCGCCACCGCGGAAGCGTTGAGGACGACCGGCTCCAGACGCGTCCCCTCGAACAAACGGGACGCCTCGATGGCGTGCGGCCCGGACACGTACAGACGGGTCGTCCCCTCCCGGCGCGGCGGAGGACCGACGATGCCGCCGTCGACCCAGTGATCGCCGAGAAGCTCCCCGATCCGGGCTGCCGTCGCCGGCGAGACCGCGTTGGCGTCGATCACGAGCGCGGGCGCGCCACGCAACGAGCGCGCCACTTCGAGCGCCGCATGCGGGGGACACACGGACAGGATCACCGCGGCGTCGTCGAAGTCCTCGACGCTCGTCAGCCCTGCTGCCGCCGCCCGCCGCGCGGTCGCCTGGCTCCTTCCCTGTGGCCGCCAGAGGACCTCGTGGCCCTCCTCGACCAGCACAGCTCCGATCGCCGCTCCCATCTCGCCGGGATGCAGCAGGCCGACTCGCACCGGCCCATCATGGCAAACGCCCGCCGAGGACGCGGGGGTAGCCTTGAGTGAACATGCCTTTCACCCGGCAGGACATTCGAGAGTCGATCGAGCGCGCGGGTGACCAGCACTGGGAAACCCTCGTCCGCCACCACACGGACGCCTACCCCGAGAGCAACCCCACGCCCGGTGACGTTTGTCGCGCCGAGGCGCAGCGCCTGAACGATCTCGGCGTCGGGGACGATCCCAACCTCGAGCTCGTCGAGAGTCGCGTCGAGGAGGTCCCTCCGGCGGTTCGCATCGTCCACGTCTTTGAGGATCGCGAGAAGGGCACTCGGTTCGAGACCGATCCGTTCACCGACTACGAGTGAACGTGGCACGGCTCTAGCCGAATTTTCGGCGGCGCCTGACGGCGGCGTCTTGGCCGGCTCGCCGCCCGCCGCCGGCGGGTGTAGGTTTCCGCCGGTGAGGCTGACTCGCGTCTTGGCCGTGCTGCTCGTCATCGGCGCGGTGATCCCTGCCGTGGCACTCGCCCACCGCCGCGCAAACAGAGCCGAGCGAACCGCGATCCTCGCGGCCGTCGTGAAGCAGCACCAGCTGAACAAAGCTCAGGCATCCTGCCAGGTCGTGACCATCTCCACCGTGAACCAGAGCTACGCGGCGCTGACGTGGCCGACGAAGCTCTCGCCCACGTGCCTGCGGGTGGCGGCCAACGGCGTGATCATCGAGCATCGAACCAGCCGGGCCTGGCGGTTCGTCGCGGTGGGCAGCAGCTTACGTTGCCCGATCGAGGGCGTTCCGACCCGGGTGGCACACGACCTCGGCGTCTGCCCTGACAGCTGACCAACGGGCGGAACCCCCCGTGGGCCGGCTACGCAAGTAGGGTTCGCGGTGCACGAACGATGATGCGCGAACGATGATTTACCTACTCCTGATCATTCCCCATCTCGTGGCGCTCACGGGACTGTTGTGGTACGCGCTGCGCTCACGCCCAATGGACGCGAGCGACGAGTCCGGTGGCGGCTCGCCCGGAGCCGACGGAGAGCCGAAGCCGCCGCCCCAGACGCCCCCTACGGGTCCCGTTGTGGATGGTCCACCGCTGGCTCACGCCACCGCGCCGGGACGCCGCCTACGCGACGCCGAACGCCTGTCCGACCGACATCCGCGCCGAACGCGTCGAGAGCGTCACAGCCCCGAGCCAAGCCCGACGCCGAAAGCGAGCGGCGAGGGGCTCAGCGAACCCCGGCCGCTCTGATCGCCGCGGAGAACAAGTCGTCGCCGTGCACGTGTAGTTCCTCCCAGCGCAAGCGCAGATAGTGCGCCAGGGTGCGAAGTTGCGGGTCCGACGCGTCGAGTTCGCGCTCCGAGAACTCATAGGCGGCCTCATCACCCAGCGTCAGGAGCGCTTCCGCGGCGGTCGCGATCAGACGCTCCTGCACGACTGGAAGCTCCGGCTCTAACGCGGGATGGCGTCGAGGCGTCCGACGCGGGACGGGTTCGGGCCTGCTCGCCAGATGGTCCAGCAGCGCACTCGGGGTTTGTATGTAGGAATCGACCCGGAACCAATCGCTTCCGAACTGCTCTCCCATGAATGCATCGTGATTTGCGCCCGGGCGCTCGTGGCGGCTCTCTGGCTTCAGTACCCCGACCACCCGCACACCTTCGCTCTCTGCCGCGCGTACAGCCTCAGCGCACTCCGCGGTGTCGTTTGCCGGTGCGTCGGTAACGACGATCACCAGTTTGACGTCCGCCGTGGATGAGCGCAGCACCGTGGTCGCATGCGCGACCGCCTCAGCTGTCGGGGTGCCGCCGCCGCCGCTTTCGGAGAGCACCATCAGCGCCCGATCAGCCCTATTGAGCGGGGTCTTGAACTCAAACAGATTGACGTAGTCGCCGTAGCCGCTGAAGCCGAGGATCCCGACCCGGTCACGCTCCGAGTCGTAACTCGCGAAATGCCACGCCAGGGTCGACTGCTGGGCCTCGTCGCGGTCAAACAGGACCGACCCCGAGCGATCGACGAGCAGCCAGCATTCGAGGTGCTGCTCCTGACCGACTCCGAGAGCGTCGCGCAGCTCATCGACGTCGGGAGAGAATCGCTCCTCGGGTACTTGCCCGTGAGCATCGGCCGCCAGGACGCTGAGCTCCGCGTGGGAGTGCAGAGTCACACGTGGACGACGCTCGATCGAAGCTGCTCCGTATCGCATCCGCTCAGAGACCTCTGCTGACGCACCGATGCGCTCAGCCTGTGGTGTGAGGCTCGATGCTTCCAGCTCCTGTGTGGCCCGGCATCCGCGCGACACCCTGGTCGAGGTCCGCAAAAAGGCGCAACTTGCTCTCGATGTCGGGCCGATGTGCTTCTCAGGGGTTCGTCCCTAGAGTCGCCCCATGGATGCCGGGTTCGTCATCGCGATCGCCCTCGCGCTCGCTTTCGCGGTGACCAACGGATTGCATGATGCAGCCAATTCGATGGCCGCGCTGGTGGCGACGCGCGGAGCGACGCCGCTCCAGGCGATCGTGTTGGCGTCGGTCTTCAATCTGCTCGGTCCGCTGCTCCTCGGTGCCGCGGTCGCCGACACGATCGGAGGGATCGTGACCGTTTCGCCGTCTGCGGCCAATCAGGTGATCGGTGCCGGACTGGCCGCGGCCGTCGCTTGGAACGTAGCGACTTGGAGACGCGGGCTGCCGTCGAGCTCCGCGCAGGCCCTCGTTGGCGGGCTCGTCGGCGCGGCGATAGCCGAAGGAGGTGTCGACGCCGTCAACTGGGGCGGGTTGCAGAGAGGTCATCCCGTGGGCGTCCTCGGCACTCTGATTTGGCTGGCGATCGCGCCGCCGGTCGGCGCGCTTGCGGCGCTCCTGGTGATCAAGGGGTTGAGAGGGTTGGCACACCGCGCGACTCGGCGGTGGAGCGCTGCAGTTCGTGCCGGACAGTGGGCGAGCGCTGCAGCACTCGCATTCAGCCACGGCGCCAACGACGCCCAGAAGGCTGTTGGCGTGATCGCGGCACTGCTGCTGGCCAACGGACGGATCAGCTCACTGGCGGCGTCACCCCGGTGGGTCATCCTCGCGTCCGCTACGGCGCTGACTGCGGGCACAGCCCTCGGAGGCTGGCCCATCATTCGTACCGTGGGCCACCGCATCTACCGCATCCATTCGATGGAGGGGCTCGCGTCGACCGCGGCGTCTGCCGGCGTCCTCTTCGCAGGCTCTGTCGTCGGCGCGCCACTGTCGACGTCCCAGGTGGTCGCCTCATCGATCGTCGGAGTGGGTGGTGGCCGCTCCCGTTGGCATCACGTCCACTGGGAGGTCGTCGGCTACTTGCTTGCCGGGTGGGCGATAACGCTGCCGGTGACCGGGGTGCTAGCCGCTGCCATCTTTGCGGGCTGGAGGTTGATATGAGGGCTCGCCGATGGTTCTTGCCCGAGACCCCGGACGTTCTCGGACTTCTCCGGGCGCAGGTCGCGGTGACCATCGAGGGCCTCGATGCATTTGCCATGTGGGCCGGCGGCGATGCGTCGGAGGCGGAGGTGGTGCGGGACGCGGAGCACCGAGGGGACGCCGCGAAGCGGGCGCTGCTAGGCGCGCTGCGAGCGGCGTTGGTGACGCCGCTTGAGCCCGAGGACGTGTTTGCGCTCTCCCGGGGGGTCGACTGGATCCTCGACTACGCCCGGGATCTGATATCCGAATCGGAGGCCATGGACTGCGCTCCGGACGTGGTCACCCACGAGATGGCGCGGCTACTTGGGGAGGCGGTGCAGCACATCGATCGGGCTCTGGCTCACCTCGACCACGATGCGAACGCCGCGACCGAGGCCGCAGACGCTGCGATACGGGCGGAGCGGGAGCTCGAGCGCACCTACTACAAGGGTATGGCTGCGCTTCTTGAGGTGGAGAACCGGAGCGAGCGGATCTCCCGCCGTGAGCTCTACCGCCGCTGCGCCCGAATCGGGGACATGGTGATCGACGTCGCCGAGCGAGTTGTGTACGCCGTCGTAAAGCTGGGCTGAGCATTACGTAGTCCGTCCGCAAGCTCCGCGGCAAACCCCGGTTCCCCGCAACGGCTGGCCACAGCAAAGTGGGCGTGTGCTCGTTCGCTGGGAGTGGGGATATGTGGCCGGTGACTAGCGGTGATCGCGGCCGTGCCGTGCACGCTGCCCTGGATACGTACGTCGGCTCCGTCGAGCTCGACGGCGCCGGCCTGTACCTGACCAACGAGGTCTTCCTGTACCGCGTCGTCGGCATCTCCGATAGCGATATGGGTCAGGTGGTTGAGCTCGAGGACTGCTACTCCCTCGACGTCGTCCGCGTCCCGATGCGCCAATTACACGCTGGTGCCCTGCGCGTCGTGGCCGCGGCGCCCGCGAAGGGTTAGCTCGAGCCGATGAGTCGCCGCGCGGCTTCCGCCACCGCCGCCGGCGTGATGCCCAGGTGCGCCAGCACCTCCCCCCCTGGTGCCGACGCCCCGAAGCGCTCGATCGACACGCTCGCGTCGACGTAGCGGGACCACCCCTGGGCCACGCCGGCTTCGACCGATACGGCCGGAACCCCCCGCGGCAACACGGCACGTCGGTAACGCTCGTCCTGCCCGTCGAACAGCTCCCATGACGGCATCGACACGACGCGCGCGCCGACGCCGTCGCCGGCGAGCCGATCCTGCGCCTCAAGTGCAACGCTGACCTCAGAGCCCGATGCGACGAGCACGACATCGAGTCCGTCTCGGGCATCTCTGAGCACATAGCCCCCGTGCATCACGCCGTCGGTGACGTGCGCGGGTTCGAGCACCGGTACGTCCTGGCGCGTGAGCAGCAGGCACACGGGGCCCCGAACTCGCTCGATCGCCACCTGCCATGCGTCGGCGGTCTCGTTGGCGTCGGCCGGCCGGATCACGGTGAGCCCCGGGATAGCGCGGAGCGCCGCGTAATGCTCGATCGGCTGATGCGTTGGCCCGTCCTCACCGACCGCCACCGAGTCGTGCGTGAACACCCACACGACCGGCAGCCCCATCAGCGCCGACAGGCGGATTGCGGGGCGCATGTAGTCGGAGAACACGAGGAAGGTCGAGCCGAAAGGCTTGACGATCCCGCCGTGCAGGGCCAGGCCGTTGACCGCGGCGCCCATCGCGTGCTCGCGAATCCCCCAGTGGATGTTCCCGCCCGGCGCCGTTGCCCTGAACGATCCGCGGCCTGGGAGCGCGGTCTTGGTCGACTCGACGAGGTCGGCCGCTCCGCCGACCATCGTGGGCGCGTACGACGCCACCGCGGCCATGACCTTGGCGCCGGCGGCGCGCGTGGCCAGCGTCGCTCGCTCGGCCGGATCGAACACCGGGATCGCGGTCGCGAGGCCCGGCTCGGGGTCTCCGGCCCACGCGCGCGTCCACTCCGCGGCGAGCGATGGATTGCTCCGCGACCAGCGCGCAAAGCGCTCACGCCACCGGCGATGGGCGGCCTCGCCGCGCTGACCCGCCGCCGCGAATACGGCGCGAACCGGATCGGGCACGACGAACCGATCCGCCGGATCCCAGCCGAGGACCTCCTTGGTGGCCCGAACCTCGTCCTCTCCGAGCGGCGCGCCGTGCGCCGCCGAGGTGCCTTGCTTGTGCGGAGCCGGGTACGCGATCACCGACCGCACGCGGATCAGCGACGGGCGGCTCTCCTCGAGAACCGCCTCCTCTATCGCCGCTGATAGCGCGGCCACGTCGTTGGCGTCCTCGACGGCGCGAGTGTGCCATCCGTAGGCCCGGAAGCGCGCCTCGACGTCCTCGCGGGCGAAGCTGAGCGAGGTGTCGCCGTCGATCGTGATCCCGTTGTCGTCGTACAGGTACACGAGTCGGCCGAGACCGAGATGGCCGGCGAGCGACGCGGCCTCGGCGGAGACCCCTTCCATCAGGTCGCCGTCGGAGCACAGCGCGAACACGCGGTGATCCATCAACTCTCGCCCGTAGCGCTCGCGCAGGCAGCGCTCGGCGAGTGCCATCCCGACGCCGTTTGCGAACCCTTGGCCCAGTGGCCCCGTCGTCGTCTCGACCCCGGGGGTCAGGCCGCGCTCGGGATGTCCCGGGGTACGCGAGCCCCATTGCCGGAACCGCTCGATCTCGCTCAGGGGCAGGTCGTAGCCCGCCAGATGCAGGACGCTGTAAAGCAGCATCGAGCCGTGGCCGGCCGACAGGACGAAGCGGTCCCTGTCGGACCAGGCCGGGTCCGTGGGGTCAAACCGGAGGAACCGCGTGTAGAGGACGTACGCCACCGGGGCCATCGCCATCGGCAGGCCAGGATGACCGGAGCGCGCCTGCTCCACCGCATCCATGCTGAGCACGCGAATCGTGTCAACGCACAACCGGTCGAGCCCAGCATCGAGGACCGGCGCCGGCCGCGCATCGAGCGCCACGCTCACGCCGGGACCGCCGTGGGGGTCGGCGTGCGCGTGCCGTGGCCACCGACCGCGATCGCCGCCTTGGCCGTGACCAGGTGGTAGAGGATCAGCAGTTGCACGAGCGCCAGCGACTCCGACCGATGCAGCTCCGTCCCGATCGTGAACTCTCCCAGGCGGCGCGCCCGCAGATGCGTGGCGAAGTGCATCCGGGCCCAGATCGTCTCCTCGATCGCGGCGGCGTGGTCGGGATCCATCCGACCCGGGATCCGTAGCACGCGCTCGCCGCCCCGCTCGACGAGCGTCAACCCGTCCGACTTGCCGTTGGTGAACGGCGAGAGATCCGGGTGCGGCAGCCCGTCGCACAGGGTCAACTCCGCCTCGAGGTGGGTCTGATCTTCGATGGGCTCTCCGTCGCTGGGCCGGAACGACACGAGCATGTCCGCGTAGCGGCGCTGTGGGCGGATGAACACCTCCGAGTCGGCCTCGCGCCGGTCGAGCTCGGCCAGCACCTGGTCGGTCGTGTATCCGCGCCGCGAGCAGTCGCGCTGCACCTTCCAGCGCCGGCGCAGCTCCTCGGGAGGATTGAGGAACACGCGCACGTCATAGACGTCGCGCATCTCGGGCAGGTGGTAGCCGAGCAGCCCCTCGATCACCGTGAACCGCTCGGGCTGGATGTACACCGGCGGTCCGAATGTGCCGTCCTTGTGCCGGTACACGGGCTTCAGGATCGCCTCCCCGCGCCGGAGGTGCCCGAGGTGCTGGGCGATGATGTCGAGGTAGTTGCAGTCGGGGTGAAGCGGAGTGATTCCGAGCTCCGCCCGTTGCTTGCGGTCGTAGCGGTGGTAGTCGTCGGTGCAGATGTGGGCGACGTGCTCCTCACCGAGCACACGCACGAGCCCGCGCGTGATTGTCGTCTTGCCGGCAGCTGAGTCGCCGACGACGCCGAGGATGACGGGCCGCGCGGTCCGCCGTTGGCCTGACATCGGCGCCGTCACGCCGCTTGCCGTTCTGGTTCGGTTTGCCCGTCGTCGTCGAAGACGCTGCTCTTCAGGATGTCCTGCGCCTCGATCTGCCGCAGCATCTCGACCGTCGGCTCCGTCCCCGAACGCACCGCTTCGTAGACCCGGTTGGCGTGACGGAGCCGCGCGCGCTCGATCCCGTTGCGGACGCTGCGGGCGTGCGCGAAGCGTGGACGGCTCATCCGCCGCACGATGTAACTGCGGAACGCTTGCTCGGCGTCCGGCGAGAGTGCGTAGTTCTCCACCGAGAGCATCAGCTGTCCGATCCGCAGCAGCTCATCCGCGGTGTAATCCGGGAAGTCGATGTGGTGGGCCACCCGCGAGGACATCCCGGGGTTGAGCCGAAAGAACTCGTCCATGCGGTCCTTGTAGCCGGCGAGGATGACGACCAGCCGATCGCGCTCGTTCTCCATCACCTGTAGCAGTATCTCGATCGCCTCCACCCCATAGTCGCGCTCATTCTCCGGGCGGTACAGGTAGTAGGCCTCGTCGATGAACAACACCCCGCCGTAGGCTCGCTTGAGCACCTCCTTCGTCTTGGGCGCGGTGTGCCCCACGTACTGCCCGACCAGGTCGTCCCTCGTCACCGCGACGACGTGGTTGCGTTCGATGTAGCCGAGGCGATGGAGGATGTCAGCCATCCGCATCGCGACCGTCGTCTTGCCGGTCCCGGGGTTGCCGGTGAAGCTCATGTGCAGCGTGGGCCTACCTGCAGCCAGCCCCGCGTGCCGGCGCAGCTGGTCGATCACCAACAACGCCGAGATCTCCCTGATCCTCGTCTTCACCGGCCGGAGTGCCACTAGGTCGCGGTCGAGCTCATCGAGGACCGCCTCGATGTTCGCCTCGCGGATCACGGCCGCGATGTCCTGGGACTCGGGGGCGGTGACATCGAGGACACTCATCGCGACGACCCGTTCAGGTACCGACTCCCCACCGGCCGATCCGCCGCGTATGGATGCAGTCCGTAACGCATCACGCGATCGTGGGCATCGGTGCGCTCGAGGCGGAAGCCGGGCTCGTACGCGGGACGGTTCACGATGAAGCTGAGCGCAGTCGTCTGCCGGCCGTAGGAGGCGTCGTAGGCAATCACCTTGATGTAGTGCTGGGGGTGGGCCTCGCGGCACGCACGCAGGTCGCGCATGACCACCTCGACATCCTCCACCGGCAGGTCGAACATCGGCAGCCCCCACATCTCCCAGTACGGGCTCCGCGGATGCGGGTCGTCGGTGAACTCGATCGAGATGGCCCAGCGGTGCTCAAGGGCGTAGCGGATCTGAGCGGCGATCTGCTCGTCGGTCAGGTCGGGAAGGAACGAGAACGTTCCCTGGGTGATGCGCATGGTCGCTCTTCCTGTTCAGGCCAGCGTGGGCGTGACGACGTAATCCGGGGTGTCGGTGGACTGGAAGTCAAAGGTGACGTCCTTCCACACCTGCAGCGCGGCGTTCAGCTCGGGGCATCCCTTGGCGGCCTTCTCCAGGATGTCGGGTCCCTCCTGGAAGTAGTCGCGGCCTTCGTTGCGAGCCTGGATCATCGCTTCGACGGCGACGCGGTTCGCGGTCGCGCCGGCGGCGATGCCCATCGGATGCCCGATCGTCCCGCCTCCGAACTGGAGCACCACGTCCTCACCGAGGTAGCGCAGCAACTGGTGCATCTGGCCGGCATGGATGCCGCCGGAAGCCACCGGCATCACGGCCGGCAGCGACGCCCAATCCTGGTCGAAGAAGATGCCGTTCTGCAGATTCTCCGGGACGTGATCCAGACGGAGAGTGTCGTAGTAACCCGCAATCATCGACGGGTCACCCTCGAGCTTCCCCACGACCGTGCCGGCGTGGAGGTGGTCGACGCCGAGAAGCCGACACCACTTTGCGATCACACGGAACGACACACCATGGGTCTTCTGCCGCGTGTACGTACCGTGGCCCGCCCGGTGCAGGTGAAGGATCATGCCGTTGCGGCGGGCCCACTTCGACATCGACTGCATCGCGGTGTAGCCGACGGTCAGGTCCATCATGATGATGACGCTGCCGATCTCCTTGGCGAACTCGGCGCGCTCGTACATGTCCTCCATCGTCGCCGCCGTCACGTTCATGTAGTGACCCTTGACCTCGCCGCTCGCGGCGCTGGCGCGGTTCACCCCTTCGATCGCGTACAGGTACCGATCGCGCCAGCGCATGAACGGCTGGGAGTTGATGTTCTCGTCGTCCTTGGTGAAGTCGAGCCCACCGCGCAGCGCCTCGAAGACCACACGTCCGTAGTTCTTGGCCGACAGGCCGAGCTTGGGTTTGACGGTGGCCCCGAGCAGCGGCCGCCCGAACTTGTCCAGATACTCACGCTCCATCACGATGCCGTGCGGGGGGCCCTGGAACGTCTTGACGTATTGCGTCGGGATCCGAAGATCCTCGAGACGCAGCGCCTTCAGCGCCTTGAACCCGAACACGTTGCCGATGATCGAGCTCGTCATGTTCGCGATCGATCCTTCCTCGAACAGGTCGAGGTCGTAGGCGATCTTCGCGATGTACTCGCCATCGCGGCCCGGCACCGGCGCGACCTCGTAGGCCTTCGCCTGGTAGTGCTCATGGGCGGTCAGGCGATCGGTCCAGACCACCGTCCACGTCGCCGTCGACGATTCGCCGGCGACCGCCGCCGCCGCCTCCACCGCGTCCACGCCGGGCTGCGGCGTGATGCGAAAGGCGGCGAGGATGTCGCTGTCTTTCGGGACGTAGTCCGCATCGAAGTAGCCCATCTCGGCGTACGGGGTAACCCCGGACGCCCAGCGGTCCTTCTTGCTCTGTGGGGTTGAATTGTCGGCGGCGCCCGATGTCGGCGCCTTAGTGATCGCCATAGTTCATTTGACCTTTCGCTCGATGGCGGTAGGGTAAGCCGGGCAATACATAAACATCAAATTCTGATTTGTCGTATCTACATAAATGATCATCTATAGGTCAGGAAAATGATCGACGTTGCCTTGCTCCCGACCGACGTTGGTGAAGCCGATGTCGCGATCGTGATCGACGTCCTGCGCGCGACGACCACGGCGACGCAAGCGCTGGCCACCGGCTACCGGCGGGTGCTGTGCACGGAGAGCGTCGAGCGTGCCGCGGAGCTAAGGGAACCCGGCCGGGTCCTGGCGGGTGAACGGCAGTGCGTCAAACCGCCTGGCTTCGACCAGGGGAACTCGCCACTGGAAGCGCTGCGCCGTTGCGGGGACGAGCTCGTGCTGGCCACCACGAACGGGACGCCCGCGATCGCTGCGGCGGCCAACCATGCCGGCACCGTCGTGCTGGCGTGCCTGCTCAATCTGGATGCCGTCGTGCGAACGGTGCTCGAGCGCATGTCGACGGCCGACCTGCGCGTGCAGGTGGTGTGCTCCGGCACGAACGGTGCGGTTGCGCTCGAGGATGCGTACGTGGCGGGCCGGATCACCCACCGGCTGCCCGGCTCCCGCACCGACGCGGCGCTCGTCGCCGAAGCCGTGGCGCGCGCCTTTCGCGCCCCGCTCGAGCCGCTCTCGGCCAGCACGGACGCTCGCGCCCTCGAGGGCGCCGGGCTGAGCGAGGACATCCCCTTCTGCGCGCAGGAATCAATCCTTACCGTCGTCCCCACTTTGGAGGCAGTGAGCGCCGGCGTCGCGATCGTCATGGCCGCGCCCGACGGAGTGGCGTTCGCCCGGGGCGCCGTGGTCGACGGCCTCGATAGGGTCGGCTCCTGATGCCCCGGCCGATTCTGCTCGGCATCGCCGGCGATTCCGCCGCCGGGAAGACCACACTCACCCGGGGGCTGGTCCGCGTCCTGGGTGATGCGCAGGTAACGCACGTCGCGACCGATCACTACCACCGCTACGACCGCCGACAGCGTGCCCAGCGGAGGTTGACACCGCTGAATCCGGAGTGCAACTACCTCGATGTGCTCGAGCACGACCTCGCGCACCTCCGGGCTGGGCAGTCCATCCTCAAGCCCGTCTACCGGCACCAGGACGGCACCTTCGGTCCGGCCGAGTACGTCACACCTGCCACCTTTGCGATCGTCGAGGGACTGCTCGCGTTGCACACGCCCGCGATGCGCGAGCTTTATGACGTACGGGTGTACGTCGACCCGCCCGACGAGATCCGCCGCAAGTGGAAGGTGCAACGTGATTGCACCCGCCGTGGCTATACGACTGACCAGGTGCTCGATGAGCTCGATCGCCGGGAGGGTGACGCCGAGACGTACATTCGCCCCCAGCAGCGCCACGCCGATCTCGTGATCTCGTTCATGCCCGGCGAGCGCGGTGACCAGGAGCATCTGGATGCCAAGGTGACGATGCGACCCGGACTCTTCCATCCCGACCTGTCCACCCTCGCCGACCGCTACGAGGGGATCATAGGTTGGTCGGGGGCGCCTGACGGCGGCGCCTCAGCCCTCGTGGCCCGTGCCGCGGAAACGTGCCTGTCAGTGCCGGGTGCGATCCGCGCCGAGCAGAGCGAGGCGATCGAGGAGACGATCTGGGAGGGCATGCATTTTGCCAGTCACCTGCGGACCGAGCGTTTGGGCGAATTCACCGTGGGGACGCGGCTCTGCCGCTCCGAGTCGCTGGCCATCGTTCAGCTGCTGGTCCTCTATCAGCTGGTCACGGCGCGCGCCGCGGTGGCGGTCGGCGCGGTCGACGCCCGAACCGACCGAACTCTGGCCCCGGCGACGACCGACTAACTCGCGGCGCTAATTACCGGCCGCGACCGCGCCGAACGACCCCGGCTGCCGGGCCTCGGCCCGGAGAAAGTCGGTGAACGTCTCGGCCGGTGCCCGCACGGGACCGACCGCGGAACGCAGCACGAACCAGGGCCTCGGCGCCGGGCCGTCGCTCAGCATGATCTCCCCCAGCCATCCCGCCGCCAGATCTGGCTCGACCGCGGCGCGAGACAGTAGCGAGACGCCGAGGCCCGCTCGGGCCGCTTGCTTGATCGCGCCGTTCGAGCCGAGCGTGAGCGTTCGGGGACTAAGCCCCCGTTCCTCCAGGAACTGCTCGCCGAGGGCACGAGTGCCTGAGCCCGGCTCGCGCAGGAGCCACACCCGGTCCGTCAGGCTCTCCGCCGCGACCGCCCCCGCCGCTGCCGCGGCCGCGGCCGCCGGATCATCCGAGCTAGTGATGCAGGCGATTTGGTTCTCGAGCAGCGATTCGGCGACGAGGTGCTCGTCCGCGGGAGGCTTGCCCGAGATGGCGACATCGGCGAGGTGGCTCGTGACCCGCTCGAACACGTACTCGCGGTTGCCGACGTCAAGAGTCAGCTCGATGTCGGGGTGGCGCACGGCGAACTCATGCATCAGCGGCGGCACAAATGACTCGGCGGCGGTGGTGACGGCGGCGATGCGCAGCCGTCGCGCGGCGAGGTCAGCTGCCTCCCGCGCCGCCTGCCGCCCCTCCTCCAGGAGCCCGATGACGTCCGCCGCAAATGGCTTGAACGCGCTACCCGCCTCCGTCAGGCGGATTCCGCGCCCCGCCCGCTCGAACAGCTCACACCCGAGCTCGCGACCAAGGGCTGCGATCGCGGACGACACCGACGGCTGCGTGACCACGAGCTCGTCGGCCGCCGCCGTGACCGAGCCGCCGCGCACGGTGGCGAGAAAGGCCGTCAGCTGGGTGACTGTTATAGCCAAGAATCAAAGCGTACCGGGGATTGCATAGCATTTGTCCATTGCCGGGTGGCACAAGCGCAGACAGCTCAAGGCGACGGTCGACGTGCACATTCACTACTCCTTCGAGCCGGACGACGGACAGCAGGTCCGACAAACCCTCCCTCTAACCCGCGCTAAAGCTGTGCAGGAACGGAGCGACCGTTTCGGACCACCCCTGCGCAGGTATGGTCTTCTCCGGTATGGGGAAGGGAAACATCACGCGCCGCGTGGTGCTAGCTGTGCTCGTGCTGACGCCGCTGCTCGCGATCGCCGGCGCGAGCATGGCCGGCTCCGCCAGCGGCTACTCGGTTGAATACTGCTCCCAGGTCCCGATCGTCTACGGGATTCCGCCGTGGGGCTTCAACACCGGCCAGCCGATCTCTGGGGCGGCGGGCAGCTACGCCCGCGGGCACGGGGAAATCAACCTCGCGGCCGACACCGTCTCGGGGATCCTCTGCCAGGTCTTCCGCGTCCCCAACCAGCCCGACCGCCTGATCATCATGACGGTCAATCATCACCTGGTTTACCACTCGCACCACGCGTCGATGTGGGGCTACCCGGGCAACATCATGAAGATCATCGTGCGAGTGCAGAGCAGCACCGATCCTCGGTGCCAGGTCGGCACGATCGGCCACGTGACCCTGTTCGCGAGCTACAACGGCGTGCGCAGCGACAGCGTCGAGTTCTTCTTCCCGGCCACCTGCAAGGACCACAACCGCCTGTACCACGGCACGCAGGTCAACAACCAGGTGCCGCCGCTGTAACGGTTACGCGGTCTTGGCGGCGCCCCGGTCGGGCACGCGCGCGTCGTCGACCGAGGAGTCGCGCGTGAAGAACCGTCGCGGGTTGGCGATCATGAGCTCCTCGATTTGCGCCTGCGTCCCGCCTTCTCTCAGCAGCGCGGGGACGACCTGCTCGGTGATCAGCAGGTAGTCCGGCCTCTCGTTGGCAAAGGCCGGGTCGCCGATCATGAAGTCGTAGAAGCAGGCGGCATCGTGCGACAGGTGGATGCGAGCGCCGTACCCCTCGGCCAGTAGGGCGAGCAGCGTCTTGATGCGATCGGGCAGCGGGTTGAAGTCCTCGATGCCGAAGCGATCGCAGCCGAGCCAAGCGCCGCTGCCGGCGATCGCGCGCAGGTAGCCGAGATGCCCTCCCTGATCTCGCGGACAAACAGGTCGGCGATCGCCTCGACGCTCCGGTAGGCCGGGAAGTTCGGCAGCTCGAGGAACGCATAGACGCCCGTGGCGACGATGATGTTCAGGTCCACGGCGGCGTTCAGCTTCTGGATGCGAGGGATGTAGCGACCGAGACCCGGCGCGGTCGGGTCAACGATTGTGCAGATGCCCGCGTCCCGAACGGCGCCCAGCTTCGCGACGGCATCGTCGAGACGTTCTTGCTCGTTCCAGTAACCGGGACCGAACACGTGCCCCCAGTTCTGCCAAGCCCCCGGCTGCATGATGAAGATGTGCTCGTGACAGATTAGTCAGCCCGGACCGCGGGACCTACCGGCGCCCCGCGTCGAGGAGCCGAGATCTCTAGGCCTCGGGGCGGTAGCGAAGGCCGTCGAGTGCGATGCGCAGGATGTGCTCGACCTGGCCCGGATCGCTGGCCGGGATCTTGGCGATTCCCATGAGCATCTGCATGACCTCCGGGAACTCGACGTCCGGCCGAACGACGCCGGCCTCCTGGGCGCGGGCCAGCAACGGCTCGCCCGCGGCATACAGTGAAGTGCGACACACCTGGAAGAGTGGGGCGTCCCGCTCGACGTAGTTGAGCAACTCGCTCGCCAGCGCTTGCTTGGTGGCGAGATAGCCGATCAGACGCTCGAACCAGCCGTTGAGCGCCTCCCACGGATCGGCGCCTTCGAGCTCGACGGCCGAGCGGCAGACCTCCTCGACCTCGTTGACGTAGAGCGCCTCGAGCAGCGCCTGCCGGTTGGGGAAGTGGCGGTAGAGCGTGCCGATCCCTACGCCCGCGCGGCGGGCGATCTCCTCGAGCGCCGTCGACTCGCCGCCCTCGGCGAAGGCCCCGCGGGCAGCGGCCAGCACCTTCTCGTAATTGCGCCGCGCGTCCGCGCGCTTGGGGCGGGCGATCAGCGTCTCTGCGGTTGTCTCGGTTGCGTTCACGACGGTTCGGTTGACAAACGGAGGGTGCCTCCGTATATTATGTGGAGGAGCCCTCCAGATATTTCGGAGGTTGCCTCCATTTTAGCGCCTAATCAAACCCCCACACAGCTTGGATCCGTATGAATCTCGTTTCCTCTCAGCTAAGGCGCCGCCGTCAGGCGCCGCCCACAAATCTCAGTCCGTCATCGGACCGCCGTCGGTGGACGGCGCTCATGGTCGTGTGCCTGGCGCAGCTGATGATCGTGCTCGACGTCACGATCGTGAACGTCGCGCTGCCCTCGATCCAACGCGACCTCCACTTCAGCCAGTCGAACCTCACCTGGGTCGTCAACGCGTTCTTGGTCACCTTCGGCAGCCTGCTGCTGCTCGCCGGCCGGCTCGGCGACCTCGCCGGGCGTAAGCGCGTGTTCCTCGGCGGCCTCGTGACGTTCACCACAGCCTCGCTGCTGTGCGGCATCGCCCCCAGCCAGGGGTGGCTGATCGCCGCCCGCTTCCTGCAGGGCATCGGCGCCGCCGCGCAGGCCTCCGTCATCCTCGCGATCATCATCAGTCAATTCTCCGAGCCCAGCGAGCGCACTCGGGCCATGAGCGCGTACGTCTTCGTGTCGGTCGCGGGAGGGTCGCTCGGGCTCCTCGCCGGCGGGGTTCTCACCCAGGCGTTGAGCTGGCACTGGGTCTTCTTCGTCAACCTCCCGATCGGCGTAGCCACCTGGGTCCTCGCGCAGACGTTCATCGACGCTGACCCCGGTCTCGGATTCGAGCACGGGGTCGACTGGATCGGCTCCATCCTCGTCACCGCCTCCCTGATGAGTGCCATCTACGCGATCGTCCAGGCGACTGCTCACGGCTGGATCTCGGCGCAGGTACTCGGATTCGGCGGGGTCGCCCTCGTGCTGATGGCGGCGTTCCTCGCCCTCGAGGCGCGAATCGAGAACCCGATCATGCCCCTGCGGATCCTCCGCCTGCGGGGCCTGATCAACGCCAGCTTGGTCCGAAGCTTCCTCGTCACGGGGATGTACTCGACCTTCTTCCTCGGCTCGTTGTATCTCGAGCACGTCCGCCACTACAGCGCCCTGCAGACGGGCGCAGCCTTCCTGCCCTGGACGCTCACCGTCGCCGTTCTCTCACGAGGCGTCACCGCGCGGCTGGTCGACCGGTTGGGACCGTTTCCGGTGCTCACCGGGGGTATGGCGAGTGCGGCCATCGGGCTCTTCCTGTTCAGCACCGTCGGCCCTGATACGGCCTTCTTCCCGACCGTCTTCCTCGCCTGCTTCGCGATCGGCCTCGGCATCGGCAATGCGTTCATGCCGCTGCTGACGATCGCGATGGCGGACGTTCCGCCCGCCGACTCGGGGCTTGGCTCCGGCATCACCAACGTGTCCCAGCAGATCGCCGGCGCGCTCGGACTCGCGGTCCTCAGCACCGTCGCGTCCAACCAGACGAAGGGACTGCTGGCCGCTCACCACGGCCTCACCACGTCGCTGATCAGCGGCTATCACCTCGCGTTCCTGTGCGGCGCCGCCACGATCACCGCCGGGATGGCCCTCGCCTTTGTCCTGCTGCGCACGCGCGGTGCCCAGCCCGACCTCCAACTCGCGTCCGAGCCGGACGATGCCCCCAGCTTCAACCTCAACATGGAAAGACAAGCCGCATGACTCACATCAACCGTTCCCGCACGCACACCACGACGCAAGCCCGAGATGGTCGGCGCTCGTCACGCGCCGCACGGCGATCCGACCAACGGCCAAGCGCCCGCCTGCTCTCCGAGGCCGTCGTGGCCAGCTACATCCACGAGATCTCTGGGCGCCACCGGAGCGAGACCTCGTCATCCTCGCCGCTACAAGCTCGCCGATAGGCAATGAGCCGGCCGCCCTCCGTCCGCGGAGGGCGGCCAGAGGGCGGCGGGGTCGCGATCGGTGCACGCATCAAGCGGTTGCCGAGCGGGGCGCTACCGCGACGCGCCGAGCACGCGCGCGACCGCCTCGGCGCGGTTCGACGAGCGGGTCTTCGCCAGGATCTGCTTGACGTGCCACTTGACCGTCGCCTCACTCACGAACAGCCGTCGTGAAATCTCAGCGCTGGTCAGTCCCTCAGCCACGAGGCCGAGGATCTCGAGCTGGCGGGATGTGAGCGGTGCATGCCGTTCTGGTTCGTGACCGGCCCCGGTTCGCAGCGCGAGCTCTTGCAGTTCGTTCGCCCGCCGCTCGAGCTCAGACGACGTGCTCTGGAGCGCCTGCTGAGCCAGCTTGGCGTCGGTGATGTCCTGCGCGATCCCCACCACTCGAGTCGGCGCACCGGCGTCGTCTACGACGACCTCGCCGCGGCTGCGAAGCGTGCGGACTCTGCCGTCGGCGCGGACGCCGCGGTACTCGATGGTGAAGGCTGATCTCTCCGCGATCGCGTGTTGCAGCGTCGCGGATACCCGCCGGCGATCCTCGGGATAAACACGGTCGTCCATACCGGTCGCGACGCCTGGATCGAACTCGTCCCGGGTGATTCCATAGATATCGAGCAGCCCGTCGGACCAGCTGACGCGATCGGCGGCGAGGTCCCACTCCCAGCTCCCCATCTGCCCGACACGCTCCGCCTCGGCGAGCCTCTCACGGCTGTCGCGGAGCTCGCGTTCCATACTCATGCGCTCGGTGACGTCCCGGATGATCGTGCACGTACGCTCCTCACCATCGGCGTCGCGGAAGATCCTCGCGCTCATCTCGACCTCTATTGACGTACCGTCGGTGCGGAGCATTCTCGCGACGCCGCGAACATGGCCCGCGCGCGCACGCTCGGCGAGGACCTGCGGCCAGCGCTCATCCGTGACGTCGGCGAGCCCCTGCCGACCAAGCGAGCAGATCTCGGCCTCGGTTCGGCCGAGGATGTGACAAGCCGCCGGGTTCGCCGCGAGCACCCTCCCGTCGGGCACCGTGAACAGGACGCCGTCCGGGCTGTTCTCATACAAGGCCCGGTACGCGACTGAGCCGATCTCCTCGGCTCGCTCGGCGCCCTGATGTACCATCACTACGGATAGTATCGACTATCCCTCTTAGGTGCCCGTCGATCGGTTCAATAGGAACATGAACGACGCCAAGCACGATCGAGCCCGCGAGCTCGCCCTCGCCCATATGGCCGGCGCCGTAAACGCTTTACGCGGCGCGAATCGTGCCCTGAGCGAAGAAAACGCACTCCTGCGACGGCAGATCGCGGAGCTGAAACAACGAGCGTCGGGCGGTCCCGAGCGCGGCCTTCCAGAACGCTCGGACTCGGACGGCAACTGATGAGCGACACGGACCGACGGCCCATCCGCGTGGTCGTGGCTCATGAGTCTTATCTCGTCCGTGAGTTCCTGACCGAGATGTTGGGCAGGACGACGGACGTGGAACAGTCGGCAGCGTGCTCGAACGGGACCGACCTCCAACGTGCCATCGCGGTGTGGCTGCCAGACGTGGTGTTGACCGGGACCCGCATGCCGCCGTCCGGGGCCGGAGAAGGAATACAGCTCGCAGGCCGCCTCCGTCAGACGGCCCCTGAGACCGGCGTCGTAGTGATCGCCGAGCGTGTCGAACCCGCATCGGTCCTTGCCCTGTTGGATCAGGGAACTCATCGACGTGGCTATCTGCTGACGGAGCGCATTCGCAGCCTCGACGAGTTGATCGCAGCCATTGAAACCGTCGCCGCGGGTGGCTCTGTTCTCGATCCCCTCGTCGTCGACGCGCTCGTCCAGATCAGAGTGCGGGAGGCACGATCGCGACTGTCTGAGCTGACCCCACGAGAACACGACGTCTTAGCCAAGCTTGCTCTCGGGGACAGCAACGGCGCGATTGCGCGGTCACTGTGTCTAACCAAGCGCGCTGTCGAGAAGCACGTCAACTCGATCTTCTCGAAGCTTGATCTCCGCGACCACGACAGCGTGAGCCCCCGCGTCAAAGCGACGCGCATCTTCCTTACGGAGTCCGTACCGACCGAACTCCGAGACTCACCGGCGCTCGCCAACCATCCGTGTGGACCGCCCCCGGTTCCGTAACCCCCCGAGGAGGGACACCCCTGGGCTCGTCAGGTTGCGGCGCCGATCGACCTCACCGCAGGAGCGCGGGCGTGCGCGATATACGCTGCGACGGCGAGCAGCAGGCTTGGGTACACGAGCGCCGCGAGCGGCGCGACGCTCGTCCAAGCGGTGACATCGACGGCGTAGCTGATCACCCGCTGCGCGCCCCAGAACGGCAGGAGCTTGGCGATCGTCTGCGTGGAGTCGAGGGTCAGCTGGATTCCAACCACGCCGATCAACATCAGCACCCCTTCGAGTTCGTGCGGCGCCAGGGCACCGACGGCCAGCCCGAACGGGACGCTGATCGCCGCAACGAGCTCCACACCGATGCCCAGCACCACGGGATGCTGCGGTCCGGTGCCAAGGACCATGATCACGCTGAACAAGGTCGATATGACGACGCCGAACAGCTCGAGGAACAGCAGCCGCCCGAGGAGCAACTCGAAGGGGCGATATCCGGCGAGCACGAGACGCTGATCGACCGGCCGAGCCGTCAGCGCGGCGAAGATCGACGCCCCGGCGACCGAGAACGCCATGGCGATGCCCCCGGTGACCGCGGCATGATGAGGCCCCTGGCTGACCGAGCAGATGTAGAACGCAAGCGGGAGCCCGGTCAGGAGTCCCATCGCGACGTGGCGCCTCAGGAGCTCGCGACCGGTCATCGTGGCCGGGACGATTACGCGCCTCAAACTCATCGCTACGTCACCTTGAAGTCCGCGACCGGGCCGCGCGGAATCGCTAGCTCGACCACCCGGTCGACAAACGTCAGATCGGTGAGCAGGTGCGTGACGACGACCACGCCCAGCCCGGCCGCGGACCACCTCGAGACGTGCTCCCAGAAGCTCACGTACGAACCGTGGTCAAAGCCCTGGTACGGCTCATCCAACAGGAGCACCCGCACGCCGCCCAGCAGGGCGAGGGCCAGGTTGAGCTTCTGCCGCGCGCCCCCGGACAGATATCGCGTAGGCGAGGCATCGCCGACCGGAAAGCCGAGCTCGCTCAGCAACGCATGGCCCTGCTCGAGGACGCTGCGCTCGGATAGCTCGAGAGCCGGCGCGAGCAGCAATAGATGCTCGTCAGCGTTCAGCAGGTCGAACAGACCCGGGACCTGCGGGCAGTAGCCGACACGCCCTTGAACGTTGACGGCACCCACATCCGGACGGATCAGGCCGGCGCAGATCCGCATCAGCGTGCTCTTGCCGGCGCCGTTCTCGCCCACGATCGCCACGACTTCCCCGGGATTGACCGACAGCGATACCCCGTCCAGGATGAGCTTGGAGCCATACGAATGCGTGACCCCACGCGCCTCCAGGACCGGCACGCCCGGCGCGGGCACGCCAACTCGCTCTTCAGGGTGAGCTAGGTTCGCTGCTATGGCAGCCGTACTCATCATTCACATCGGATGCGGTCCCTGCCCGCCACCTCCCGGCTGCGACGGGCCCCGGCACTCATCATAGTGCGCTAGGACTTGGCCTAGTCCTCGCCGGTGCCGGCGCCGACCGTGACGTGTTCGACGGGGACGTGCAGCTCGCGCCGGAGACGTTCTAGCTCGCCCCGCTCCTGCCATGTTTCGAGCTCGCGCGGGTGGGTCACGACTACGACCGCATCGGCCCCGAAGTCCCGCAGCTCGTCCTCGATCGCGGTGGTCGGATTGGGATCACCCACCTCTCCACGCGCCACGAAGCCGCTCTGTTGGGCCCACGCGAGCGACCGGTCAAGCCGGTTGCGCGCCTCCGCGAGCTCAGCGTCGATGTCGGACACCGCGTAGTGGAGGTGTGAGGTGAGCACCGGAGCGAGCACATCAAGCTCTAGGCGCGCGCCCATCTCAATGAGCCGGTGCCGCAGCTCGTCGCCCGCGAGCGCCTGATTGGCGACGACGACGACGTGGCGCTTGCCGGGCGCACCACCGTGCGGATGAGGCTCGTTCTCGGCATCCGCGAACGGGGTCCGATGCTCCGGGTTGGGCGCGCGTAGGTAAGCAACCGCGCCAACGACGAGCGCCACCACGAGCAGGGCGACACCAACCAGCGGAGTCGCCAGCCAGCCCACCAGGACCGAGACGGCGATCACCGCGCACCCCGCAAACACCAACCGCACTGCCTCAGTCTCGGATCTAACCGGCAAGCGCATAGTAAAAACAAGCTATTCCACGTCGGCTGCGGCGTCATGCGGGAAAACTGCGGCTCCTAATACGGGCTTTTCCCCCACCGCTCGGGGCCGAGCCCTGCAGGTGGTGAGATCATCGGTCGATGGGGCATGAGGCGTTGGCTGCCACAGGCAGGTTGACCGCGGCCGGCCGGGCAGTGGAGAGCCGGCGTGCCGACCGGCTGTTCGAGGACCCGCTCGCCGAGGCGCTCGCCGGTGAGGAGGGATTCCGGTTGATGGATCACTGGCGCCTGCCGGGCATGCCGGAGGAGAACCCGACGATCGGGCCGCGCACCCGCTTCTGGGACGACCTCGTGATCGACTCGATCGCGGATGGGCTCGGGCAGGTCGTGCTCATCGCGGCCGGGATGGACTCAAGGGCCTTTCGCCTGCCGCTGCCCGCCGAGGTGACCGTGTTCGAGCTTGACCTGCCGGAGCTTTTGGAGCGCAAGCGGGCGATCCTGATGGAGCAGCACGCCGAGCCCCGCTGCCATCGCGTCGTCGTTCCGGCTGACCTCGCCGAGAAGGACTGGCCACGCGCATTGACTGCGGCGGGGTTTGACACCGCGCGACCGGCTGTATTCATCGTCGAGGGCTTCTCGTGGTATCTGACCGAGAAGGAGAACGCTTGCCTGCTCGATCATCTCGCGGGCCTGGCAGCACCCGGGAGCCGTCTCGGGATCGACGTTGTCAGCAGCGACTTCCTGGAGAACCCTGCCGTCGCCCCGTTCTTCGAGTTCGCCGCTGCTCACGGCATCCGGTGGCAGTTCGGTACCAACGACCCGGCACGGTTTCTCGCCGCGCACGGTTGGCGAGCTGACGTGAGTGACTTCGACGCGGTCGCGCGACGCTTCGGCCGGTGGCCGCCGCCGGGCGTCTCAGAAGCGGTCGCGGCCCGCGCTGCCGCCGCGAGCCGCAGCTACTTCATCTGTGCCGATCGCAACACGTAGACACACGGCAGAAGGCAAGAGCCAGCTAGCGGCTCGCCGGCGTCGACGACTTCACTGTCACGTCGTTGAAAGTGCTCGTGGTCAGCTCGCGTGTCTGGTCGTCGACGAGCAGAAGCTCCGTGGCAAGGCGCGGAAAGCGCCTGCCCTCGCCGATCGCGACGAGGTGCTCACCCGCCAGCCGCACGGTCTCGACCAGGCGCCGGCACTCGCGCCGCATCGCCTCGGCGTCGCCGCCGAGTTCCCGGTTGCGGAGCTGTGCGCGTTCAAGCGTCTCGTCGGCGGCACGGCGGGCACTGGAGCGGACCTCGTCGGCCTCCCGTTGCGCTGCCTCGCGCAGCTGCTGCGCCTCTCGCTCGCCTGCCCGCCTGAGCTCGGCCAGTTCGCCCATCGTCGTCTCACGCAGTTCGGCGGACTCGCGCTGTGCGGACTCGCGCAAGGCCTTGGCCTCGTCCGTGATCATCTCCCTGAGCTCGCGCGCATCGCGCTGGGCCGCCTCGCGGGTCTCCTTTGCCTCCCGGTGTGCCGCCTCGAGCGTCTCCCCCGCCTCGCGCTCGGCCTGCTGGAGCTCGTCGTCGGCCTCGGCGCGGCAGCGCGCGACGACCTCCTCGGCGGTCTGACGCGCGCGCCGCAGAACCTCGCCGGCCTCCTCGCTTACCTGGGCCAGCGCGTGCCTCACCGCAGACTCGGGTGAGGAGGAGATCTCGAGCTCAGCGACCAGGCGGTTCATTCTCTGTACGTAGCGATCGACCGCGACGCGACTGTATCCACGCACGACAACGGGGAACTCGATCTGCCGCGCCTCCTCGAGCAACCTCTCCCGCTCGCCCGCGCTCATCATTCGGCGGGAAAGCGGTCGCACCGTATCGTCCGGCTCGCGCCGCGCGCCCGGCTGCATCACCGCCGGGGCGTCGCCAACGATTCGGACAGGCTCGTCTGTGCTCTTGCTAAGCCTCTGTGACTTCCTGAAGTCTTCCATCGTTCCATTCCTCCAGCCATGTTCCAGAGCCGGCCGCGACGCAGGTGAGCGGCAGCTCGGCCGCCTGCGCCGGCAACTGCGTCTCGCGACGCAGCCGCTCCTCCAGCCCCTTGAGCAACGCCCCTCCCCCGGCCAGCACGATGCCGCGCTCGAGGATGTCGGAGGACAGCTCGGGCGGCGTGCAACTGAGCGTGTCCTTGACCGCCTCGACGATCTTGGTGACGTGCCGTTCGAGCGCGCACCGGATCTCCTCGCTCGTGACCACCAGGGTCTTGGGCGTCATCGAGTGGGTATCCCGGCCGCTCACCTCGATCCGGGCGTCCTCGCCGTTTGGGAGCGCCGATCCGATCGCGCGCTTGACCCGCTCGGCAGTGGGTTGCGAGATGACGAGCTCGTGCTCCCGCCTCAGATGCTTGACGATCGACACGTCGAACTCGTCGCCGCCGACCGGAAGTGACCGCGACGCGACGATCTCCCCCAGCGAGATCAACGCGACCTCGGTGGTGCCTCCGCCGATGTCGACGATCAGCGACCCGACCGCTTGAGCGACCGGCAGTCCCGCGCCGATCGCCGCCGCCATCGGTTCTTCGATTAGGTGCACCTCGCCGGCGCCGGCCGAACGGCACGCCTCTTGCACCGCCCGCCTGGCCACACCGGTGGCTCCGCTGGGCACGGCCACGACCATCCTGGGGTGCGCTCGCCGGCGCCGGCAGGCCTTACGGCGGAAGCGCGCGAGCATCTCGGCGGCGAGCTCGAACTCGGTGATGACTCCGTCCCGCACCGGTCGAACCTCGACGATCGACCCGGCTTCGCGCTCGACCAGGGGCGCGGCATCGACCCCAACCGCGCGCACGTCGCCGGTTCCCCGCCTGATCGCCACGAGACTCGGCTCGGCGAGGACGATTCCCCGTCCGGGCACGTACATCAGTGTGTTCGTGGTCCCCAGGTCGACCGCCAACCCGGGATCGCGCAAGCCCCCCACATAAGTGAGATAGCTCATCGCAGGAAACGGACGGACAGCTTGGTGGCCGCGGGCATCTCCGCCTCGACCTTCGACCAGAATGTATACCCGCGGGGCGGCTGGTCAACCCTTCCGGGTTACGCGCCCGTTAGCGCGTAAGGGGAACCACGACGTCCGCCGGGTGCTCCACTAGCCCCTCGCCGCGCGGGATCGTCCCCCGGGCCGACGGCCGATGAGGGCGAACACTGTTGCCTTCAGGCGCCACCACGCCATGGGCGGACGGAACCAGAGCGCCTCGACGAACCCCCACGCCGTCAAGCGCAGAAGATCCAGGGCGCGGTAGCGACGAAAGCCGATTTCTTCGACCAGCAACGCCGTCGCGCTCATCACTTTGCCGGTGAGCAACGCGATGAAGAAAAACGCCACCAGTAGGTCCAGTTCTCCACATGCAGGATGAACAGCGTGATCACGATCGCGAAGCCCAGGACCTCGACGAGCGGTTCGAGCGCCTCGAACAGCACCAGGTACGGCATGGCGAAGATTCCAGCGGCCCCGAAGCGTGGCCGGCCGAACATCGCCTTGTGCATCCGGAGATTGTCGAGCAGCCCGGTGTGCCAGCGAATGCGCTGGGTGCGCAGTCCGCCGAGCGTGCTCGGGACCTCGGTCCAGCACACCGCGTCCGCGGCGAACGATAGGCGGCATTCATCCGCAAAAAGGCGGGGCGGAGCTCCTCGGCGAGGCGCCCCGGATCTTGGGACTCGAAAAACCTCGAGAAGACCGGCCCGAGCTGGTCGGCAACCTCCACGCGACGGCGAGCGGCACGAACCCATTCGAAATGCCGCGAGACCCCGATCGCGATCAGGACGAGGATCGCCAGCGTCGCAAGTACCAAGACCCACAGCGTGAACCGAAGCGGAGCGACGACGACCAGCAGCACTTGCACACCGGACATGACAGCGCCGGACAGTCTTCCACCGCTCGGGGGTGTGTCGACCCGTCGGGGTTGTTCGATCCCACCCGATAACGCACGGCCCCACGGGCGAGCCTCTTATGTATTAGCGGCTTTGACGAGCTTTGTGCATGACGCTCACCGCCGTCGAACTCTCGTGGCGACCGTAAGCGGCGAGGCCTGCCGCGGCGAGCAGAGTCAGTGCGGGTAGTACAAATAGCCCGGTTCGCAGGGTGGTGACTTGGGCGATCAGCCCGGCGAAGAGCGGCCCGCTTGTCTGTCCGAGTGCCGCGACGGTGAGGGTTTCTCCCAGCGCAATATCGGCGGTGCGCCCGCTCGCTTCGACGTGCAACGAGGAGGTCAGGGGGAAGAGTGCGCCGATGCCGGCGCCGGCGAGGACGATGCCGGGAACGGCCACCGTCGCGCTGGTGGCGGCGAGGAGGAATGGAAGGCCGGTGAGCACTGTCCCCAGCGCGATGGCGAGGAGGCGTTCCGGGGTCTGGGTGCGGGCCAGACGGCTCGCCGTCAGCCGGCCGAGGAGGTTGGACGCGTACAGTGCGCTGACCATCGCGACCGCGGTCCCTCGGACGAGGCCGACTTCGTCGTTGAGGTAGCTGGCGAGCCAGAAGCTGCACGCGAACTCGAGCGCAACGATCGCGAAGATGATCACGAGCGTCGGCTGAGCCTGCCCGCGTCGAGTTGGCTCGCCGGAGACTCGCGGTGAGGGTACGTCGGCCCGGAGCACCCCGACCGCCGCGAGCACCGCGGTCACCGTCCCGATCGCGAACGCGAGACGCCAGGTGGCGGCGGTGGCGGCCAGCGCCCACACGCGGATCAGTGCCAGGGTCGCCAGCAATCCCATCAGGAACGCGCCGGCGATGGTGATCGGCGCCGTCTCGCCATAGCCGACGGCGAGGCCGGCGAGCGCGCCGCCCGTGAGGCCCGCGGCGATCATCGTCCGGCGGCCGAGCGGGACGCGATCGCGCGCTGAAAGCGCGCCGGCGAGGCCTCCGCCGAATGCGAACGCCACCTGGTGCAGCCCGCCGACCAGGTAGGAGATGCCCTCCACCGAGCGGATATACGGCAGCGCGGGACCGAGTACCGCGTTTAGGTACCCGAAGGCGAACAGCGCGCCGAACGCGGTCCACGTGAACGCGTTGCGGCGATAGCTCATCGCGCCCCGCTTGCCCAGAGCGCGAGCCGGCGCGCGTCCAGGACTTGATCAAACGCGGCCAGGGCGACGCCGACGAGAACCGCGTTCTCGCCCGCCTGCCCAGTGACGACCTCCGGGGCATCGCCGCGGTGTACGTCCATCAGCCCCGCTTCGAACGATCGGTCGAAGTCGCCCCGCGCCGCCTCCCGCAGCGGGCCGGCCACGCCACCAAGCGTCACGACGTCAGGGTCGAGCGCGTTCACCAGTCCCGCCGTGCCACGGCCGAGATCGGCAGCCAGCTTCGATCGCACACGCCGCTCGTTCATGCTGGGCCGCCGCATCTCGAACAGCCGGCCCAGCCACCGCCGAGGGTCCGCCGGTTCGGCCTCACCAAGCCCCGCCGCGATCCGCACCGGATCGAACCGGGCGCCCCAGCAGCCGCGAGCTCCACAGCCGCACACCTCCGCGGGATCACCAAACGGCAGATGACCGAACTCCCCGGCCAGCCCCCGGGCACCTTGGACCGGGTGACCGCCCAGCACGAGCGCGCCGCCGATTCCCACCTCGAGCACGAGATGGAGCAGCGCTTCGGCCGCCGGGCGTACGCGGGCCGTGGCGACAGCCGCCATCGTGGCGTCGTTGCCCGCAACGACGGGAAGCCCGGCGCCGACCCCGGAAAGCTCGACATCGCGCCAGCCGAGCATCGTGGCGCCGAGCAGGCGCGTCCCTGCGATGAGCCCGGGCACCGCCACACCCACGGCAACGGCGCGGCCACCGAGCCGTTCCGCCTCGCGAGCAACGATCACGCGCAACCGCGCGAGGACGGCGCCCGCATCCTTGCCGCCGTGGCGCGCGGAGGCGAGGATCTCGAGTTCGCCGTCGATCCCGCACACAGCCAGGCGCCAATCCGCATGGCGCAGGTCCAGGGCGAGCACGACCGGACCCTCGCGATGGGCATAAAGACGGGTCGTCGGCCGTCCCGGCCCGGGCGCCGGCGCGGGACGCTCAGCGACCAGCCGGGCCGCGCGCAAGCGGCCGAGCAAGTCGGAGGCCGGGCCGCTTGCCAACCCAAGCTCCATGCTGAGCTCGCGCCGTGTCGGCTGCGGCCGACGGCGCACCAACTCAAGCGCTGCTGCGGACCGCGCGGCGCCAAATCAGTCAGGCGCCATCGGTCATCTCCACCCGCGAGCACTCTGCGACCGCGTTGATCGTGGAGAAATACGCATTGAGCATCCGTCACAAGACGGTAATGTTGAGAACCAACGCCGGCACCAGCTGTTCGTGCATGTCGGCGATCACCTTGAGCGAGTCGCTGGGTGCTGTGGACCTGGGTCGGCTCGTGAGATCCGACCTCTGGAGAAGTTGATGTGTGACCGGGACCGTCCTCCCTCGAATTGGTGGGGAGGTGAGCCGTGTACGTGGTGATGGTTGCGCCCGAATGCGCTCCCGTTGCCAAAGCGGGTGGCCTCGGGGATGTTGTGTTCGGGCTGAGCCGAGAGCTCGAGATCCGCGGCCACGCGGTCGAGATCGTGCTGCCGAAGTATGCGTGCATGCGCCACGGGGACGTGTGGGATCTCCACGTGTGCCACCAGGATCTCTGGGTGCCCTGGTACGGAGGCGAGCTGCACTGCACCGTCTGGTTCGGTCACGTCCACGGACGGAAGTGCTACTTCATCGAGCCGCATCCGGCCGATCTCTTCTTCGGCCGTGACCGTCTCTACGGGCATCACGACGACGTCGAGCGCTTCACCGCGTTTTCCAAAGCTGCGCTCGAGTTCTTGGTCAAGACAAACAAGCGTCCAGACGTGATCCACTGTCACGATTGGCAGACCGGGCTCGTGCCGGTCCTCTTACACGAGCAGTTTCGGCCTGCGCTGCCCACCCAGAAGGTGTGTTACACGATCCACAACTTCGCCCATCAAGGCATAAGCGGCGAACACGTCCTTTGGAGCACCAATCTGGGTCGCCCCGAGTATTTCCTGGATCGCCACCGTCTCGGCCAGTACGGAGGCGTCAACCTGATGAAGGGCGGCATCGTGTATTCCGACTTCGTGGCGACGGTATCGCCGAACCACGCGAGCGAGGCAATGCACGGGGACGGGGCGTTCGGGCTCGGTCCGATCCTCTACGCACACCAGAAGAAGTTCGGCGGGATCCTGAATGGGATCGATTACGACGTTTGGAATCCCGAAGTCGACTCGGTCATACCGGCCCGCTACTCGAGCGAGACGGTCGCCGGGAAGCGCGAGAACACGGATGGGCTTCGCGAGCGCTTCTGGTTGAGGAAGTCCACCAGTCCGATCGTCGCCTACGTCGGGCGCCTCGACGGTCAGAAGGGCATGCACCTCGTTCACCACGCGCTGTTTTATGCGCTGGAGCACAATGCCCAGTTCGTGTTACTCGGCGATGCTGTCCACGAGAACGGCATTAGCGGCCATTTCAGGCATCTCAAGCATCATCTGAACGACAATCCCGACTGTCATCTGGAGATCGGCTACACGGAGGAGCTCGCCCATCTGGTCTACGCGGGCGCGGACCTGCTGGTTGTCCCCAGCATGTTCGAGCCGTGCGGCTTGGCCCCGATGGTCGGACTGCGCTACGGAACGGTGCCGGTAGTGCGGTCGGTTGGCGGCATGGTCAACACGGTGTTCGACCGCGATTACTCTGAGCGCGACCCGGAGGAACGCAACGGATACGTGTTTCAGCACACGGACAATGGCGCTATCGAGTCTGCCCTGAGGAGAGCGCTGCGTCTGTGGTTCAACCACAAGCGCGAGTTTCGCAACCTGATGCGGAACTCGATGCGAACGGATTACTCGTGGAACCGGCCCGGCCAGCACTACCTGAACGTCTACGAGCACATCCGGACAAACTGAGCGCATGGCTGTCACCGTGACCTCGATGCAGCCTAAGAGCTTGAGCCTCCATGGACGCCCGATGACCTACGTCGAGGTCGGCTCGGGGCCTGTGCTGCTCTTGATCCATGGGATGGGCGGCACATACAGGAACTGGCAGGAAGTAATTGGTCCGTTGGCGCGCCACCACACCGTTATCGCACCGGACCTGCCTGGGCACGGTGACTCGGCGCCCGGTGCCGGCGATTACTCGATCGGCGCCCTCGCCGACAGCCTGCGCGATCTCTTGATCACCCTCGGTCACGAGCGCGTGACGTTGGTGGGGCACTCGCTCGGGGGCGGTATCGCGATGCAACTCGCTTATCAGTTCCCCGAGATCCTTGACCGGCTGGTGCTCGTCTCAAGCGGCGGTCTGGGTCCCGAGGTCAGCCTCGTCCTACGGGCTGCGGCACTACCGGGCGCTGATCTGTTCATCGGAACGACGGCCGGGGTCGCCGGCCGCGTCGGGGGCGCCGTGGGTCGGGGCCTGGCGGTCGTCGGGTTGCGACCGACGATCGACGTGGGCGAGGTCGCGCGTGGCTACGCGTCGCTCGCTGACGGCGATCGCCGCGACGCCTTCCTGTCCACGCTCCGCTCCGTTATCACCTCCCGGGGCCAGCGCGTCGACGCGAGTGACCGGCTGTACCTGAACTCAGGTATCCCCGTGCTGATCATCTGGGGGGCTCGCGATCCGATCATCCCGGTGCGCCACGGCGAGCGCGCGCACGAGGCGATCCCGGGGAGCAGGTTCGAGGTATTCGACGGGGTCGGTCATCTGCCACAGCTGGAGGCGCCGGCCCGGTTCGTGGCAGTGCTCGAGGGATTTCTCGAGGAGACCGAGGCCGCGGAGTTTGACGCTCACACGTGGCGCGCACGGCTGCGGGCAACCGCGCACGGCGCATAGGTGGCGCGACCGCGGCGCAGCCCGTCAACGGCCTTTCTGATGCTCGGGTAGATCGGACAGGACAGATCGACCTCCACGCAGGCTCGGCCGAGCCTGCGGCGTAACAAGGCGTCGGCGCAACAGCACACCCAGCGGCCCGCCGGCGAAGGGTGCTGCTCCAACAGGAGCTTCAGGAAGCGGATGGCCCCGGGGCGCCCGATGTCGAAGCCGTCGCAGTCGACGATCACCCCATCATCAGGCCCGAGTTCGGATGCAAGGAGGTGGAAGAAATGGGCGATCGGGCCGGCTTCCTCCGGCGGTTCGATCGCCAGACCACGGAGCGTGAGCACCACCACCTGATCCTCGGCCCGTCTTTCGACCCGTGCCTCGTTCGTCGGCGGTAGCGCATCCGTGAGCCCGAGTGACGTTCCTCTGAAGATCGCTGCATCCATTTGACGCAGATCGGCCGCTATCCGAGGCGGGAAGCTCATTTTCGCGAGCACATCGCGCTCGAGATCGACGCCGGGCGCCACCTCGGTTAGCTCGAGGCCGCCGGGCCCGAGACGGAGAACGCAACGCTCGGTCACATATAGCACCGACTGCCCGGTCCCCTGCGCCCTTTCGCCGCTGAACGTGACGTGCTCGACTTCATCGACGAATTTCGAGATCGTGCCGTCGCGGCGAATGCGAAGGCTCCCGTCGACGACCGCCAACTCGGCGCCGGCGGTGAACGTGCCCATGAAGGCCACGTTGCGCGCGGACTGGCTGATGTCGATGAAACCCCCGGCGCCAGCCAACCGCCGGCCGAAGCGGCTCACGTTGACGTTGCCGTGCCGATCGACCTGCGCCATGCCGAGGAATGCCTGGTCGAGCCCGGCGTCGTAGAAGTCGAACTGGTACGGCTGGTCGACGATCGCCTGAGGATTCGCAGCCGCGCCGAAGCTCAGACCGCCTGCCGGGACTCCGCCGATCGGTCCGGCCTCGACGGTGAGCGTGATCTGCTCGAGCATCCCCTCCGCCGCTGCCACACTGACGACCCCCTCGGGGATCCCGATCCCGATGTTCACCACCGAACTCGGCTTCAGGAGCTTGGCGGCACGGCGCGCGATCACGGCACGGGCGTCCAGGGGCGGTGCGCCCGTCGCGCCCAGGCCGTCGGAGGGCTCGCCGACGTAGGTGGGGTTGTAGCTCTCGGCCAACGTCTGCATGTGAGTGGACCGGTCCCGAGCGACGACGATTCCGTCCACGAAGATCCCGGGTATACGGACGTCGCGGGGAGGAAGGACGTGGCGCTCCGTCACCCGCTCGACCTGCACGATCACGATCCCTCCGGAGGCCTTTGTGGCCTGCGCAAGCGAGAGCGTGTCGAGGGTCGCGGCCTCGTGCTCCATCGTCACGTTGCCCTGCGCGTCGGCGGTCGTTCCGCGCAGGAGCGCCACGTCGATTGGCCAACACGGGTAGAACAGAAACTCCTCGCCGTCGAGTTCGATCAAGCGAACCACCTCGTCCGTCGAGGTCTGGTTCATTCGCCCACCTTGGAGACGGGGATCGACGAAGGTCCCGAGCCCGACTCTCGTGATCAGCCCAGGTCGGCCGGCCGCGGTCTCCCGGTAGAGGTGGGAGACCACACCCAGCGGTAGGCAATACGCCTCGACGCGCGCATCCAAGGCCAGCGCTCCGAGCGCGGGAACCAGCCCCCAATGCGCCCCGATCGCGCGTCGGATCAGTCCCTCGCGCGCCAGGCGGTTCAGCCCGCGCGCGCCACCGTCGCCTTGGCCGGCGGCGAACACGAGGGTGAGGTCGCTCGGCTCCCCGCTTTCGTCAAACCGCTCGGCGAGCGCGATCAACAACGCCTCGGGCACCCCGATCCCGACAAAGCCCCCTGCCGCCACCGTGTCGCCGTCGAAGATCAACTGGGCGGCCTCGTCGGGAGTCATCAGCTTCGTGCACTCCCGGGCGCCGGAGAGGGGGCCTCCACCCGCGCCCGCCTGCCCGTTTCCGATTGGGTTCGCGGGAGGGACCTTCATCGGAACTCACCGGCCGGCGCCATGGCTCTGCTTGGCCAGCTCCTCGTGGCGTAGCTCGTACTTCATGATCTTGCCGGTCGAGTTCCGAGGTAGCGCCGTCCGGAACTCGACGGCGTCGGGCGCCTTGTAGTGAGCGATCCGTGACCTGACATGATCGATCAGCTCCTGCTCGGTGATGGTCACTTCCGGGTCGAGGACCACAAAGGCCTTCGGACGTTCGCCCCAACGGTCATCGGCAATCCCGATGACCGCGGCGTCTGCGACGGCCGGATGACTCAGCAGCGTCCGCTCGACCTCGACCGTAGAGATGTTCTCGCCTCCAGAAATCACGATGTCCTTGGCCCGGTCCATGAGCTCGACATATCCATCCGGATGCATCACGCCGAGGTCTCCGGAGTGGAACCATCCCCCGGTGAAGGCAAGCTCGGTCGCCTCTTGGTCGCGGAAGTAGCCCTTCATCACGTCGTTGCCGCGCATCACAATCTCGCCGATCGTCGCGCCATCGGCTGGAACGTCGTTCATGTCGGTGTCGACGACGCGGATCCGCTCCGCCGTGATCATGCCCACGCCCTGCCGCGCGAGCTTTTGCGCGCGTTCCGCCGGCTCGAGCGTCTGCCAGTCCGGCTGCCATTCGCACAGCGAATATGGCCCGTACACCTCGGTCAACCCATAAACGTGGATCACGCGTGCTCCGAGGGCTTCCAGCTCCGCGATCATCGTTGGGCTCGGCGCCGCTCCCGCGGTCGTCACCGTGAGCTGGTGGTCGAATGGATGTGCCTCCGGTGCCCGCGCGATTGACGTCATCACCGCCGGCGCGCCGTTGAGATGGGTCACACGCTCCTCGTCCATCAGTCGCCAGATGGTGTCTGGCCGGACGGCGCGGAGGCACACATGCGTTCCACCGATCGCCGTGACCCCCCACGTTGTGCACCACCCGTTGCAGTGGAACATCGGCAACGTCCAGAGGTATATCGACGACGAGGAGTGCTCGGAGTGAATCACCTCGCCGAGCGAGTTCAGGTACGCACCTCGATGCGTATACGAAACGCCCTTCGGATCACCGGTCGTCCCGGAGGTGTAGTTGATCGAGATCGTCGTCTGCTCATCGTCGACCGTCCAGGGCAGCGGCTCGAGGCTTCCCCGCGTCCTGAGCGCCTCGTACGCCTCGGTGGGGAGAGACCCGTTGCTCATCGGAGCGAAGTCCGAACCCGGATCCGGGATCACGATGAGCTCTCCGACGTCACCGAGCCTGTCGGCAGACGGCACGCTACCCAGCAGCTCCTCGGCCACGATCAGGAGCTTCGCGCCCGAATGCCGGGCGATGTAGCCGACCTCATCGGGCGACAGGCGGACGTTCAACGCCACCAGCACTCCGCCCGCCAGCGGTACCGCGAAGTGGGCGATCAGCATCTCGGCGAGGTTCGGGCACAGGTACGCAACCCGATCCCCCGGCTGGATCCCCGAGGCCTGCAATGCCCGAGCGATGCGGGTCGTCTCGTCGGCGAACTCGCGATAGGTGAAGCGGCGCTCACCGCAGACGATCGCCACCTTGTCGGGAAACACCGCCGCAGAGCGCTCGAGAAACCTCAGCGGAGTCAGGGGTTGAAAGTTCGCGGACATGTTCTCGAGCTCCTCAACAGCGGGACGCGGACCCCGTCGCTCCCTCGTCGACACGGGCTGAAGGCACGCTATATGCGACCCAAAACGCCGGGCATCCGTAGCAGGTCCGTACTCGCGCCCGGGAAAAGCCGAGACACGAAGCCGATCGCCCACCGCTGCGGGTTTGCCGAAGTCGCCGTGCGCGTCAGACCCGATGGCGCTCCGAGCGCCCACGCCTAGCGTTCGCAGCGCTCGATCAAGGAGGCGATATGCCGACCGGAACGTCTCATCCGTCTCACACAAATCCCACTCGCGTGTTTCATAACTTCGACATGAGCGTCGAGCGCGCGCTGGGCGTCGACGTCAGGCTGCTGTACGGGATGCTCGTCCCGATCCTGATGATCTGCGGGCTGATCGTCCTGCTCGCGCTCACCCCACAGACGTGGATGGTGATCGCGGTCGTGATGCTTGAGGTCGCGGCGCTGGGTGTGGTGGTAACCGGCTTCGTCGGGATGCTCAACGAGGACGACCAGGACGAGAGCGAAGGCCTCTGAAGGCGGACCCGCGGCGGCTAGCGACCGGCGGGTCTGCCTCGTTGACCCATGCTTCGTCCCGGCCATAGAGTTCGACCGATTGCCGATGACCGCCCAGCGTGCGTATCTGAGAGGTCGGCTCGTAAGACTCTACGGATGATGCGGGGCTACGGATGATGCGGGGCGCTTTGGCGCTGGCATGCTTACTGGCGCTTTCGTGCGGAATTGCTTCGGCGGCCGGCACGTCGGGGTGGTCAGTGCAACGGCTTCCGGTTCCATCGTCCGCGATAACGTCGCCGTTGTCCTGTTCCTCGAGTGCGGCCTGTACCGCAGTTGCTGCCTACTATCCGTTCCCTTCCTCGGACGAGGACGTCTTGGACGCGGTCCGGTGGAACGGTCGAGGATGGTCGCGCGAGGTGATGGCGAGGCCCGCGGGTGCGAGCACCGTGCTCGTCAGCGGGATCTCGTGTCCGTCCGAATCCTGGTGCGTCACCGTCGGTGGATCCACCACGGGCAATCCTCCGGGCCCTTACGTCCCGCTGGTGGAACGCTGGAATGGCGCGGCGTGGTCAGTCGAGCCGATCCCCGCTCCAGCCCGACCTGGGCTGAGCAGCCGGCTCACGAGCGTGTCATGCACTTCGCCGCTTGCCTGCACGGCGGTCGGAGAGTCGGTCTCGCGGAATCCGAGGCGGCCTACGACCCCCCTCGTGGAGCGATGGAACGGCACCACCTGGTCCACCGAGCACGCGACAGGTGGCCCATTGATCAGCGTCTCGTGCACCTCCTCGCTCGCCTGCACGGCCGTCGGTGACACCGCTAGTCAGGGACTCGCTGAGGGCTGGAACGGCAGCAGATGGTCGATCGAGCCGAATCCGCATCCACGACGCTTCGGGGGACCCGACGGCGATAACGAACTGAGCAGCGTCTCGTGCGCATCACGTGACGCGTGCGTCGCGGTCGGAGTCAGCAGTTGGGGGACCGTTCTCAACTCCGTGCGCGTCACTTTGGCGGAGCAGTGGAACGGTTCACGGTGGTCCGTCCAGCCAACCCCGAATCCGATCCAGCTCGATCAGTTGAACAGCGTGTCCTGCTGGTCCAGCCGCTCGTGCGTCGCGGTCGGCGACTACACCAACCACGCGGGAACCGCGACACTGCCGCTCGTTGAACTGTGGCGGGGCGGCCGTTGGTCGGTGCTCCAAGCGCCGCGCAGGCTGTCCACCGGTAAGTCGGTTGACTCGACCCTCCTTGCCGTCAACTGTTTCGCTGATGGGAGATGCGTCGCCATCGGAGATGCGGAGGGCGGTCCCTTCTCCGTCCAGTTCCCGACCACGGCGGTTTAGCCCCAACCCGGGGCGACGACGAACACCGCCTTCTGTGACCGCCTTCTACATCGCGGCGTTCACCATCGGTCGGATCGGCCGCTGGCGGCTGCAGATCATGGGCTTCCTTTGTCTATCCCTCCGAGATCTTCCCAGTCGATGTCCGCACGACCGGGAACGGCATCGCCTCGGGAGTGGCCAAGGTCGGCGCCTTCGCCGGCGTTCAAGCCAGTACCCCGCCCTGCTTTGCGGGTTTGCCGAAGTCGTCGTCCGCGTCGGCCCTGATGGCGCTGAGGGCGCACGGCCTCTAGCGTCGGGTTACCGTCCTGTGAACACGGCGTTGAGCGGACCATGGCAACTGGCCTAGCAGATCTCCTGACCACCGGAGCCCGTCGGTACGGAAGCCGCTCCGCGCTGAAGCTCGATGACGCGGTCGTCACCTACGACATGCTCGATGAGGGAGCATCCCGCGTGGCGGGCCTCCTCCGAGCACGAGACCTTCAGCCGGGCGACCGCGTCGGGATCATGATCCCGAACGTGCCTCATTTCGCGGTCGTCTATTACGGCATCCTGCGCGCAGGTGGTGTGGTCGTACCGATGAACGTGCTGCTGAAGGCCCGGGAGGTGAATTTCTATCTCTCCGACTCCGGCGCTCGGTTCCTGTTCGTCTGGCACGGATTTGCGGAGGAAGCCCAGAAGGGCGCTGACGGGAGCCCGGCCGAAGCGATCGCCATCCGGCCGGGGGAGTTCGAAGCGATGCTCGCTGATTCTCCGAGGGAGCCCAACAACGTCGAACGCGACCCGGCCGACACGGCCGTGATCCTCTACACGTCAGGGACGACAGGCACGCCGAAGGGTGCCGAACTCACGCAGCTCAATATGGTCGAGAACTGTAGGTGCAGCACCGAACTGATGCGCGTCTCCGAGCACGACGTCATCTTCGGCGCGCTGCCCTTGTTCCACTCCTTTGGCCAGACCTGCTGCCTGAACAACGCCGTCAACGCTGGAGCGTGCCTCACGATGCTCCCGCGGTTCGAGCCGGGCAGGGCACTCGAGATCATCGAACGCGACAAGGTCACGCTGTTCGAAGGCGTCCCGACGATGTACCACGCGATGCTCAACCACCCCGATCGCGCTAGCTATGACGTGACCTGCCTGCAGACCTGCGTCTCCGGCGGTTCCGCGATGCCGGCCCAGGTGATGCGGGGTTTCGAGGAGGCGTTCGGCTGCGTGATCCTCGAGGGCTACGGCCTTTCGGAAACGTCACCGGTGGCCTCGTTCAACCATCTCGAGCATGAGCGCAAGCCGGGGTCGATCGGGACACCAATCCGTGGAGTCGAGATGAGGGTCGTCGATGACGCCGGCCGCGAGCTTGCCGCAGGTGAGGTCGGAGAGATCGCGATCCGCGGCCACAACGTGATGAAGTGTTATTGGAAACGCCCCAGGGAGACCGCCGAGGCGATCAGGGACGGCTGGCTACTCACCGGGGATATGGCGTCCAGGGACGAGGACGGCTTCTTCTTCATCGTCGACCGGAAGAAGGACATGATCATCCGCGGCGGCTTCAACGTGTACCCGCGCGAGATCGAGGAGGTTCTCTACGAGCACCCGGCAGTCCTCGAGGCGGCGGTGATAGGCATTCCGGACGACGCCTTGGGTGAGGAGGTCGGCGCCGCGCTGGTCAGGCGCCCCGGAGCCGAAGCGGACGCGGACGTGATCCGTGACTTCGTCAAGGACCGAGTCGCGGCCTACAAGTATCCACGGAGAATCTGGTTCACCGACGAGCTGCCCAAGGGCTCGACCGGCAAGGTTCTCAAGCGCGACATCGCGGTGCCCGACGTCGTGAGTCGTTAGCTGGACCGGTTGGACCAGCTGGCCCAGTCAAAACGGTACGTACCGGCGCCGCCGCCCGCGGGAGTCCGTAAGATGGCGTGCCGGGACGGGCTCCCTGCAGCGGCACCCGGTTTGCGTGGCGTCAATCCTGCCGGACGGAGATCGACAGCTCCTCCCCACAGTTACTACGCGCGCGCGTGACTCTATTTTCTGCCACCGTGTGCGAGCGGGATCCCTCAGCGGGGGCGATTTGAGTCGACTCCGCGATCCACGCGTCGCCTCCGTGCTCGGCCGGCTGCACCTCGCCGCTGAGAGCGACGAGCAGCGGGCGGCCGCCATCCCCGATCCTCCCGCCGACAACGGCGCCGGCCGTGTCGTGAGCACCGAGCTGAGCGCACAGAAGGTGATCACCGCCGCTCAGAACCTCGCTGATGCCGGCCTTGACGCCGTGGTCGAGATCCGCG
>DASPPG010000081.1:0-2902 GCA_035625625.1 Solirubrobacteraceae bacterium
CCCGTCGACGTGGGACTCGAATCCGACCAGCCAGGTGTTCACCGGGCCGTACATGATCCAGAGCTACAAGGCGGGGCAGAGCCTGACGCTGGTGCGCAACCCGCAGTGGAACCGCACACTCGACGGCATCCGCCCGGCGTACTCCGACAAGATCGTGTGGAACGCCGGCGCCGACCCGACGGTGGCGGCGCGCCAGACGCTCGACTCGACCAACCTGCTGATGGCCGACGGCCCGCCGGCGGCGGTGCTCCAATCGGCCTACACGTCGAAGAAGTCCCAGCTGTCGGTCGCACCGCTGGGGATCTACTACGCGTCGCTCAACACGACGGTCCCGCCGTTCAACAACATCAACCTGCGCAAGGCAGCGATCGCCGCGCAGAACCGCTCCGCATACCTGCTGGCCCGCGGCGGCCCGCTGGTCGGGCACGTGGCCACGCACTTCATCTATCCCGAAGTGCCTGGGTTCCAGCAGGCGGGCGGTTACGCCGGGTTCGGTCAGGACTACATCTCGCACCCGACCGGCGACATGACGGTGGCCTGTAAGTACATGAAGATGGCCGGCTACCCGAACTGCAAGTACACGGGCGGCTACGGCCAGTACGGCAGCGTCCTGATCGTGGGCAGCAACATCGCCCCCGGTCCGCAGGAGATGCAGATCGTCCAGTCCGGGCTGAACGCGCTCGGCTTCAAGACGACGATCAAGGCGGTGCCGCAGCAGACGATGTACTCGAAGTTCTGCGGGTACGTGAAGGCGCACGTCAACGTGTGCCCGACGGCGGGCTGGATCGAGGACTTCCCGGATCCGTACGCCGCGCTGTTCGTGCCGTTCAGCGGCGAGGCCATCGTGCCGATCAACAACAGCAACTGGCCGGTCCTGAACGATCCGGCGGTCAACACGGCAATCGACAACGCATCGGCGATCTCCAACCTGAACGCGCGCTACCAGGCGTTCGCTCAGGCCGACAAGGTGATCGTCGACGACGCTCCGGCGATCCCCGAGGTCTGGGCGGACAACGCTCTGGTCGAGGGTTCGAAGGTGAAGGGCGTCCTCGATCCGTGGAACGACGACTGGAACCTGTCGTTCAGCTCACCGAGTTAGGATCGCGTCACTAGGGCAATGATCTGAGGGGCCTCGTGCACGCGGGGCCCCTCAGGAGCTCTCACCGACATGGGCCGCTACATCATCCGCCGCCTTCTCTGGGTCATCGTGCTCCTGTTCGTCGTGAGCGCGGTGACCTTCCTGATCTTCTACGAGCTGCCGTCGGCCAACCCCGCGGTGCTCCGCGCCGGACGCTCCCCGAACCCGGCGCTGATCGCAGCAATCAGCAAGCGCCTCGGCCTCGATCGGCCGATCTACGTGCAGTACTGGCTGTACATCAAGGGCATCATTCTGCACTTCAACTTCGGCTACAGCTACCAGTTCTCACAGCCGGTCCGGTCGATGATCTTCCAGCGCCTCCCGGCAACGATCTCGCTCACGGTCGGCGCGGTGGTCATCTGGCTGCTGATCGGGATCCCGATCGGGATCATCTCCGCCGTGCGCAGCCGCAGCGTGATGGACCGCACGGCCATGGGCGGCGCGCTGTTGGCGATCTCCGCGCCCTCGTACTGGCTGGGCCTGGTCGCTCTGTACCTGTTCGCCAACGACATCGGGATCATCAAGATCTTCGACGGTGCCAACACGTACACCGGGCTGACCGCCGATCCCGGACGTTGGTTCGGGTCGCTGCTCCTGCCGTGGATCGTCCTCGCCGCGGCCTTCGCTGCCTTCTACTCTCGGTTGCTCAGATCGAACCTGATCGAGACGATGTCCGAGGACTACATCCGCACGGCCCGCGCCAAGGGGCTCTCCGAGCGACGGGTGGTCTGGCACCACGGTGTGCGGGCCGCGATCACGCCGATCGTCACCGTGCTGGGTCTAGACATCGGAGCGCTGCTCGGCGGCGCGGTGCTGATCGAGACCGTGTTCAACATCCCCGGTGTCGGCCGCCTCGCCTACATGGGGATCGAGAACGCCGACCTGCCGGTGATCCAGGGCACGGTGCTGTTCGGCGCCTTCTTCATCGTGATCGCCAACCTGGTCGTCGACATCGTCTACGCGTTCCTCGACCCGCGGGTCCGGTACGCGTGAGCCCACTGCTCGAGGTGACGGACCTGAAGGTCGAGTTCTCGACCGAAGACGGCATCGTCCACGCGGTCGACGGCATTTCGTATGCCGCGGACACCGGGCGGACGCTCTGCATCGTCGGGGAGTCCGGCTCGGGCAAGAGCGTGACTTCGCTGACCACGCTCGGGTTGACCCGGGGAAGGAACACGCGGGTGAGCGGCAAGATCGTGTTCGACGAGCGGGACCTGGTCACGCTCAGTGGGGACCAGATGCGCTCGATTCGCGGCAACGAGATCGCGATGATCTTCCAGGACCCGCTGTCCTCGCTACATCCCTTCTACAAGGTCGGCGCCCAGCTGATCGAGGCGATCCGGGTCCACCGCGACGTCTCTCGCTCCACGGCCCGTGACCGTGCCGTCGAGCTGCTGACGATGGTCGGGATCCCCGACCCCCAGCGGCGTGTGGACCAATACCCGCACGAGTTCTCGGGCGGCATGCGCCAGCGCGTGATGATCGCGATGGCGCTGGCGAACGAGCCCAAGCTCCTGATCGCCGACGAGCCGACCACCGCGCTCGACGTGACCGTGCAGGCGCAGATCCTCGAGCTGCTCCAGGAGCTCCAGGATCGGCTGGGCATGGCGATCATCCTCATCACCCACGACCTTGGCGTGGTGGCCGAGTTCGCGGACGAGATTGCGGTCATGTACGCGGGGCGGATCGTCGAGCGCGGGTCGGCCGAGCAGGTCTTCTTCTCGCCGCAGCATCCCTACACCTGGGGCCTTTTGACGTCGATTC
>DASPPG010000082.1:0-9902 GCA_035625625.1 Solirubrobacteraceae bacterium
CCCCTCCGGGTCCGGGCCGAAATCTCAGGGTGGGTCCTTGATGTGAAGCACGCCATCCCGATGGAAGATCGGCCCATGCACACCGAAAGCCTGATCCGCCCGTCGGCAAGCGGCGACGAGGTCACGGCCGGGATGCCGACGGTCTGCGCGGCGTTCCAGGCGACCGCCGCCCGCCATCCCAACCGCCTCGCGGTGCGCCTCCCCCAGGAGGGGATCGCATGGACCTGGGACGAGTACGCCTTCCGGGTGCGTCGTGGCGCCGCGACGCTGCACGCGCTGGGGGTGCGTCGCGGGGATGCGGTCGCGCTGCTGTTGCGAAACCGGCCCGAGCACCTGCTCGCCGACCTGGCCGCGCTGCATCTAGGCGCGAGCCCGTTCAGCGTCTATGCGACCTCGGCGCCGATCCAGGTCGAGTACCTGCTGCGCGACAGCGGCACGCGGATCCTGATCACCGAGTCAGCGTTCGACGCCACGGTGGCCGCGGTCGCGCCGCGGTCTGGTGAGCTCGAGCACGTGCTGCGCCTGACCTCGGGCGCGCCCGAGCTGGACGGGGTCGAGTCGCCGGGGTTCGACTTCGAGCAGAGCTGGCGCGCGGTCCAGCCGCACGACCTGGTGTGCCTGGTGTACACGTCGGGGGCGAGCGGGCCGCCGAAGGGCGCCGAGATCACCCACGCCGGCGTGCTCGCCAACCTCCGCGGCACCTGGCAACGGCTGCCCGTGCCCGAGCCGGCGAGAGTGGTCTCGTTCCTGCCGCTGGCGCACGTGCTGGAGCGGTTCACGAGCCTGTACTCGGCGATCGCGCTCGCCGGCACCGTCACCTGCTGCCCCGACCCGGCGGAGCTCCCGGCGGCGCTGGCCGAATCCCGCCCGACGGTGCTGAGCGCGCCGCCGCGGCTGTGGGAGAAGCTCCGCGCGAGGTGCGAGGCGCTCGGCGCCGACCCTGCGGGGTTCGTCATGGCGGCCGGGCTGGGCGAGCTCGAGGTCGCCGGCGCGGGCGGGGCTCCGGTGCCGACGCGGCTGCTCGAGTTCCTTCAGGCCGCCGGGGTACCGTTGCGCCAAGAGTGGGGGATGACCGAGCTCAGCGGCCCGGGGTCGATCACCAGCACCGACCCGGCCGATAACGGCACCTGCGGGCGGCCGATCGACGGGCTCGAGTTGCGGATCGCGCCCGACAGGGAAGTGCTCGCCCGCGGGCCGATGGTCATCCGCGGCTACCGCAACCTCCCCGAGCAGACCGCCGCGGCGATCGACCAGGACGGCTGGCTTCACACCGGCGACCTCGGCCGAATCGACGAACACGGGCGCCTCACGATCATCGACCGCAAGAAGGAGCTGATCATCAACTCCGCCGGCAAAAGCATGTCCCCGGCGAACATCGAGGCCGAGCTCAGGGGCGCGAGCCCCCTGATCGCCCACGCCTACGCGATCGGCAACGACCGGCCCTACAACGTCGCGCTGATCGTGCTCGACCCCGAGCTCGCCGCGACCTACCCGGACGATGCCGCCCGGTCGACAGAGGTCGCGCGCGCCGTCAGCGACGCCAACGCGCGCCTGTCGCGAGTCGAGCAGATCAAACGCCACACGATCCTCGACGCCGACTGGCAGCCCGGCGGGGACGAGCTCACCCCCACCCTGAAGCTCAAACGCAAACCAATCGAACAGAAGTACGTCGCCGAGATCCAGGCGCTGTACACAGGCGCCAGGAAAGCTGCGCAATGACTGATCATGAATCAAGGTGTTCTCGCCGATCGGTGCTGGTCGAGATCGGGACGGCGGCCATCGCCGTTGGCGCCGCGGAGAGCGCCGGGACAGCTGCCCCGATCACGGTCTGCTCCAGCAGTCCCGACTACACGACGATCCAGGCCGCGATAGGCAACGCTCCAAACCGGGCCACGATCCAGATCCCCCCCGGCACCTACGGCGGCTTCAGCGTACCCACGTAACAGAGAGGACAACAATGCGTTTCCTTCCCAACAGCGAGCCCCCGCCACACCCTCACTGTCCACCCGACGAGTTTTACCGGCAACAGCCCTACAACGCCGAATGCCGCCGCTGCGGAGCTCAATTCGAGACCACCGTGCGTTGGGATTGGGTGCCCTGCCCCAGCTGCGGGCGTCGAATACGCCCAAGGCCACAGACGAGCCGAGCCGCAAGCTGAGGGAGGGGCAGCATCCAAAATCCTCTGTACGGGGACCAGCTCCTCGACGACCACGCCCCTTAGCACGCTGAGCGGTTCGAGCCGTGGATCACTTATGGAATCAATCGGGACATTCGCCAGCTCCGTGACGGGTTGCTGCCGGAGACGTCGTGTCTGCGTCCTTCACGCGGTCTGGGCGGGGCGTCGAGCCAACAGCAAAGTCGGTCGCTAGCCCCACGACGATCGCCACGATCGGGGTCGGGCACCACCAGTGCTACCACAATGAGCCGAAACCGTGACTGCTCTCACGTCCTGCCCAGAACATGCCGACGAGCACAAGGATCGCCCCGATCAAGGAACCGATGCGTCGCACACTCCGATTCTGAGGGGTCGGGGAGACCCGTCAAGACCGTCGGCCGGTTGTCGAAAATCCCCCGGCGATCTCGGCATGGTTTGGTGTGAGGTCGTCTCCGACCCTCGACGGAGCCCCGCAGACTGCTCCATCGTCGCCTGAGCAGCCACGAGCTCAAGACGGCTGCTTAAGGCGTAGAGGAGCCACCCAAGAGGGTGCGGTGGACGCTGGCAGCCTGGACGGCTCCTCTACGCCTATTGCGGCCCACGTCGGCGTCGTGGCTGCTTCGGGCTGGCAGCGGCAGTCTCGAGCGCCACGATGGCGGTCTCCGAGAGTGCCCTTCCTTCGTGGAAGCAGCACAGATTCCGTACGCCTGGCTCTCGTCCAAGAGGGCGGTCTGTGCTAGCTCGAATCGAGCTAGCACCGCCCATTCCTTCCGTGGCGAACCAATAGCGAGGTGTCCGACAGCAATAGCGCGGCGTGCGACGTCGACCTTGCGCGGTTCGACTTGCGCATCATCCGGGCCATGCAGTCGTCCGGCCGCCCGCGACACGGCGGCTGAGTGCGTGGCATTGCGAAAGCGCCGCCCGAGCGGGCGGGAGAGCCGAGCAGTCGTGCCGCGCCGAGGCCGCGCACGCTTGGATGAGGCGATCGCGACAGCGAGGTCGACGGTGCTCGCAGCGGTCGACGGCGCCAGTGATGCCTATGCACGACCGGGTCGACGGCGATCGGCAGCTCGCTTTCGCTCTTTCGTCTTGGGCGGCGGGCCGCGGTCGTGACGCCCGACCGGGCCGACAACGCCTCGGGTTGTAGGAGTCCCACAATCGAGGCGCCGGCAGCACAGCCAGCGTTGGCCGGACGAGCAGGACTTCCGCTCCGGTGGGGAGCAGACGCGCGACGTCGGTCTCAACGCAGTTCCGCCGTCCACTCCGGCAGCGACCCCGATGCGGAGGTCGGTGCCCGCAACGCCACGCGAGCGGCCAGCCCGCACCGCTTGCAGGCTGGCCTGGATCAGTGCGCTTGCAAGCGCTCTCGCGGCGGCAACCTGAGCGTCGGCGTCGTACCCAAGTTGCCGCCATTGCGCTCGCGCACGCGAGCGTCGTGTCAGCGGCAAGAGCGATCGCACAGCGTGATGCTCGCTTTCGGCCGCTCAATTCGTGCCCGGACGCGGTGTGCACGGGATGCCGCGTGATTGGTCCTAACGCGGGACTCGACCTCACCGGGCGCCTGCTCCCCTTGTCTCAGCCGAAATTGGGCAGAATCTTGCCTAGCCGGATGCGGCAGGGATAGGAGCATCTCAGCGGACGAGTGCCGGGTAGTCGTCCAGTTGCCAACTCGGCGAGACGGACACCTCGGGTCGATCGTGCATGCCGCGAGCGTGCGACCAACGTACGGGCGGAACGCGAGAGCCGAGCGATGCGCTGTGAGGGGTCGCCGGCCTCTGCTCCCAGCAAACACAATCACCCGCGCCGACGCCGCGGGGCTTGACGCCGGTGAGCTCTCGGACGTCGAGCTGTTTGGTAGAGGTGGCGACTAAAGCCGTTGTCGTGCACGTCGCACACGCAAACGCTTACCGCGAGGCCTTACGCTGGTCCGAGGTCGACGATCGGCGGCACAGCTGTCACCCGGCGAAGCCCGTCAGCTCACGCCGCTCGGCCACGGATCGCGAGTGACGAGCGCACCCAGTGAAAACTACTGATCTTGACGGCTGGAGCTTAAGCCGCGGCTAGATCGGTCGATAACTGATCCACTCGGGATGGGCAGAGAACTGGTGGTTCTTCGCGATGCGCTACCTCAAGACGACCGAAGCCCGGCCCTGCTTGACGTCGCGCCGAACACGCTCAGAGCGTGGGAGCGCAGGCTAGGGCTAGGCTTTCCCCAACCTCAGCGTTCGCCGGGCGGCCACCAGTGCTACCCGCACGGCGAAGTAGCCGCGCTGAGAGCTGCCCTCAAGGAAGGCCTGTCGATCTCGTCGGCGGTTTCTCGCGCGCGCGCTTCGCTGGTGGCGGACACCGATTCGCTGGTCAGGGCGTTGCTCGCCTACGACCACGAGGGCGCTGACCGCGCTATCGAGACGACGCTCGCGCTCCGCTCGGTGGAGCGCTCGGTCGACGAGGTCTTGCTGCCCAGCCTGGAGAGGATCGTTAGCGGCCCGGGAGCCGACTCGGCCGCCTGGGCGTTCTCCGCGCGCTGGGCGGCGGACTGGCTGCGCCGCGCCAAGCGCCTAGCGCCACTATCGCTCGGGCGCACATCCATCGTGCTGGCCGACGCCTCGCGGGACGAACTCGACCTCGACGCCGCGTACATCCGCGCCTTGAAACTCTTCTGCCTTCGCGCGGGCGCCAACGTCTTCATCCTTTCCGCGCAAGCGACGAGCGGAATCAGCGACGCCGCTTCGGTGCACCGGCCCCACGTCGTCGTCCTCGCCGGGAAGCAGATGGACGAGATGACCATCGCACGATGGACATCCGCGATTGGGCGCTCGATCGGGCCGCGGCCGCTGCTGCTCTACCGGCCCGCGACAACGCGGACCTGTACCACTGTTCTGCCCTCCAAGCCTGGCGATGCCCAGGCACGCTTGCTCGACCTTGCCGACGCCGTCCTTCCCGCGACCGTCCGTCAACTGGCGAGCTAACGGACGCGAGTCGTCGGTGATTGCCTTGCGGCCAACTCCGCCGACGGACGGCGCGCTAGCCGAATGCGCCCGCCGGCGTGGTATCGCGAGCGTGGCACCCGACGACGCCAACGGAAATTCGAGGCCGTTGAGCCGCGCCCGCGCCCACATTGCTCCACGGGCGGGCGCGGGACCTCGCGGGATGACGCTCACCGAGGCCGCTCGCGCGTATGCGATTAGCCCGACGTGGTCGACCGTACCGGCGTCGACGACGCTAGGACGGGCCGCGATGCCTCGACGTCGGATCGGGCTCCGGCGGACGCATGACGCCTGGATGCTCCCATCGGTCTTCGCATTCGTCGGGTTGTGCACCCGAGGGGCCCGGATGATCACCGTCACGCCCGCTGCAAACGCGCGCGACAGGCAGCAGCCGCCCCGCGGCGTGAACCTTCGAGCCTCCACGCCGCGGATCGGCGCGAACCCGGATTCCGCGGAAACCCCGCACCCCGCTCGCGAGCACACCTTGGCAGCTCGGATCGCCCCTTCGGCAACCCGTTGTCACCGGTTTGCAACCGATCTGCAACAGCGCACGGGCACGATCGCACGCGAATCCGGACGCCAACAGCCGACGCCAGCGAGAGCGAGATCAGATGCCCATAAGCGCGAACCGTCGAAAGTCGTCACGCGTGGCGAGCCGTGTCCTTGAGCCGTCCCCGGTCCGGCGGTGGACGTGGCGGATCCTCACGGCGTGGGCGACGGCGATCCTGGCGCTCGGGGTGGCCGCCGCATCGGCCGCTCCAGCTCTCGCTTCGGGCTGGTCGATCCAGTCGACTCCGAATCCCAGCGGCGGCGGTGCTCTGAACGCCGTGTCCTGCCTATCGCCCCCTTCCGTGGCGTGCTTCGCGGTCGGCGCATCCTCGACCGATACGGCGCTCGCCGAGGAATGGAACGGCTCCCCGTGGACAATTCAAACGACACCCACCACCCCGAACGGCGTCGGCAGCTTGAACGCCGTCTCCTGTACCTCGGCCGACGCCTGCATCGCGGTGGGATCCATGGGCACGTTATCGCTCGCAGAGCAGTGGAACGGCACCGCGTGGACAATCCAACCGACCCCCTACCCGGGCGGCTCGAAGGACGCGCTAACCGGTGTCTCCTGCACGTCGGCGAGCGCCTGCACGGCTGTTGGATGGTACGTCTCTGCGACGAGCCCGACCGTCTCCTACCAGACAGTGGCCGAGCGCTGGAACGGCAGCGCTTGGACGATCCAGCCCAGCACCCCAGGGGCGCTTGATGCTGTGTCTTGTACGAGCGCCAGCAATTGCATGGCAGTCGGATGGTTGTCGGTCATCGGCTGCGGCCCGAGGCATTGCCGTATCTACCAGGCGATCGCCGAGCAGTGGAACGGCACCAGCTGGGCGCTTGTTAACTCGGGCCTACCCGCCAGGGGATCGCCGGTCGCACTAACCGCCGTCTCGTGTACTGGCACGTCAGCGTGTACAGGCATCGGATACTTAAACGGCTCCGCATTTGCGGCAGACTGGAACGGGTCGAGTTGGACGATCGCCAGCACCCCTAATCCAAGCGGCGCCGGAGGCAGCACCCTGAACGGGGTGTCGTGTACCTCGGCGAGCGCGTGCACCGCAGTCGGGGACTATGACAACAGCAGCGGCACCACGCTGACATTGGCGGAGGCGTGGAACGGGTCGAGCTGGACGATTGCCAGCACCCCCAGCCCCAGCGCTAGCACAATCAATCTCGCCAGCGTCTCCTGCACGACCTCCACCGCATGCACGGCGGTCGGGAACTACACCGACAGCTCCGGCACGACCCTGACCCTAGCCGCGGGCTACTCGGGATAACCGCAAATCCAGGGAACGATGACTAAGCTCGCCAGCACGCACCGCCGTATCGCACGACTTACCTCACTCCGTGCTGGGCGTACCTGAAACCGAGCAACGCAGATTGCGCAGATGCGGACGGTTCCACCCCGGGCGCGCCCGCGGTGTGCGACTGCCGGCTACGGCCCCGGCGCCGCGTGCCGTGCCCGCGGCCCTCAGCCGCTGGTCGTCAACGCCGACGGTCAAGCGCTCAGCGGGTCACGCCCGCGATTGGCGGGCCGGGCGCTGATCCTCGGTGACCGAGGTGGGAAGTGTCCGAGCCTTTGTGTAGGCAATGAGTCGAAAGGAGACTCGGACACTTCCCACCCGCGTAAACGCATGCGTCGGCGTGTCGCGGACCGCGCTGCTGTTCGGCGAGCAGAGGAGCAGCGTCGGAGGCGTGGCTGCTTGAGGCGTCATGGAGCCACGCTCGCGCCGTCTCGCGATCGGCGGCGAAGACCTGCCTTGGTTTTGGGACGGGCGTCTCGCCGGCGACGCCTCCGGTGCCGCTCCGCGCGGAGAAGAGAAGCTTCGGCGAGAGTACTGGGGTGGCGATCGAGGCGGCACCCAGGAACGGCAGCGCGCCGATTGGCAGTCATCTCATCCGGGGCAGGAACACGGCACGCTCACGCAGCCGCTCGACGACTGGGGCGTCGAGATCCATCACGGCGCCCATGTCTTCCAACGAGGAGAACCCGCCGACCCGGCTGCGGGTCTCGACGATCTGGGTGGCGAGCACCTCGTCGACCCCGGGCAGCGTGGTCAGGGCCGACGGCGCGGCGTTGTTGAGATCGACCACGCCGCCGTTCGCGGCTCCGGGCCGATCGGGCCGTCCGATCCCCATCTCAAGCGCCAGCGACGGGTCGCGGGTGGCGATCTCCCGGGCATGAGCTCGATCGCGCAGTGCGATCCGCCCGGCCGCCTCGGCGCGTTCCAGATCCGTCCCGCCGTCCCGGTTTCGATCGCCGGCCCTCAGCACGAATGAGGTCGCCGCGGGGCCGACCCAGGCAAGGATCAACATCAGGCCCGCGGCCGCGTTGCCGCCGCCGTTGCCGGTCGGGAAGATTGCGAGCAGGGTCCACGCAGCGATCGCCACCAGCATCCATGCGATCCCCCAGACGATCCACGATCTACGGCCGTGCTGCGCGCCGCCGTAGATCGGTGCCCAGGCGCCGAAGCCGATCGGCAACAGCGAGATGTAGACCCAGCGATCGCCGTGACTACGTTCGAGCGAGACGGATCGGTTCCGGCGAGCGACCACCGAGGGGTTATACCGGTCCGCCGACCGGCCGGCGTGAAGCTCACAGGGACAGAGCGGGCAGCCTGGTGCGGCCGCGCGGCGGGGCCTCATACGCCCGCTTCGGGCCATTTCGCCTCGGGACGCGAGTCTTGCTTTCGCCTCACCGCACACATCCTCGCCACCGGATGGCGAGCCTCGCCGTGCGCGGCAAGCGCGTCTCAGCGGGGGGCTCGGGCATCGGGGCGGGCCTCCGAGCCGCGAGCGGACTTGCAATCCGCGCAAGGCAGGTCTGTGGTTCGGAGGGCCGCCATTACCGCGGCCGAACAAAGGGAGGTCTTGGCGCAGCCAGCTTCCGCATCGTCCCGAGGCTGCAGAAGCCTGCGTTCGGCGTCGGCGCGCACTCGCGTTTCGTCCGATCCGGTAACGCGGGCAGCGCGAGCGTGTGCGCCCGCTCGCTCAGGAATGCACAAGTCCGGGGCGCCTGTCCGTTAGCCCGTCGACGGCTAGCACCATCTGACCGCGAGGTCGTGCTTGGTCGCCAATCCGATCGCGGGTCGCTTGCCGCCCGAGATGACGAAAGATGTCATATCCGGGATTGCCAACCCGGACGGCACCGAGGAAGGCTCGCCGTAATGTGAAGGTGGTCGGGCCTTCGTGTCGAACAGCATGCAGTGTGGCGCGCGCGGTTACGGTCCGCGCGGCCGGACTTATTCAACAGAAGGCACCGACCACTCTGACGGCGTATTCGTCGGGTCAGGGGTTGGATCCTGCCCGTTTTCGTGGGAGGTCAAATGTCGATCGTGATGGGTGTGGATCAGCATCGGGCGCAGATCACCGCGGAGTGGATCGATCTGGCCACGGGCGAGGTTAGTCGCGCGCGGGTGCTTCCGGCTGACCGTGCTGGGGTGCGGCGGTTCCTGGCCCGGTTCGCCGGCGAGCGGCTGGAGGTCGCGCTGGAGGCGACGACTGGGTGGCGGTTCTTGGTTGAGGAGCTGCGCGCGGCCGGGGCGATTGTGCATCTGGCCGAGCCAGCGGAAACGGCGGCGCTGCGTGGGAACAAGAAGCGCGCCAAGAGCGACCGTGCGGACGCCCGTCATCACCGCGAGTTGTTGTTGGCCGGCCGGCTGCCGGAGTCGTGGATCCCGCCTGATCACATCCTTGATCTGCGCGCGCAGGCGCGGCTGCGTCACACGCTGATCGAGCAGCACTGCCAATGGCAGCAGCGGATCCAGGCGGTGCTCTATCACCACGGGTGTCCCCACCGGCGGCGGCTGATGGAGGGCGACGGGCCCCAGTGGCTGGAGGACCAGCCGCTGCCCGCGGGGGCGCGCCAGCAGGTCACGGTCGCGCTCGCGGTGATCGACATGCTCGAGCGCGAGATCGATCCGGTGGAGCGCGAGCTGCGGGGCTACGCCCGCCAGCAGACCGGCTGCCAAGCGCTGATTGACGCCTATTACGGCATCGGGGAGCTGACCGCGGTCACGATCGTGGCCGAGCTCGGCGACTGCCGGCGGTTTGCCAACAGCCGCGACGCGGTCCGCTACAGCGGCCTGGACATCACCGTCTACCAATCCGACCGTCACCGCGCCCCCGGGCGTCTATCCCGTCAAGGGCCGCCGGCGCTGCGCTGGGCGCTATACGAAGCCGCGCAGGCCTCCCGGCGGGGGGGCGAGCGCAGC
>DASPPG010000083.1:0-6575 GCA_035625625.1 Solirubrobacteraceae bacterium
ACCGGTCCGCGCCGAGAAAAATCAATCGCCCGGATCCCGCGGAGGCCCTCAGGAGCTCTCCTGACACGTCCGTTTCCGGTGGCTCGCCAAGCCGTTGTTGGTTGGCACCAATGCCGTTGGTTTGTGAAACAGCCTCCGTCCGCTGCGACAGCGCGGCGAGCCGCCTCCAGGTTGCTCGAAACGCCAGGCTTTGCGGCAGTCCGACCCGCGCCGCGGTGGCTGCCCCCTTTAGCCCGATCCAGCAGCGAGATGCACGCATTGGCGCGCCGTCAAGAGTGTCGCTTTCGGTACGTCGGCCCCGCAGACGACGGTGTTCGCCCTGTTGTGCCAGAGCTTGGCATGCGAGGTCTCGAGACCCGGAACGGTGCCTGATGGCTCTCAGGCGCGTCAGCCGGTCGGTCGTTTCGTGACCACCGTACGGACAGCCGTGAGCTTGCCGGTACGGTAGGCCCAAGTGGTGGTTGCGCGCCCGGAGGCGCAGCAGCTCGGGTCGTTTGGCCCGTACCAATACTCGGCGACGACGATCCGACCGTCGACCCACTTGACCTTCCCCAGCAGCGGAACGTGCGACACGTTCGAGCTGTGCGGCTGGCGAGGCGTGATCAGCCCCACCGGACGCACGCTAGTGGCCGAGCCGCTGAAGACGACATCGGCAAAGCGGATCTGACCGTCCGCGGTCCCGCCGTTGTTGGAGCACACGACGTCAACCGCGGCCGCGGGCCCAACGCCGCCAAGCTGGCCATAGGTCACGTCGTACGCGGCCGCGACGCGAACGAGGTCGGGGTCTGAACCGAAGCTGTCGACGTCTCCGAAACCAGTGTGCGAGATCCGCGCGATGTGGTCGTGCAAACGGATCGGACTACTTGCCCTGCAAACCGCCCCCGGCAGAGTCTCGTTCTGCCAGCCCACCGCCTGGAGCGGCAGCGTGGTCTGCGCGGAGGCGACCGCGGCGGTGCCGACGAGAGCAGCCAACGCTACGGCGCTGGCCACGCCACCGATCCAATTCTCATGTCTAGTGACGACTCGATTAAGCATGGGGTTGGGGACGGCTCCTCTGTTTCGGCGCTCAAGGTGGCGAAGCGAGCCTGCCCACATCATTCTCGCGCGCTTCTCGGCGTATCCCGCTGAGAATGGCAACTCTTCCTACGGAGGGACTCGGACAGGACCCGTCCGCTGCACCCAGCCGGATTCATGACCCGCTGCGGGCCGTCGACTCTGCCTAGATATCGGGGCGATTCTGCACGCCGTCACACGCGCCCTGGATTCGGCGAGCTGCGTATCCCTCCGTCGAGTGGCGCGGCCGCCAGCCGCTGTGCGCCAGGTCGTCCGAGGCATAGCCATTGCTCTCCCTGGGCCGTCTGAACGAGCTCGGCCGAGACGGTGACTAGAACGACGTGTAGTGCCCGTTCCCGATCACGAAGCCATGCTTAGCGCCATTGACGCACCGCACGGTGTTCGTGCTCCCAGTCGTGCACGTAACCCCGCGGCCTGTCCATTTGGCCCCGTGACCGAGCGTCACCGGGGTCGTACCGATGAACGAGTCCTGACTGAGGCGGAGCGTCTTCGGCTTGCCGCTGGCGGCGAGCTGAACGAACCCGGGGTCACCTTCACTGGAGTTCGTGTGCGGTGGTGCCGGCACGCCCCTCGCGCTGCAGAGCACCTCCTTTGGCACGATCATCAGCCCGCAGACGACGGTGTTCGCCCTGTTGTGCCAGAGCTTGGCATGCGAGGTCGAGGCGGCCGCGGCGACGGCAGGTGCGGCGGCAAGCAGGACGGCGCCAGAAACGGCGAGCAAGCGTGAACCGAACATGTGACCCCCTTCATCATCGCGGGGGAAAGCGCCGTGAGATCGTAATCAAGTCGCACTCAGCAGCATGAAATCCGCCGTGCGTCGGCTTGGGACATTCGGCTGATCGAGTGAGGAACTCGGACACCTACGCATTTCCCTGATCCGACACGCACGTCGCCACCCCTGGTTCCGGCGAAGAGCGCGTCTCGCATCTACGCCCGAACGCCAGCCTTCTACCGGGTGCCGCGTTGTGCTTTGAGTCCGATCAACGCGGACGAGCCGCTCGTGATTTCGCGCTGAACCAGCGGCGAGCGCCGTCGGAGCGGACCAGCGCGTTGCCACAAGAGCGATAGCGCGCTTCAGACAGCCGGATCGATCGAGAACCCCAACAGTCGGGCCCGCCACCCCACGCGAGGACGTCCGCGCGCTGTCGCGTTTAGCCCGGAGCGGAAGGCCACCGCCGAATCATCATCCTGTCCAGCGCTCTACGAGCGGCGCCTCTACGCCAGTGGTGTTGTAGTGCTCCTCCGTGCAGGTGGCCGTTGTTGCTCGCAGGATTTGTCTAGTCTTCCCGCGAACCGCACTCGACGGAGGAGAGGAATGATGACACGGGGCCGTCTCATTGGTGTGCTCACAGTGATGCTGTTGAGCCTTGCGCTCCCGGCCGCAGCAATCGCACTGAGTGGCAAGGCGATTCAGGTCGGAACGCCGGGAACGAACAACCCACCGAGGGTCGTGGTCGACCCGTCGGGCACGGCGCTGATCGTCTGGGTTAACAGCCAGGAGCTGGGCGGCGCGCCGGACATGGTCCAGTACTGCGTGCTGCCCAAAGGCGCGAGCGCCTGCACCCACACCGGCAATCTGACCGGAGCTGCGAGCGCAAAGTACATCGACGGGGTCAACGCCGTGATCGCAGGGTCGACCTGGGTCATCCTCTCCGACGTCTATGGGACGTCGACCCCCGATGCGGTGCCCGAGCAGGAATGGCAGTCGACCGACGGCGGGGCGACGTGGAACCTCGTCAACGGCGGGCTGTCGGTCAGCGATGGGATCGAGAACGCGGACACCGGGCCGCTCAACTCAGTCATCGTGCCGGGCACGGAGGAGCTCGGCTTCGGTTGGGTGACGGCCGCCGGGCCGCCGACGTTCAACGCCTTCCCGTTGGACCAGACGCAGGAGTGCTCGACCGTGATGTGCAACGGGAGCCCCTCGAACACGGGCAGCCCCCCACCGCACCCGTTCGCCGAGCTCCAGCCCTCGACGCAGGTTCAGCTGGGCAACCTCGGCGGCGTCCTCGCCTCCCAACTCGGGACCTATCCGGGAGTGCTCGGCGTCTACCAGACGCTCGGGGCCAACCTTGCCGGTCCGCCCTACTCCTGCTTGAACCAGGACACGCTCGCCTACGCGTACGGCGGTGGCGCGCAGAGTGCCTCGAACAGCTACAACATCTCGCCGGGCTCGCCCGGCAGCGCGTGGGTCGTCCCGCTCAGCAAGGGCATCTGTAACGCCCAGTATCCGGCCGTCGCCGGCGGCGCCGCGGGATTCGGTGTGCTGGCCGAAAACGAGGGCAACGGCGCGACCGACTACTGGCCGTTCGACCAGACGCACATGGACTTCGACGTCCCGCCGGTCCTCGTCTCCACGCAGCACGGGCCGTACGCGGCGCTCGCCCAGGATGGCGGCGGAGGCATCTACGCCGTCTACTCGAACGGAGGACCGATCGGGCTCTCGTACAGCACCACCCACGGCGGCTCGTGGCTCGGTCCGGTTGACCTCCAGGCGAACGCCGACGGGGCGGAGAGCAACTTCACCGGCGCCGTCGGCTCAAACGGCCAGGGCTGGGCGGCATGGACCGAAAACGGCGGCGTGTTCGCTCAGCAGTTCGTCGCGTCCGACACGGCAAGCACTGAGGGTTCAGTCAGCAGCAAAACGTCGGCGACCAGTAGGGCAGTGACGCTCTACGTCACCTGCACGACATACCCGTGCACAGTCACGGTCACCATCACGATCACGCATGCGGCCCGCGATCTCGCCGGCGCGGCCAGGTCGAAGTCGTTCGCGAGCGGGACATTCACGATCAAGAGGCACGGGCGGGTAGCGCTGACGCTCAAGCTGAGCCAAAAGGCCAGACGTCTGCTCGCGGCCCATCACTCCGGGCTGACGGCCAGGATGACGGTCACCCTGAAGGAGATGGGGATCGTCGACGTCATCACCAAGACGGTGAAGATCAAGGCAAAGCGTTAGCGCGGCGTGCGAGAGTGCCGGGTTGATCGACCTTCGACAGCGCTCGCCGTAGCGCGGATCCAGGAGGTCAACGATACGTCCGAGCGTTAATGCCCCCAGGAACCGTTGCTGAGGAGGTATGCCAGCCAATCGCGCCAATCGCGCTGGACTTTCCGAAGCAAGTACTCCAGACGCCGCCGCGCGCGATGGACGTAACTGGGACGCGGGCGAAGTCGCGCGCACGTGTTATCGCTTTCAGTGCCAATCGCCTGAGCGTCTGGAATCGCGAAGGCTCGCTGCCGCTGTGATCGAATAGCAGCACTCTCCGCGCGGGCGCCACATGCCCGCCCGGTGGAGTCAGCCAGAGTGCTGCATCTCGATCAAAGCAGTACTGTGCCCGCCGCCGAGGCTACCCAGCCATCGCCGCGGCGCGTTCGCGATCGATCAGTGCGCGGCGGAGGATCTTGCCGGTGGGCGATTTCGGGATTTCCTCGACGAGCTCAACGGCGCGCACCTTCTTGTACGGCGCCACGTGCTCGGCGACGAACCGGCTCACCTCCTCGGGCGTGATCGGCCCGGTCGCGACGACGAATGCTTTGGGCACCTCGCCGGCCTCCTCGTCGGGGGCCGGGATCACCGCCGCGTCGACGATCGCGGGGTGCGTGAGCAGCAGCGCCTCCAGTTCGGCGGGCGCGACCTGATGGCCCTTGTACTTGATCAGCTCCGTGACCCGGTCGACGATCCGCAGCGAACCGTTCTTCTCGATGCGGGCGAGGTCGCGGGTGTGAAGCCAGCCGTCGGGGTCGATCGCGAGCGCGGTCGCTTGAGGCTTGTTGAGGTAGCCCTTCATCACCTGCGGGCCGCGGATGCACAGCTCGCCCGGCTCGCCGGCCGGCGCGTCCTGGCCGCTGGCGACATCGACGATCCGGCACACGGTGTTCGGGACCAGCGGACCGACCTCGCCGGGCATCTCCCCGGCGAGCTGATCCGGGACGAAATGCGTAGTCGGGCTCGCCTCGGTCAGCCCGTACCCTTGCTTAATCCGACAGCCCAGCCGCTCGCCGCACGCCACCTCGAGCTCGGCCGACACCGGCGCCGCAGCGGTGTTGATGAGCTCCAGGCTCGAGAGGTCGAACTCGTCGACCAAGGGATGCTTGGCCAGGGCGAGCACGATAGGCGGCACCACATAAGCGCGCGTGATCCGGTAGTCCTGGATCACGCGCAGGAACTCGCGCAGCTCGAATCGCGGCATCGTCACGACGGTGCCGCCTGTGTAGAGGGGAGCGTTCATGAGCACGACAAGGCCGTAGATGTGAGAGAACGGCAGCGCGGCGACCACGCGGTCATGCTCCCATTGCTCCCAGAGGCGCTCGTGCGTCATTTGGCAGAGGTTCGCCACCAGGTTTCGGTGCGTGAGCATCACCCCCTTGGGCAGCCCGGTGGTGCCGCTGGAATACGGCAGCGCGACGAGATCTTCGGCCGGATCGATCACGCCCGCGGGCGGCTCGCCCCGCGTCTGCAGCAGCGACGCAAACGGCGTCGCGCCGTCCCCTTCGCCGTAGACGAAGATCTCCGTGACGCTCGACTGCTCGGCGGCGGCGCTCGCCTTCTCCAATAACTCAGGCACCGTCACAAGCATCCGCGCCCCGCAGTCGCGCAGCTGCGCGGCCAGCTCCTCGGCCGTGTACAGCACGTTGGCGGTCGTGTTCACCCCCCCGGCCGACGCAACAGCGTGAAGCGCCACCGCGTACTCGGGCAGGTTCGGGGCGTAATGGGCGAACACCTCACCCTTGCCAAACCCCCGCTCGGCCAGGCCCACGGCGACCGCGCCCACCGACTCCACCAGCTGCGAATAGGTGATCGTCCTGCCGCTGGGCGCGTCGATCAAAGCCGGCTTCTCGCCCCGACCCCCGGGCCCCGTGAGGACGAACTCGGTTAAGGACTCATCCGGAATCTCGACGTCCGGAAACGGGCTGCGAATCACCACTGGGGACCCCCTCGCTCGGCTTGGGGGCCAAGTCTAAGTCCGTCCAGACCAGCCGTGGATGGTTGCGATCCACGAACTCGATTAGCGCTTCGGGCAAACGTGAGACCGCCAGCTCCCCAACCGCCGGCCGCAGCCCGACGGGTGGCCGAAAACAACGCGCAGTGATCCCCTTCCGGCGGCCTCGGCGCGCGCCGGGGAACGTCGTCGAGCGGCGAATGCGATCAGCGAAGCCGCTTTCGCCAACGGCGTCCGCCTTCACCGAGCGCCACACCGAGAGACGACCTACGCGGACAGAAGCCGGCGCGCGAACGCCTCGGTGTTGAAACCCGCGGCTTCTGCATCGGGCTAAAGGGGGCAGCCACCGCGGCGCAGGTCGGACTGCCGCAAAGCCTCGCGTTGCGAGCAACCTGAGCCGGCTCGCCGCGCTGTCGCAGAGGACGGAGGCTGTTTCACAAACCAACGGCATTGGTGCCAACCAACAACGGCTTGGCGAGCCACCGGAAACGGACGTGTCAGGAGAGCTCCTGAGGGCCTCCGCGGGATCCGGGCGATTGATTTTTCTCGGCGCGGACCGGT
>DASPPG010000084.1:0-41145 GCA_035625625.1 Solirubrobacteraceae bacterium
GGGTCTCCTCTCCGTTTGGGGGTGAAGTTGGCCGGGCTCCGGGCGTGAGCCCGGATTCAGTTGACGCCTGAGAGCGGAGCGGGCCAGCCGGGTCAAGCGCGGGAAGTGCCTGCACCTGGCGGGGTCGCTGGTCGGCTGGGCTGCGGCGGCTCGACAGCGTCGGCATCTTCGCTCCGCTGGCGCTTCCGCTTAGATCGAGACGCAGCGGTGAGGAGGCAATCGCGCAGCTCGCCTCCTTGCCGCCGAACTGCGTTCTGACAGCACAGGCCGCCGTCGGCGCTCAACTCCTAAAGGCGAGTTACATCAACTGATGTAGTCCGCGATGTGGGGTACCGCCTGCTCGATCGTCAGGTACGGCTTGGTGTCGTATTCGATCCACTCCGAGTAGTTCAGGATGTTCCGATAGGCCTCCTCCAGATCATCCGCTTCGGAGATCACGACGCCCTGGCTGCCGTCCGCCGCGATGTAGTGCGCCTTTACGGTGCTCGGCACGCCCTTCTCCGAGAAGACTCCCATCAGCTCTTTGGTCTCGGCCTTGCTGAGCTGCTTGATCCTGTACGTCGTGATGAAGATCACGGAAGTGCCCCTTTGCTTCGTTTGGTTGCAGGTCGGACCCTACGGCACTTCAAGGCGATGTGCCAGTCCGCTCCCGCGCTGATCGAATCGGAACAGGGCTGGGCGACGTCGCCACTCGGGTAAGTGATGAAACGCGCACCTCGCGACCGTGGAGGCGCGTTGGCGAGCCGGATCCTGGCCGGCCCGGCGTCCACCCGGTCACCCGCCGCGCAGTGTCGACCGTCAACTGACGAGAAGGCGCCGTCGGGGGAGCGGGCTCAAACAGGAGGAGCGGGGTGGAGACCGGGCGGGAGCGGGTGCCCGGCCAGTAGAAGGACCCGGGGTGCGCCGTCGCGAGAAGGCAACGGCCGAGTGTCGGATCGAAGCCCATCGCGACACTCTCGTGTTGGATCATGCCTCTGTCAGGAATGTCGGATTCGGATCGAGGTCGTGGGCGACTTTCCTTCGGCCGTCAGCGAGCCGTCCCGGTTCACCGGCAGCGGCAGATCCTCGCCGTCGGGGCCGGCGATCGGGTCGGGGAAACCGGGACACGCCGTTGGCGCGCATGCATCTCGACAGGGCGGCCGGCGAGCTCGCCGGGCCGTACGGACGGGTCGACGTGCTCGGATTGGTGGACGTGCCCGGCGGGGAGCCCGAACTGCCGCACGCAGCAAGCGTCACCACGCAGCCCACGGCGGCGAGCGCAACCGGTACTGCTGCCGCTTGGATCGAATACGAGCAGGGCTGGGCGACGTCGCCGCCCCGGTCAGTGAGGAAGCCGGCGCTCGTGGCCAAGGTGCGCCGCCGCGAGGCCGGAACGAACGGCAGAATGCCGGATCTAGCCCGTTGCGGCAGTGGTGCCGGTTCGCGGGCGAGACCGTCGGCGCCTCCCGTGGCTACGGATCCTCGCCCGAGGTAGTTGGCATGACGATCCTCCGGGCCGTGGCTGTCCTGGGTCTGTCCCGTGATGTGCCGCTCAGACCCGGGATGGGAACGACACGGTGGCGCCGCCCGATTTGTGCAGGGTAAGGGTCATGGAATACGGCTTCGCCACTACGACGAAGACATTGGTCACCACCGGAACGTTCCGGTGGGTGCCTGTGGGTGACGTCAGGACAACAGTGGTGCCGTCGGGGACGAGGCCAAAAGCGAGTTCCGCGTCAGGCTCACCACCGAAGCCCACATGCCCTCGTCGCAGAATGTGGTTTGTGTGTGAGCAGCTCGAATACGTACCCCGCTGGCCCGCCAGCACTCCGCTCGAGGCCGTTGCGGTCTGGGTCACGATGCACGCGCCGCCAGCGCCGGGAACAGCCCAAGCCTTGTGCGAGCCAATCTGAACGACCCGCGTATCTTTGACATCCAGCTGCAATCTCGACCCGAAAAATGGTCTAGCGCCTGATTCGTAGAGAGTCAGGAGTTCGCGCACGGCGCGCGGTGCGGCTGACAGAAGGGCAGCGAAACCGGTACGGGGCCTGCGACGGAAGAGCGCGAAATGCGCTTTTGAGTTCAGGACTGACCTAGGCAGGTCTGGTCGAACCCGATCCATTCGCGACGCCACTTCCCCAAACGCCGACCGCAACGACGATGACGAGGTTAACTAGAGTTGCCCGGCGGCTGAATACCACCGTATTCCTTCGGTTTGAGTGGCTCGCAATCGATCGCGCCGCATGCGTCTCCGCGGCCCATCTTTGAAGATGTCGCACGGGCCGTGAAGCGCTTTCTGCGCCTCCCGGCCTCGCACCTCGGGTCGGCCGTTCTCAAGCGATTCAAGCCCGTTTGTGGCGATGGCCCGAGCTGCCTCCCGTTGGTCGGGGGACAGACCTCGCTCGCCCGGGCGCCCGGCACGACGGCCCTCCCGGACTCAGGCGGCCTGGCGGCTGGCGGCGACCATCGCGGCGAGCGCCTCGGCCTCGTCGGCGAGCCTGCGGTACTCGGCCAGCGTCTCGGGGGTGTCGATCTCGGGGAGCTGGCGGCGGCAGGCCAGCACGTACGCGTAGCCGGCGGTGGGAAAGACATCCTGCACCGCCTCGTAGGCGGCCTTCACGCGGGCTTGCTCTTCGGTCATGGCCATCTGGTCTCCTAGAAGGTGGTGGGTGCAAGGGCGCCTCAGGCGCGGCCGACAGCGCGGGATGCGTACCTCTTGTAGTGCATCAGCCGGCTCTCGCGGTTGGGCTCCGCTGGCTTTCTTTTTGGACCGCGATCGGGTGTTTTCTGCCCCGCTTTGATGACGCAGGGACCGGATTGGCCGGCCACGACGCGGCGAAGGAATCGAACCTTCCAAGCCGGGGGCTGCCCGGCCCTGCCAGTTTTGAAGACTGGATGGGCCACCAGGCCCGTGCCGCGCCGCGCGTGATCCTACGCGGCGGACCTATCCCTACGCGGCGGACCTATGCGGTGGACCGCTGCGCCGGCTCGAGGCCGAGGCCGTGCTCGATCGCGCCCTTGACGCTCGCATCGAGCGCGTTCAACCGATAGAGCGTCAGCGCCTCGACGGAGGCGAAACGGGCGCCCGGCGCGCCGGCGGCGCCGTGGTGGCAGAGCACGCAGTGCAGTAGCTCGAGCCTGCGACGGTCGTCGAGCATGCCGGCGCGATCGGAGATCATCCGCTCGCCGATCACCAGATGGCCGAGCAGCCGGCCCTCGTCGGAGACCCCGATCTCGGCGCCGTAGGTGAACTCGCGCGTTCGCCCGAGGTCGTGGACGATCGCGGCCGTCAGGAGCAGGTCCTGGTTCAGACGCACGTGCAGCTGGCACACCTCGAGGGCGAGCGTGGCCACCGCCACCGTGTGCTCGAGCAGTCCGCCGAGGTAGGCGTGGTGGCCGGCGCGGGTGCACGGCGCCCGGCGCCACGCGGCACGCAGCTCGGGGTCCCCCAGCAGTACCGCCAGCAGCCCCCCAAACCGGCGATCGGTGACCTCGCCGGCGAGGTGCTCGAGGAACCCGTCGAGCTCGTCGAGGTCTCGGTAGGCGGTGGGCAGGAACGATTCCGGGTCGATGCCACCGGCCGCCGAGCCATCGGGCGTCACCCGGGCGATGTCGACTAACTCGAGCACGGGCTGGTCGCGGAAGCGCTCGACCCGCCCGGAGACGCGGACTAGGTCGCCCCGCTCGAACCGGCCGGACAAGACATCGGCCCGCTGAAACGCCCGGGCGGGGATCGACCCACTGCGGTCGCGGAGCTCCAGGGCCAGATAGGGCGACCCGTTCCGGGTGAACAGGCGGTCCTTGCGTGAGCACGCGAACACGCCGCTCACGTCCTGCCCGGGGCGCAGGCCGCTGATCGCCACCGCGGTGGAATCGCCCGAGTTCATGCCCCCATGATCTACGCTGAGTCGGATGCAGCCGTTGCAATGGGAATATCGGCCTGACGGCCTCAGGGCGCCGGCGCTGATCTGCGCCTTCAAGGGGTGGAACGATGCGGCGGATGCGGCGTCGAGCGCGATCACATTCGTCGCCGGGGCGCTCGGCGCACGCCGGTTCGCGACGATCGACCCGGAGGAGTTCTACGACTTCCAGAGCACCCGCCCGCACGTCAAGCTGATCGACGGGCAGGCCCGCCGGATCGTGTGGCCCGAGGTCGAGCTGTTCGAGGCGCGGGTGCCGCGGGCCCCGCGTGACCTGGTGCTGCTGGTCGGCCACGAGCCCTCGTTCAAGTGGCGCACGTTCAGCCATGTGATCACGGAGCTCGCCGAGGCGCTCGGCACGCAGCTCGTCGTCACCCTCGGCGCGCTGCTGGCCGACGTGCCCCACACGCGGCCGATCTCAGTCACCGGCATGGCGACCGATTCCGACCTCGTCGCGCGCCTCGGCCTGAACCGCTCCTCCTACGAGGGGCCGACCGGGATCGTCGGCGTGCTGCACGCCGCCTGTCAGGAAAGCGGGTTGCCATCGGCCAGCCTGTGGGCGGCCGTCCCGCACTACATCGCCGCGGCCCCCAACCCGAAGGCGGCCCTGGCCCTGGTGCGCAAGCTCGAGGGTCTCGTGCAGGTCGCCGTCGACGCCTCCGACCTCGAGTCGGCGACCGCCGACTACGACCGCCAGGTTAATCTCGCGGTGCAGAGCGACCCGGATGTGCAGGCCTTCGTCGAGCGCCTCGAGCAGTCCGCCGAGCCCGAGCTGAGCGAGGAGGAGGGCCCCCTGCCCTCGGGTGACACGATCGCGCGCGAGCTCCAGCGCTTCCTCCGCCAGCGCGGCGACGACGACCCCGACACGGCCCGCGGCTGACACCAGCGCCCTCGCGCTCTATGTAAAACGCGGCAAAACGCGGTCCGCGCAGCCACCTCGGCTACGTAAGCATCGTCTGAATGCTCATCTGGACAAAGCAGGCTCACGGCGCGGGCTTTGCCACGTTATGCAGGGTTGCGCCCGGCCACCGGAGAGCTAGGCCCCCAAAACCCAGGCGCTTACCCCTCAGCCGCCGGGCACACCAACCGGTAGTCGCACACCGAGCACGCCGCGAACGACGGGGTCGGCTCGAACCCCTGCGAGAGGATCCCGTCAGCCACCTCCATCGCCACCTCCTGGATCCACTCGAACCGGTCCCCCCGGTCCGCGGGCACGGCCACCTTCTGATCGTCGAGCACGTAGTAGTAGGCCTGCTGGGAGGCATCCAGGCTCCACGCCTCGCGCGCGCCGACGGCGTACAGGGAGAGCTGCACGTCGTCGACGAGCTGGGCCGCGCTTTTCGGCCGGCCGGTCTTGTAGTCGATCAGCTCGTACTCGCCACCAGGCAGCCGGTCGACGCGATCGACCCGCCCGCGCAGAAGGTGCGGCCCGAGCTTGAACGAGAACGCCCGCTCGAACCACATCGGCTCGGCCTCGGACGATTGAAAGCGGTCGTGGTAGCGGGATAAAGCGAAAGCGGCCTTGCCTCGCAGCTGGCGCTCCTCCTCGGATTCGCCGAACCCGCCCCGGCGCCAGGCCGCGTCGAGCAGACCAAGCATCTCGGCCAGCGACCCCGAAACGCCGCCATCGCCCGATCCCACATGAAACCGCTCGAGCACCTGGTGCACGACGATCCCGAACCGCTGGTGGATGGTGGGCTCCTGTGGGATCCGGAACACCCGCGCGAACTTGTACTTCAGGGGACACGTCCGGTACGTGTCGATGTCCGACGCCGACAGCACCACGCCGTCCCCGCGCGTGGGCAGGAACGTCTCGACCGACGGGTCGTCCCGAGCGGTGACGGCAGCGGCCCGTCGGCGCGCATCCCGCTCGGCGTCCAGCAGATAGTCGTCCAGAGCCGAGGAGGTGAAGATCTCGCGCTGCTCGGCCGTCACCGCCTGCAGGATCCGGGAGTTGACGTCGCGCACCGCCTCGGCGAGCGACTGTCCGTCGGGGCGTGCGATCAGCGCCGCCAACTTCAAGAGCTCCAGGTAGCGCACCACCGCGTGCGAGACGTCCAAATCCGTATCCAGCCGGAGCTCGGCCAGCCGTCCGCCGGCGCGCATGGTCCCCTCGAGCACCTCGTCGCGGAGCAGCCGATAGGTCGAGTGGAGCGTCTCGGCCGGGCCGAACATCTCCTCCTCACGATCCTCCCAGGCGCCGCTCACGGCCGTTCGCATCGCCTCGAGCGCCGGCGCGGGCGCCAGCGCCGAGCCACGATCGTTGACGCACGAAAAAGCCAGCACGACGCGCCGGCGTGTACGCGTGACCGCGGTGTACAGGGCCTGGCGCACAACCGGAGCCTCACCCTGTTCGCACGAGCGCGCAGCCAATGCCGGCTCGGGTGCCGGCTCCGGCAGCCCGGCGTGCAGCCCCAGCACGTACACGTGCTCGGCCTCGAGCGCGCCGGCCCCGTCGAGCGCCACCACCTGGACCACCTGCGCTCCGACGAGGTCCGGCTCCTCGTGCTCGCGCAGCCCGAAGTCGGCCACCCCCGCGATGTGGCGGGCGAATTCCCGCGGGGTAGCGTGCGGAGACCGCCGGGCAAACGCCGCCGCCAGCTCCCCGAATCGCGCCAGCGCACGGAGCCGCTGGACGACGTCGGATTGAGCCGCGAAGAGCTGCTGCTGGCGCAATCCAAGCGACTCGATCAGGCGGTGGACGTACAGGTCGGAAGGGGTGCTGTCGATCCCCGACATCGCAGCTCGATACAGCTTGAGAAACACGTGGATCCGCTCGCGCGCCTCGGGCGGCACCTGCGGTGACTCGATCGCCGCCTCGAGCGCGCCCACCATGTCGAGCTTGCGGCGGCGCGCGATCTGGGTGCAGCGTGCGATGTCGACCGAGCGGAGCTCGACCGGCGGCCGGGCGAGCGCGCGCACGACCGCCGGCGCGTCGGTCGGGTCGGCCAGCAGCCGCAGCCAGGCCAGCACGTCGCGGATCTCCGCGCGCCGGAAGAACGCCGTCTCACCGACCACGCGGTGGGCCACGGCCCGCTCCTCGAGCGCCACCGCCACCGCCTGGCCCTCGCGCGAGACGCTGGGGACGAGCACCGCGATCTGCCCGGGCGCCACCCGTTCGGCCGCGACCAGACGCTCGATGTCGGCCGCCACCGCTTGCGCCTGAGCCCGCTCGTTGGCGCACCGCCAGAAGGAGATCTCTCCCTCGATCGAGGTCGACTCGCACTCCACCGGCACGACCGCCCCGGCCGCTCTCAACACCCGCCGGGGCACGCGCAGGCTGCAACCCAGCACGAGGACCTCCGCCGAATCGCCGGGGAAATCGAGCAACGGCGAGCCCACAGCGGGCCGCGCCGGGTCGGCGGCGACGGTCAGCCGCGAACCGGCCAGCGCGCGGCTGAGAGTGGCGGCGGCGAGATCGAAGTCGTGCCCGTCGTCGACCAGCACGTGCTCGAAGCGCCGCGCGATGCTCGGCCGGTCGCGGACCAGCCGCAGAGCGTCGCGGACGAGGTCCCCGGCGTCGCGGCCGCCGACCTCGGTCAGCATGTCTTCGTGGACGCGATACACCTCGGCGAACTCCTGCTCGACCCCGGGGTCGCCCCCGTCGGGCCCGGACTCGGAGTCGGACTCGACCAGCCGCGCCGCCCACCGCGCGTACTCCTCCGCCCCCACCAGGTGAGCCTTCAGCCGGTCGATCCGGCGGATGAACCCGGCCAACAGCGCGTTGGCGCTGCCCCCGAAGTCGTGGCGCTCGATCGACAGCCGGTCGATTCGCTCGAGCAGCATCGCGAACCGCTCAGCCGGACCCAGCACCGGCTCCAGTGGATCGATCCCGGGCCCGGCCACGCCCAGGATGAGCGCGGCCAGCTCGACCGGCGAGGACACGAACAGCTCGTCATACCCGGCCTCGAGACCCTGCTCGAGTCGCGCCCGTGACGCGTCCGCGCGCGCATCCGAAGCCGTCAGGAGCAGCATGCGCTCGGGCCGACAGCCCGCCTCGACCAGCCGCAGGAAGCGAGCCTCGATCGTCCTCGTCTTCCCCGTCCCCGCCACCCCGAGCAGCACCAGCGGCTCGCGCTCGCAGGTGACGGCCTCCCGCTGAGCGGGAAGCAACGGATCTAGGGTTAGCCCCACGTCTGACAGCATAAGTTCACAATGACCTCCACCCGCTCGGCACTCGACGCAGATTGGCTGGGTGTCTGCCGGCGGGCCGTGACCGGCCTTCAGCGCATGCTGGCGGAGGTACCCACGACCGCGGAGCGGGCGCTGGAGACCGGCACCCGCGGCAGCGGCGGCGACCGCACGCTCGAGATCGACCAGGGCGCCGAGCAGCTCGTGTTCGACCAGCTCGACGGGCTGCGCGCCGAGGGCTACGAGTTCATCGCCGTGTCTGAGGAGCGCGGCGAGATCGACTACGGCGACGACGGCATCCGGGTGATCATCGACCCGATCGACGGCTCGCTCAACGCCAAGCGCGGAATCTCCGAATACGCGCTCTCGATCGCCGTGGCCGACGGGGAGACGATGGCCGACGTGGTGTTCGGGTTCGTGCACGACTTCGGCCCGTCCGAGCAGTGGTGGGCGTGGCGGGGTCGCGGCGCCTGGCTCGACGGGATGCCGCTGGACCCCACCCTCGGCGAGCGCCGGGGCCGTGACGGCCGGCTCGAGGTGCTGGGCATCGAGTCCGCCGATCCCCGCTGGATCCAGGCGTCGATCGACGCCCTGGTGGATGCCGCCTATCGCGTGCGCGCGCTCGGCACGATCGCCGCTTCGCTGTGCCAGGTGGCCGCCGCCCGGTTCGACGGGATGGTGTCGCTGCGGCGCTCACGCGGCGTCGACGCGGCCGCCGGGCAGCTGATCGTCCGCGAGGCGGGCGGCCACGTCAGCTTCCCGTGGTGCGACCAACCGCTTTCGGCGCCGCTCACCGCGGAGCCGACCTCGCCCGTGATCGCAGCACGGTCCAGCGAGACGCTCAGCCTGCTCGAGAGGATCCCGGCGTGATCGACTGGATCATCGCCGCCCGTATTGCGACCTTCGTCGCCGGCACGGGCGACGCCCCCACGCCGAAGGCGGACTTGGCCGCGCTCGCCACCGAGTCCGAGTCGCGCGTCGTCGCCTACACCGGCCTGACGCCGGCCCGGCCGCTCCCGCCCCCGGAGGGCATCGGCCGGCGCGAGTGGGTGGCCAGCAACATCGACTCGATGCGCCTGCTGCTCGACCCCGTGCTCAAGCGCGCCGGCGAGAATCTGGGTCCGCTCAAGCCGGCGATGGAGATCGGGATGGGCATCGTGCTGAGCACCGAGGTCGGCGTGGTCGTCGGCTATCTGGCCCAGCGCGTCCTCGGCCAGTACGAGCTCGTGCTACTCGACGAGGCGGTCGAGGACCGTCCGCCGCGCCTGCTGTTCGTGCTCCCGAACCTGGGTCAGGCCGTGCAGGCGTTCGCCGCGGAGGAGGACGAGTTCATGACCTGGGTGGCCCTGCACGAGGTCACCCACGCCGTCCAGTTCGCCGGCGTGCCCTGGCTCCACGCCCATGTCGCCGGCCTCGTGCGCGAATTGCTGAGAAGCGCCGAGGTCCGCCTCGAGGCGCCGCGCAAGCTCCGGGTCCCGAGCACCGAGGAGGTCAAGCGCGTCCTCGGGCACCTGCGCAACGGGGACCTGATATCGATCGTCACGACCACGCCCGAGCGCGAGACGCTCGACCGCGTGCAGGCCGTGATGGCGGTGATCGAGGGTCACGCCGAGCACGTGATGGACGCGGTGGCGCCCGATCTGCTCCCCTCGTTGCCCAAGCTGCGCGCCGCCCTGGATCGGCGGCGCCGCTCCCAGTCAGGACTCTCGCGGCTGGTGGCGCGGCTGCTCGGGCTCGAGCTGAAGCTCCGCCAGTACGAGCAGGGCAAGTTCTTCTGCGACGCGGTCGTGCGCGAGCGCGGCCCGGGCGCCCTTCACCACCTGTGGTCCTCGCCCGAGGCGCTGCCGACGCTGGCCGAGCTGCGCGACCCCGACGCCTGGCTGAAGCGGACGATGCCGCGACAGCTCCGCGAAAGCCGCTCCTCTTCGCCGGACACCGCAGCGTAGTTCCTACTGGTTCACGACTTTTTCATGGGGCGGCCTGTAACGGCCGCTAACCTACCGTGTACAAACACATGTTCGATCGTTTCTGACCAAGACCTAGCGGGATACCGGAGAGAATCATGTCAACGAGCACCCCAGGGACCGAGAGTCCCACCACCACCGAGCGAACTACGGAACGCAGGACGACAGGTAGCACGCGCACGGCGCGGACGGGTGCACGTACGAGCCGGACTACGGGTGGGACGCGGCGCGGCACCGGGCGCACGACGTCATCAACCCAGCCCAAGACCCGGACCGAGCAGGTCCAGGTCCTCGCCGAGCGGGCTATCCTCGTCCCTGTTGGCGCCAGCCTACTCGCCAGCGACAACCTGGTCTCGACCGTCAAGGGTCTGGCTTCCAAATACCGGACCCGCTCGACGTTCGAGCGCGAGCTCAAGCGCTACGAGCGCCGCGGTGCCACCGCCCGGAATCGGTTTGAGCGGCAGGTCCGGCGGGCACGTACGCGTTTTGAGCGCGAGCTGCGGCAGCGGCGAAGCCTGGTCGAGAAAACGATGCGTCAGAATCGACGCCGGGTGAACCGTGAGCTAACCTCCGTGCGTAGGGACTTCGAGAAGCAGTCGGGCGCGGTCACCGCCCGGGTCGAGCGTCTCGTTTCCAACGCACAGGGACTCATCGGCTCGTAGCCGAAAGCTTCCCCCGCCGGGCGTCCAGGAGAGCGCCGACAGGCGGGAAGGGTTCGCCGGCCTCATATCCTCGCCGGCGAATGCAGCACCCTCTCCTCCCTCAACCGCCGGGGCGTCGCATTAGCGACGCCCCGTCGGTCTTTAACGGGCGGCTCTCGTTTGACGGGCGGCTCTCGTTTGCCTTCGTGACCCGTCTCACACTGCCCCGGCCGGAACGCTTTGCTGCTTACAATCAAACCCATGCCTACTAGAGACCAAGTAATCGACTCCCTCCGTTCCGTCATCGACCCTGAGCTCCGGCGCGACATCGTCGAACTCGAGATGGTGAGGTCGGTCGACGTGCACGAGAACGGCGTGGTCGACGTGATGGTCTCGCTGACGACGCCGGGGTGCCCGATTCGCAGCCACTTCCAGACCGGCGTGACCGAGGCGGTGCGCAAGCTCGAGGGCGTCACCGGCGTGAACATCAGCTTCGACGTGCTGTCGGACAACGAGAAGGCGGCGTTGGGGCGCAAGCTTGGGCGCGGATCGCTGCCCGAGGGCGCGCTGGCCCAGGTCAAGAACGTGATCTGTGTCGGCTCCGGCAAGGGCGGCGTCGGCAAGTCGAGCGTCACCGCCAACCTGGCTGCAGCGCTGGTGGTGGACGGCAAGCGGGTGGGCGTGCTCGACGCCGATGTGTGGGGTTACTCACAGCCGCGCATGCTCGGGCTCGGCAGCCAGCGCCCGCACGTCAACGCCGAGCGCAAGATCGTCCCGCTCAGCGCCTACGACGGGATCACCGTCATGTCGATCGGCTTCTTCGTCGAGCAGGACGCCGCGGTCGTGTGGCGCGGCCCGATGCTCCACAAGGCGCTCCAGCAGTTCCTCGAGGACGTCGAGTGGGGCGAGCTCGACTACCTCCTGATCGACCTGCCCCCGGGCACCGGCGACGTGTCGATGACGCTCGCTCAGCTGCTTCCGCAGGCCAAGTTCGTGATCGTCACCACACCGCAGCCGGTGGCCCAGAAGGTGGCCCGCCGCTCGGCCGAGATGGCGACCAAGCTCAAGCTCGAGATCGCCGGCGTGATCGAGAACATGTCGGGCTTCGTGACGCCGAACGGCGAGCGCTACCAGGTGTTCGGCGAGGGCGGCGGTCAGCTCCTGGCACAGGAGCTCGAGGTGCCGCTACTCGCCAAGGTGCCGCTGACGATGCCCCTGCGCGAGCAGTCCGACGCCGGTATCCCGCTCGTCATGTCAGATCCCGACGATCCCGCCGCGCAGGCCCTGGCTCACGCCGCCCGCGGGCTGATCGCGCTGTCGCCGGTCGAGCTGCCGGTCATGCAGATGCCGGCGCCGGCGGCCGCGCCCAAGCCCGTCGGCATGTCGCTCCCGATGGCATAAATATTCGGCCGCCTGCGGCGGCATCCGTCGGATGTGGCGCGGCACGCCCATTCGGCGAGGCATGGATGCCGAGCGGGCCGTCGCCGCGACCGCCATGAAGCCCGTCCGGTCACTCGCGGTCACACCGCCGGGCCACGGATGCCCGGCGGAACGGCCCCACGGACGCCGCGTAAGCGGCCCCTACGAGGTCTTGGCGTAATAGTCCGCGTTGAGCTTGGAGTAGTGCTGCCACTCGTCGGGCAGCTGGTCCTCGGCGAAGCAGGCGTCCACCGGGCAGGCCTCGACACAAGCGTCGCAGTCGATGCACTCCTCCGGGTCGATGTAGAGCATCGGGACGTCGTCGTAATCCGGCTCATCAGGTGTCGGATGGATGCAGTCGACCGGGCAGACCTCGACGCACGAGTTGTCCTTCGTGCCGATGCAGGGCTCGGCGATCACGTAAGCCATGGAATTACTGGTTTCCTCGTCAGGTTTTCGGAGACAGTCGGGGCGATTCTACGGATGCTCCGCCCGCGAGCGCCGGTAGCCTCGGTCACACAAACGGGGCCACGAGCAATAGACGGGCGAATGGACCCACATCCGACCAACCGCACGTATGCCTCTGACGCGGCGCTGCTGTCGGCGATCGCGGCGCGCGACGGGGCGGCCTTCGCTGTGTTCTACCGCCGCCACATCCCGACCGTGCTCGCGTACCTGATGCGGGAGACGCGCGACCCCGAGACGTCCGCCGACTTGGCCGCCGAGGTGTTCGCCGCCGTGCTGCTGGCGGCCGGCAGGTACGTGGCGCAGGGCGAGTCGGCCACCCCCTGGGTGATCGGGATCGCCCGCAACAAGCTCCTCATGAGCTTCCGCCGGGGACGGGTCGAGGCGCGTGCCCGGCGGCGCCTCGGATTCGAGGCGGTGGCGCTCGACGACGGCGATCTGGACCGGATCGCCGAGGTGGCGAACGGCGGCTCGGGGGCACTCTTGCGGCTGGTCGAGGAGCTGCCCGAGGACGAGCGCCTCGCGGTCCGCTCGAGGGTGCTGGAGGAGCGCCCCTATCGGGAGATAGCCACACAGTTGCGCTGTTCGGAGATGGTGATCCGCAAGCGGGTCAGCCGAGGCCTGGCCCGGATGCGCGACCAGCTCGAGGAGACCGGATCGGCATGAACGACTATCTGGACCAGGTCGAGGCGCAACTGGCCGAGCTGACCGACCGCGGAGCGCACCGCCGCCTGCGCGCGCGCCGGCCCGGGCTGGACGGCCCCGGAACGGGATCGGGCCGGCCGCGCCCACCGCGCCGGCGCTCGGAGGCGCTCGCGTTCCTGGCCGCAGCGACGGTCGCGGCCGCGGTGGCCGCGATCGTCGTGCTGAACGTCGGAACGAGCACTCCGCACCGCTCCTCCTCAGCGGCGGCACGGAGCGGGACGACATCGAGCACGGCGGCGGCGACCACGACGACCAGCCCTCACACGAGCATCGCCCCCGCCAAACCGCCGTCGGGAGCCGTCGGGATTCCGATCCCAGCCGGCTTCTCCCCGCAGTCGTTCACTGCGATCAGCGAGCTCACCTGGTGGCTGCTCGGCCAGGCGCCATGCACATTCGTCGGCGAGCAGTCGCCGTGCGGCGAGCTCCTGCGTACGACCGACGGGGGGCGGAGCTTCATCGGGATCCCAGCGCCGCGCGCCGCGCTGGCCGGGCCCGGCGGCTCTTCCGGCTTCTCCCAGATTCGCTTCGCCGACCTGAAGGATGGCTTCGCCTACGGCCCCGATCTATACGTCACCCACGACGGAGGGACGACCTGGTACCCGGTCGACGTCGGCGGTTTCGTCACGGACCTGGCGATCTCGGACGGCGAGGTGTACGCGACCGTCAGCCCGAGCGGCACGGACTCCGGTCGGCTGATGCGCTCGCCGGTGGGCCAGGATCATTGGGCGGTGGTGCCGGCCGCCGGCGAGGTTTCGGCCGGTCTATGGGTGCTCGGCTCCGAGGTGATTGTCCAATCGGGGAACGGCGCTGGGTACGGCAACGACGTGCTCGTATCGCAGGACGGCGGGGCCTCCTTCAGCAGCCAAGCCGCCCCTTCCCCGGGGCTGCCGTGCGACTTCCAGACCCAGTCCCCGCCGGCCATCTGGGCGCTCTGCGCCACCGGCACCGAGAGCGGCGTGTGGTACACGAGCGACTACGTGAAGGGTTTCGCCACCGCGCACGGCTCGGGCCTGCCGCCCCTCCCGAACTCGGCCGTGTTCGCCGCCGCGTCGAACACGACGGCCGTGGTCGGGTACCAGCAGCTCTACCGGACCAGTGACGCCGGCGCGACGTGGACGCCGGTGGGACCGTCCGGGATCACGCGGTGGACCTACGTCGGATTCACCGATCAGACACACGGGGTTGCGCTCGGATACGTCGGTCGGGTCACGCAGGCCAACGCCACTCAGGCCCCCCAGGGAACCGAGCGGCTCTACTACACGACCGACGGCGGGCAGACGTACCACCCGGTGGCCTTGCCCTGAGGCGGCAACCGCCGAAAAAATCCCTAAGGCGGCAACCGCCGACAAATCCCCAATCCCAGATTGGACGTGCAGCGGGTGCCCAAAGGGTGAGTCCGCCCGATCACCCGGCGGACGTCGTGGGCACCCGGCTGCGCGCACCGATTAAACGTGCGTTGGCGATCGATATTCACGTTGCGACGACGCTATGGCGACGGGCTCCGGTCGGCCCACGGCAGCGCGGCCTCGAGCTGGCCGGCCAGGCTGAGCAGCACCTCCTCGCGCGCCGGCGGCCCGATCAGCTGCACCGCGGTGGGCAGGCCGTCCCCGCCCTGATAGAGCGGGAGCGCGACCGCGGGCTGTCCGGTCACGTTCACGATCGCGGTGAACGGCGTGAAGTAGCCCGACTTCCGGAAGTCGATCATCGGCTCGGCGCCGAGGCCGTTCATCTCGCCGACCGGAACGGGGCGGCCGGCCAGCGCCGGCGTGAGCACGACGTCGTAATCCGACAGGGCAGCGACGATCGAGCGGGCCACGGATTCAAGCTGGGCCTGCGCGGCCAGATACTTCATCGTGTCCTGGGCGAGTGCGTGCTCGTACAGAGCCCAGGTCAGCGGCTCGACGTCCTCGGTCGTGGGGTCGCGCCCAGCGAGCTGACCGCCCAGCCAGGTGGTGAACGAGACCAGCGGCCCGAACGAGCGCATGAACGCCGGGAGCAGGTCCAGCCCCAGCCACGGCGGGGTTATTTCCTTCACGTCGTGACCGAGCGACTCGAGCAGCGCCGCCGCGTCGCGGACGGCCTGCCGGCAAACCGGATCGACGGTGGCATCCTCGAGCGGTGGGGTGAGCGTGACGCCGATCCGTAGCCGTCCCGGATCCACCTCGGCCAGCGCGGCGTAGCCGGCCGCCGGCGGCGGCGGCGCCCAGCTGGCGTCGCCGGGCTCGGGACCGCCCAGCACGTCGAGCAGGCGTGCCGTGTCCTCGATCGTCCGCGTGAGCACGCCGTCGCAGACGAGGAAGCTCTGCCCGACGTCCGGCCCGACAGACACCCGTCCGCGCGCCGGCTTGAGCCCGACCAGCCCGCAGCAGGCGGCCGGGATCCGGATCGAGCCGCCGCCGTCGTTGCCGTGCGCCACCGGGACCATGCCGGCCGCCACCGCCGCGGCCGCGCCACCGCTCGACCCGCCCGGGGTGCGCGTCGGATCCCACGGGTTGCGCGCGGGTCCGAACCGACGCGGCTCCGTCGTGGGCAGGATCCCCATCTCCGGCATCGAGGTCTTGCCGACGATCACGCAGCCCGCCTCGCGCAGCCGGCGGACCAGGTACGCATCGTGGTCGGCGACGAAGTCGCCGAACAGGTCGCTGCCCATGGTCAGCGGCATGCCGGCAACCGGCCGGTTGTCCTTGATCGCGATCGGGACCCCGGCGAAGGGGCGACGGTCGCCGGGGGTGATCGCGTCCGCCTCGGCCAGGGCCGTGTCGTGGGCGACGTGGGTGAACGCGTTGATGGTCGGCTGCAGCTCGTCGATCCGCCGCAGAGAGGCCTCCGTCAGCTCGCGGGCGGAGACGTCGCCGACGCGGACGAGCGCGGCGAGTTCGGTGGCTGGGCGCAGGAGGAGCTCGGACACGGCCACGAAAGGCTATCCGCGGGCTGCTAGCTACGCTGTCGAAGGATTAGCCGTCCGGCGAGGAGTCCGCCGAGAGCGTTCTTTTGCCCGCCCTTCCAGGAGACATCGCCACATGACCGCCACCGCCGAAGTCCAGTCAGGCCTCGAAGGCGTCGTCGCCTTCGCCACCGACATCGCCGAGCCCGACCGTGCCGGCGGCGCGCTGCGCTACCGCGGCGTGGATATCGAGGAACTCGTCGGCGTCGTGCCCTTCGAGCAGGTGTGGGGTCTGCTCGTCGACGGCAAGCTCCTGCCCGGGCTGCCCCCGGCGGAGCCCCACCCCCTTAGCGTCCGCTCCGGGGACCCCCGAGTCGACGTGCAGTCCGCCCTGGCCATGCTCGCGCCGCAGTGGGGCTTCGGCGATCTGATCGACATCTCCGACGACGAGGCGCGCGACAACCTGGCCCGCGCCTCGGTGATGGCGCTCTCGTTCGTAGCCCAGTCGGCGCGCGGGATCGGCAAGCCGCCGGTGTCGCAGCGCGAGGTCGACAAGGCTAAGTCGATTCCCGAGCGCTTCCTCATCCGCTGGCGCGGCGAGGCCGATCCCCGCCACGTCGAGGCGATTGACGCGTACTGGATCTCGGCCGCCGAGCACGGGATGAACGCCTCGACCTTCACCGCCCGCGTCGTCGCCTCCACCGGAGCCGACGTGGCGGCGGCGCTGTCGGCGGCGGTCGGCGCGCTCTCGGGCCCGCTGCACGGCGGCGCGCCCTCCCGGGTGCTCAAGATGCTCGACGACGTGGCCGAGTCCGGCGACGCCGAGCGCTACGTCAAGGAAGTGCTCGACCGGGGCGAGCGCCTGATGGGGTTCGGGCATCGCGTCTACCGAGCCGAGGACCCGCGGGCGCGGGTGCTGCGGGAGACCGCGCGCAGGCTGGGCGCGCCCCGAGTGGACGTCGCGGAGGCCCTCGAGGAAGCGGCCCTGGCCGAGCTCCAGGCGCGCCGGCCCGACCGCGTTCTGGCCACCAACGTCGAGTTTTGGTCGGCCGTCGTGCTCGACCTCGCCGAGGTTCCCCCCGAGCTGTTCACGTCGATGTTCACCTGCGCGCGCACGGCCGGGTGGTCGGCGCACATCCTCGAACAGAAGCGCGAGGGCCGGCTGATCCGGCCCACGGCAAAGTACGTAGGCCCACCCCCGCGCCCCCTTTTTGACCTGCAGGACTAAGGCGCCACCGTCAGGCGCCGCCGACGATTCAAATCACGTAAGTAACTCATCCTGACTGCGGTTGGTGTGGTGGCGCTGGCGGACGGGGACCGTATCCTTGGGCGGGCCGCGGATGAACGACGAACGTCAGCTCGATCCCGAGGCACTGGGGGATCACATCGATCGGCTGTACCGCGCGGCGTGGAGCCTCTGCGGATCGCGCGAGGACGCCGAGGACCTCGTCCAGGCGACGTTCGAGCGCGTGCTACGCCGTCCCCGGTTCCTCCACTCCGAGGACGATCTCGGCTACCTGTTGCGCGTCCTGCGCAACACGTTCTTCAGCCAGCATCGCGCCGCGAGCCGGCGCCCGCAGACCACGCCGATGCCGGAGGACGCCGAGCTGATCGGGGACCGCACGGCGCCCCCGGCGGACGCCCGGATCGAGTCGGCCGAGCTGTACGCGGCGATCTCGCGGCTCCCCGATGACTTTCGCGATGCGCTGGTTGCGATCGACGTGGTCGGCCTGTCCTACCGCGAGGCGGCGCGGGCGCTGCGGGTCCGCGAGGGCACCATCACCACGCGGCTGCACCGCGCCCGGCAACGCGTGGCCAAGGATCTGCTCAGTGACCGTCCGCCGGGACCTTCCACGCCGCCAGCTTCTGCAGCGCAGCGGCCGTGACACCGGTCCCGGACAGGATGCACGTGTCGCCCGAGCGGCGCCAGGTCACGACTAGGCGGCCGTTCACGGTGAGGGTCTGCATCTCGGTGCCGTTTAGCCACTCCTGCGCCGCCGTCGGCTCGGCCAGCGCCGGCGCTCCGACGATCGTGTACGCGATTCGCTCGCCCCGCCATTCGTAGTACACGGTGACCGCCGTCCGTCCGCTCAGACGGTCGACGCGCTCACCGTAGGCGCGCCAGTGCAGGCGCGATGTCCAGTTCGGGAAGTACACCTCTCCCACGTTCTCGTTGAGCCGCGCCGCCGGGTTGTCCGGGTCAGGCGCCGGCGCGGACCGGGTGGGACCGCGCCCGGCCAGCGCCGCGGCGGAGGACACCGACGGCGCCCCCGGCGTCCCCGAGGGCAGCAGCAGGATGAGCGCGAGGACCACGACGGCGATGGCGCCGGCGAGGCCGCCGCTGTAGACGATCCGTCGCCGCGCCGCCGTGCGCCGGCCGGGACGCGCCGCCTCGACGCGAGCACGCAGCGCAGCCGGGGCGCGTTCGGTGGCGCGGGCTTGGTGCAAGGCGGCGACGACCCGGCGCTCGCGCTGGTAGAGCGCGTTCAGCTCCGGCGAGGCGGCGACCCGGGCCTCGACCTCCGCACGGCGAGACGGATCGAGGGTGCCGTCGGCCAGCGCCGAGAGCTCCGCCAGGTCTCGCGATGTCGGCTTCGTGTCGTCGGCGTGGGAGGCCATTCTGGTTAGCTGCGGCAGGGTCCTGTGAAAACCATCAGCTTAAAGACGCCGAGGACCGCCCTGACCTTCCCGGTGCTAAGGCGCCGCCGTCAGGCGCCGCCGACCATCCAATTAGCCCGAAGTTCCCGGTGAGGTGAGGCTCGGATTGCCCGCCGTTGCTGGGCTTCGGCGGTGTTGGGGGTGGATGGGTGGTGACTACGTCAGAACGTCCGCGGTCTCGGCGAGTTCGAGCGCCCGGGCTTGGGTGGGTGTGGGGACGGCGAGCTTGTTGAACGTGGCCGGGGTGCCGGGGAGGCGGATGGTGTTGCGGGTGAGGGTCGCGAGCTCGGCGAGCAGGCTCTTGTAGCTGTGCGCGGCCTGGCCGGTGGTGGTGCGTTTGGTCTGCGCTTTGCGGTGGGCGGAGCGCGAGCGGACGGCTTTCGCGACCGGGTCGGGCTGGGTTGGCGGGTGCTCGTCTGTGAACAGCAGCGGTGTCCAGGCGTGGCGTAGGTGCCAGGTGAGGTAGTAGGCGAGCATGCACAGGAGCACGTGCGCGCGGACGCGGTCTTCGAGGCGGTGGTGGATCGGGCGGATCTCGAGCTCGGGGCCTTTGAACGTTCGGAACGCCCGCTCGACCACTTTGAGCTGCTTGTAGGAGCGGACCACCTCGCCTGAGTCCAGTTCGGTGTCGCCGACGCTGGTGCGCAGGACGTAGATCCCGTCGAGCGCGGCCTCCGCCGTGATCTGTTCGGTCTTGCGCTCGTAGGTGAAGGTGGTGTCGGTGATCTGGAGGGCGAAGTGCTTGCGGACCCGGTAGCGCTTGAGCTCCGGGCCGACGGCCAGGCCGATCTGGTCGGCGCCGTGCAGGGTGCCGCGCTCCACGCGCGCGGCGATCTCCTGAAGGCCGCGCTCGGTCGCGGCCAGCAGTTCCTCGCGTTTGCGCGCGCGGTCGGCGGCCACGAGCGGGTTGCGGCACACGATCAGCCGCTCGTCCGGATAGTCCTGCGCGGTGATCTCGGCCAGGTTGTGCTGATCGAACAGCGACAGCTGCAGCGCGCCGTCCTTGACCAGCTTCCCGATCTGCGGCGCCTTGAGCGCGGTAATCCAGCCGGTGTCGCGCTCGCGCAACAGCTCCAGGTTGGCCTTGGTGACCATCCCGCGGTCGGACACGACGACTACCCGCGCCAGCCCGAACCGCGCCTTGAGCCTCTCGACCTGCGACGGGAGCGTCTTGTCGTCGTGCAGCTCGCCCGAGAACACCTCCACCGCGATCGGCCGACCAGGCTTGTCGCACAACAGGCCGTAGATGATCTGCGGGGTGCCGCGCTTGTGATCGCGCGAGTACCCCAGCTTCGCGAGCTCGCACGAACGGCCCTCGAAATACGACGAGGACACGTCGTAGAGCACCAGCTCCCCCTCGCGCAGATGCCGGCGAGCGAGGCGATCCTCGATCCGCTCCTGCCGCGCCACCAGCCAGTCCATCGCCGCGTACAGGTCGTCCTCATCGGCGTCAGCCACCCCGAGCTCATCGGCCAGCGTCGACTGCCCAAACGCCCGCACCGTCGCGAGCTTCGACGCCGGCGCGATGACCCGCTGGCAGATCATCGCCATCACCAGATCCCGCTCGCGGGACGGGGAGCGGTCCACCAGCCGGGCCAGCTCCAGCCGCCTGGCCATCGCGAGCGCCGCCGTCACGTGACCGGTCGGCAGCGAGCGCTCGATCTCGAACGCGTCCGAGAGCACCCCCACCGGCTCTCCCCGCAAGGCGGCCCGGATCACCTCGACGAGCTCCTCGGGCAGATGCGAGATGTTCCCGACCGTCTCGTTCTTGACCTGCCCCCCCTCCCGATAGGAGCGCCGCAACAGGTGCGTGACGTACTCCCGGCCCTTCCCCTCCCGCCTATTGGTGACAACGTGAATCGCGCTTGTCGCACGCGGCTTTCGTGACATAACCGAACCATACCGGCAGCACCGGACGGACCAAACACATTATTGATGACTACACAATCCACCCAACGCAAAGCCGAAACCCCAGCAACCACCGAGGATTCAGCCTCTCAACCACGAGTTATTGAGGGGAACTTCGGATTAGCTCCCTCGATACGGTCCGGCCAGATACTCCGACAGCATCCGGGTGGCGCTGAAGCGCGGCGCGAGCGTCTTCAGCGAGGCCCGGACTCGGGCCAGCCACGCCGCCGGCGGCGCGTCACCGTCGCGCTCGTAGAAAGCCGGCACCACCTCTTCGTCGAGCAGCCGATGCAGCACGGCGGCGTCGCGCTCGTCCTGGGCGTAATGGTCATCGTGGACCTCGCCGGGTAGGGCCCAGCCGTTCTCGCCGTCGTAGCCCTCGGCCCACCACCCGTCGAGGACGCTCAGCTGCAGGCCGCCGTTGACGACGGACTTCATCCCGCTCGTGCCGCTGGCCTCCAGCGGCGGGCGCGGAACGTTGAGCCACACGTCGCACCCGCGCACGAGCCACGCGGCGCTGGCGAGGTCATAGTCATCGAGGAAGACGACGCGCTGGCCAACGACCCGCGCCTGCTTCATGCCGAACAGCCGCTGTAGAACCCGCTTGGCCTCCTCGTCGCGTGGATGCGCCTTGCCGGCGAGCACCGCCTGCACCGGGCGCTCGCCACCCAGCAGCGACAGCGTCCATTGGGGATCGCGGGTCAGCAGGTCGAGGCGCTTGTAGGTCGCCACCCGCCGCGCGAAGCCGATCGTGAGCACGTCCGGATCGAAGGTGTCGGCGGCGGCGCGCACGTAGCCGGGGACGTCGCCGCGCAGCAACCGCTCGACCGTGCTCCGCGAACGCACCTCGTCGACGAGCGTGGATCGCTGGCGCCGGCGCGCCTCCCAAAGCTCGGCGTCGGGGATTCGGTCGACCCCCGCCCACGTTTCGGGGTCGGCGGCGCGCGTCATCCACCCCTCGCCGAGATGACGGTCGAACAGCTCGCGCATCGGCGCCCCTATCCAGGTGGGGATGTGCACCCCGTTGGTCACGTGGCCGATCGGAACGGCGCCCTCCTCGAGCTTGGGCCACAGCGAGCGCCACATCCCACGCGCCACCTTGCCGTGCCTGCGGCTCACCCCGTTGGCAGCTCGACTCATGCGCAGCGCGGCCTGCGTGACCCCAAACAGTTCGGTCTCGTCGTCGGGGTTGGTGCGCCCGAGCGCGATCACCTCGTCGACCGGGACGCCCAGCTGGCGAGTGAGGCGCCCGATCGCGTCCTTCACCTCCTGTGCGGTGTACGTGTCGTTGCCCGCCGGCACCGGCGTGTGGGTGGTGAACACGGTCCGCTCGCGCGCGGCGGCGACGCCGGCGGCGAGCTTCTCGCCCGAGCGGAGCTCCTGGGCGGCAAGCTGCACGGGCGCGAGCGCGGCATGGCCCTCGTTGAGGTGGATCACCCCAGGCTCGATCCCGAGCGCGGTCAGCGCGCGCACCCCGCCCGCCCCGAGCAGCGCGTATTGAGCCAGGCGGATGTACTCGTCGGACTCGTACAGCCGACCGGTGATCCACCGCTCGACCGGTCCGTTGCTGGGGATGTCGGTGTCAAGCAGGAACAGCGGCACCCGACCGACGTCGACCCGCCAGATCTGGGCGGTCACGTCGACGTCGTGGATCGGCACCTCGATCGTCAGGGGCTTTTCGCCAGGCCCGGTCACCAGTGCGGCGGGCAGTCGCTGCGGATCGGTCTCGATCCAGTACTCGTGCTGCCAGCCGCCGGCGTCGATCCGCTGGCGGAAATAGCCGCGGCGATACATCAGCCCGACCGCGATGAACGGGACCGCGTAGTCCGAGGCCTCCTTGAGCAGGTCGCCCGCAAGGGCCCCCAGGCCGCCCGAGTAGACCGGCAACGAGACGTGGATCCCGTATTCGGCGCATAGGAACACCACTGGTCGGGCCGGGTCGATCGACGGGTACGGCGGCCGCTCGAGATCGGCCTTGATCTGACCCTCGACCGCCGCGATCCGCCCGAGCAACGCGTCGTCGGCAGCGGCGCGCCGTAGGGCAGCCGCCGAGGCCTCCTGCAGCAGACGAACCGGGTTCTGGTTCGTGAGCACGAAGCGCTCGGCGTCGACCGCCTGGAACACGTCCGGGCCGCCTGGCAGCCATGACCATCTGTAGTTGTACGCGATGCGCGCCAAGGGTGCGAGCGCCTCGGGTAGCCGCTCGGCGAGGTCCTCGGCTGCGCGCCGGATGTCTTCGCGGCCGTCGTTCATCGTCACCCGCCCGTAGCTCGCCGTCACGGCCGCGGATTATGGGACAAGTGGGTAGTCTCGCGCGTCTTGACCGGGTCGGATGCTGAGGGGGAGAACGGCCGCCTCGGGGTGCTCGCGTTCGGCGACTCGATCACCAACGGCGGCGGCGAGCTGCAATTTGGCGTGGCACTGCAATCGTGGGCGCTATGGGTGGCGCGCGCCCTCGGCCTGCCGTTCACCGGCTATGCCGTGGACGGAGCGACCGCACGCGACGTGGTGGCCGCACAGATCCCGACGTTCGTATCGCGGTCTAGGGCGTGCGCGCGGTATCAACTGGGGTGCCTGTACATCGGCGTCAATGACGTCCGATCGGTGGATTGGAACGCGGCGGCCTTCAAGACGGACTTTCGCCAGGCGTTGCGGTTTCTGGCGGAGCGATGCGAACGGGTCCTGACGATGACCGCGCCGCTCGATCTCGGGCGCCCGCGCGCCGGCGCGAAGGTGGGAGAGCTCGATGCGGTCATCTCGCGAGTGGCGGGGGAGCTGGGCGCTCTGGTCGTCGATCTGCGCGACTGGGGGGCCCGAAACCACGTGATGGTCGACCACGTGCACCCGACCGCGTTCGGACAGATCGACATCGCCGGGCGGGCGTTATCCGTGCTCGCAGCCGATGGCATGCCGGTCCTTGTGGCGCCGTCGTCGCTGATCTCCTACTCGCCCTCGCGGTGGCAGCGTCTACGCGCGGACTCGACCTACGCCTACCGCCACGCCAAGGTGACCGGTCGCTCGGTGGCGCTGCAAGCGTGGCTGGCGCTTAGAGCCGGTCTCAATAGCCCGGCGTGCGTGGCTGGCGAGCGCCGGATCAAGCGGGGCGAGGACGCAGGAGTCGATGCGTAGCAGCGCTACGTGAGACTCCGAGGACGCAGCACCCGCGCGGATCCGCCGCCGGCAGACGCGTGCGACGGGTTTTGAGACCGGCTCTTAGAGCCCCTCGGGGTGCAGGACGGTCGTGAACGACGAGAGGTACGCCTGCGATGGCGTGGCGATCTTCTCGACGCCGCCGCCACCGCCCCAGGCGCCGGCCTCACCGCCGGACTCGTAGAACTGCCCGTCGATCTCGATGATCACGTGCTCGTTGTTGGTCGGGCCGGTGTTGCGGTCGTAGACGGTCACGTACTGGCCGGGGCCGGACTCGATCCCGGGCTGGTCGGGCAGCGTCTGGGTGGTCTGCGGCTCGCTCAGGTAGCCGCCGGCGTGGAGCACGGCCGAGACGAAGCCCGAGCAGTCGTAGCCCGCCTGCGCCCCCCAGCCGCTGTGGCCGCCACCGTAGATGTAAGGCTTCCCGATCAGCGAGTCGGCCTCGTTGATCATGGCCTGGACCTGCTGTGGCGCATTGGCCGAGGTGCCGCTCGTGGTGCCCGTCGTGGTGCCGGCCACCCCGGATGCGCCGTCGGTCGCCAGCATTGCCGACAGGGCCGAGGACGGGTCGCTGCTCATCAGCGTCGAGTCCATCGTGGGGTCGCTGTACATGTCGGACGTGGACGTGGGGTCGCTGCCGCCGATTGCCGACTCGGTGCCCGAGGCGAGCGCCGAGGACAGGGCATCGCTGAAGCTCGCCGAGGTGGCGCTCGTGCTCGCGCCGCCGGTCGCGGCCGACGACGAACTCGAATTCTGAGAGGCAAGCAGGGCAGCCGGATCGGAGAGCTGTTGCTGCATCGCCACGATCTGGCTGATGCGGCTCTCCACGGCGGAGATACTCATCGTCCACTGGGATCGGCGCCGGCGCGCGCAACTTGAGCCCGCTCGCCTCGCTGGGTCATACGTGCGCACTCGACGATCCGCAGCCGCCGAGTGCGCGCGTATGACCCATATTTGGCTCTGAATCGGCGTTCACCGGCGGCAAGGGCCCGAGTGGGCAGTTATGACCCACCAGCGGACCCCGCCGGCGCCACCAGCCGACCCCGCCGGTCGATGTGGCAGGTGGGCCGGAACCCCGGCGTCGCCAGCCGACCCCGCCCGCGTCACGACCCGCCGACTAGCCGCCCCGCCTCCTCGGTCGCCGCCCGCAACCGCCGCGCCAGCGCCGGCGTCAACGCCCCCCGCTCCATCTGCCACCGCCACGCGCTCCCCACCCGCCCCGGCGCGTTCATCCGCGCCTCGCTCCCCAGACCGAGCACGTCCTGCGCCTGCATCATCGCCACCTGCGCGCGGGAGGCCAGCGCCAGCCGGATCAGCCCCCACCAGGGCGCGCGAGGCTCGCGCACGCCGACCCGGGTCATCGTCTCATCGACCACCGCCCGCACAGCGGGATCGAGCGACGAGTACCAGCCCCGCGCGGTGTCGTGGTCGTGCGTCCCCGTGTACACCACGCGGTCGACGCGATGGTACTCAAACCCGTGCACGCTCCGAGGATCAGCGGGGTCGAAGCCGAACTGGAGCACGACCATCCCCGGGAACCCGAGCGAGTCGCGCAGCCGCTCCACCGCCGGCGTGATCACGCCAAGGTCCTCCGCCACCAGGGCAACGTCGCCCAACACCCGAAAAGCCGCGTCGAACACGGCCCGTCCTGGGCCGCGCACCCAGTGCCCCCCGGCGGCGGTCCGTGCCCCCGCCGGCACCGCCCAATAAGACACGAACCCCCGGAAGTGGTCGATCCGCGCCAGATCGAACAACGACGACGTCCGCCGCAGCCGCTCGACCCACCAACGGTAGTGGCGCCGGCGCAGCGCCGGCCAGTCGTACAGAGGGTTCCCCCAGAGCTGCCCGGTCGCCGAGTACGCATCGGGCGGCGCTCCGGCCACGAACCCCGAGCGAAACAGCTCCGGGTGGGCCAGATGATCCGCGCTCCGGGGCGCGACGTAGATCGCCACGTCCCCGAACAGACGAACCCCACAAGACCCCGCATACGACCGCAACGCACTCCACTCGCGCGAGAACCGCACCTGGTCGGCCAAAGCCCCACGGCCGGCGAATCGTTCCCAATCGACGGCCCAAAAAGCCTCTCGCGAACGAAACTCCGAGACCTCCGCAGCGGACACCGGCGCGCGCGGGTCCGCCAGCAGGCCCGGCCACGCCGCGAACGCCGACCGCGCCTTGTACGGCGACCGGTACCGGTCCGGAGGCCCGAGCGGCAGCACCTGCCACCACGTCTGCCCTGCTGCCGCTAGCCAATCCACGAATCGATACGCCTCAGGCCCCAATCGACCTCCGGGGAGCGACGTCAGATGCAGCTGAACGCCGCTCGAGCGCGGAAGCTCGATCACGTACTACTCGCCACCAATGATCACGCGAATCGGTTTACCCATCGCAAGGAAGGATATTTTTTGGTGCGAGGACCGAGCGTGAGCACACAGGTCCAACCCTCACCTGCCCAGCGCCGCCGCGGCGGCGCACCTAAGCCGCCCCCGCAGCGGATCGTGATCCAGTACCCGGCGCCGGCGGTGGACGACGGCCGGTACGCGGCCAAGCGCTGCGTGGGCGACACGGTCACGGTCGAGGCCGACATCTTCCGCGACGGCCACGATCTCATTCGCGCCGTGGTCCGCTACAAGGCCCCGGGTGCGAACGACTACCGGGAGACCGAACTTGAGCGCATCGACGCCCACCTCGGCGGCGTCCGCTGGGCCGGCAGCTTCGAGGTCGATCGCCAAGGCCGCTGGGAGTACACGATCGAGGCGTGGACCGACGTCTTCGGCACCTGGCGCGACGAACTCGAGCGCAAGGTCGCCGCCCACCAGCACGATCTCGCCGGAGAGCTCTCCGAGGGCGTTAAACACCTCCAGAGCGCCAAACAATCTGCCAAGAACCAGAGCGACCGGGCTCTGATCAAGCACGCCATCGACACCCTGGACGACGCGAAGATCCCGGAGCCGGCCAAGCACGACGTCGCGCTCGGGCCGGAGCTGTTCAGCACCGTCGAGCGGATCCAGGCGCGCGAGGGCGCGGTGACGCTCGAGCACCCGATCGCGATCGAGGTCGACCGCGAACGGGCCAAGTTCGGGGCCTGGTACGAGCTGTTCCCGCGGTCCTGGGGCGGGCTGAAAGGCGTCGAGGAACAGCTTCCCGGTCTCAAAGAGCTCGGGTTCGACGTGATCTACCTGCCCCCGATCCACCCGGTCGGCCACACCAACCGCAAGGGCCGCGACAACTCGCTGATAGCCGGCCCGACAGATCCCGGATCCCCCTGGGCGATCGGCGACGAAACCGGCGGTCACGAGGCCGTTCACCAGGACCTCGGCACGATCGACGACGTAAGAGCACTCACGCAGGCCGCCAAGCAGCAAGGCCTCGACATCGCACTCGACTTCGCGATCCAGTGCTCCGCCGACCACCCATGGCTGCACGAGCATCCCGACTGGTTCCACCGCCGCCCCGACGGCACCCTCAAGTACGCCGAGAACCCGCCCAAGCGCTACCAGGACATCTACAACGTCAACTGGGAGTCCCCCGATTGGAAGGGCCTGTGGGATGCGCTCCTCGAAGTCATCCTCCAGTGGGTCGACGCCGGCGTCACCGTGTTCCGCGTTGACAACCCGCACACCAAGCCGTTCGCCTTCTGGGCCTGGCTAATACAACAAGTCCACGAGCACAACCGCGACGTCGTGTTCCTCGCCGAGGCGTTCACGAGAAGATCCGTGATGCGCCACCTGGCCAAGATCGGCTTCAGCCAGTCCTACACGTACTTCACCTGGAAGAACTCGCGCTACGAGCTGACTGAGTACGTCTCCGAGCTCGCGCTCACCGACGAGCGCGAGTACTTCCGCCCGAACTTCTTCGCCAACACCCCGGACATCCTGCACGAGTACCTCCAGCTAGGAGGCCGTCCCGCCTTCGAGGCGCGCGTCACGCTCGCCGCCACGCTCAGCCCGTCCTACGGGATCTACTCGGGCTACGAGCACTTCGAGAACGTGCCGGTCAAGGTCGGCTCCGAGGAGTACCTGCACTCCGAGAAGTACGAGATCAAGCAGCGCTCCCTCGACGGCCCGCTGCTGCCGTACATCAAGCGCCTCAACCAGATCCGGCGCGAGAACGCTGCACTTCACGACCTCGAGAACATAACCTTCCTCGACACGGCCAACGACGCGCTGATCGCGTACGCCAAGCACGCCCCTGGCAACACGATCATCACCGTCGTCAGCACCGACCCCCATCAGACTCAGGAGGGCCTCGCGATCGTGCCCGCCGACCTCGGCTTGCCGCCCAGCTTCACCGCCCACGACCTGCTGACCGACGAGCGCTACCTGTGGCGGATCGGCGCGAACTACGTCGGGTTCGAGCCGGGCGTCCGACAGGCCCACGTGATCCGGGTCGAGTTGTAGATGGGCGTCGGCCCGCCGACCCTCACCCATTTGATCGCGGCCGAGACGCGGACCGCGGCGGCGGCTGAGCCCCCGGGGGACGTCACCGCCGCGCAGGCGCAGACCCGGCAGTGGTTCGAGCACGAGCCGCTGTGGTTCAAGCGCGCCGTGTTCTACGAGATCCACATCCGCGGCTTCTACGACGCCAACGGCGACGGCTCGGGCGACTTCCGCGGCCTGACCGAGAAGCTCGATTACCTCCAGTGGCTCGGGATCGACTGCATCTGGCTGCTCCCGTTCTACAGGAGCCCCTTGAGAGACGGCGGCTACGACATCGCGGACTTCACCTCGGTCCATCCCGACTACGGCAACGTCGACGACGTGCACGAGCTGATCGACGCCGCGCACGCGCGCCGCATCCGCGTGATCGCCGACCTGGTCATGAACCACACCTCGAGCGACCACCCCTGGTTCCAGGAGTCGCGCTCGAGCCCAGACTCCCCCAAGCGCGACTGGTACGTCTGGTCGGATAGCAACGAGCGCTACCAGGACGCACGGATCATCTTCATCGACACCGAGGCGTCCAACTGGACCTGGGATCCCGTCGCCGGCCAGTACTACTGGCACCGCTTCTTCTCCCACCAGCCCGACCTCAACTACGCCAACCCCGAGGTCCAGGAGGCCATGCTCGAGGTCCTTCGCTTCTGGCTCGACCTCGGCCTCGACGGCTTCCGGCTCGACGCCGTGCCGTACCTGTACGAGCGCGAGGGCACGATCTGCGAGAACCTCCCCGAGACCCACGCCTACCTCAAACGGGTTCGCAAGGAGGTCGACGAGAACTACCCCGACCGGGTCCTGCTGGCCGAGGCCAACCAGTGGCCGGCCGACGTGGTCGAGTACTTTGGCAACGGCGACGAGTGCCAAATGGCGTTCCACTTCCCGGTGATGCCGCGCATGTTCATGGCCATCCGTCGCGAGGAGGCGATCCCCATCTACGAGATCCTCGAGCAGACCCCGACCATTCCCGAGAGCTGCCAGTGGGGCCTCTTCCTGCGCAACCACGACGAACTCACGCTCGAGATGGTCACCGACGAGGAGCGCGACTACATGTACGCCGAGTACGCCAAGGACCCGCGGATGAAGCTGAACCTGGGCATCCGCCGGCGCCTGGCCCCGCTGCTCGACAACGGCCGCGACGAGATCGAGCTGATGCACGCGATCCTGTTCTCGCTCCCCGGCTCGCCAGTCCTCTACTACGGGGATGAGATCGCGATGGGCGACAACGTGTTCCTGGGCGACCGCGATGGGGTAAGAACGCCGATGCAGTGGACCGGGGACCGGAACGGCGGCTTCTCCCGCGCGGACTTCGCGCAGCTGTACGCGCCGCCGCTGATGGACCCGGTGTACGGCTTTCAGGCGGTCAACGTCGAGGCCCAGCTAAGAACCGCGACCTCGCTGCTCCGATGGCTGCACCGGTTCATCTCGCTGCGCAAGGAGCACCCGGTGTTCGGCTTCGGGTCCTACGAGCCGATCGAGACGTCAAACCCGCGCATCTTCGCCCACCTGCGCTCGTTCGAGGACGATCAGGTCCTGTGCGTGCACAACGTCGCCCGCTCGGCCCAGGCCGTGGAGCTCGACCTGAGCGCCTTCGAGGGGCGCTATCCGGTGGAGTTGTTTGGCAACTCGCGCTTCCCGCGCATCGGCGAGCTCCCCTACCTTCTGACGCTGGGACCGCGCGGCTTCTTCTGGTTCCAGCTCGTTGAGGAGGAGGAAGAAGAGGATGAGTGAGCGGCTACAGGGAATCGGCGCGGACGACATCCGGCGCTGCCTCGACGAGGAGGAGCTCCGCGACTGGGTTGCCCAGCAGCGCTGGTACGCCTCCAAGTCGCGCTCGATCGCCGGCATCGACATCGTCGAGAGCGTCACCCTGCGCGAGGACCCGCTGCTCTTGCTGGCGCTCGTCCAGACCCGCTTCGCCACCGGGACGCACGAGCTGTATCAGCTCCCGCTGGCGATCGCGTTGCCCGGCGAGGTTCCGGGTGGTCACGAGATCGCCCATACCGACGACTGGGCGGTGTACGACGCGCTGGCCGAGCCTGAGCAGGCCCACGAGTTCCTGCGCCGGATCGCGGCCGCCGACGAGATCGAGACCGACGAGGGCCGTTTCACCTTCCATCCCTACGTCGGATCCCCGAGCCTGGCCGAGACGTCCAACGTCCGGGTGATGGGCGTCGAGCAGTCGAACTCGTCGGTGGTGTTCGACGACAGCACCGTGCTCAAGGTGTTCCGCAAGCTCGAGCCCGGCGTGAACCCCGAGCTCGAGGTCCTGCGCTTCCTCACGTACCGCAGCTTCCCCAACATCGCGGCGCTCCACGGCTGGTACGACTACGAGGGCCAGGCGTTCGCCGCCACCCTGGGCGTGGCCCAGGCGTTTCTCCTCGACGCGGTCGATGGATGGGAGCTCGCGCTGGACGAGATCGTCAGCGCCCCCGAGGCGTTTCTCGAGCGCCTCGGTAGCTTGGGCACGGTCACCGCGCAGCTCCACGACACGCTGGCCTCCGATGCCACCGATCCGGCCTTCGCGCCCGAGGAGCCGAGTCAGGAGGCGCTGTCCCTACTCACCGCAACCGTCGACGAGGACATCGAGCGGATCTTCGTGCGCCTGCCCGACGACGATGAGCGGCTGGCTCCCATCCTCGGCCGCGGCCAGGACGTCCGCGAGCGCCTCGCCGCCCGGGCCCAGATCGGCGTTGCCGGACGGGTAATCCGCACCCACGGCGATTACCACCTCGGGCAGACGCTGTACACCCCGCGCGGGTGGGTGATCATCGACTTCGAGGGCGAGCCGGCCCGCCCGCTGCCCGAGCGCCGGCAGAAGCGCTCGCCGCTGCGCGACGTGGCGGGCATGCTGCGCTCGTTCGCGTACGTCACCTCAGCCGTCGAGATCCTCCGCGGACAGAAGGCCCCAGAGGATTTCGAACAGCGGGCGCGAGAGACCTTCCTCAGCTGCTACTTCGCGTCCGTGGATCCCACGCTGCTGCCCGCCGGCGAGGCCGCGATCGCCAACCTCCTCTCGATCTACGAGCTCGACAAGGCCATCTACGAGCTCCGCTACGAACTCAGCCACCGTCCCGACTGGATTCCGATCCCGGTGGCGGGCATCGCTCGTCTGCTTGAAAGCGCGTGAACGCGGGAAGGCCAGAAAGCTAAATGAGCGTCGCCACCTCCGAGCTCGAGTCGATCGTCCGGCGCGATCACTCGAACCCGCACGCAGTGCTAGGAGCCCATCCGCAGGACGGCGGCGTCGTAATCCGCGCCTTCCGTCCCGCCGCGTGCGCCATAACCGCGCTCGTCGAGGGCCGCGAGCCGATCGAGATGAGGCAGATCCATCCCGGCGGGGTGTTCGCAGCCGTGATCGACGGGGCTGAGCTGCCCCTGCGCTACCAGCTCGAGGTCGACTACGGGGACGCTGGCAAGTTCACGATCGACGATCCGTACTCGTTCCTGCCCACGATCGGCGAGCTCGATCAATACCTGATCGGCGAGGGCCGCCACGAAGAGCTCTACGATCGCCTCGGGTCCCACGTCCGCGAACACCAAGGCGTCCAAGGCACCGCGTTCGCGGTGTGGGCGCCGGCGGCGCGGGCGGTCAGCATCGTGGGCGACTTCAACTCGTGGGACGGCCGGCTGCACGCGATGCGCTCGCTCGGCTCGACCGGCGTGTGGGAGCTGTTCGTTCCCGCCGTCGGACCGGGCGCCCACTACAAGTACGAGATCTTCACCCAGGATCGCCAGATCCTGCTCAAGGCCGACCCGTACGCGCTGCAGACCGAGGTTCCGCCGAAGACGGCATCGATCGTGTTCACGCCCGAGCACACCTGGAGCGCGGCCGATGCCGACTGGCTGGCCATCCGCCCCCGCCAGCCGCCGGCGCTGGTGCGCCCAGTCTCGATCTACGAGGTCCACCTCGGGTCCTGGCGGCTCAACACGTTCGAGGGCAACCGCTCGCTGACGTACGCCGAGCTTGCCGACGAGCTGTCCGCGTACGTCAAGGACATGGGCTTCACCCACATCGAGTTGCTGCCGGTGATGGCGCACCCGTTCAAGGGCTCGTGGGGCTACCAGGTCACCGGCTACTACGCGCCCACACCGTTCTACGGCTCGCCCGACGAATTCCGCGAGTTCGTCGACCGCATGCACGAGCACGGCATCGGCGTGCTGCTGGACTGGGTGCCCGGCCACTTCCCGCGCGACGAGTTCGGGTTGGCCCGATTCGATGGCACGGCGCTGTACGAGCACGCAGATCCGCGTCGCGGCGAGCATCCCGACTGGGGCACGCTGGTGTTCAACTACGGGCGCCACGAGGTCCGTAACTTCCTGATCGCCAACTCGCTCTTCTGGCTGCGCGAGTATCACGCCGACGGCATCCGGGTCGACGCCGTGGCCTCGATGCTCTACCTCGACTACTCGCGCCAGGACGGCGCGTGGATTCCGAACCAGTTCGGCGGCCGCGAGGACCTCGACGCGATCTCCTTCCTCAAGGAGTTCAACGAGGTGATCTACGGCCGCGAGCCCGGGATCGTCTCCGCCGCCGAGGAGTCGACCTCCTGGCCGGGGGTGTCGCGCCCGACCTACCTGGGCGGCCTGGGCTTCGGCTTCAAGTGGAACATGGGCTGGATGCACGACACGCTCCGCTACTTCCAGCAGGATCCGATCTACCGGCGCTATCACCATCACGAGCTGACCTTCAGCCTGATGTACGCCTTCAGCGAGAACTTCATCCTGCCGCTCTCGCACGACGAGGTGGTGCACGGCAAAGGCTCGCTGTACGGCAAGATGGCCGGCGGCGACAAGTGGCAGAAGCTCGCCAACCTCCGCGCGCTGTACGCCTACATGTGGGCGCACCCCGGCAAGAAGCTCATGTTTATGGGCGGCGAATTCGCCCAGGAGGCGGAGTGGGACTACGAGCGCTCGCTCGACTGGCACCTGCTCGAGCAGCCCGACCACGCGGGCATCCAATCGCTCGTCCGCGACCTGAACCGGATCTACAAGGACGAGCCCGCCCTGTGGGAGGTCGACTCCGATCCCTCCGGGTTCTGGTGGCTTGAGCCCAACGACGCCGACTCGAACGTGCTGGCCTTCGCTCGCGCCTCGAAGAACGGCGAGCGGATGGTCGTGTTCGCGGCGAATCTCTCGCCGGTGCCGCGCATCGGCTACCGCCTCGGGCTGCCCCGCGCGACCCGCTGGAAGCAGGCGCTCAACACCGACTCCACCTACTACGGCGGCAGCGATACGGGCAACATGGGCGGGATGGAGCCCGACCCGATCCCGTGGCACAACCAGCCGGTGTCGGCGCTGGTGACGCTGCCCCCGCTCGCCGCGGTGTGGTTCGTTCCGGAATCGCAGTGAACTGGGACGAGGCGCCGCCGAAGGCGCCGCCGACCCACCCGCAATATCCGTGGGAGCGTCCGCTCGGAGCGCGGCCACGCGACGATGGCAGGGTCGAGTTCCGGGTGTGGGCGCCCCACGCGCAGTCGATCGTCTTGCGTATCGGCGACCGCGATGTGGACCTCGATCACGCGGGCTACGGGGTCTACGAGGTAATCGCACCCGCCGATCCTGGAGACGACTACGTCTATGTGCTCGACGGGCGGCCGCTCCCCGATCCCGCCTCGCGCTCGCAGCCCGCCGGGATCCGCGGGCCGTCGCGGATCGTGTCGGTGGACGCACCGGAGCGACGCGCACCCGCGCCGGTGATGCGCGATCTGGTGATCTACGAATTACATATTGGGACTTTCACGCCGCAAGGGACATTCGCCGCCGCCGTCGAGCATCTGCCCGGGTTGGCGAAGCTCGGCATCAACGCGATCGAGATCATGCCGGTCGGGGAGTTCCCCGGACGGTGGGGCTGGGGCTACGACACCATCTACATCTCGGCGCCACAGTCCTCCTACGGCGGGCCGGCGGAGCTGGCGCGGCTCGTAGCGGCCGCGCACGACGCCGGCCTGGCCGTCATCCTCGACGTCGTCTACAACCACATCGGCGCGTCCGGGACGCAGGCGCTCGAAGCGTTCGGGCCGTACTTCACCCACAAGTACGAGACGCCGTGGGGAAGGGCGATGAACTACGACGACGCCGACTGCGACCCCGTCCGTGAGTGGGTCCTGCAGAGCGCGACCGGCTGGGTCACCGACTTCGGAATCGACGGCCTGCGCCTGGACGCGATCCACGCCATCGTCGACTCGAGCGCCGAGCATCTCGTGGCCGCCGTGGCGCGTCGCGTCCACGCGACGCGGGAGGATGCCCTGGTGATCGCCGAAAGCGGGCTCAATGATCCCGTCGTGATGCGCGACCGCGATCGTGGCGGCTGGGGCTGCGACGGAGCCTGGGCCGACGACTTCCACCACTCACTGCGCGCGCTCGTCACCGACGAGCGTGAGGGCTACTACGAGGAGTTCGGCGAGGTGGCCCAGCTGGCCAAGGCCTGGCACCGTCCGCACGTGCACGACGGGGGGTACTCGACCTTTCGACGCCGACGCTTCGGCGCACCCGCCGACGACGTCCCGCCCGAGCGATTCGTGGTCTTCTCCCAGAACCACGACCAGGTGGGAAATCGGGCCTTCGGCGACCGCCTGCCGCCGCCCGCGCGCCCGCTGGCCGCGTTCTGCACGCTGATGGCGCCCTTCGCGCCGCTCCTGTTCATGGGCGAGGAGTACGGCGAGAACGCCCCGTTTCAGTTCTTCACCGACCACATCGACAAGCAGATCGCCGACGCCACCCGGGAGGGCCGGCGCGAGGAGTTCGCGGCGTTCGCGTCTTTCGCGCAGCAGGAGGTCCCCGATCCGCAGAACCCCGCCACGTTCGAGCGCTCCAAGTTGACGCGCGAGCGCGATCCTGAACTGGCCGCGCTGTACGGGCGGCTGCTCGAGGCGCGCCGGCGCCTGCCGCCGGGCGACGCCGACACGATCGAGTTCGACGAGGACACGAAGTGGCTGCGGGTCCGACGCGGACGGTTCGAGGTGATCTGCAACTTCGCGCCGGAGCGCCGGCGCATCGCGTGCGCCGGCGCATCGGTGGAGCTGGCCACTCACGGCGACCCGGCGGTCCTCGACGGTTCGGTGGAACTCGAGCCGATGTCAGGAGCGCTGGTCGCGTGAGCTACGTCTGGCCCGGGCGCCCGTTCCCGCTGGGCGCGACCTGGGATGGCGGCGGGACCAACTTCTCACTGTTCTCCGAGCACGCCACCGGGGCCGAGCTCTGCCTGTTCGACGAGGAGGACAACGAGACGCGGATCCCAATGACCCAGCGCACCGCCCACAACTGGCACTGCTACCTGCCCGAGGTCGGACCCGGTCAGCGCTACGGCTTTCGTGTGGATGGCGACTATGCCCCCGAGGACGGCCACCGGTTCAACCCAGCCAAGCTGCTGATCGATCCCTACGCCAAGTCGATCGACGGCGTCGTCGACTGGGCCCACGACACCAACGTCCTGCCCTACGTCCCGACCGGGGAGGAGGACGCCGATCTCGAGCCCGACGACGAGGACGACGAGCCGGCGATGCCCAAGTCCGTGGTGATCGACGACGCCTTCATCTGGGAGGGCGACCGATCGCCGCGGGTCCCCTTCGCCGACACGGTCATCTATGAGACGCACGTCAAGGGGTTCACGATGCTCCACCCCGAGGTGCGCGAAGACCTCCGTGGCACCTACGCGGGACTCGCGTCCGAGCCGGCCATCGAGTATCTGCACCATCTCGGCGTGACCGCGGTCGAACTGCTCCCGGTGCACCACATCTCCGACGAGGCGTTCCTGAGCGCGAACGGCCTCAGCAACTACTGGGGCTACAGCACGATCGGCTATCTGGCACCCCACTGCGGATACTCCGCCACCGGCTGCCGGGGCGAGCAGGTGCGCGAGTTCAAGGGCATGGTCAAGGCGCTTCACCGCGGCGGCATCGAGGTGATCCTCGACGTCGTCTACAACCACACCGCCGAGGGCAACCACCTGGGGCCGATGCTCTCGTTCAAGGGGGTCGACAACGCCGCCTACTACCGGCTGGTCCCCGACGACCCCCGCCACTACATGGACTTCACCGGCACGGGCAACTCGCTCAACCCGGTCCACCCCAACGTCCTGCGGCTGATCATGGACTCGCTGCGCTACTGGGTGATCGAGTGCCACGTCGACGGCTTCCGCTTCGACCTGGCCTCGGCGCTGGCGCGCGAGTTCTTCGACGTCGACCGCCTGTCGGCGTTCTTCGACGTGATCCATCAGGACCCGGTGCTCTCGCAGGTGAAGCTGATCGCCGAGCCGTGGGACGTCGGCCCCGGCGGCTACCAGGTCGGCAACTTCCCGGTGCTGTGGTCGGAATGGAACGGGGTCTATCGCGACACGATGCGCGACTGGTGGCGCGGCTTCGCCAACTGCGGCGAGTTCGCCTCGCGCCTGTCCGGCTCGGCCGACCTGTACGAGGCCGACGGCCGCGACCCGTTCGCCTCGATCAACTTCATCACCGCCCACGACGGCTTCACCATGCGCGACCTCGTCTCCTACGACCACAAGCACAACGAGGCCAACCTCGAGGACAACCAGGACGGCACCGACGACAACCGCTCCTGGAACCACGGCGCCGAGGGCGACACCGACGACCCAGAGATCCTCGAGCTCCGCGTCCGGCAGCACCGCAATTTCCTGACCACGCTGCTCCTCTCCCAGGGCACGCCGATGCTGCTCGGCGGCGACGAGATGAGCCGCACCCAGCACGGCAACAACAACGCCTGGTGCCAGGACAACGAGATCTCGTGGTACGACTGGACCGAGACGCCGGAGAAGACCGAGTTGCGCGCCTTCACCCGCCGGCTCATCCGCCTGCGCCGCGAGCACAAGGTGTTTCGCCGCTCGACCTTCCTGCGCGGCATGCAGGTCAAGGGCTCGGGCCTGCCGGACGTGTGGTGGTTCCGCGCTGACGGACTGAAGATGACCCGCCGCGACTGGCAGGGCGACGAGCACGTGCTGGGGATGTTCCTCAACGGGCGCGAGATCACCACCCCCGGCCCCCGGGGCGAGGACATCGAGGACGACTCGTTCGTGTTGCTGTTCAACGCCGAGCTCGAGGATCGCGTGTTCACGCTCCCGCGCCGGCGGTTCGGGGCGCAGTGGGCCCTCGAGCTGTCCACCGCCGACCCGGGGGCTGAGCCGGGCAGCGTCCGGTACGGGGCGCGGACCGAGCTTCAGGTGGTGGCGCGGTCGATGGTGATCCTGAAGCGGGTCGTGTGAACGCGGAGAATGTCGGACCTAAGGCGGCGCCTGACGGCGGCGCCTTCGGTCCCGGGGCCGAGCTGCGGGCGACCTACAGGCTGCAGCTGACGCCCGACTTCGGGTTCGCTTCGGCGCGCGCGCTCGTGCCGTATCTGCGCGACCTCGGGATCTCGCACCTGTACCTGTCGCCGTCGCTGCAGGCCCGGCCCGGCTCGAGGCACGGCTATGACGTGATCGATCCGCGGCACGTGTCGGAGGACCTCGGCGGGGAGTCGGAGCTGCGCGCGCTGTCGGGAGCCGCGCACGACGCCGGCCTCGGGCTGATCCTCGACTTCGTGCCGAACCACATGGCGGTCGACGACGCCAATCGCTACTGGGCGGACCCGTCGCTGCGGGAGAAGTTCTTCGACATCGAGCCCTCGACCGGCATCTACCGGCGGTTCTTCGACGTCAGCGACCTGGCCGGTGTGCGCCAGGAGGATCCGGAGGTGTTCGAGGAAACGCACGCGTTGGTGTTCAAGCTGGTGCGCGACGGCGTGATCGACGGCCTGCGGATCGACCACCCCGACGGGCTGGCCGATCCCGCCGGCTATCTCGCCCAGCTGCGCGCGCGTGGCGTCGACCGCGTGTGGGTCGAGAAGATCCTCGACGCCGGCGAGCGCCTGCGCGACTGGCCCGTGTGCGGGACGGTCGGCTACGAGTTCCTGAACGACGCCTGCGCGCTGTTCGTCGATCCCGCCGGCGAGGCACCACTAACCGCGCTGTGGGAACGCGTCTCAGGAGACCCGCGCACGTTCCCGGCCTACGCGTACGACGCGAGGCTCGAGCAAGTGCGCGGGCCGTTCGCCCAGGACGTCGACCGCCTGCTGCGCGACCTACCGCCCGAGGAGCGGCCGGATCGCGCGGACCTGGAGAATGCGCTCGCGTTGCTCCCGCTCTACCGGACCTACGTTGATCCGGTCGCGGGCACCGTCGATCCCGAGGACCGGCGCTGGATCGAGACATCCGGGATGGGCGCCGAGATCGCCGCAATGCTGCTGCTCGAGCGCGAGGCGCCGGCCGGGTTCGTGACCCGCTTCCAGCAGACGACGCCGGCGATCATGGCCAAGGGCGTCGAGGACACGGCGTTCTACCGCTACTGCCGGCTGATCGCCCTCAACGACGTCGGCGGCGCGCCGTCCCGGTTCGGGATCACCGTCCAGCGCTTCCACGCCGGCTGCCTCGAGCGCGCCGAGCGCTTCCCGCTGAACATGCTGACCACGATGACGCACGACGCCAAGCGCTCGGGCGACGTCCGCGCGCGGATCGCCGCGCTCGCTTCGATTCCCGACGAGTGGGCCGAGCGCGTGGAGCGGTGGTTCGCGATGACTGACGCCCATCGCAGTCCGGACGGGGCGCCGGACGACGTCGAGCGCTACTTCCTGTTCCAGACGCTGGTGGGGGCATGGGTGATCTCGCCCGACCGGATCGAGGAGTACATGGAGAAGTCGCTGCGCGAGGCCAAGCGCAACACCAACTGGGTCGAGCAGAACTACGACTGGGAGGAGGCGGTCAAGCGCTTCTGCCGCGCCCTCTACACCGATCAGACCTTCCTCGCGGACTTCGAGCCGTTCGCGGTCCGGGTGGCCGAGCTCGGCGACCGTGCCGCCCTCGGGCAGCTCGTGCTCAAGTTGACCGCACCCGGCCTCCCCGACATCTACCGGGGCGACGAGCTGCCGTTCCGCGCGCTCGTCGATCCCGACAACCGCCGCCCGGTCGACTTCGACTGGCACCAGGCCATGCTCCGCCGCCTGATGGGCGGCTCACCACCGGTGGCGCAAACGCACAAAATGTTCGTGATCCTGCGGCTGCTGGGACTGCGCGCGCGCCGGCCGGCGCCGTTCGTCGGCGGCTATGAGCCGGTCGATGCCGGCCAGGGCGCCTGCGTGTTCCTGCGCAGTGGCGAGCTCGTGGTGGTCGTCGCGCTGCGGGACGCACCGTTTGAAGGCACGATCACCGACCTGCCCGGTGGGCGGTGGCGCGACGTGCTGCGCGGCGACGAGTGTTCGTTCGACTCCCGCGAGCCGGTGGCGCGGCTGGTCGGCGACCACGGGATCGCCGTGTTCGAACGCCTCTAGTCGAGCTCGCGGAGCAGGTCTTCGAGGTCGAGGTCGGGTCCGAACTGCGCGGCCATATGCCCCTCCTCGTCGCGCGGCCACTGCTCGGGCGGGCGGTCCCACATCAGCTCGACCGTGTTGCCGTCGGGATCGACGACGTCGATCGCCTCATGGGTGCCGTAGTCGGTGTGCTGGCGGATCGGCCAGTCGACGTCCTTCAGCCGCCGGTACGCGTCGGCCAGGGCGCGCCGCGTCGGGTAGGCGATCGCCACGTGGTGCAGGCCGGTGACCCCGTCCGGCGTCGGCGCGCCGCCCTTCGACTTCCACGTGTTCAAGCCCAGATGGTGGTGATAGTCGCCGGCGGACAGGAACAGGATGTCGCCGGTCGTGCCCCACCCGGGCACGTCGCGAAGCGCCTTCACCCGATAGGGTCAGCCCCCGGCCATGCGCGTCCTGCTCGTCTCCTGGGAATACCCGCCCGTGATCGAGGGCGGCCTCGGGCGCCACGTGCGCAAGCTCTCTGAGCAGCTCGTCCGCGACGGCGTCGAGGTGCACGTGCTCACGCGCGGTGGCGGCCGCCTGCCCGCCGAGGCCGACCAGCACGGAGTGACCGTGCACCGGGTGCCCGAGCGTCAGTTCCCGAGGGACCTGACTGCCTTCGTGCGCTGGGTCGACGCAATGAACGGGCACATGCACGCGCTGGCCGCCGAGCTGTGCGACCGGCTCGAGTTCGATCTCGTGCACTCGCACGACTGGCTGGTGGCGGGCGCGGCCGGGCGGGCGGCGCGGGAGATCGAGCGTCCGTGGCTGGTGACCGTCCACGCGACCGAGTTCGGCCGCCACGAGGGCTGGGTCCAGAACCATCCGCAGTCCCACATCCACGCCGCGGAACGGGCCATGGTGCGAAGCGCCGACCACGTGATCACCTGCTCGCGCTACATGCGCGTCCACGTCGCCAACGTGTTCGGTGTGCGGCCGGCCAAGATCACCGCCATCCCCAACGGCATCGACCCGCGCGACCTCGAGCCGGTCTCGGCCGATCTGCCGGCGCTGCGCGCCAGGTACGCCGCGCCCGGCGAGCTGCTCGTACTACTGGTCGGCCGCCTCGTCTACGAGAAGGGCTTTCACCTGGCGCTCGACGCGCTGGCGCCGGTAGTGCGGCGCATCGGCGGGCTGCGCTTCGTCGTCGCCGGCACCGGCACCGCGGAGGCCGAGCTCAAGCGCCAGGCCCGCCGGCTCGGGCTGGCCGGGCACGGCGCGTTCCTGGGCTGGGTGGGAGACGACATGCTCCATTCGCTCTATCGCGTGTCCGACCTGTGCATCGTGCCGTCGCTGTACGAGCCGTTCGGTCTGGTGGCGCTCGAGGCGATGGCGTCCGGGTGCCTGTGCGTGGTCGCCGATACAGGCGGTCTGCGCGAGGTCGTACCCGTCGAGGGCACCGTTGGCCTGCGCTTCCCCTCGCGCGACGCGAGCGCACTCGGCGCCGTCCTCGAGCGGATCCTCACCGACGACGCCGCGCGCGCGCAACTCGTCGCGGAGGCCCGCGAGCACGTGCTGCGTTTCGACTGGGCGGAGGTGGCGCGGCGC
>DASPPG010000085.1:0-29764 GCA_035625625.1 Solirubrobacteraceae bacterium
ATCGCGCCGTTCACCGACCCGCGTGTGCGGCAGGCCGTGGCCCTGACGTTGAACCGGCCCGCCATGGTCGCCGGGCTACTCGACGGCCACGGCAGCGTGGCGAACGACTCCCCGTTCGGGCCGCGCTTCCCGTCCACCGACACGAGCGTTCCCCAGCGCGTGCAGAACATCAGCCAGGCCAAGCAGCTGCTGGCCGCGGCCGGCCACCCCAACGGGTTCAGCGTCAAGCTCGACACCGAGCAGTACGAGGAGATTCCCCAGCTCGCCACGGTGATCGCGGAGGACGCGAAGGCGGCCGGGATCGACATCACACTGAACGTCGAATCCCAGTCGCTCTACTACGGCAGCAGCAAATACGGGAGCTCGGACTGGCTGGACGGCACGATGAGCCTGGTCGACTACGGCGACCGGGGGGTGCCAAACCTCTATCTCGAGGCGACGCTGACCTCGGACGGTCAGTGGAACGCCGCACGGTTCCGCAACCCGACGTACGACGCGCTGGTCAAGCAGTACGTGGCGGCGCTCGACCTCTCGGCCCAGCGGGCGATCGCCGGCAAGATCCAGCGGCTGCTCCTGGACGAGACGCCGCTCATCATCCCGTACTGGATCGACGGCCTGACCGCGTCAACGCCGACCGTAGGCGGGTTGAACCCGACGTCGACCGCACAGCTCTACCTGAACTCCGCGTACAAGTCGGCTTGAGCGTCGGCTTTCATGCCCACGTTCATCCTCAAGCGGATCGGGCTCGCCCTGATCACGCTGTGGCTGCTGAGCGTGATCGTGTTCCTGCTCGGTCAGGTCCTGCCCGGCGATCCGGGCCGGGCGATCCTCGGGCCGCTGTCGGCGCCGAGCGCGGTGACCGTGCTCGATCACCAGCTGGGTGTCGACAAGCCGGTGCTCACCCAGTACTGGAACTGGATCACCCATTTCCCCGGCACCTCCTACTCATACCAGGCCCCGATCGGGCCGATCCTGATCAGCGCGCTCGGGCGCTCGCTGAAGCTCGCGGTGCTGGCGTTCGTCATCGTCGTGCCGCTCGGGATCCTGGCCGGGGTGGTTGCGGCGCTGAACGTCGGGCGGCCGGTCGACAAGATCATCAGCGTCGGCGGCGGCTCGAGCACGGTGATCCCCGAGTTCGTCTCCGGGATCATCCTGCTCGTGGTCGTCGGAGTGGCGCTCAAGTGGCTGCCGGTGACGGCCACCGCGCCGCCGGGCTCGTCGGCCCTCACCCAGATCAAGTACCTGATCATGCCGGCGATCCCGCTGGTCATCATCCTGTTCGGGTACATCGCGCGCATGGCGCGCGCCGGGACGGTCGAGGCGCTCGACTCTGACTACGCCCGCACGGCCACGCTCAAGGGGCTTCCCCGCGGGGTGATGATCCGTCGCCACGTCCTGCGCAACTCGCTGCTCCCGACGATCACCGTGGTGGCGACGCAGACCGGGTACCTGATCGGTGGACTGGTCGTGGTCGAGACGATCTTCCGCTACCAGGGGATCGGGCAGCTCACGTACCAGGCCGCGACCCAGAAGGACTTCCCGATGCTCGAGGCGTGCGTGCTGACGATCGGAGCGGTGTACATGCTGGTGACGATTGCGGCCGACGTGCTGTTCTCGTTGCTCAACCCGCGCATCCGGCTGAGGGCCGCTGACGCATGAGCATCGGCGCGGTCCCGGTCGAATCGGCCGCCGCGCTGTCGGCCGGGCGCAGCGAGGCCCGCAGAGAGCTGCTGCGCGAGCTGGTGCGCTCGCCGCTGTTCATCGTCGGCGGGCTCATCGTGCTGTGGTGGATCGTATGCGCGATCTTCGGCAGCTCGATCGCGCCGCAGGACCCGAACGCGCAGAACCTCTTCGCGATCAACAAGCCGCCGTCGAGCGCGCATCTGTTCGGCACCGATCAGCTCGGGCGCGACGTGTTCTCCCGGGTCCTCACCGGTTCGCGCGACATCCTGATCGTCGCGCCCCTGGCCACGCTGCTCGGCACGGTCCTGGGCACCGCCGTGGGGTTGGTGATGGGGTACTTCCGGGGCGTCGTGGACGATGTCCTCGGGCGGTTCGTCGAGGCGTTCCTGGCTTTGCCCGTGGTGGTCACGGCGATCATCGCCAGCTACGCGCTCGGGCGCTCCAACCTCGAGCTGATCATCGTGATCGGGCTCCTGTTCACGCCGCTGATCGCGCGCACGGTGCGCGCCGCGGTGCTGCTCGAGCGCGAGCTCGACTACGTCTCGGCCGCCCGGCTGCGCGGCGAAGGGTCGCTCTACATCATGTTCGTCGAGATCCTGCCCAACGTGTTCGCGCCGATCACGGTCGAGTTCACGGTCCGGCTCGGTTACGCGGTGTTCGCGGTGGCCACGCTGTCGTTCCTCGGCCTCGGCATTCAGCCGCCGTCGTCGGACTGGGGGCTTGAGATCGCGACCAACTTCGGTCAGGTCGATGCCGGCTTCTGGTGGGAGGTGCTGTTCGACGCGCTGGCGATCATCTCGCTGGTCGTCGCGGTCAACCTGATCGCCGACGCGGTGGAGGGAGTGCTCGAGCGGTGAGCACGGTGTCCGAGGTCCCCGGCGGCGGCGCCACCGACACGGTGGCGCCCGACGCCCTCACCGTCGACGGCATTGACATCACCTACCGGGTGCGCGGCCGCAACCTGACCACCGTGCGCGACGTCTCGTTCCGGATCGGGCGTGGGGAGTCCTACGGGCTGGTCGGAGAGTCGGGGTCGGGCAAGTCGACGATCGCGCTCGCGGTCGTGCGCTACTTGGCTCGCAACGGCCGCGTCAGCAAGGGCGCAGTCGCGATCGACGGTCGCGACGTGCTGGCCATGCGCGGCGACGAGTTGCGCAAGCTGCGCGCGAATACGGTCTCGATGGTCTACCAGGAACCCGGCCGCGCGCTCAACCCGACGATCAAGGTCGGGCGTCAGGTGGCCGAGGTGTTCGAGCTCGCCGGCGTGGCGCGGGCGCAGGCGATCGAGCGCTCGCTGGAGATGCTCGAGAAGGTGCGGATCGCGGACCCGGCTTCGGTCATGGGCCGCTACCCGCATCAGCTGTCGGGCGGCATGCTCCAGCGCGTCGTGATCGCGATGGCGCTCGCCGCCGAGCCGACGCTCTTGATCCTCGACGAGCCCACGACTGCCCTCGACGCGACCGTCGAAGCCGAGGTGCTCGACCTCGTCGTCGCGCTGCGCACCGAGTTCAGCACCTCGCTGCTCTTCATCAGCCACAACCTCGCGGTGATCGCGAAGATGTGCGACCGCGTCGGCGTGCTGTACGCGGGCGAGCTGATGGAGACGGGACCGGCGCGCGAGCTGTTCGAGGATCCGCGCAACCCCTACACGGTTGGCTTGCTGCGCTGTATCCCGCGCCGCGGAACGGCCAAGCACCAGGAGGCACTCGACACGATTCCGGGCTTCCCGCCCAGCCCCGGCGAGACGGTGACGGGATGCGTCTTCGCCGACCGCTGCGGGCTGGTCGAGGACCGCTGCCGGTCGGAGGAGCCGCCCCTGTATGAAGTTTCCGCGACCCGACGCTCGCGCTGCCACTTCCACGAGCGCGCCCAGACGCTGCCGCGGTTGGTCAAGGCCGAACCCGAGCCGGCGACGAACGGCGCCGGCCCGAGCGAGGTGCTGGTGAGTGCCGAGGACGTGTCGAAGACGTTCCACATGGAGGGCGAGACGATCCACGGCCTCGTCGACGTGAGCCTCGAGGTGCGCGCGGGCGAGACGCTGGGGCTGGTGGGCGAATCGGGCAGCGGGAAGACCACGCTCGCGCGCGTGCTGCTCGGGCTCACGCCCCCCGACCAGGGAGCGATGCTCGCGATCGAGGGTGCGCCGCTGGCCGAGACGGCGAGCCGCCGCTCGCACGAGCAGCAGAAGACGCTCCAGATCGTCTTCCAGAATCCAGACTCCGCCTTGAATCGCCGTCATTCGATCCGGCGGCTGCTCTCGCGCGCGCTGTCGAAGCTGGGGGGCTACCGCGGCGACGTGCTGGCCACGCGGCTGCGCGCGCTCCTGGCCGATGTGCGGCTGGCCGAGCGGTATCTGCCGATGCGACCGGCCCAGCTCTCGGGGGGCCTCAAGCAGCGGGTGGCGATCGCGCGGGCGTTCGCCGGCGACCCGAAGATCGTCGTGTGCGACGAGCCGACCTCGGCGCTCGACGTGTCGGTCCAGGCGGCGATCCTCAACCTGTTGAATGATCTCCAGCGGCGAGAGCAGGTCAGCTACCTGTTCATCAGCCACGACCTGGCGGTGGTGCGCTACCTGTCGGACCGGATCGCGGTCCTATATCTGGGTCGGTTGATGGAAACCGGGTCCGCCGACCAGGTGTTCGACGCGCCGCACCATCCCTACACCGAGGCGCTGTTGTCCGCGGTGCCGACGCTCGAGAACGGCGCGACGCGCGAGCGGATCCGCCTCGAGGGAGAGATCCCGAGCGCCGCCAACCCGCCGAGCGGCTGCGTGTTCCACACCCGCTGCCCGCGCTTCCTGGGCGACGTCTGCGTCAACACGGAGCCGCCGCTGGCGGAGTCCGAGCCCGGGCACGCGATCCGTTGCCACATCCCGCTCGAGGAGCTCCGGCACCTGCAGGCGGGCGAGGTCCCGGTTGCCCGTGCAGGCGAGTAGCGCCACCGTTTCCGCCTCGGTGGCGGATGAAGTGCCGGCGGGGCCGGTTTTGGAGATGCGAGCCGTGGTGCTGCGTGAGCCAGGGCGCCCGGTCGGGGTCGAGACCGTGACGCTCGCGCCGCCTCGCCGCGGCGAGGTGCTCGTAAGGGTGGCGGCGGCCGGGGTATGCCACTCCGACGTGCACCTGGCCGACGGACTACTGGGCGCGGGACGTTTCCCGATGGTGCTGGGGCACGAGGGCGCGGGAGTGGTCGAGGCGGTAGGTCCGGGTGTCTCCGAGGTTGTGGTCGGCGACCACGTGGGTTTCTGTTTCGTCCCGGCGTGTGGCGCCTGCGGCGCGTGCCGGACAGGACGCAGGACGTTGTGCGAGACGGCGGCGCGCGTCGGGGTCGCCGGCATGCTGCTGGACGGGACGTCGCGGCTGCGAGACCTTGACGGGACGGTGCTGCAGCACGGGCTGATGGTGGCCTGCTTTGCCGAGTACGCGGTTGTGCCGGCGGCGGGCGCGGTCCCGCTACCGGCATCGATCCCCTTGTGGCAGGCGGCGCTGCTCGGGTGCGGCGTGGTGACGGGGATCGGCGCCGTCAATCGTGCTTCGCTGCGGGTGGGCGCCAGCGTGTGCGTGATCGGCTGCGGGGGCGTCGGGTTGCAGGTGATCGCCGGCGCGCGGCTGGCCGGCGCGGGGACGATCGTGGCGGTCGATGTGGATTCAGGAAAGCTGGAGCTGGCGCTGCGGCGCGGCGCCACGCACGCGGTGTCGGCGGCCGGCTCCGCCTCGGGCGATGTCGTCGACGAGGTGCTCGCGGTGTCCGGCGGCGGGGTCGAGCACGCGTTCGAGGTCGTCGGCCGCCCGGAGACGATCCGCCAGGCGTGGGACGTCCTGCGGCCGGGCGGAACCGCCATGGTGGTCGGCGTGGCTCCGGTCGGCGTCGAGGTGGCGCTGCCGGCGATCGAGTTCCTGTCCGAGAAGACGATCACCGGGACCTACTACGGCTCGGCCGACGTCCACGCCGCGCTCGGCCAACTCGTGCCGATGGTGGCGGACGGGCGGCTCGACCTGGGCGACGTCGTGTCGGACCTGGTTTCGCTCGATCGCGTTCAGTCGGCGCTCGATCGCCTGCGCCGCGGCGAGGGGGCACGGTCGGTGGTCGTGCTCGACGAGGCGCTCGCGGGGGCTCGGATCTGATGTCGCCGTTCCCGCCGCGTCCGGATCGTTTCGACGGGCGGATCGGGGAGGGTTGGGGCGGCGACCCCGGGCCCAACGGCTGTCACGTGAATGTCGTGCTGGGCGAGCGCGGCTCGCCGACGGCGGCCGCACTGCTTGGCACGTTCACCACGCCGGCGGCGGGCCACACGCCGATCATGGTCGTGGTCGGGGAGTCGCAGGACAGCTACGAGCCGGTGTGGCCGCCGACGATCATGATCAACAAGGGCACCGCGCTCGAGGACCCCTATCAGACGATCACCTGGGGCGCGGGGCAGGTCGGGATCGCGCGGGGCGTGCTCGACGCGGTGGCGGAAGGGCTGATCCCGCCGAGCGGGGACCTGGTGGTGCTCGTGTGCGTGTGGATCGATCCGGGGGCGTCGGACGAGACGGCGGTGCGCGACGCCGCGCGGGCCGCGACGCTGAACGGTTTGCGTCAGGCGGTGAACGGGCGGGACCCCGAGGCGGCCCAGGATCTTGTGGCGCGGCGCGATTCGGTGACGAGTCCTTTCTACGGAGGGGACCGTTAGTTGCTGATCACGGCGATCCGGACTCAGCGTCTCGTACTGCCGTTGGACCCGCCGTTCTTCGCGGGCTGGGACCCGACCCCCCGCCGCGCGTTCGAGGCGACGATCGTGCGCGTGGAGACCGACGCCGGCCTCGTCGGGATCGGGAGCGGCGACACGATGAACGGCTTTGATGATTTTGTTTCAGGGTTCGTGGGCCGGGACGCCCTCGCCATTGCCCGGCATGCACGTGCGCTCGAGACGATCTCGTTCCATGCCGGCCGCTACTGGCCGCTCGAAGCGGCGCTGTGGGACCTGCTCGGCAAGGCGTCGGACTTGCCGGTGGCGACGCTGCTCGGGGGTTCTCTGTCCGAGCTCCCGGCGTATGCCTCGTGGGGGTCGCTGGGCGATCCGGGGCGCCGGGCCGAGGACGCACATGCTCTGGTCGAGGAAGGCTTCCGCGCCGTCAAGGTGAGGATCGCGCGCGAGCGGATCGACGAGGGGCTGGCCGTGGTGGCGGCGGTGCGAGGGGCGGTCGGCGACGCCCTCGAGATCATGGTCGACCTCAACCAGTGGTGGCGGATGCCGGGGGATGTGGCGCGGGGCCTCGGGCCGGCCGAGGCACGGCGCGTGGTGGAGCGGCTGCGCTCCTACGGCGTGCTCTGGGTCGAGGAGCCGCTGCCCGGCGATGACGTGCGCGGCATGGCGACGCTGCGTTCCGTGACCGGGGTGCGGGTCGCCGGCGGGGAGATGGCGCGGACGTTCTCCGAGCTGGATTTGGCTTTGGAAGCCGATGCGCTCGACGTGTTCCAGCCCGATGCGGTGCTGGCGCTGGGTGTGTCGGGTGCCCGGACGCTCGCCGAACTGGCGCTCCGGCGCAACCGGTGGTTCACGCCCCACACCTGGACCAACGGGATCGGGCTGCTGGCCAACCTGCACGTGTGCGCCGGGGTGGGCGGCGGTCCCTACCTCGAGTTCCCGTACGACCCGCCCGGGTGGACGCCGGAGCGGCGCGACTTCATGCTCGCCGAGCCGGTGGCGGTGTCTGCCGACGGCATGCTGGGGGTGCCGGACGCGCCGGGGCTCGGCGTGGCGTTGGACGAGGAGGCGGTCTCCTACTACGCCGTCGCCGATCAGGCGGTCGAGGCCTGAGGACAGAGGCATTCATCGACGGGCGGTTCGTCGCGGCCGCCGACGGGCGCACGTTCGCGGACGTGTCCCCGCGCGACGGGAGCGTTTTGGCGCAGATCGCCCGGGGATCGAGCGAGGACGTCGACCGCGCGGCCCGCGCGGCGCGGCGGTCATTCGACGACGGCGCGTGGGCGCTGGCCGATCCACTCGAGCGCAAGCGCGTGCTCCTGCGGCTGGCGGGGCTGATCGACGAGCACGCCGAGGAGCTGGCGCAGCTGGAGTCGGTCGACGTCGGTCACCCCATCCGCGACGCCCGGGGAGTCGACGTCCCGGGCGCGCGCAACTGCTTCGCGTGGTACGCCGAGGCGATCGACAAGGTCTACGGGGAGATCGCCCCGACCGGAGGCGACGCGCTGGCGCTGGTGCAGCGCGAACCCCTCGGCGTGATCGGCGCCGTCGTCCCGTGGAACTACCCGCTGATCATCACCGCGTGGAAGCTCGCGCCGGCGCTCGCGGTTGGGAACTCGGTCGTCTTGAAGCCGGCCGAGCAATCGCCGCTCAGCGCGCTGGCTCTAGCCGCGCTCGCGGCGGAGGCGGGTGTGCCGGATGGGGTCTTGAACGTGGTGCCCGGCTTCGGCGAGGAGGCAGGAGAGCCGCTTGGGCGCCATCCGCTCGTCGACAAGGTCGCGTTCACCGGCTCGGTCGAGGTGGGGAGACGGTTCCTGGTCTACGCCGGCGAGTCGAACGGAAAGGCGGTATCGCTCGAGCTCGGCGGCAAGAGCCCGCACGTCGTGCTGGCCGACGCCGGCGATCTGGATGCGGCGGCTCGGGCGATCGGCTGGGGGATCTTCTACAACGCGGGCCAGACCTGTCACGCGGGGTCGCGGGTGGTCGTTGAGCGGTCGTTGGTTGAGCCGCTGTCGGAGCGGTTAGTCGAGTTCGCTCGCTCGATGGTTCCCGCCGACCCGGCCGATCGCGACACGCAGCTCGGCGCGATGGTCAGCTCCGAGCACCTCGCCGGGGTTTTGGGGCGGGTTTCGCGTGCCGCGGGGAACGGGGCGCGGTTACTCGTGGGCGGCGACCGAGTCGAGCCAGTGGCGGGCGGGGCGTACATGGAGCCGACCGTGCTCGAGGCGCTCGATCCATCGGACCCGATCGTGCAGGAGGAGGTGTTTGGTCCGGTGCTGGCGATCCAGCGGGCCGATGACGTCGAGCACGCGATCGCGCTGGCCAACGGCACCGGCTACGGGCTGGCCGCCGCGGTCTGGAGCTCGAACATCACCACCGCGCACAGGGTGGCGCGGCGCCTGCGGGCCGGGACGGTGTGGGTGAACACCTTCGACGTCTCATCGCTGACCACGCCGTTCGGTGGCGTCAAGGATTCGGGACATGGGCGCGATCGCTCGCTGCACGCGCTCGACGCCTGCACGCACCTGAAGACGACCTGGGTCGCGCTGTGATCAAGCGGGTCGGCTTCATCGGTCTGGGCAACATGGGCGGCCCGATGTGCTCCCACCTGGTCGAGGCGGGGTTCGAGGTGACGGCGTTCGATCTGAATTCGGATGCGCTGGACCGCGTGGTCGCTGGCGGCGCCCGGCCCGGCGCGAGCGCGGCCGAGTGCGCACGGGATGCGGGGGCCCTGATCACGATGCTGCCGGCGCCACCCCAGGTCGAGTCCGTGTGGCTCGGCTTCGGGGACGAGGGTGGGGTGATCGCGGCCCTTGCGCCCGGCGCGGTGGCGATCGACATGAGCACCAGCTCGGTGGCGGTCGGCTCTCGGGTGGTGGCGGCCGCCCGCGAGCGCGGGGTCGACGTGCTCGACGCTCCGGTGGCGGGGCAGTCGATCGGCGCGCAGGCGGGGACGCTGGCGATCTACGTCGGCGGCGATTCCGACGTGTTCGAGCGCGCGCGGCCGCTATTTCTTGCCATGGGGGACCCCGAGCGGATCTTTCATCTGGGCGGCAACGGCGCGGGGTACACGGTCAAGCTGCTGCTCAACCTGATGTGGTTCATCGAGTCGGTGGCGGTCGGCGAGGTGCTGACCGTCGGCGTCCGGGCCGGCGTTTCGCTCGAAAAGCTCCACGCCGCGCTGGTCGGGTCCCCGGCCAACTCGGTGTTCCTCGAGCGCGACGTGCGGATGGTGCTCGACGACGGCGACTACGACGAGGCCTTCCCGATGCGCCTGGTGACCAAGGATCTCGGCCTCGCGGTCGACCTGGCGCACGAGGCGGGCGTGCCCGTCGAGCTGACCGCGCTCGTCGAGCAGATCCACCGCCGCGTCCGCAACCTGTACGGCGACGACGCGGGTGAGATCAGCGCGGTCAGGCTGTACGAGGACCTGGCCGGCGTCCGGCTCCGGCTGGGCTGAGCGCGCGTCTAGCGCGGCGCCAGCGCCAGCATCGTCGCGCTGGCCGGCGCGAGCGTTATGTCGAACTGGCCGTTGGTCGGCGTGACCGGGATCAGTTGTGCGTGTCCCGTGAGGCTGCCGGTGCTCGTCTCCGTTCCAAAGCTCTGACCGCCCAGCGTCACGCCGCTCGTGGCGTCCATACTCGGGGCGGTCAGGTTCTCGAGCAGCGCGTTTCCGGTCGTCGTCGGCGGTTGCACCAGCACGTCGTGCGAGGTGGTCAGGCTGTCGTTGATGAGCACGACGCGGATCTCGCCGTTTTGTGCCCTGGTCGCCCAAGCGCGCACGTCGGCGGTGGCGGACGGCGTGACCGGCAGCAGCCGCGATCCGGGCGGAGCGGCCTGATTGAACATCACCAGCCCGTAGTACTCGGGCTTGACGCTCGCCGTCCAGTGACCGTTCGTGTCGGTGAACGTGAACAGCCGGTAGTAAGCCTCCGGCAGGGTGTGGATGTTCACGCCGTCGACGCCCGACCGGGCCATCGAGAACAGCGTGTCCACCACCCACAGGGCCGCCGCGAACGTGTCGCTGACCCCCGGCATTCCCTTGCAGGCGACCGTGTTGAGCTCGTCGACCCGGAAGGTGGCGCCGTGAGCGTGGGCGTAGGCGATCTCGCTCGCGGCCCCGTTCAGCAGCTCGCGTGAGGAGGCCAGCGCGAGCAGGTCGGGGATCGACGGGTACCGCGGGTTGCCTGGCGTGGTGCCGCAGCGGATCAGCGGATAGGTGTGGTACGTAACCACCTTCAGGTCCGGCTCGACGCTGAACAGCTTCGGAAGCTTGGCCAGCCACGCCGGATTTCCGGTGGCGGGTCCGGCGAGCGGATCGCCCTTCAGCGCACCCGCGTACTGGGCCACCTCCCGCGCGTAGACCTTGAAGTTGAAGCCGCGTCCCCGCGAGAAGACCCCCTTGTCGCTGGGCGTCGTGTACCACGGGTTGACCGTGTAGAGCTCGGGCTCGTTCCCGATCTCGAACGCCTCGATGTGCTGGGCGCCGATCCCGGTGAGGTAGGCGTGCGCCTCGGCCGCGATCTCGGAGGCGCTATTCAGCTTGAGGTTCAGCCCCAGGATCAGACGCGCCCGCGTCTCCTCGGCCAGGTTCCGGATGATGGCCAGCCAGCGTTTCGTGATCGTGTTGTGGATCCCGGGGGTTGGGTGCACGCCGGGCGCGGGCAGCCAGGTGGCGTCGGTGCTGTTGCCGCCGATCCGGACCACCGGCGCCTCGCCGGGGGCCAGGTTCCGGACCAACTGGACGAACGCGGGGTTGATCGCGGTCGGGTCGAGGCCGGTGTACGTGCGCACCGCCGGGAACTCGACCGACATGCCGACGAAGCCCGGCGCGATCGGCCGCCCGACGGCCGTGGCGCCGACCTGGATCGTCATCGGCGGGGCGGTCGCGGCCAGCGCGCTCGGAGCAGCGGCGGCCGCCAGCACCGCCACCACTAAGATCGTCGTGAAGCGCCGCACGCGGCGGGCACTATGTCAGACGGCGGGGATGGTGTGCGCTCGGCGGCGAGGAGCTCGGTGGCCAGGAGCTCGGTGGCCGGGGCAGCCTCGAGCGGCCGGCTCAGCAGGTAGCCCTGGCCGAGATCGCAGCCGAGCTCGATCAACAGCGCGCGCTGGTGCACGAAGCCCGCCTCTGAGTCGCTGATCAGCGCGTAGGTCACTCATCGGTAGCTCGGAGCGTCGCCGAAAGCCCTTGATGTCCGCGTGCTTACGCCTGCCTACGCGTCATTCCACTCGGCGTGGAGCATCGGCGGCTTGCGAAACACCAGCCCCCGGACCTCGGACGGCCGGTTCGGGTCGGTCCGCAGGCCGGGGAGCCTCTCGAGGATCGTCTCCAGCGCGGTACGCGCCTCGAGCCGGGCCAGGTGCACCCCGACGCAGACGTGCGGGCCATGGGCGAAGGTGAGGTGGCGGCGACGTGCCCCGCCGTGGTCTGGGGCGAGCCGGCCGGGGTCGAAGCGGTTCGGATCGGGGAACACGGCCGGATCGCGGTTCGCCGCGGTGATCGAGACGCGGACGAGCTCCCCCCGGCTGATCTGCGCATCGCGGAGGTCGGTGTCGGCGGTGGCGTAGCGATCGACGACCGCGGCCGCCGGCTCGAGCCGGAGTGACTCCTCGAGCGCCGGGTCGAGGCGCTTGCGGTCGTGCCCGATCCAGGCGATGAGCTCGGGGTGCTCGAGCAGATCGAGCAGGGCGTTGGTGATCATCCCCTCGGTCGTCTCGATCCCGCCGAACAGCAGCACGGCCGCGTTCGAGACGATCTGCTCGGCGGTGAGGTCCTCGTGCTCGGCGGCGACGCCGAGCAGCGACGCCTCGGGGCCTTTTGCGATCACGGTGTGGAGGCGGTCGCTGAGCGCGTCGAACGTCTCTTGTCCTTCGGTCGGGATGTCGCGTCCAGCTGTCACCTGGGTGACCGCGGCCACGATCGCGTCGTACCAACCGAGCATGGTGGGGACTTCGGCCTGCTCGAGTCCGAGCGCGCGGGCCATGATCGATGCGGCCAGCGGTCCCGCAAACTCGCGCCTGAGCTCGGCGTGTCCGCGCTGCTCGAACGCGTCGATCAGGCGATCGGCCTCGTCCGCGGTCGTTTGGGCGAACCGCTCGCGGACGGCGTGCGGCCGGAACGGCGGCGCGAACGGCGCGCGGTGGCGTGCGTGAGCATCGCCGTCGAGGCTCAGCATGCTGGGGCCGACGACCTGCGCGGTCGAGAAGCGCGGATCGTCCACCGTGAAGGTGCTCGAATCGCGCATCACGGTCACGGCGAGGTCGTGGCGCGTGACGAGCCAGCCGTTCAGCGCCGGCAGCCAGGACACCGGCTCGCTGTGGCGCAGGGCGGCCAGGACCGGGTGGGGGTTCTGGTCGAGCTGTTCGAGGGTGACGGTGGCGCCGATCGGAAAGGCCTGCTCCGCGTCGGCGGATCCGAAGCTCACCGCTTCATGATCCGCCACGCCGCATCTGGGCGCACGTAAACCGGCTCGCCGGCCACGAACGTCGCCGCCACCGAGTCGCGTCCCAGGCGGTAGGCGACGTGCTCGCTGGGCGAGTCGAGCAGGATGAGGTCGGCCCGCTTGCCCGGCTCGATCGAGCCGGTGGTTTCTGCGAGATCCAGCACGTAGGCGGCGTTGAGCGTGGTGGCGAGGAGCGCTTCCTTCGTGCTCAGCCCGTACCGGCGCACGCCGAGCCCGATGATGAGCGGGAGCGAGAAGATCGGCGACGTGCCCGGGTTGCCGTCGGTGGCGAGCACGACGATCGCGCCGGCGTCGATGAGGTCTCTGGCCGGGGCGGTGGCCTCCTTGCCCATGAACTCAGCGCCGGGGAGGAGCACCGCGACGGTGTTGGAACCGCCGAGCGGGCCGATGTCGTCGGGGTGGATAGCCGACAGATGGTCGAGCGAGCGGGCGTTTTGCCTTAGGGCGACGGGCACCGAGCGCATGGTCGAGAACTGCTCGACGTGGGCGCGGAGGCGGAGGTTGTGGCGGGCGGCGAGGGTGCCCATCCGGTCGAGGTGCTCGAGGCCGAAGGCGATCGATTCGACGAAGATGTCGAGCGCGGTGGCGTATCCGGAGGCCTCCGGGATCATCGCCTCGACCTCGTCCATCCAGGTGTCGGCGGTGTATCCGTCCGGGACGGCGTGGGCCAGGAGCGCGGTCCGGGTGGTCGTCTGGGCGACGTTCCGGCCGAGTTCGGCGGCGAGCTTCAGGGCGCGCAACTCGCCCTCGCGCGAGAGGCCGTAGCCGGATTTGCACTCGAACGTCGTGGTCCCGTTTTGCAGCATCTCGGCTGCGATCTCGCGCGCTTGCAGCAGCACTGCATCGTCGGGCGTCTCGCGCAGGGCCCGGGCGGAGGAGGCGATGCCCCCGCCGGCCTTGGCGATCTCCTCGTACGGCACGCCGGTGACCTTCTGCTCGTACTCGTGCGCGCGCCAGCCGGCGAAGGGAAGGTGGGTGTGGCAGTCGACCAGACCGGGGAGGAGCGCGCACCCGGTGGCGTCGACGTGAAGGTCGGCGTCCTCGGACGGCGTGGTCGCCGCGATCACGCCGTCGTTGTTTACGGTGATCCCGCCGGGGTCAAGGGTGAGCTCTTTCGCCCGGTTGGTTCGGAGGTACGGGAGGCTCGGCTCGGGTGGCAGGAGCACCTGGGCGGCGTTGTCGAACGAGACGGTCACGGTCACGCGCGCCGCCGCGCGGTCTCGCGCCCTGCAAAACCCGCCAAACCCCGGCCCACGGACGCCCCCTTGGGGACATAAGCATGCGGTCCATGCTTATGTCGACAAGGGGGTACCGGGGCGGGTGGGTTTGGCAAGATAAGCATGGAGCGAGGGGCATCCGGGGGCCGGCGGGTCAGTGCGGGCGCCGGCGCCTCACGCCCCCAGCATCGGAATCCGCAGCCCGTGGCGCTGCGCCGCCGCCGTCGCCTGCTCGTAGCCGGCGTCGGCGTGGCGGACGATGCCGAGCCCCGGATCTGCCTTGAGCACCCGCTCGATCCGCTGGGCGGCGAGCTCGGTGCCGTCGGCGACGCACACCTGGCCGGCGTGAATCGACTTGCCCATCCCGACGCCGCCACCGTGGTGGATCGACACCCAGCTCGCCCCGCACGCGGTGTTGATCAGAGCGTTCAGGAGCGGCCAGTCCGCGATCGCGTCCGAGCCGTCGGCCATCGCCTCGGTCTCGCGCTGGGGGGAGGCGACCGAGCCCGTGTCTAGGTGGTCGCGCCCGATCACGATCGGTGCCTTCACCTCGCCCGACGCCACCATCTCGTTGAAGCGCAGGCCGGCGCGGTGGCGCTCGCCGTACCCGAGCCAGCAGATCCGCGCCGGCAGACCCTGGAAGTGGACCCGCTCGGAGGCGAGGCGGATCCAGCGCGCGATGTGCTCCTGGTCGCCGAACAGCTCGAGGATCGCCCGATCGGTGGCGTGGATGTCGGCCGGGTCTCCGGACAGCGCCACCCAGCGGAATGGGCCCTTGCCCTCGCAGAACAGCGGCCGCACGTACGCCGGCACGAACCCGGGGTAGCTGAAGGCATCCTGATCCCCGTGCTCGTACGCCAGCCCGCGGAGGGCGTTGCCGTAGTCGAACGCCTCGGCGCCGGCGGCGGCCAGCGCGCGGATCGCGCCCACGTGCGCCACCGCGCTCTCGCCGACGCGTCTGAGATAGTCGTCAGGATTGGTCTGGCGCAGCGCCTCGGCCTGTTCGAGCGTGAGGCCCGCGGGGATGTAGCCGTTCAAGGGGTCGTGGGCGGAGGTCTGGTCCGTGACGACGTCGACCTCGACCCCGCGCCTGACCAGCTCAGGCAGCACCTCGGCGGCGTTTCCGGCCAGCCCGATCGACAGGGGGCGGCGGTCGCGGCGGGCGGCGTCGAGTCGCCTTAGGGCGTCGTCGAGGTCGGCGGCCCGCTCGTCGAGATAGCCGGTCTGGATGCGGCGCTCGATCCGCTGGATGTCGACCTCCACGCACAGCGCGGCGCCACCGTTCATGGTGATCGACAGCGGCTGGGCGCCGCCCATGCCGCCGAGCCCGGCGGTGACCACCAGCCGCCCGGCAAGCGTCCCGTCGAAACGCTTGCGCGCCGCGGCCGCGAACGTCTCGTAGGTGCCCTGCAAGATCCCCTGACTGCCGATGTAGATCCACGACCCGGCGGTCATCTGGCCGTACATGATCAGCCCGGCGGCGTCGAGCTCGCGGAACACCTCCCAGTTGGCCCACTCGGGCACCAGGTTGGAGTTGGCCAGCAGCACGCGGGGCGCCGCCTCGTGCGTCTCGAACACCGCCACCGGCTTGCCCGACTGGACAAGCAGCGTCTCGGTGTCCTCCAGGCGCTGGAGCTCGGCGACGATCGCGTGATACGCGGGCCAGTTCCGCGCCGCCTTACCGATCCCGCCGTAGACGACGAGCTCGGAGGGCTTCTCGGCGACGTCCGGATGCAGGTTGTTCTCGAGCATGCGCAGGGCCGCCTCCTGCTGCCAGCCCTTGCAGCGCAGGGTGGATGCGGGGTGGGTGGGTGGGTCCGATCTCATGACGGGGTGGGGGTCACGCCGCCGCTCCGTGAGTCGCCACCATCTCGGGCGCGCCCAGGCCGCGTGACAGCTCCGCCGCGTGTCCCGCCACCGCCCGCCCGCAGGCCTCGATGCGCCGCGCGGTCATGCGGTAGGCCGGGGCCAGCACGCTCAGCGCCGCCGCGATCTCGCCGTCGGGGCCGTGGACCGGGGCGGCGATCGAGATCACCTCCGGCTCGACCGCGCCGGTCCGCGCCACGTACCCACGGCTGTCGAGCGCACCGCGCAGGGCGTCGCCGAGCGCCGTGCCCTGGGTCGGCACGGTGCGTCCCACCCAGCCGGCGGTCTGGACCAGCTTGGGACTTGTCACCTGACGCAGGTACACGGCGTGGCGCGGGTCCGCGGCCACGGCCAGGTTGGCGGTCTCGCCGGTCTCGGCGGCGAGCGCCTCGAGGTGCGGGCCGGCCAACTCGTAGACCGGGTCGGCACGCAGGGTGGCCGCCGCCAGCCGGCGGAGCCTGGCGCCCGCCCGGTAGCGCCCATGCTCGTCGCGGCACACGAGCTCTTGACCGGCCAGCGTCCCCAGCAGTCGAGAGGCGGTGCTCGGCGACAGATCGGCCGCGCGGGCGAGCTGGCTCAGGGTGCCGCCGTCCTCGGCGACGGCCGTCAACAGCGTCAACGCTCGTTCTACGGTGCGAGTTCCGGTTTCCGCCATCGCTTCTCGCGGCATACTTTACCGTAGAATGAAACGCCTTGTCATCTGATGGAAATTATCGGCGACGCCTGATAGCGGCGCCTTTAGACGGCAACCGGGGCCTTGCGGGTGCGGCGTGCCGCGCCGACCGACGCGATCACCACGAGCGCGATTCCGAACAGCGCCCGGGCTCCCAGGCCCTGTCCCAGCACGATGAATCCGGCCAGTGCCGCCATCGCCGGCTCGATGCTCATCAGCACGCCGAACACGGACGGATCGATCCGCCGGAGCGCCTCGTTCTCGAACGAGTAGGGGATCGCCGAGGAGAGCAGCCCGACGACGGCGCCGAGCACGAGCGAACGCGGCTCGAGCAGATGCGACCCGCCCTGCGCGATGCCGACCGGGATCATCACGACGCTGGCCACGCACATCGCCAGCGACAGGCCGGTCCCGCCCTCGAAGGACCTGCCCACCCGGGCGTTGACGAGGATGTAGGCGGCCCAGAAACATCCGGCGAGCAGCGCGAGGGCGACGCCGACGCCGTTCAGGTGGTGCACTCCGCCGCGGGTCAAGGCGAGGATCCCGACCAGCGCCAGCGCCACCCACACCAGGTCGAGCGGCCGGCGCGACCCGAAGAGCGCGACGGTCAGCGGCCCGACGAACTCGAGCGTGACCGCGATCCCCAGTGGGATCCGATGCAGGGCCGAGTAGAAGCTGAAGTTCATGCCGGCCAGCACGAGCCCGAACAGGCAGGGGAGCAGCAGCTCGCGCGGGGTGCGGCCGGCCAGCCGTGGGCGCCACAGCGGCAGCAGGATGAGGGTCCCGAACACGAGGCGCAGCCACACGGCGCCCCCGGGTCCGATGCGGTGAAACAGCGTGGTCGCGATCGCCGACCCGAACTGCACCGAGGCGATCGCGCCGAGCACGAGCGCCGGCGACGGCGCCGGCGTCAGCAGTCTCATGCGGCGCGACGGCGCCGCGGTCTCACTTGCACCCACGGAAGTCGATGCTAATGGCGGGCGCGATCGTCCTCGATGGCGCAACGCTCAACCCCCACGCCGTGGACGCGGTGGCGCGGCGGGGCGCGCCGGTCGAGCTGGCGCCGGCCGCGCGCTCACGCAACGAGGCCGCGCGGGAGGCGATCGCGGAGCTGCTCGGTCGCGGCGAGGCGCTGTACGGCGCCACCACCGGCGTCGGCGCGCTGCGCGACCGCAGGATCGACCCGTCCGACCGCGAGCGCTTTCAGTGGAATCTGCTGCGCAGCCACGCGGTCAGCGCCGGACGGCCGCTGGCCCCCGAGCTCGTCCGCGCCGGCATGGTCACGCGCGCCAACCAGCTGGGCGCCGGGGGCGCCGGAACGGAGCCGGCGCTCCTCGATTCGCTCGTCGACGCCCTCAACGCCGGCATCAGCCCGCTCACCCGCGAGCTCGGCTCGCTCGGCACCGGCGACCTGCCGGCGCTTGCCGAGATCGCGCTGGCGCTGCTCGGCGAGGGCAAGGTGTGGCGCGACGGGAACCTCGTCGATGCACCCGCGCCGCAGACCCCGATCCACCTCGGCCTGCGCGATGCGCTCGGCTTCATGAGCTCGAACGCCATGACCACCGGCCACGCCGCGCTGCTCGCCGTCGACGGGCGCGCGCTGCTGACGCGGTGGCTCGAGGTGGCGGCGCTGTCCTTCGAGGCGCTGGAGGCCGACCCCGTCGTGCTCGACCAACGCGTCCAAGAGGCCCGCGGGGCGGCCGGCCAGGCGGCGGTGGCTGAGCGGATGCGCGAGCTGCTCGCCGGCGCGCCGTTCGACCCCCGTGCGCCCGACCGCCTCGTCCAGGATCCCTACCCGTTTCGCGTGCTCCCGCAGGTCGACGGGGTGGCCCAGGACGCGATGGACAAACTCGATGCGGTCTTGGGCCGCGAACTAAACGCGCGACCGGAGAACGCCCTGATCCAGGACGGCCGGGCGCTGCCGACCGGCAACTTCCATGCCGCTGAGCTGGGCGCCGCGCTCGATGGTCTGCGGGCCGCCTTCGCTCACTCCGCCTCCCTGATCGCCGGGCGGGTGAGCGCGCTGCTCGACCCGAGGATGAGCGGACTGCCTCCATTCCTGGCCGCGGACCCGGGTGTCGACTCGGGCGTGATGATGCTCGAATACACGGCGCACGCGGCGGCGGCCGAGGTGCGCTCGCTGGCGACGCCGATGGCGGTTCAGAGCGTGTGGGCCTCGCTCGGCGTCGAGTCGCACGCCAGCCTGGCGGCGACGGCCGCGGCCCGCGCCGCCGAGACGCTGCACGCGATGGAGGTGCTCGTCGCCACCGAGCTCGTCGTCGCCGTTCGCGCGCTCCGGTTCGCCGGGCGCGAGCCGTCCGGCGCCGGCGTGCACGATCTGTTCGAGGCGGCCGCGCACGCGTTGCCCGCCGGGATGGAGGACCGTGCGTTCGGCCGGGACGTCGACGTCGCGATGCGTTTGTTGTGGCGATGAAACTTCGCCGGCTGGAGCGAGACGACTGCGACACGCTGCTGTCGTGGATCCCGTCGGCCGACGCCCTGTTCCAGTGGTCAGGGCCGTGGGACTTCATGTGGCCGCTCGGTACCGAACAGCTCACGCGCGACCTCGAGGCAGCGAGCGACAACCGGCGGGTGCTCGCCGCGGTCGAGGAGGACGGCGGGGCGATGGTTGGTCACGTCATGCTGACCATCTGGCCGCCCCACAGCTTCGGCGTGATCGGGCGGGTGCTGATCGATCCGGCGTGCCGCGGAGGCGGGCTCGGGACCGCGCTGATGCGCGAGGTCGTGCGGATCGGCTTCGACGAGCTCGGCCTGCATCGCCTGCAGCTCGCCGTCTACGACTTCAACACGCCGGCGATCGCGTGCTACCAGCAGGCCGGGTTCGTCATCGAGGGCCGACTCCGAGATTCGCTCAAGGCCAGCGATGGCTACTGGAACGCCTACGTGATGGCCATGCTCGAGGACGACTACCGCGCCGCGCGCTCGCACCAGTCCGGCCCGGTCGTGATCCGTCCGGCGCGGTTCGCCGACGCCGGAGCCCTGGCGCACCTGCTCACCGAACTCGGCTACCCCCAGGACGCCGAGGAGGCGCGGACGCAGCTCGGGCTCTGGGTGGGCGACCCGCGGGGGACGGTGCTCGTCGCCGAGCTCGACGGCGCGCCCGCCGGCGTGATCGCCGCCCACGTGCTCCCGCATTTCGGGCGGGCCGGATCGTTCGTCCGCGTACTTGCCCTCGCGGTCGACTCCAAGTCTCGCCGCGCGGGTGTTGGCCGGCGGCTGCTGGCCGCCGTGGAGGAATGGGCCGCCGGGTTGGGCTGCCGCGACATCGAGCTCACGAGCCGGCGCACCCGGGCGGACGCACACGCCTTCTACGTGGCGCTCGGGTTCGAGGATGTGTCTGGCCGGTCGGCGCTTTTCAGGCGCTCACTGCGGGCTGAGCGGTAGCCTGAAAGCAGAGCGAACTTCGAAAGGACCGACATGGGCGTACAGGAAACCGAGCAGCTGTGGGGCGGGGAAACCGCGAAGGCGGTCGAAAACTTCCCAGTCTCGGGCGAGCGCGTCCCAGCGCCCGTAATTCACTGGCTGGGCCGGATCAAGGGCGCATCGGCACGCGTCAACGCCGAGCTCGGCCTGCTCGACGAGGACAAGGCCACGCGGATCGCCGCGGCGGCCGACCGCGTGGCCGATGGTGAGTTCGACGACCAGTTCCCGATTGACGTCTTCCAGACCGGGTCGGGGACCTCGACGAACATGAACGCCAACGAGGTCATCGCCACCCTGGCTGGCGAGGACGTCCACCGCAACGACGACGTCAACATGGGGCAGTCCTCGAACGACGTGTTCCCCTCCGCGGTGCATCTGGCTGCGCTCGACACCGTCACCCACAACCTGCTGCCCGTGCTCGAACAGCTCGAGGCGTCGTTCGCGCGCAAGTCGGAGGAGTTCAAGGACATGGTCAAGTCGGGCCGCACGCACCTGATGGACGCGGTGCCGGTCACGCTCGGGCAGGAGTTCGCGGGCTACGCCGCCCAGGTGCGCCTCGGCGCGCGGCGGATCTCGAACGCCCTTCCCCAGGTCGCCCAGATCCCGCTCGGCGGAACCGCCACCGGCACCGGCCTGAACACGCACAAGGAGTTCGCCGTCCGGGTGCGCGCGCGCCTGACCGAAGCCTCCGGGCTGCAGATCCGCCCGCCCGAGGACCCGTTCGAGGCGCAGGGCAACCGCGACGCGCTGGTCGAGCTCTCCGGAGCTTTGAAGGTGCTGGCCGTGTCGCTGACCAAGATCGCCAACGACCTGGCCTGGATGGGGTCCGGCCCGCGGACAGCGGTCGGCGAGATCCTGCTGCCCGAGCTGCAGAAGGGCTCCTCGATCATGCCGGGCAAGGTCAACCCGGTGATCCCCGAGGTCGTTCTCCAGATCTCGGCGCAGGTGATCGGCAACGACACCGCGATCACGGTGGCAGGCACCCAGGGGAACTTCGAGCTCAACGTCCGGGTTCCGCTGATCGCCCGCAACCTACTGGACCAGATCAGGCTGCTCACCAGCGGCTGCCGGATCTTCGCCGAGAAGTGCGTCGACGGCATCCAGGCCAACGAGGAGGGTCTGCGCCGCTCGGCCGAGATGACGCTGTCCGCCGCCACCGCGCTCAACCCCTACATCGGCTACGACAAGGGGGCCGAGATCGTCAAGAGGGCCTCGGAGTCGGGACGGCCGCTGCGCGAGGTCGCGCTCGAGGTTGGCGTCGACGCGGAGACCTACGACAAGGCGATGGACCTGCGGGAGATGGCGCGCGGCAACACCTGACGCCGCGGCTCCCGCGACCTGACGTCGGCGCAGTCAGCACTCTGACATCCCCGCCCGCGAGCCCTGGGCAGCGCGGGCGGGCGCGTAAGAATGCCCGCGCGGCCGATTCACCAATAAATCAGGAGGGGATGCCTTGCGTAAGAGGGGTCTTCTGGCTCTGCTCGGAGCCGTGACCACAATGGCGCTCGCGGCAACGGCCGCGTCCGCCGAGCCGTTTCACATTCTGGTCGGCGGCCATACCGCGCAGCCGCCGACGCTTTCGTTCTGCCAGGCCAACTACGGAATCGCGTGCTACGGGCCGCCGCAGATCGAGCAGGCGTACGACATGAAGCCGCTGTACCGCGCCGGCCTTAACGGCGCCGGCAAGACGATCGTCATCGTCGACTCGTACGGGTCGCCCACCATCCAGAGCGATCTGCAGACGTTCGACCAGGCCTACGGCCTGCCGGCGCCGCCGCACTTCGACATCATCACCCCAGACGGACCGGTCACCCAGAACGAGAACGATCCGACCGGCACAACCCAGGGCTGGGGCGTGGAGACGACGCTCGACGTCGAGTACTCGCACGCGATGGCCCCCGGGGCCAACATCCTGCTGGTCGAGACGCCGGTGGCCGAGACCGAGGGCATCGGCGGGATCCCGCAGATGGTGCAGGCCGAGAACTACGTGATCGACCACCGCCTCGGCGACGTGATCACGCAGAGCTGGGGGGCCACCGAGCAGACGTTCGCGAGCCCGCAGCAGCTCCTCAGCCAGCGCTCCGCGTACGAGAACGCGCTGCTGCACAACGTCAGCGTGCTCGCCTCCTCGGGTGACACCGGGGCTGCCGACTACGAGTTCGACGGGAGCGACCTATACCCGTTCCCGGCGATCAACTGGCCGGCGAGCGACCCGCTCGTCACCGCGGTCGGTGGGCTTGAGCTCCACCTCGACAACAACGGGTTCCGGACGCAGCCGGACAACGTCTGGAACGATCCGACACCGCCGTGCGGGTCGCAGCCGTGCGCCGGCAGCGGCGGTCTGTCGTCCGTGTTCAGCCGCCCGTTCTACCAAGACGGCGTGCGGTACGTCGTGGGTAACCGGCGCGGGATGCCGGATGTCAGTCTGAACGCGGCGGTCTCGTCGGCCGTGAATATCTACCTGAGCTTTCTCCCCGGCATGCCGGGCTTCTGGGAGCCGATCGCCGGCACGAGTGAGGCCTCGCCGCTGTTCTCGGGAATCGTGGCCGTCGCCGACCAGGCGGCGCACCACGACCTGGGGCTGCTCAACCCACGTCTGTACCAGCTCGGCGACGGATTCCGGTCGCCGATCGACGACATCACGCTGGGCAACAACACCGTGACGTGGGTGCAGCCGAGCACGAAGCAGACGATCACGGTGCAGGGCTACAGCGCCGTCCCCGGCTATGACCTGGCCAGCGGCCTCGGCACGCCGGACGGCGCCCGGCTGGTGGCCGAGCTCGCCGGCTTCCGCCAGGACCAACTCCGGCGTTAGCCGCAACCGCTACGCGCTCACCCGGCCACGGAGGCCGGGTGGGCGCCGGCGGGGCGAATGCATCACGCCGGCAGGGTGCGCGGCAGGCCAAAGGGGCCGAGGAGGCCGCTGCCGCCAAACCGGACGAGGTGGGAGATCCGGTCGCCCTCGAGCGTCAGCACGATCACGCCGACGCCGCGGACGATTGGCGCGTGGGCGTCGCCGATGTAGTGGCCGAACGCCGGCTGCCCGTTGGCACGGGTGGGAATGAGCCGGTCGTTGCGGTCGCCGCGTGCTCGGAACGCGTGCGTGAAGAACTCGGCGATCGCCGGCGTGCCCCGGTACTCGAACGGCTCGGGTGGCATCGTGACCCAGGCGTCGTCGGTCAGCAGCGCCACCATGTCCTCGACGCTGCCGGTCTCGAACGCGTCCGCGAACCGGCCCACGAGCTCGCGCTCCGACGCCGATCGGGGTAGTGGGGCGTGCTCGCGGCTGGGCGGGACCTGAGCGTCGAGCGTCGCACGTGCGCGTTGCAACGCGCTGTTTACCGACACCTCGGTCGCGTCAAGCATCGACGCGACCTCGGCCGCCCGGTAGCCGAGCACGTCCCGCAGCACCAGAACAGCTCGCTGGCGCGGCGGAAGGCGCTGGAGCGACGTGACGAAGGCCAGCGCGACCGCCTCGCGCGTCTCGTAGCGACCGTCCGGGCCGGGGGCGGAGTCGGGCACTCCCTCGAGCAGGGCATCCGGGTAGGGCTCGAGCCACGCGACCTCGCCGTAACGAGTCGGCTCGGGCGGCTGGAACGACAGCGGCCGCCGCTCCCGTGGGCGGCGCGCGCCGTCTCGGAGCACGTTCAGGCAGCGGTTGGTCGCGATCGTGTAGAGCCAGGCGCGCAACGAGGATCGCTCCTCGAAGCCGTCAAGCCCGCGCCACGCCGACAACAGCGTCTCCTGGAGCGCGTCCTCCGCGTCCTGCATGGAGCCGAGGATCCGGTAGCAGTGAAGCTGTAGCTCCCGCCGGTGCGACTCGGTCAGCTCGCGGAAGGCCCGCTCGTCGCCGGCGCGGGCCCGGGTCAAGGCGTTGGTGGTCACGGTCGCATCCTCCCATGGGCCATCAATCTCGACGACACCGGCGCGGCCCGAAATTCATCGGTCAATTTGGACTCGTGGTCGGGTCTCAAGCGACGAGACCGAAACCGACCTCGAGGAGGACAGGATGCGTAGACGGCCAGGCTGGGTGCTGGCGGTGGCGTCCACAGCGTCCCTGATGGTGGCGCTCGACGCGCTCGTGGTGACGACCGCGCTCCCGACGATCCGAGTGCACCTCGGCGCGTCGATCGAACAACTCGAGTGGACGCTGAACGCGTACACGCTGAGCTTCGCGGTCCTGCTGATGACGGGGGCCGCGCTTGGGGAGCGGTTCGGTCGCCGGCGGATGTTCGCCGCCGGGCTGGCGGTGTTCTCGATCTCGTCCGCCGCGTGCGCGCTCGCGCCGAACGTCGGCTGGCTGATCGCCGCCCGCGCCGTCCAAGGCGTTGGGGCCGCGCTCGTCATGCCGCTGGGGCTGACGCTGCTGAGCGCGGCGTACCCGCCCGAGACGAGAGCGCGGGCGCTCGGGATCTTCAGCGGCGTCACCGGACTGGCCGTGCTCGGCGGTCCGGTCGTCGGCGGCGCGATCACGCAGGGGATCGCATGGCAGTGGATCTTTTGGATCAACGTCCCGATCGGCCTGTTGACGATCCCGGTGGTGTTCCGCCGGGTCGGCGAGAGCCATGGGCCGCGGACCGCTCCAGACATCGCGGGCCTCGCGCTCGTCACCGGCGCCGCCGTCGGGATCGTGTGGGCGCTCGTGCGCGGAAACTCGGCCGGTTGGGGCAGCGTTGAAGTGATCTCCGCGCTGGTCGTGGGCGCGTTGCTCGCGGTGGCGTTCGTGCTGTGGGAGCGGCGGACGGCGGAGCCGATGCTGCCGATGGGCCTGTTCGCCTCGCGGCCCTTCTCGTCCGGCAACGCAGCGATCTTCTTCCTGTGCACGTCGCTGTACGGAGCGGTCTTCTTCATGGCGCAGTTCCTCCAGACAGCCCAGCATCAGCGGCCGCTCGACGCCGGCATCCGGCTGCTGCCGTGGACCGGAACGCTGTTCATCGTCGCCCCCCTGACGGGCGCGCGCATCTCGCGAATCGGCGAGCGCCCGTTCGCGGTCGCCGGGCTGCTCCTGCAGGCGGCGGGGATGGGGTGGATCGCGCTGATCGCCGGGCCCCACGTCGCCTATTGGCGGCTGGTGGCGCCGCTCGCGATCGCCGGTTGCGGCGTGTCGATGGCGATGCCCGCGATCCAGAACGCGGTGATGAGCTCGGTGGCGCCGACCAGTCTCGGCAAGGCGTCGGGGGCGTTCAACATGCTGCGACAACTGGGCGGCGTGTTCGGGATCGCGACGCTGGTGGCGGTGTTCACGGGCAACGGCAGCTACGGCTCCGCGCAGCTGTTTAGCGACGGCTTCAGCGCGGCGCTCGGCGTCTCGGCGGCGCTGTCCCTGATCGGAGCGCTCGCCGGCGCCGGTCTGCCGGCGAGGGCTCAGGTGGCGACGGTCTCGGCGCCCAGCTGCTCGGAGATCGCGACGTCGATCGAGTAGTCGATCGGCACCACGATCACGGAGGGGACGTCCTTGGCCAGGGCGTCCCCTAGCAGCCGCGGGAAGTCGTCGGCGCTCGAGCACCGCCAGGCCGGGATCCCGAACGCCTCGGCCAGCTTGACGAAGTCGGGGTTACCGAAGTCGACGCCGAAGTGCCGGCCGAACTTCTTGTCCTGCTTCCAGACGATCGAGCCGAACTGAGCGTTCTCCCAGATCACGTTCACGACGGCGGTTCCCAGGCGAGCCGCCGTTTCGAGTTCCTGCGAGTTCATCAGGAAGCCCCCGTCGCCGCTCACCGCGACGACCTTTCGGTCGGGGTGCACGAGCTTGGCCCCGATCGCCGTGGGCAGCGCGAAGCCCATGCCGGCCAGGCCGTTCGCGATCAGGACGGTGCCGGGCTCGTGGGCGGGGAACATCCGCCCGATCCACAGCTTGTGCAGCCCGACGTCCGAGACCAGGATGTCTTGCCGCCCCAGCGCCTGGCGCAGATCCCACAACGCCCGGGGCGGCCGGACCGGGAAATGGTCGTCGTCGCGGGCGTCGCTGAGCGCGCCCATCACCACCTCGTGCAGGCGGCTGGTGCCCGCGGTGGTCTGGCTGCGCGTGCACGCCGCGGCCAGCCGCGCCAGCACATGTGCGATGTCTCCGATCAGCTCGACGTTCGGGGTGAAGTACTGGTCCACCTCGGCGGCGACGCTGTCGATCACGATGATCTGCTTGTCCCGGTTCGGGTTCCAGTTCTTGGGGGAGTGCTCGACGAGGTCGTAGCCGACCGCGATCACCAGGTCGGCGCCGTCGAAGCCCGCCATCTCGTAGTCGCGGGCCTGGAGGCCGACGGTGCCGAGCGCCTTGGGATCCTCGTAGTCGACCAGCCCCTTGGCCATGAACGACTCGGCGACCGGGATCCCGGTGTTGTGGACGAACGAGCGGAGCGCCCGCGAGGCGTGCCCCCGGATGGCGCCGTTCCCGGCGAGCACGAGCGGGTTCTCGGCGGCGTCGATCAGGTCGGCGGCGCGCTGGAGCTCGCGGCTGCCCGGCTCGGGCTGGACCGGCGCGTGACGGCGGAGCGGCGAGGCGTCGAGCGGCCGCGCCATCACGTCCTCGGGCAACTCCAGGTGGGTCGGCCCGGGCTTCTCCGTTTCGGCCACCGCGAAGGCCTTGCGGACCACCTCCGGAACGATCTCGGGCGCCGACACGCGGGCATTCCACTTAACGATCGGGCGCAGGATGCCGATTAGGTCTATGTATTGGTGGGATTCCTTGTGCATGCGCTCGATGTCGGACTGCCCCGTGAGGGCGACCAGCGGAGCGCGATCCAGGAACGCGTCGGCCACCGCGGTGACCAGGTTCGTCGCGCCTGGGCCAAGGGTCCCCAGGCAAACACCGGCTCTGCCGGTCAGACGGCCGTAGGCATCGGCCATGTACGCCCCGCCCTGCTCGTGGCGGACGGGGACGAACTGAATCGATGAATCGGCCAGGGATTCGTTGAGGTCGAGGGTCTCCTCGCCCGGGATCCCGAAGACGTAGCGAACCCCTTCCGCCTCCAGGCACTCGACGAACACATCTGAAGCTTTGCGTTCTCCCATCTCACCCCCCTATATAACCGGATCCTCACACGCCCGAACCGCAACCCACCGCGTCGGTGCGTGTCTTGCCCAGTGGATGCGCGCAGCGGCAGTGGGTTTGACGATGGTGGCTGCGCTGGTCCTGGCGGGGCCGGCGCTGGCTGCCAGCACCTTTTACATCCAGGGCGGGGGTTACGGCCACGGAATCGGGATGAGCCAGTACGGGGCCTACGGCTACGCCCTGCAAGGCTGGAACTACCGGCAGATCCTGGCGCACTACTACACCGGCACGGCGATCGGCCAGACGAACCCCGACCAGACCGTGCGGGTCCTACTGGGCAGCGGCTCGGCCGCCTTCGCCGGCGCCACCCAGATCGGCAACAAGAAGCTCAACCCGAGCCTCACCTACGACGTGACTCCCCTGGCCAACGGGCAGCTCGCCGTCGTCAACCAGACGACCCACAAGCAGGTGGGCAAATTCAATTCGCCGCTGACCGCCACCGGTCCCGAACCTCTGAGCCTCGCCGGCCTGGGTGCTTACCGCGGGTCGCTGGAGTTCCGCCCCAACGGATCGGGCGGGGTGTACACCGTCAACGTGGTCGGCCTCGACGACTACGTCCAGGGCGTGATCGGCCCCGAGATGCCGGCCAGCTGGGCGCCTCAGGCGCTCGAGGCTCAAGCCGTCGCCGCCCGCACGTACGCGATCACCACCGACGTCTTGGGCGGCTTCTACAACCTGTACCCCGACACTCGCTCGCAGATGTACCGCGGGGTCGCGGCCGAGACGCCGTCGACCGTCGCCGCCGTCGCCGCCACCGCCGGTCAGATCGTCACCTACAACGGCGCGCCGGCGGTCACCTACTTCTTCGCCAGCTCCGGTGGATACACCGAGGACATCCAGGACGCCTGGCCGGGGGCGAGCGCCGAGCCGTGGCTGGTCGGGGTACCGGATCCCTACGACGGCGCCGGCGGCGACCCCTATCACCATTGGACGCGGCAGCTGAGCCTACCGGCGGCCGCCAAGGACCTCGGCGGGCTCCTCAAGGGCAACCTGGTGGGGATCCGGGTTACGCAAACCGGCGCTTCGCCGCGGATCATGGAGGCGAAGGTGATCGGCACGGCCGGCACCACGAGGGTCACGGGCAGCCAGCTCCAGAACGCGTTCGGGCTGCTCAGCACGTGGGCGACCTTCACCGTGATGTCCACCTCGGTCAAGCCTCCCGCCACCGGATCGATCCGCCCCGGAAGCGAGATGGACGTCATCGCCCAGGTCAAGCGCCTGTTCGGGATGATGGCCGCCGCGCGTCCGATGCTGACCGGAACCGTTTTGGCCACCGGCCGGGGCGGCTCGGTCACGATCGAGCTCCGCGCGGGGAACCGGTGGCGCAAACTCGGGAGGGTGCGGCTGGGCAAGGACGGCCATTTTGCCGCCCATACGCCGGTGCCCGGCGTCTACCGGACCGTGTACCGCGGCCTCGACGGGCCGTCGGTCAACGTCGGCTGACCCGTGCCCCACCCCCGTCGCTAGGCTCGGGCACAGATGCCCGCGCCACTGCTCGCCGTGGACGCCCCGTTCGTCCTCTACCGGTCCTTCTTCGCGCTGCCCGATTCGATCCAGGGGCCGGAGGGCAGACCGGTCAACGCGCTGCTCGGCTCGGTCAACCTGCTGCTGCGGATCGCCGCCGACCAGGGGCCGCGGGCGATTGTCCTGTGCTTCGGCGCCGAGGCGGCCGAGTACCGGACCGAGCTGTTCCCCTCCTACCACGCCGACCGGCCCCCCGTCCCAGACGCCCTCGGGTGGCAGTTCGAGCAGGCGCCGGCGCTGTTCTCCGCCTTCGGCTGGCAGATCGAGTGCTCGCCCGATCTCGAGGCCGATGACCTGCTCGGCGCGCTGGCGACGGTCGAGGCCGAGGCCGGCGGGCGCACGCTGATCGTGACCGGCGATCGCGACATGTTCCAGTGCGTCAGCGACCGCGTCTCGGTCCTGCTGCTCAAGTCCGGGATCAGCGGCTTCGAGGAGATGGATCCGGCGGCGGTCAAGGCGCGCTACGGCGTGGGGCCGGAGCTCGTGCCCGACTTCATCGCGCTCCGCGGAGATCCATCCGATGGGCTGCCGGGCGCCCCCGGGATCGGGCCCAAGACGGCGGCGACGCTGCTCGAGAAGTACGGCTCGCTCGAGGGGGCGATCGCCGGCGCCGGCGCCGAGCGACCCAAGGTGGCGGCGGCGCTGAAGGACTCGGCCGACGAGCTGCGCGCCTACCGCGACATCGCGACGCTGCAGTCCGCGCCGGTCGAGCGGCCGCCCGACCAGGTCACCGATTTGGCAAGCGGGGCGCGGGCCGCGCGGGAGCTGGGGCTGAACCGGTTGGCCGAGCGCCTCGAGAACGCGGACAGCGTCGCGGACTTGTAGCGAGCGGCCGCGGCTCCCCCCGGCGGGCATGCAAAGGCGGCCAACCGGCGAGCGAGCCGGCGGCCGTGGCCGCTCATGCACGCCCCACATGCAGTTCATGCGACGGCCGCCGCGATCCACACCGAATGGCCGGTTGTGCACGGCCAAGCCGAGGACGGCGATGGCGGCAGGGAAGCCCAGGGTTTGTGCGATCCGGCCGCATTGATTGCCTGCATCGCGACCGGTTACAGTCCCCGCTGCGGTGGCGGGTAATGCCGGGGCCGCGCACAAGGGGTCGAAGAGTTGTTTGGGCGAGAGGCCGAACGGGCGCTGGTCGAGCGGGTGCTCGACGAA
>DASPPG010000086.1:0-31043 GCA_035625625.1 Solirubrobacteraceae bacterium
CGGCGGCCGCGTGGCGGGCGGCGCGCTCGTCGCGGACGTCGAGCGCGCGCAGCAGGCCGGCGAGCACGCCCCAGGAGAGCGAGACGTACTGCTCGGCCCGGTCGCGCGATTCGGCCAACAGGTGCGCCATGTACGCGAACGCGAGCACCGCAGCGAGCGCGAACGCGATCCCCGCAAGGCCGATCTTGACGTAGATAGCGGCACCGGCCACCGCAAGCGCCACCGTGATCAGCGCGCTCGGCAGGTGCTCGATGAGCGTTCGGGGATGCCACCGCTCGCTGTACCCGTCGAACGCGATGTAGAGCGGCGCGATGATGAACCACGTGAGCTCGAGCATCGCCAGCGCCAGTCCCGCCAGCACGAGATAGAACCCCGCGCCGTGGTCATGCGGCGCAAGCTCGCGAATTAGGGTGCCGGCGAGCAACGCCGTGAACCCCGCCCCCACCAGATTGAACAGGAACGCCTGCCAGCGGGTACGAAGGACCCGGGTCGCGGCGATCTCGGAGACCACAGCGGCAACGAACGCCGAAGCAGGGCCGAGGAATGCGCCGGCCAGGATATAGACCAAAAACGACGCGGAGATGTCGACGACCTGGCTCACGCGCGCCGCGCCAAGTCCAGCGGCAACTGCCGCGATCGCAAGGACTACGGTCAGCCCGTTGAGATGGTCCCGCGGCGCGACGATAACGGCCCAAGCAATACACCCGGCCAGAGAAGCGGACGCGACTCCCACCGCCATCTTCTGGCGAAGAGCAAGCGACCGCGTGCGACGGTCATCGCTCACGAGCGGAAAGTAGCGTCTTGGTACCCGAAACGCCAGTGTTGACGCCGGTTTAGGCACGATCCGACGGAGCGGCGCTCAGATCAGTGGCCTCGGTACGTCACTTTTCCTCCCGAAATCACCGCAGGGATGCAGGCCACCCAAAAACCTCCGAACCGCCAGAAAGTGGAGATTTAAGTGGCACTTTGGACGAAAACTTGTGCAATTCTATGTTGGGGTATTCAGCGGAGCAACGCCTAGGTCGAAATAGCAACGTCTACGTCTGTTTAACTGCGCATGCGCTATCTCAAGACGAGCGAGGCGGCAGCGCTCCTGAATGTGAGTCCGAACACGCTGCGGGCATGGGAGCGCCGATTTGGCTTCCCCAAGCCGCAGCGCTCTCCCGGCAAGCATAGGCTTTTCACGCACGGCGAGGTCGCCGCGCTGAGGGACGCCCTCCAGGAGGGCCTGTCGATCTCCTCAGCCATTTCCCGCGCGCGAGAGGGGCTCGCCGCCGACGCGAACTCGCTGGTCGGCGCGCTCGCCTCCTACGAGCGCGAGCGGGCGGATGCCGCGATCGAAGCGGCGCTCGCGCTGCGCTCGGTCGAGCGCTCGGTGGAGGAAGTGCTGCTCCCGACGCTCGAGGAGATTGCCCGTCGCTACAGCGTCGAGTCCGCCGCCTGGGCGTTCGCCGCCCAGTGGGCCACCGACTGGCTGCGGCGCGCCACGCGGCTGACGCCACCGCCGGTGCGGCCGGTTTCGATCGTGGTCGGCGACGCCTCGCGTGACGAGCTCGACCGCGACGCCCCCTACATCCGCGCGCTCGAGCTGTTCCTGATGCGCGCCGGGGTCAAGGTCCTCAGCCTGTCCGCACGTGGCGTGGCCGGCATCGGCGATGCCGCCAGCGTCCACAGGCCGAACCTCGTCGTCGTCGCCGGCGGGCATCTCGACGACGACACCGTGGCCCGCTGGGCGTACGCGATCCGGCTCGCGGTCGGAGCGATGCCGCTCGCGATCTACCGGCGCGGAGCCGAGCGCCCCCGGACGCGAGGCACCGGCACCTCGGTCCTGCCCTCCGGCGCCGGCGAGGCGCAGCGCATGCTGCTCGAACTGCTCGAGTCCGACCACATGATTGCCGTGGCGGCCGCCGCCGGGGCGGCGGAGTTCCGCGCCCAGGCCCGAAGCATCCGGAGCAACCACTAGCGCCAAGCTCCCGAACCCGCCATGCCCGACCGTACAGTCACAGCCAGGAGCGGCCGCCCCGCGCTCCGGGTCCTCACCGCCCCGGTCGAGCATGAGGCGCCCGTACCGACCGTCTCCTTCTGCAGCCACTGCGGGGCCCGGCCCGCGCCGGCCGACGAACCGCCAAGCTCACGCGTATGTGGCGCCTGCGGGTTCGGGCTGATCCTGGAGTCGCGCGCCGATGTGGCGCCCAAGCCAGGCGACGCGTTCCTCGTCCTCGACCGCTCCCTGGCGGTGTGCGCGGTCTCGGACGCCGCGGAGCGCCTGCTGGCGACCCGCGAGCCCGACGCGGTCAACCGCCACGTGACCGATCTGCTGATGCCGGCCGACGCCGAGGAGCGCGGCAGCGAGAGCCTGTCGCTGGCCGTGATGTGGGCCGCCCGCGGGGACGGCGGCAGGCGCAGCGCCACGGTCCGTCCGGCCAACACCTTCGGCATTCGCCTCACCGCCCGGATCGCCAGTTGCGGTCCTCCGCGAGCCGCGCTGCTCGTTCTTGGGTAGTTTGAGCAGCAATTGCACGACTCGTTGCGGCGCTTGCGCCATCCGACCTGCACCTGGTTGATTGCAGGACGTGACAGGAATCCGCACGAACGCCGCGGCCGTCATGCTCGGCGTCAGTCCCAATACGCTGCGCAGCTGGGAGCGCCGCTATGGATTCCCCCGCCCACGCCGGTCGCCCGGCGGCCATCGGCAGTACGCGCTGGCGGAGATCGAATCGCTTCGCTCGACGCTGGCCGAGACGCACAACGTTTCCTCGGCCATCGCCGTCGCCCGTCAGCGCGGTGAGGGGCCGTCGTCCGGGTCGCGCCTCGCGGCGGCATTCGCCGCCTTCGACGAGGAGAAGGCCAACGGACTGCTCGAGGAGAGCCTGGCCCTGCGCTCGATCGAGCGCACGATTGAGGAAGTGCTGCTCGAGGGCGTTCGCGCCCATGCCGACGCCAGCACCCCCACACCCGAGTACGAATTCGGCTGGCGCTATGCAACCGGCTGGCTGTCGGCGCTCAAGCGGCTCTCCCCGCCGGCGACGCGCGCCGCGGGCGTCCTCGTGCTCGACGCCTCCGGTCCGCGCGAGATCGACACCCTGTACGCCCAGGCACTCGAGCTGGTGCTGCGCCGCGCCGGCGTCCGGACGCTCTGCCTTTCCGCCGTGATCAATCCCACGCGGCTGGCCCGTGCCCTGCCCGCGCTCGATCCGTCCGCGGTCGTGGTGGCCGGCCGGGGCATCTCGCTCGACGCGTTCGGCCGTCTCGTGTACTCGATCCGCACGGTGGCCCAGGGCGCGGTCATATACGACTTCCGCGGCGCCGTGCCGAACACGGGCGCGAGCACGGTTCGCCGCCTCGGCCGGACTCCTGTGGCCGCCCGCGACGCCCTGCTCGGCCGCCTCGACGAGGCGGCCACGGCGCGCTCGCGCACGCCGGCCCACGCCTTCCCGGCGCTCAGGGCTCGCTAGCAATTTCTTGGGTTGGTCGGCGGCGCCTGACGGCGGCGCCTTTGACCCGGCGCCGAGGGCCGCTACGGGGCTCCTAGAATCACGCGCCCATGCCCTCGACGGACCGAACCGCCGATCCGCACCGCCCCGTTGACCCTCGCGCATCGTTCCCCGAGCTCGAGGAGCGGGTGCTCGAGCGCTGGCGCGAACGCGACGTGTTCGCCGAGTCGATCCGCCGCCGCCAGGACTGCCCCAGGTGGGGCTTCTACGAGGGCCCGCCGACGGCCAACGGGCCGCCCGGCATCCACCATGTCCTCTCCCGCGTGTTCAAGGACATTTTCCCGCGCTACCGGACGATGTGCGGCTACTTCGTCGAGCGCAAGGGCGGCTGGGACTGCCACGGCCTCCCGGTCGAGCTCGCCATGGAGGAGGAGCTCGGCTTCACCACCAAGGAAGACATCGAGCGCTTCGGCATCGCCGAGTTCAACGCCCGCTGCCGCGAGAAGGTCCTCAGCCACGTCCAGGACTGGAACCGGCTGACCGAGCGGATCGGCTTCTGGATCGACCTCGACGACGCCTACCGCACCCTCGACCCCGACTACATCGAGTCCGTGTGGTGGGCGCTCAAGACGATCCACGACAACGGCCTCCTGTACGAGAAGCTCAAGGTCGTCCCGTACTGTCCCCGCGACCAGGTGACGCTCTCGAGCCACGAACTCGGACAGCCCGACGTCTACCGCGATGTCGTCGATCCCTCGATCTACGTGCGCCTTCCGGTCGCCGAGCCGCAGTACCCCCTGCACACCGACGACGAGCTCCTGGTCTGGACCACCACCCCCTGGACGCTGGTGTCAAACGCCGCGGTGGCCGTCGACCCGGAGCTCACGTACGTCCGGGCCATGCCGCCCGGCGACGATCACGTGTACGTGCTGGCCGAAGCCCGCGTGGAGGCCGTGCTCGGCGAGGGCGCGCGCGTCCTCGACCGATTCCCCGGCAAGGAGATGGAGGGCGCGGCCTACGACCCGCCGTTCCCGTTCATCCCGGCCAGCGCGTACGGACCGAGGGGTCATACCGTCCTGACCGCCGATTTCGTCACCGCCACCGACGGCACCGGCCTCGTCCATACGGCGATCGCCTTCGGCGAAGACGACTTCCGGCTCGGCGAGCAGTACGGCCTGAACGTGATCAACCCGGTCCGCCTGGACGGGACCTACGACGAGCGGATCGGTCCCTACGCGGGACGCTTCGTCAAGCAAGCCGATCCCGACCTGATCAAAGATCTCGAGGCACGCGGCCGGATCCTGCGAGCGGAGACGATCGAGCACTCCTATCCCCACTGCTGGCGGTGCGGCACGCCGCTGCTCTACTACGCGAAGCCATCGTGGTACATCGCCACCAGCCAGCGCAAGGACCGGCTGCTGGCCGCCAACGAGACGGTCAATTGGGCCCCCGAGCACGTCAAGCATGGGCGCTTCGGCAACTGGCTGGAGAACAACGTCGACTGGGCGCTCTCGCGCGAGCGCTACTGGGGCACCCCGCTGCCGGTATGGCGCTGCGACTCCGGCCACACCCACGCGGTCGGGTCGCTGCGCGAGCTGAACGAGCGCGCCGGCACGAACGTCACCGATCCGCACCGCCCGTTCGTCGACGACGCCACGTTCCCGTGCGCGGAGTGCGGAGAGCCGATGCGCCGCGTGCCCGAGGTGATCGACGTGTGGTTCGACTCGGGCTCGATGCCGTTCGCCCAGTACCACGCCCCGCACGAGCACGAGGAGCATTTCCGGGAGCGCTTCCCGGCCGACTTCATCTGCGAGGCGCTCGACCAGACCCGCGGGTGGTTCTACTCGCTGATCGCCGTCTCAACGCTGCTGTTCGACCGGGCGCCGTACCGCAACGTCGTCTGCCTCGGCCTGATCCTCGACGAGGAAGGCCGCAAGATGTCCAAGTCGCTCGGCAACACGATCGCGCCACAGGAGGTGATCGACCGTTTCGGAGCCGACGCGTTGCGCTGGTACTTCTTCGCCTCCAAGCAGCCTTGGGACGGCTACCGCCTGTCACTCGAGACGATCGGCGAGGCGCTCCGGCAGTTCCTGCTCCAGCTGTGGAACACATACGGGTTCTACGTGCTGTACGCCAACGCGAACGCGATCGACCCGGACTCCCTCCCCGACAACGCGAGCGACAACGAGCTCGATCGATGGGTGCTGTCCCGTCTGGAGTCGACCATCGAGGTGGTACGCGATCGCCTCGACAACTTCGACGCCACCGTCGCCGGCCGCGCGATCCAGGCATTCATCGACGAGGTCTCGAATTGGTACGTCCGCCGTTCGCGCCGGCGCTTCTGGGACGGCGACCCCGCGGCGTTCGCGACGCTGCGCACGTGCCTGACCACCACCGCGAAGCTGCTCGCGCCCTTCTGCCCGTTCGTGGCCGACGAGATCTACGACAACCTCGACGGCGCCGAGCCGAGCGTCCACCTGTGCGACTTCCCCGTTCCTGACCCCGGCACGCGCGACCTCGAGCTCGAGCACGCGATGGCCACCGCCCGCGAGACGGTGCGGCTCGGCCTCGCCGCGCGCGGACAGGCCAAGCTCAAGGTGCGCCAGCCGCTCCGGGCGGCGGTCGTCGTCGCCACCGGCGCCGAGCGCGACGCGATCGAGCGGATGGCGACGATCGTCCGCGAGGAGCTCAACGTCAAGGAGCTGCGGTTCGTGTCGGCGGCCGACGAGCTGGTCGAGGTCGAGCTCAAGCCCAACTACCGGACGCTTGGTCCGCGCTTTGGCAAGAGCATGCCGCTGGTGGCCATCGCGGTCAGCGGCCTCGACGCCGGCCGCGCCGTCGCCGCGCTGCGCGACGGCGGCCAGGTCGCGATCTCGGTCAACGGCGACGACCACGAGCTGGGCGCCGAGGACCTCCAGATCTCGATGAAGCCGCTCGAGGGCTACCAGGTCGAGCGCGAGGGCTCCCACGCGGTCGCGCTCGAGCTCGAGATCGACGGGAAGCTCCGCCTGGAAGGGTGGGCGCGCGAGATCGTCCGCGCCGTCCAGCTGGCCCGCCAGGATGCCGGGCTCGAGGTCACCGACCGGATCCTGCTCACGCTCGACGGCGATGCCGAGCTGCTCGCGGCCGCTCGTGCCCACGACGCGTACATCGCGGGCGAGACCCTCGCCACCCGGATCAGCTACGAACCGCTGGACGGCGAGCTGCCCCCCGTCGGCATCGACGGGCGCGAACTGCGCGTGGGAGTGGCCCTGGCCTAGGCGAGCCTAGGCCACAGTGGCCGGCGCCCATGCGGCCCGCTGTCAGCCTCGTCGGCCGGCGCGAGGAGTTCGAGCTGCTCGAAGACGAGCTCGGCCAGGCCCGCGGCGCCGAGCTCCGAGTCATGCTGGTGCTGGGCGAGCCCGGTGTGGGTAAGAGCCGTCTAACTCGCGAGCTGCTCACGCGGCATCCCGAGGCGACCGGCCTCCTCGCGCGCGCGCACACCGGTTTGCCGCCAGTTCGGCTCTGAGCGCGCCACACCCCGAGCGGCTTCCCGAGAGCCAGGCGGAGCGCGTGCAGGTAGAGGTCCGCCGCTTCGAGACGCCGCGCCGCGAGCTGCTCCAGCTGCTGGCGGTCCTTGGCCGTCCGGCGTCGCTCGACGACCTGACGGCACGACGGGAACCGTTCGCCCCCGGACGGTCGTACTCCGAGCCGACGACGAGAAATGGGGGTCCGGGACATGCGCACTTACGAAGCACTCAGGCAGCGCCACATGGCGGACGCGATGGCGCTCGCGCCGCAGCTGATCGAGCGACTGGACTGGTCGTCCGACCGCCTGGCGGCCCACCGCCAGCAGCAGCTGCGCGAGATCGTCGTGCACGCGGTGACCCGGTCGCCCTGGCATCGCGAGCGTCTCGCGGGCGTCGACGTGGCGCACCTCGACGAGTCCAGCCTGCCCGACCTACCGCCGATGACCAAGCGCGACCTGATGGACAACTACGACCGGATCGTCACCGATCCGCGTGTCACGCTCGCGCGCGTCAACGCGTACCTGCAGACCGTTGAGGAGAACGGCTACCTGCTGGACCGCTACACGGCAATCACCTCGGGCGGGTCCAGCGGCGAGCGGGGTGTGTTCGTGTACGACTGGGAGGGATGGGCACTGTTCTGGCTGGGATGCCTGCGGCACCTACTCCGCGCCAAGCAGGCAGATCCCGAGCTCGCTGCGCGCCCGCTGAAGATCGCCTGGGTGATGGCCGGGCACTTCACCCACGCCACCGCGGCGCTCGGCCGGACATTTGCGAATCCGAACGTGATCAACCACCGCTTTCCGGTCACGTTGCCGATCGAAGAGATCGTGGCCGGACTGAACGATGTCCAGCCGGACTTCGTGAACGCCTACCCCTCGGCGCTGCATCTGCTCAGCTTCGAGGCGCAGGCCGGCCGGCTGCGGATCCAGCCGCGGCGGGTGCAGAGCGCGGCCGAGCCACTCCTGCCCGAGATCCGCGCGGCCGCCGAGGCCGCGTGGGGCGTTCGGGTCGGCAACCTGTACGGGACCTCAGAGGCCGGTGGTACGGGGACGCCGTGCGACGAGCGACGCACGCACCTGAGCGAGGACCTCGTGATCGTCGAGTCGGTCGACGCGCAGGGAGGGCCGGTCGCGCCGGGCGTGCCCGCCGCCAAGATCTACCTGACCAACCTCTACAACCGGGCCATGCCGCTGATCCGCTACGAAATCACGGACGAGGTCACGGTCCTGCGCGAGCCCTGCCCCTGCGGGTCGGCCCACCGGTGCGTGGCCGACATCCAGGGCCGACTCGAGGACACGTTCTTCTACGGACAGCGCCCGGTCCATCCGCTCGTGTTCCACACCGCGCTCGGCCGCCGCGCGCCGATCGTCGAGTATCAGGTCCGCCAGACCCCGACAGGCGCGCACATCGCGGTTCGCTGTCAGTCCCGTGTCGACCTCGACGAGCTGGCGCGCGAGATCGAAGACGGCCTCGCCCGCCTTGGACTCGAGCAGCCCGGGGTCACGGTCGAGGCGGTCGCCCAACTGCAGCGGACGGACGGCCCGGCGAAGCTGACGCGCTTCGTGGCGCTGCCGGCGAGCCGGCCCGAGCGCGCCTACGTCAGCGCGGGCTCGAGCGCGGCGACCAGCTTGCCCTTCGGATAGGCGCCGACGACGGTCTTGGCCGGCTGGCCGTTGCGGAACAGGATCAGCGTCGGGATCGACATGACGTTGAACTGGATCGCCGTGTTCTGGTTCTCGTCGATGTTGAGCTTGACGACCTTCAGATCGTCGGCGCGCTCCTGCGCGATCTCTTCGACAACCGGCGCCACCATACGGCACGGCCCGCACCACGGAGCCCAGAAGTCCACGAGCACCGGCTTGTCGGACTCGATGACTTCTGCCTGGAAGTTGTTGTCGGTGACGTCTGCCACGTTGGCCATGTCGGCTCCTTGGGATCGTGCGGTTACTTCAAAAAGTATAGCGTGCCGGTGGGGGTGTTGGGCCGCGCACGGGGATCGCGGCGCCGACGCCACCGCGGTCCGCGCGCGGCATCCATGGGGCCAACTACTCCGAGTGACCGTGACCCGGTGGTGCCCGCCAACTCACGCGCCGGCGGACCGCTACGTTATCCACATCGATGTCGGACCCGACGAATACCGAGATCGCCACCGCGCTGGACGAGCTGGGCGACCTGTCCGAGCTCGACGGCGCGGCCATCTACCGCGTCGTCGCCTACCGAAACGCCGCCAAGGCGGTGCGCGAATCGCCGGTCTCGGTGCTGGGACTCGCCCGCCAGGGACGCGCCACCGAGCTTCCGGGCATCGGCCAGACGATCCAGGAGAAGATCGTCGCGCTCGCCGACACGGGCGACATCCCCGCGGCGGCCAAGCTGCGCGCGAGGTTCCCGCCGGGCGTGATCGAGATGACCCACCTGCCCGGCCTCGGGCCCAAGCGCGTGCGCCGGTTGTACGAGGAGCTCGGGATCGACTCGCTCGAGGCACTGCGCACCGCCGGGGAGGAACACCGGATCCAAAAGCTCAAGGGCTTCGGCCCCAAGGCCGAGGAGGCCATCCTCGCGAGCCTTCGATTAGAACGGTCGGCGGCGTCTGACGGCGGCGCCTCGGCCGGCGCCGGCGAGGGGCCGAAGCGCGTCGTACTCGACCGCGCCCTGGCCATCGCCGATCCGCTCATCGCCGCGCTGCGCGCGCACCCCGCCGCGGAGCGCGTCGAGCTCGCCGGCTCGGCGCGGCGGATGACCGATACGGTCAAGGACCTCGATGTGATCGCCACGGCCACCGACCCGCTGGCGCTCGCGCAGGCGGCGACGAAGCTTGACCTCATCGAGCAGGCCGCCACGCCCGCAAACGCCGGCGTCCGCCTGCGCACCCACACCGGCGTCCGCGTGGACCTGCGGATCGTCGCACCCGACCAGTTCGGCAACCTGCTCCAGCACCTGACCGGCTCCAAGGAGCACAACATGGCCCTGCGCGACGCGGCCGTGCGCAAGGGCCTGCACGTCTCCGAATACGGGGTCCTCGACGACGCCACCGGCGAGACCCACCGCTGCGCGACCGAGGCCGAGGTCTATGCACTGCTCGGGCTCGAGTACATCGAGCCCGAGCTGCGCGAGAACCGCGGCGAGCTCGAGGCAGCCGCCGCCGGGATCCTGCCCGACCTGATCCAACAGGCCGACCTGAGAGGCGACCTTCACTGCCATACCACCGCCTCCGACGGCACGGCCTCGATCGAGGAGATGGCCGCCGCCGCGCGCGAGGCCGGTTACGAGTACCTGGCCATCACGGACCACTCCGCGAGCTTCGGATTCGGCGACGACGTCTCGCCAAGGGCCCTCCGCGAGCACATCGCAAACATCCGCACGACGCAGATCGACGGCCTTCAACTCCTGGCCGGCTCCGAGGTCAACATCCTGCCCGACGGCACGCTCGACTACGACGACGAGCTGCTGGCCGAGCTCGACTGGGTGATCGCCTCCGTTCACTCGTCGTTTCGCATGAGCGCCGACCAGATGACCGACCGCATCGTCAGGGCGATCGAGCATCCGCTCGTCGACGCGATCGGCCACCCCTCGGGCCGCAAGCTCGAGCGCCGCGCCCCGTACTCGTTCCACATCGAGCGCGTGGTCGACGCCGCCGCGCGCACGGGCACGATGCTCGAGATCAATTCGAACCCCGATCGGCGCGACCTGAACGAAATCAACGCACGGGCGGCGGCCGCGGCCGGCGTGCCGATCGTGATCAACACCGACTCGCATCGGACGGCCGGCTTCGCCGTGGCCCGCTACGGGATCGCCACCGCGCGACGCGCCTGGCTGACCGCGGCGCAGGTCGTCAACACCCAGCCCTGGCAGTCGGTGGAGGCGCTTCGCCCGCGCCACCGCCTCGACCGGACAGGGAACTTGTCGGCGGCGCCTGACGGCGGCGCCTCAGTGTCTTCGCGAGCTCCCCGAGCGCGACGACGAGCCCGTGCCTGAGGCGGACTTCTTGCCGTAGCTCGGCGCGACCGGCTTGCGATACGGCCCGGAGGGCTTCGACCTGGGCATCGCGGGCACGGGGACATACGGCTTGTCCAGCGGCCGTGGCTCGGTCGTGCCGTTGCGCTGGATCCAGAAGAACCAGGCAAAGCCGGCCAGACACACCAGCGTCGCGATCCAGAAGTTGAGGCGCATCCCGAGTATGTGTACCGAGTAGTCGATCCGGATCTGCTCCTCGAAGATCCGGTAGCCCGAGTAGCCCGCCACATACAGCGCCATCAGCCCCGGCGCCTTGATCCGGCGGTGGTTGCCGAGCCAGATCAGAAAGCCGGCCAGCAGCAGGTTCCAGATCATCTCGTACAGGAACGAGGGCTGGAACGTGGCGTACTGGGCGTAGTGCGGCGGCCGATGGGCGGGCGAGATCTTCAGCGCCCAGGGCAGCGTCGACGGCTTGCCGAACAGCTCCTGGTTGAAGTAGTTGCCGATCCGTCCGATCGCCTGCGCCACCAGCAGAGCCGGCGCGGTCGCGTCCATGAAGCGCAGGACGTCGCCGCGGGTCAGCCGCTTGCGCACGATGTACAGCCCGCCGAGGACGCCGCCCAGGATCCCGCCCCAGATCCCGAGTCCGCCGTTCCAGATGGCGAAGATGCCCCAGAAGTTGTGCGGCTCGATCTGGCTCGGAGTCGTGATCAGGAAGTAGATCCGGCCACCGATCAGCCCGGCCGGGAAGCCCCAGGCGGCGGCCTCGTAGCAGAGGTCAGGGTTGCCGCCCATGCGCCGCCACCGCCACCGGGTGACGAAGATCGCCGCCGCCACCGCGAACACGTAGGCCAGCCCGTAGGCATGGATGAACAGCGGGCCGATGTAGAAGCCGTTGTGCGACGGGCTGGGGATGTAGGCCGGGAGGGTCACGTCGGTGGGTGCAATGTGTCGGACCGCGTCCGCAGTGTGTCGGGCCAGGCCATCACGCGCGCGGTCGAGCGCTGCGGGAATGCCCCGATGCCCCGTTCAGCTCAAACAGGTTAGAGCGGAAGCCGGGCGTGCGGACCAGCCGGATCGGTTTCAGGGGCGAGGTCTTGTCGATGTAGAAGCGCGCCCCGTCGCGCTGCTCGATCGCGCGGACTGCGGAGGCCTGCCGGCGCCAGGCCAGCGACCAGATGATCGCGAAGCCGGTCGCGACAGCCGGTACCTGCGGCACCAGGAACGCCAGCGCCCCGGCCCCGACGGTCGACCCCAGCAGCGGCCACAGGCGGTTCAGCGTCGTCCGGGCCGGATTGACCTCGGGCAGCGAGGCCTGCGTCCGCGCGCTGGCCAGCAGCGAGGCGATCGGCGCCGACGTCTGGTCGCGCCGCCCCAGCCAAATGCCGATCAACGCGGCAGCCACCCACCAACCGGCCGCGAACGGCACGAGCGTGTCGTCCCCGTTGTTCGCCCCGCCGGCCACCGTGACCGCGGCCAGCAGCGTGGCGCAGCCGGCGCTCATCAGAACCGTGGTGCGTAGGAAGTCCGCGAAGCGCATCAGTCGGCGGCCAGTGCGGTGAGCAGCTCGATCACGCCGTCGGTTCCCTCGACCACCAGGTCGGCCTCGGCGGTGATCTCCGAAGGCCCCTCGTCGGAGCGGACGCCCACCCTGATCGCACGGGAGATACGGCCGCTCTCGGCCATGCGCGCGAGCGCATGGAACGCGTCGAGGTCGGTGACGTCGTCGCCGACGTACATGGCCACCTCGACGTCGGTGTCGGCCAGAAAAGACTCGATGCCGGCGCCCTTGTCGATCCTCACCGGCGGCCTGACCTCGAGCACCTTGCGGCCCCAATGTGTGCGCAGCCCGGAGGCCTCGGCCCGGGCCGCAATCGCGTCGATCGCCGCGCGGGCTGCCTCCTCGTCGGGGGCCCCGCGCCAGTGAAAGGCGACGATCGCGCCCTTGTCCTCGAGCCGCACGCGGCGCCGGCGGAGGTCGGCGGTATCGGCCTCGCGCGCGAACTCGTGGATCCGCTCGGCCCAGTCCTCGATCTCCTGATCGACGACCGGCTCGGTCCAGCCCGCGCGCAGGATCTCCGCGCCGTGGGAACCGAGATACGAGATCGTCCCGATCGCGACCATCGCGCGCGCCTCCGAGGCCCGCCGCCCGCTGACGCACGCGACCACGCCGTAGCGCCGGGCTACCTCAGCCAGGAGCTGACGCGTTCGCTCGGGCACGCGCGCGTCGGCGGCGAGCACGACGATGGGGGCCAGCGTGCCGTCGATGTCGAACAGAATCGCGGCGCGCGCTGGATCGGCGCGCAGGGGTGCGAGCGCTTCTGACAGGAGCGCTGATGTCACGGCTCTAGTATGCCCCCTCCGAGGTGTGCGCCGTGTCCAACGACTTAGTTCTGCTGCTTCATGGCCAACCGGGCGCGGCGACAGATTGGGAGCGGCTCCGGGCGGCGCTCGGCGAGCGCTCCCCGACGCTCGCGATCGACCGCCCCGGCTGGGACGGCTCCTCGCCCGCAACGGATCTCGCCGGTAACGCCCGCGCAGCGCTGGCCGCACTGGATCGGACCGGAGCGGAGCGCGCAACGGTGGTCGGGCACAGCCTGGGCGCCGCGGTGGCGGCGTGGCTGGCGACCTCGCACCCACAGCGCGTGAGCCGGCTGGTGCTCGTCTCGCCGGCGGCCAACGCCGACTCGCTTGGTCCGGTCGATTATCTGCTGGCCGCCCCGGTCATCGGCTGGCTCACCGCCGTGGGCGCGATGGCCGGCGGCGGCGTGGCATTGGGCGCGCGCTCGGTGCGCCGGTGGGTGGCCGAGGCGACCGCGCTCGACGACCGCTACCTGCGGTCGGCGGGCCGAATGCTGCTGGCCCCGCCCGCCTGGCGCTCGTTCGCGCATGAGCAGCGATACCTGGTCCGCAACCTCCCGGTACTCGAGCGCCGGCTGGCGCATATCTCGACGCCGACCACGATCGTCTCGGGGACGGCCGACCGCGTGGTGCCCGTCGCGGCGGCCCGGCGGCTGGCCGCTCAGATCCCCGGCGCCGCGCTGGTCGAGATCGCGCACGCCGGTCACCTCCTCCACGTCCAGCAAGCCGGGCGCCTGGCCGAGATCATCGCCGCCTCGTGAGCTACCGCTGGGTCAACCACACGGCCGAGGTCGAGCTCGAGATCGAGGCTCCCGGCGAACGCGAGGTGCTCGAAGATGCGCTGCGCGCGCTGGCGGAGCTGCTCGGAGTGCGGGGCGTGGGCCGAGCCGATACGCGCGAGGTCACCGTCGATGCGCCCGACCGCCCCGCTCTGCTCGCGGCGTGGATCGAGGAGCTCGCGTTCCTGGCCGAGTCGGAGGGATTCGTGGCGACGGGCGTGGACGACATCGACATCGGCGAGAACAACGTCCGCGCCACCGTGTCCGGCGTGCTCGACGAGCCGCCACCGCTGGTCAAGGCGGCGACCTACCACCGGCTTGCATTCGAGCCTTCGGACGGCGGGTACGTCGCCCGCGTAGTGCTGGATGTCTGAGATCGCGCGCATCGACGACGAGCTGTGGGAGCTGCCGATCGGCACGGTCCCGGGAATGCGGGTCCCCGCCCGGCTGTTCGCCGACGCCGAGCTGCTCGCGGCGATCGAGCAGGACCGATCGCTCGAGCAACTGGCCAACGTGGCCACTCTGCCGGGCATCGTCGACGCCGCACTCGCCATGCCGGACATCCACCAGGGCTATGGCTTTCCGGTCGGGGGCGTGGCCGCTACATCGGTCGACGACGGGGTGATCTCCCCCGGCGGCGTCGGCTACGACATCAACTGCGGTGTGCGCCTGCTCGCGCTGCCCCTCGACGCGGCCGAGCTCGGCAACCGGCGCGAGCCACTCGTCCACGAGCTGTCGCGCCGGGTCCCGGTGGGGACCGGCGGTCGCGGCGCCCGCGAGGGCGTCCAGGGCGCGAATCTCGATCGCGTCCTCTCGCTCGGGCCCCGCGCGCTGCTCGAGGACCTGGGGATCGGAAGCGACGAGGAGTTGGCGTTCACCGAGTCCGGTGGACGGCTGGACGGCGCCGACCCGGCAGCGCTGTCGCCGCGTGCCCGCGAACGCGGCGCCGTCCAGATCGGCACCCTCGGCTCGGGCAACCACTTCCTCGAGCTGCAACGCGTGGAGGCGGTGTACGACGCACACGCAGCGGAGGCGTTCGGGCTGGGCGTCGGACAGGTCACGGTCCTCATCCACTCGGGCTCGCGCGGGCTGGGCCATCAGGTGTGCACCGACTTCGTCAAACGGATGGACGCGCGGCTCGCGGACTACGGCATCGAGCTGCCCGATCGTCAGCTGTCGTGCGCGCCGCTGGGCTCCGTCGAGGGGCGCGATTACCTGCGGGCGATGGCGGCGGCCGCCAACTTCGCCTGGGCCAACCGGGCCGCGCTGGCAGACCGCGTGCGGCAGGCGGTCGCCGCCGTCGTCGGCCACGCCGCCGCGGCGGGCACCCGCCAGGTTTACGACGTGGCCCACAACGTGGCCAAGCTCGAGGAGCACGGCGGCCGGACCGTGTGCGTCCATCGCAAGGGCGCCACCCGTGCCTTTCCGCCCGGTCACCCCGAGATTCCGCCCGAGTACCGGCAAGCCGGGCAGCCGGTGTTCATCCCGGGCAGCATGGGTACGGCCTCGTACGTGCTGGCCGGGCGTCCGGCGTCGATGGAGCGCTCGTTCGGCACGACCTGTCACGGCGCGGGACGCCGGATGTCCCGCACCGCGGTGCGCAAGGCGGTTGACGGCGCCGCGCTGCGTCGGCAGCTCGAGGCCCGCGGCATCGTCGTGCGCGCCCTGTCAGCACGCGGGCTCGCCGAGGAGGCGCCCGAGGCCTACAAGGACGTCGACCGGGTGGTCGAGATCGTCGAGCGCGCGGGCCTGGCCGCGCGGGTGGCGCGGCTGCGACCGATCGGCGTGGTCAAGGGGTAGCCGGTCAAAGGTGGTAGCCCCTGCGCTCACCGGGTGGGGGATCGCTGTGGCACTTCCAGCCGCCGATTCGACCCGCGCCCAAGTCCCCCAGCCGACCGTGCCGGCCGCGCCGGCGGTGCCCACCGCGCCCGTGAGGCCGGCAGCCTGGCCGCGCGCCGGCGCCACCAGGGCCGGAACCGGAACCGCCCGAGCCGCAACCGGGCGAGCGGTGAAGGGAGCCGCCGGGTCAATCTGCGGGCAGCCTCGATAGCGTTGCCGCTGTGAGCGTCATCGCGCCGCCGCCTCCAAAGCAGCCGGCGGGTCCGTCCCTGCTGCCGCCGCCCCCCGAGTGGGGGCCGAAGCCGCCGCGTCGCCGGATCGGCTGGCGGCTGCTGCTCGGCTGCCTGCTGGTGGTGCTGGCCAGCGCCGGCGCCACGGCGGTGTTCATCCTCGAGCAGGTTCACACCGTGGTCCAGGACCTGGACGTGAACAAGCCGCTCACGGTCGACCGCCGGGCCCTCGCCACGGACTACTACGGCGGCCCTGAGACGCTGCTCATGGTCGGTGACGACTGGCGGCCGGCGACCGAGTACTACCCGACCGCGGTGCCCCATCTCGCGAACGAGATGCTGCTTGTGCGGATCGATCCGAGCAAGCCCTACATCTCGATGATGTCGATCCCGCGGGAGCTGTGGGTCACGATCACGCCGCCCAACGGCGCGACGTACACGAACCGGCTCAACTCGGCCTATACGTGGGGGGTGACGACGCTCCTGCGGACGATCAAGCAGGTCACGGGGCTGTCCGTAAACCACGTGATCGCGACCACGTTCGGCAAGTTCGAAAACGCGATCAACGAGCTCGGCTGCGTCTACTCCACGATCGATGAGCGCTACTACCACAACAATGCGGACGGCGGCGACCAGTACCAGAACATCGACTTACAACCCGGTTACCAGTGCCTGACCGGCAGCCAGGCCGAGCAGTTCGTCTCCTACCGGCACACGGATACCTCGCAGATCCGCGACGCCCGCGACCAGGCCTTCCTGCTCAGCGTCAAGAAGGAGTACGGCCCGGAGCTCGCCGGCAACGTCGGCGAGTTCGAGAAGATCTTCGGCCAGACCGTGCAGACCGACCCCGGGCTGCACAGCCAGACGGAGATTCTCAACCTGGCCGATCTGCTGGTCACCGCCGCCGGCCTGCGCGTGCGCCAGGTCCCGTTCCAGGCGAGCCCCTTGCCGAACGGTGACCTGACGGCGAGCCCCCAGCAGATCCAGCAAAGCGTTCACGCTTTCCTGCGTGGCGGGCAACCGCCGCCGACGCAGCAGACGGCTGCCATCGCCCAGAAGGTCGGCGGACGTCACGGGGTGGCCAGCCTGCCACTGACCCCGACGCTGGCATCGAACGTCGCCTCCGAGCAGGCGGCCCTGCCCGGAATCCCCTTCACGGCCGAGTTCCCCAAGGTGCAGGACCTGGCCGGGAGCGGCGCATACAACGTCGCTCCGCAGTGCACCCAGCAGGTCGAGGCGTGCGTGCGCAACTACCTCATCCATTCGCCGGATGGGAAGGCGTATCCGATCTACGTCGAAGTGTTCTCCAACGGACAGCTCGGCCAGTTCTACGACGTCCAGGGCACGACCTGGACCGACGCGCCGCTGTTCGCCAACCCCAATCAGACGCTTCGGGTCGGCAAGCGCACGTATGAACTCTTTTACGACGGCAGCAACCTCCAGACCGTGGCGTGGCGCGAGTACGGAGCTGCGTACTGGGTCCACAACACGCTGACCGACGCGCTCGGCGCCGGCGAACTCTTGGCGATCGCAGAGCAGACCGTGCCGCTGGGCCCCGTCTCCAGTGCTCCCAAGCACGTGATCCTCAACGCCTTCTCGGTGCCGCCGCGGCCGGCCCCCAAGGTCAAGACGCCGGTCCTGCAAACCGTAGGTTCGGTCGCGGGACTCGTCACGTTGCTGGCCGTGCCGCTGCTGGGGTTCATGATCCTCCGACAGCGGCTATTGACGCGGCGGGTCCGTCTGCAGCTGCAGACGAACCTAGCCCGGGAGGCGAGTCTCAGCGCCGCGTTGGCGACGTCGCTGAACGTCCCTCCGGCCCGGCCTCCGGCCGGCTCCAGCGAGGACACGGAGCGGCACAACTATCGCGTGCGGCGCGGGCGAGTCCCGATCATGCTGTCCTCGCTCGGCGTCCTAGCGGTGCTCGCGGCAGCCGCGGGGGTCGTCGCGGTCCTCGTCTAGCCCCTACGCTTCCCGCGTGGACACCTTCCTGTCCGTCACGTAGCGCAGCGCTCGTGGTGGCGATCGCGCTGCACGGCGGCGGGCCGACCGCCTTCGACGCGGGCCGCGCCGCCCAGAACATGATGCTGACAGCCTGGAACGGCCGCATCGGGTCGTGCCCCAACGGCATGCCGGATCCCGACGCGGTGGCGCAGCTGCTCGACCTCGAGGAGGGCGAGCGCCCCTTCACGGTGCTCACCTTCGGCTACCCCGTCCGCACGCGCGACCCGGAGCGCCACACGGCCGGCGATCATATGCGCCGGTGCGCTACGTCCTGACCCGAGATGCCGAGGAGTTCGCCGCCCGCACCGAGCGGCTGCTGTCCGAGCGCATCGAGTGCAACGTCCTCGCCACCGTGCTCATGCGGGTGCTGGACGGCGGCCTTCGGGACCCCGGTCCGCTGTTCGCCTACGGGCTCGCCACCGGCGACGAAGTTAGGTTCGCCGCGCTGCGCACGCCACCGTTCCCCCTGCTCGCGAGTCCGCTCGGCGACGACGCCGGAGGGTTCGTCGAGCAGTGGCTGAAGGAAGATCCGGAGGTAGCCGCCGTCACCGGCGTGCCGGAGACGGCACGCGCGATCGCCACCGCCTGGGCAAGACGCACGGGTGGTTCGACCCGCATCAGGATGCACGAGGCGATGCACGTGCTCGGTGAGGTCCGCGATCCGCCGAGGCCCGCGCCCGGCGCGCTCAGGATCGCCGACCCGGATGACCGCGATCTGCTTGTCGGCTGGATGGAGGAATTCGTCCACGAGGCGAATCTCGCGGGCGCCACCCAGGCGGCCGCGATGGTCGACGCCAGCATGCGCCGCCAGGGGCTGCTCGTGTGGGAGGACGGTCGGCCGGTCTCGATGATCGGGGTCAATCCGGCCGTGGCCGGCGTGGTTCGGATCGGGCCGGTGTACACGCCCCCGCCGTGCCGGCGCCGTGGATACGCCGGCAGCGCGGTGGCGGCAGCCAGCCGCCGTGCTCTCGTCGCTGACGCCCAACGGTGCATGCTGTTTACCGACTTGGCCAATCCGACCTCCAACAAGATCTACGCCGAGGTCGGCTACTGCCGCGTGGGCGATTGGGAAGAGATCGAGCTCGGGACGGGCTGACGATCAGGAGCCGGCCGGCGGGGCGTTTAGCGCGCGCAGGGCGGCGTCCAGCTCCTCGACGACCTCACCGGGGCGCTCCGCCCCGGACAGGCGCAGCGCATCGTGCACGGGCGAGCGCGCGGGAATCACCAGCACCAGGTTCTGGCCACGCGACTGCAGGCTCGCCCGCATCCCGTGGATGACGTAGATCCCCGCGCTGTCCAGATACTCGACCGCGGAGAGATCGAGTACGACGCCGTACGCGTCCTGCGGGGTGGCACCCATCACGGTGGCCCCGAGCTCCTCGGCGTTGGACATGTCGACCTCGCCGGTCAGTCGCGCGACGAGAGCGCCCGGTGCCTGACTGAGCTGAACGTCGGCGATGCTCATCGATACAAGAGACGGCGTCGCATCACGACCTCGGTGCCGCTGTCCAACCGACCGACCTGCACGTCGTCCATGGCCGAGGCGATGATGGTGAGCCCCCGGCCGCGGTTCTCGCCCCGCGGCGGCCGCCACTGCCCCTCGTCGCGCACCGCGACGGTGATGTCGCCGTTGTCTCCCCACGCGTGCAGCTCGAAGCTCGCCGGCGCCGGTGAGTAGGCGTGCTCGATGGCGTTCGCGCACGCCTCGCTGACGGCGATCGTCACCTCAGCCACATCGGTCTCACCCCCTCCGCGCTCGACCAGCCAGCGGCGCAGGATGCGGCGGACCTGCGCCAGCGTCTTCGGCTCGGCCGGGAGGCGGAGGTGAAGCTCGTCGGGAACGGGGCTGCTCTGGAGCGCGACGATCGCCACGTCGTCGCGCAGCCCCTCGACTGGCACCAGGCCGGTTATGGCCGCGAGGCAGGCCTCCTCGGGCGAGTCGGCCTCATCGACGGCGCGGGCCAGCGCATCGATTCCGTCGCTGAGTGGAACGCCTCGCCGCTCGACCAGACCGTCCGTGTACAGGAACAGGATCTCCTCGGACTCCAGCAAAAACTCGTGCTCGGCGCAGCGTCCGTAGGGAAACGCACCGAGCGGAGGCGCCGGGGTCACGTCGATCACACGAGACCCAGAGGAGCCAACCACAACGGGCGGAAGATGCCCGGACGTCGCGTACTGGACGGCCGAGGTGTAAGGGTCGAACACGGCGTACGCCGCGGTCGCCATCGCCGGCTCGCCCAGCGAATGCACGAAGCGGTCGACCAGCTCGAGCGTGCGGCCCGGGCCGTGGCTCTCGATCGCGTATGAATGGACCGCCGTGCGCAAACGGCCCATCAGCGAGGCCGCGGCGACCCCGTGGCCGACCACATCGCCGATGACGAGCCCAACTCGCCCGCGCGGGAGCTCGAAGACGTCGTACCAGTCGCCGCCCACCTCCTCGCGGGCGGGAAGGTAACGCGTCGCAACGGTGACCCCGACGAAGTTGCCCAGCCGCTTTGGCAGCAGGCTGCGCTGGAGAGCGACCGAGACGTTGTGCTCGTGTTCGAGCCGTGCCGCCAGGCTCGCGCGCTCGATTGCGGGGGCGGCGCGGGCCGCAGCCAGCTGGAGCACGGCGAGGTCGCTCTGGCCGAAGTTCCGGGGTTGCAGCGAACCGACGTGCATCACCCCGACGATGCGGCCCTCGACGATCAGGGGGACCCCGAGCAGGGAGCGGATCCCCTTCTCGCGCAGGATTGGGTTGAGAATGTCGGCGTGGTCGACGTCGGCGATGAAGATCGCCACACGCTCGGCCGCGATCCGGCCGGCGAAGCCCCCGCCGATCGGGATGCGGACACCGCGCTCGACCTCCTCTTCGATCCCCTTAGCCGCCCGCGCCGCCAGCTGCTGGGCGTCCTCGTCGAGCAGCAGGATGGCGACAGTGTCCACCTCAAGCGTCTCCTGGACCAGGTTCAGGAGCTCGTCGAGGAGCCGGTCGAGGGGCAGCTCCGACAGCGAGGGGTCGCTGAAGCGGAGCGAGCTCCGGACCTGCTCGGACGGCTCGAGGATCCCGTCGGCCGGCTCGAGTGCGATCTGGCCAGATCCCAGCCTGGGACGGTGGGTTCGAGTAGCCCGTGGCTCGGCCATGCCTGAAGTGTGCCCGAAGGCGGCGCCGTCAGGCGCCGCCGACACGAGCTGTCACTATGGGGCCGGAAGTCGGTGCTACAGCTTCAGGGGAACGCCCGCCGGAAGCACGAGCACCGAGCCGCGGGCTGAGCTGTTCAGCAGAGTGCGGGTGGCACCGGTCAGCGTGATCCGCCCGGGAGTAGCGCCCGGCGGAGACCCAACCACGATCAGGTCGACCGGGGAGCCGCTGAGCTCCACCAGGCTGGCGCCGAGCTTGGCGGCCAGCGCCTTCGCCGTCTCCTCAGCCGCGCTGTCACCGCCCGGGGCCAGGGCAATCGAGGTGATCTCCGCGTCCCCGTTCCGGCGCAGCCCGGCGGCCGCCACGGCAATCGCCACCGGTCCACCGTCGAGCAGGCGCTCGGCACTGGTGCCGGGTTCGGCATGCCCGGGCGGGATCCGGTAGTCCGACCCGAACACGACGGCCGAAGCCTCCTCGGCCTCCGCCAGCTGCTCGAGGCCCTCTCCGGTCGAGCCGCTGAACACGATGTGCTTGGGGATGTCCGGATCCTCCAGCCACGCCGCCCCGTGCTCGAGGCGCTGGAGCGCGTCGTGCTCGGCGAGTTCCTCGCGAGCGGGGTCGAACTCGCGTGAGTGGCGGATGTACGCAAGTGAGAGTGAGGCGCCGGCGAGGGCGAACTGCTTCCCCAACGCCAACGCGTCGTCGTCGTTAGATGTTCCGTCGTAAGAGACGATCAGGTCCGAGCTCATGGGACCGGAATCCTCCGCGAGCACCGGACCCGCCGCATTGGCCATCCGGACAATGATCCGGCGGTGGCGATGTCCAAAATGCCAGAGCGGGGCGCACTGCGCGTCTCGCTCTGCTGGATGCTTCTACCGCGCCAAGCCCGCGGCCTGTACCGCCCGGTCAGCAACTGCGACCCAGCCGGCGGTCAGACCGCCGACCCGGGTGGCGGCGCGCATCAGCATCAAGCCGCCGATCACCGCCGCCACGCCGGGCACGATGTTGAGCCAGAGACGCTGGTCGGTGAAGTGCCAGGTCTTGAAGCCGCCGAACGCGTAGTGGAAATACGGCCCGACAAAGGGAATGGGCCCGCCCCACACGCCGAGCAGCAGGATCAGGAGCCCGCTCACCGCACCAGTAGTGCGCGGCAGGCGCAGGGGCTCGGTCCGGTGGACAGGTGGCGTACGTGGTGTGCCGGTTACGGTAGACATGGTCACTGGCTACCCGCTCCACACCGGGGGCGAACCCTTCGACCCGTCCGCAATTAGGCGTGCAAATAGCTGGATTCCAGGGGGCTCGGTCTGGGTACGGCGCTCCAGCGTTAGGGGCGCCGCGTTGATCGTGAGCCGGAGCCGCGCGAGGTCGCCTGCGCCTAAGGCCGGCGGGGACCGGGGGTTATGATCGGCTCCATGCCCGATCGCCTGCACTTCACCGACTCCGACGAGGCCAACGAGCTGATCGCCTCGAACCCGATGGCGCTGCTGATTGGCTTCGCGCTGGACCAGCAGGTGTCCGTCCAGAAGGCGTTCTCGGGTCCGCTGGCCATCCGCGAGCGGCTCGGCACGCTCGACGCCGACGCCCTCGCCGAGGCTGATCTCGAGCCGGTGTTCTGCGCCCGGCCGGCCATCCACCGCTTCCCGGGCTCGATGGCCCGGCGCGTGCAGGACCTGGCCGCCTATATACGCGACCACTACGACGGCGACGCGGGCCGCGTGTGGACCGAAGCCGCCGACTCGGCCGAGCTGCGCGCGAACCTCTCGGCGCTTCCCGGCTTCGGCGAGATGAAGGTCAAAGCGCTGGGCGCGGTGCTGGCCAAGCGCTTCGGGGTCGAGGCGGCCCAGGGCCTGGTGCCGCCGCACCCAACGCTCGGGGATGTCGACTCCGCCCAGGCATTGCTCGAGTACCAGACGGCCAAGCGGGCCCACAAGGCCGAATGGATGAAGATGAAGGCCGGCGCCGTCGGAGGCGCCGGCGGCGGATAGGCCGGCGGCGGCGGGCATGGCGCGCCTCGTCGGCATCAATCACTTGGCGCTCGAGGTGGGCGACATCGATGACGCGCTCGCCTGGTACGGGCGTTTCTTCGAGTTCGAGCTGCGCGGCCGCCCCGGCGCCCGGATGGCGTTCATCGACATGGGCGACCAGTTCATCGCCTTGTCCGCGGGGCGCGTACAGCCGGCCGACGAGAGCCGCCACTTCGGGCTGGTCGTCGACGACAAGGAGGCCGTGCGGGCGGCAATGGAGCAAGCCGGCCTCGCGGTCCAGCGGTCCGGATCGCTCGACTTCCGCGACCCATGGGGGAACCACGTCCAGGTCGTCGACTACCGCGACATTCAATTCACCAAGACGCCGGAAGTGCTCGCTGCGATGAGTCTCGACGGCCTCGGCAAGACCGAGGCGGCGCAGCGCGAAATTCGCGACCGCGGACTCGCGGGCTGACGGGGCGCCGGCAGCGCGCGAGTCACTGCAGCCGCGCGTCAGTGCAGCAGCGCGTCACTGCAGCCGCGCGTCAGCTCTGCCAGGTGACGGCCAAGCCGTCCCGCCGGCCGAAGCGCTCGAGGTGCGAGCCCACCACCCGCTCCATGCGCTCGTGCTGTTCGGTGTCGGCAGCAGCGACGTCGAGCCGGAGGGTTCCGTCCACGGCATGCAGCTCGCAGCGGCCGAAGTCGAACTGGATGTAGCCGGCGTCGTCGCCGAACGAGGCGTCGGTCTTGTGACCGAAGTGCTTGCACAGCTGGCGCATGTACGCCACCGGCTTGTCGGTCACCACCTCTGCGTGCGATGTGATCTGAGCCATCGGAGCGATACCAAGGGTAGCGGCGGGTAGGGTGCCGGATGGTCCGACTCGGACGTAGCGACCTCGACGTGTTCCCCCTGTGCCTGGGCGGCAACGTGTTCGGCTGGACCGCCGACGAGCGTCAATCGTTCGACGTCCTCGCCGCTCGCGGGAACCGGGCCCAGGTGGTGCTGGCGACGAAGGTCGGACGCAAGCCCGACCGGAAAGGCCTCTCGCGCGCGAACATCCGCGTCGCGGCGCAGGAGTCGCTCGAACGGCTCCAGACCGCGACCTCTACTACGCGCACGCCGACGACCCGGACACGCCGCTCGAGGAACCCTGGGCGCGTTCGACGAGCTGGTCAGCGAGGGCATGGTCCGGCACGTCGCCGCCTCGAACTACAGCGCTGAGCGCCTGGAGCAGGCCCATCGCACCACGGTGGCGGCGGTGGCGCTGGCCTGGGTGAGAGAGCACAGCCGGCGGTGGCGGCGCCGATCGCGAGCGCGCGCAACACTCGGCAGCTCGCCGAGCTCCTCCCCGGCGCCTCGCTCGAACTCGCCGATGAGGAGTTAGCGGAGCTGACCGAGATCAGCGGGCCGGCTTCGACGGGAGCGAGCGGGCGTAGCCGACGCCCCGGGTAACCCACTTCTGGAGCTCCTCGTCGCTTTCCACGCCCTCGGGTGCGACGCGCAGCCACCCTTCCATCGCGCGTCCACGCATCACGGCCGTGCTCGCGTGCAGCTCCTGGACCAGCTCGGCGGTGTCGACGGGCTCGCAGCGCAGCAACAGGCCGCCCTGGCCGCTGACGCTGACGCTGACCGACATGTTGCCGCCGATCAGGAAGGCCAGACCTCCGAACATGCGCTTCTCCGTGAGGTTCGGTTCGCCGGCAAGCAGGCTGCGAATCCGTTCGGCGAGGACCTCGTCGTAGGCCACAGGCGGATTATCGTCGCCGTGGAGTTAGATATGGCCTCGGCTGATGGCAAGCGGCGGATGCCTGTGCGGAGCGGTGCGTTACCGCGTGGATGGCGCGTTACGGGACGTGTTGATCTGTCACTGCGAGGAGTGCCGGCGCTGGCACGGGCACGTCTCGGCCTGCACCGCGGCCCGGCGCGAGAACCTCGTCCTGATCGAGCAGCGCGGCCTTCGCTGGATCGACAGCCCGCGCAGCGACGCCCATGCGCGCCGCGGCTTCTGCGCCGAGTGCGGCTCGAGCCTGTTCTGGGACGCTCCCGGCCGGCCGACCGTCAGCATCGCCGCGGGCACCCTCGACGGCCCCACGGGCCTGCGCGTGGCCGCTCACTGGTACGTCTCCGAGGCCGGCGACTACTACGAGCTCGCCGCCGACGGGCTGCCGCGCCACGAGCACAGCGCCGAGCACGAGCAAGACATCCGGCCCTGACCCAGCCTCACCGAGGCTGACCGCTACGACGGGCGAGACTGCCCGCTGTACTCCTCGTTGGGCAGCATGTTCGTCGCCATCGCCATGCGGTTCGTCAGGTTGTACATCGCCGCCAACTCGGCGACGTCCCAGGCCTCCTCGAGCGTTAGTCCGGCGTCGAGCAGCGTCTGCAGGTCGTCTCGGGTCACCTCGCGGGGCTGGAGCGTCAGCTTCTCCGCGTAGGCGCAGATGGCGGCACGCCGGGCATCGAGATCCGCCCGGCGCCAGTCGTAAGAGATCCGCTCACCGAGGACGGGGTCCCCCAGCTCCGCCCGCAGCGCGGCGCCGTGGGCGACCAGGCAGTACAGGCAGCCGTTGGCCGCGCTCACCACGACAGCCACCATCTCGCGATCGGCCGCGGACAGGTGCTCCGTCGGCTCGTGCAGCTGCCGGTAGTGGGCGAACCAGGCACTCAGCCGCTCGGGGCGGAACGCGTACACGCGGAACACGTTGGGGACGAACCCGAGCCGCTCGCGGGACTTTGCGAACAGGCCCCGCAGCCCGTCGGGCAGCTCGGCCTCGTCGGGTACGGGGAACCACGAGCCCGTCTCGGCCGCGACATCGGATCTGCGTGCTGTATCGGTCATTGCCCCTCCATTCTGCCGCTCAGCGCCGTTGAGACGAGTCGGCGGGCCGCTCGTAGATGTCGAACTGCAGCTGGACGGCCATGCCGGCTCGTTCATACACGCGGAGCGCGCGCGGGTTGTCCGAGGCGACCATCAGCTGCGCCTGCCGAAGCCCGGCCGCCGCGAAGCCGGCGAATGTGTGCTGGAGCAGCGCCGTCCCAATCCCCTGCCGCTGATGCTCCGGCTCGACGCCGAGAATGGCCACGAATCCCGCCTCCTGTTCGTCGCGGCGGCGCGCGAGCAGGAAGGCCACGGGCTCGCCGTCCACCTCGGCCACGAGACTCAGCCCGGCGTCGAAGTCGTGCGCCTCAAGGTGCTCCCGACGGAACATCTCGGGCGACTCGGGCGCGTAATCGGGCGCGTCGGCAAAGCTCGCCGCATCAAGCGCGTGCAGACGCAACGCATCTCGGGCCACGTCGACGGGCCGCAGACGCACCCCGCCGGGCGTCGTCGGCGCCGGCGATTCGGGCCCGACCGCATCGAGCGGGCGGACCAGACGCCGGTAGCTCCGAGCCCTCGCATACCCGGCGTGGGTGAGTAGCGCCCGCGCGGAGGCGTTGGGTCCGGCCACCCACTGACGGTGCAGCGGATGCCCGCGCTCGCGGTCGCGCCGCTCCGCCCACTCGAGCAGCCGCGCGCCGATCCCACGACCCTCGTGGTCCGGCGCCACCGCGGCCAGCGTGCCGTGGCGGCGGACGGCCACATAGGCGACGATCCCGCCGCCCTCGCCCTCGGCCACGTACGCGTCACGCGCGAGCTCGAGCTCGGTTCCCCGCCACTCCTCCTCGAGGTCCTCGAGGCGATAGATAGCCGTGCCGACATCGGCCGTCTCGCGCGCCGCCAGCACCGCCAGCACGGCCGGCGCGTCATCGAGCACGGGGGCCCGGTACCGCATCGGCGCCATGTCTAGCGCATGGCGCCGACGGCCATGAGCGTCACGGCTCGAGCAGCTTCAATCCCGCCAGGAGCTTGGTGCGCCCCTTCTTGTCGGTCGCCACCGCGGCGTCAACCTCGGTTCCGGGCACCTTGCCACCGTGGGCAGCCTGCACGTCCCGCTTAAGCGCGCTGTATGCCGAGGCGATCAGCCCGAGTCCCTCGACGATGTCCTTCTTGGCCTTTGCTCCCTTGGCGGTGGAGGCCGACTCCTGCGACAGCGCCTTCCTGAGCGCGTGCAGGTCGGCGACCTCGTGCGTGAGGGCGCGAATGAGCGGCTTGCTCTTCCCCTTCGGGTATTCGGCAAGGCCCTTCTTCACCGCGTTCTCGTCCTTGACGATCTTCGGGGAATAGGTGTTCAGCGTGTTGCGAAGATCGTTGTCGCTCGCCTGCGCGGCCGCGACGGGACCGGCCAGAGCCGCACACATCACTGCCGCCAGCAGGACCCCCCTACGTCGAACTGAGCGTGGCACTTGACTCCTCCTGTGGCTCGGGTTGGTCCTCGCGGCGAGAGCCATTCCCCCCGCCCGTGTTCGTCCTAACCGGTCATGATGGCCCAAGTTGCGCCCGCGGGAAGCGTGGCGGAGCGGACCGGTAGGTCGGCAGGGTAACTGACAGGCCAATTGGGCTGCGGGCCAGCTCGATCGACGTGTCGTCATCGCGCTCGATCGAAACGGTCGGATCCAGCCCGAGCTCGCGCGCGAGCTCGAATGCGCCGGCGATGTCGTTCACGACGCCGGCGGGCACTCCGGCGTCCGTCAGCTCGCGCGCCCAGGCGCCCGCGGGTCGGGTCTTCAGCTGCTGCTCGAGTGCCGTGCGCAGCGCCGCCCGGTTCTGCACCCGCGCCGCGTTCGTCTCGAAGCGAGGGTCGCGCGCCAGGTCGGCCACGCCGAGGACGTCGCACAGGGCGCCGAACTGCCGATCGTTGCCGACGGCGAGGACGAGCTCGCGATCCGCGCAGAGCAGCGGCTCGTACGGAGCGATGCTCGGATGCTGGTTGCCCATTCGGCTCGGCACCACTCCCCCGACGGTGTAGGCCGAGGCCTGGTTGACGAGACCCGCCAGCAGCGAAGAGAGGAGGTCGACCTCCACCCGTTGTCCCTCTCCGCTGTCCCTGCGGTACTCGAGCGCGGCCAGAATCCCCACCGTCGCGAACAGACCCGCCAGCACGTCCACCAGCGCGACGCCAACCTTCTGCGGCTCCCCGTCCGGCGTCCCGGTGATGCTCATCAAACCGCCGACCGCCTGGATCAGCAGGTCGTAGCCGGGAAGCGTCGCGCCCCGGCCCCGCCCGAATCCCGTGATCGAGCAGTAGATCACTCCGGGGTTGGCCACCCGCACTGCTTCGTAGTGCAGGCCGAAGCGTTCGGTCACACCAGGACGGAAGTTCTCGACCAGGACATCGGCTTGGCGCGCCAGCTCGTGGGCGCGCTCGAGGTCGGCCGGCCGCGTGAGATCGAGCACGAGGCTCTGCTTGTTGCGGTTGACGGCCTGGAAATAGGTTGCGTCGCCCACCTCGTCATACGGTGGTCCCCAATGGCGTGTCTCATCGCCACCGGGCGGCTCGATCTTCACTACCTCCGCACCGAGGTCCGCGAGCATCATCGTCGCGAACGGCCCCGCAAGTACTCGGGAGAAGTCGAGGACGTTGAGGTTCGCGAGGGCGGCCGGCATCCCCGCACTTTCTCATGCCCGAGCCGGCCGATGCCCCCAGGTGGCCCGAGAAACGGGAATCTGTGGTGGCCCGTTTCTCGAGCCGGCGCCGGCGTTAACCGGCGGAGCGGTCCCCGCCAGCACGGCGGCAGCCGACACGAAAAGGCCCACCCATGAACCCTTCGTTGATGCGCAGCCCGGTGCCGGAGGTCTCTCCGACGCCGAGCTGCGCGAGCTGCACGCCCAGGATCAGCACTGGACCACCGCAGCGCACCTCCAGCGCCTGCGGTGGCCCCGACAGCGCATCGCGCAGGAGCGCCGGCGCGGGCTGCGCGAACTCGTGTCGGTGGCACAGGAGCGCTCGTCCTGGCACCGCGAGCGCCTGACCGGCGTCGATCCGGCCAGCCTCGAGGAGAGCGGGCTGGGCCAGCTGCCGGTCATGACCAGGGAGGACGTCAGGGCCAGCTTCAACGAGATCGTCACCGACGCTGATCTCGATGGCGGTGCTCGCGGCCGGCAGCGCTGCGCATATCTCGCGCGCGATCCTGCACACGTTCTTCGACGCGGCGACGATCCGCATCCATCCGGTGCCGATCACCGCGCCCACCGACCGCGTCATCGCCGCGCTCAATGAGATCCAGCCCGACGCGCTGTTCACCTGCCCCTCCGCGCTGATCGACCTCATTCATGCTGCCCGCGGTGGCGAGCTGACGATCACACCCCGGAAGGCCCGTGCGGCTCCACTCACACCCTGGTCGAGCGCGGCTGTACGGGCGGCTAAGGCCTTACGCCGCGAGCTCGCGCTCGCCCTCGATGATCGCCCGGACGAGCTCGCCAAGGACCAGCTGGGCGCGCTCGTTGTCGATCTGACACGTCCCGGCCGCCTCGTGGCCGCCGCCACCGTGGGCCAGCATCAGCGCGCCGATGTCCACCGGCGAAGAGCGGTCGAGAATCGAGCGACCGACTGCGAACACCGTGTTCTGCTGCCGCAACCCCCACAGGACGTGGATCGACACCGTGGACTTTGGATGCAGCGCGTACACGAGGAAGCGGTTGGTTGGGTAGATGACGTCCTCGTCTCGGAGGTCGAGCACGACGACGTTCCCGTGCTCGGTCGAGCAGCGCGTGATCTGCCCGACCGCGGCGTTGGCGTGCCTGCGATACAGCGCCACACGCTCGGCCACATCGGGCGAGGCCAGGATCTCGTCGATCGACATGTTCAGGCAGCTATCGATCAGCTGCATCATCAGCTGGTAGTTCGAGATGCGGAAGCCGCGAAATCGCCCGAGACCGGTACGGGGGTCCATGAGGAAGCTGAGCAGGATCCACCCTTGCGGGTCGAGGATGTCGTCGATCGACAGCCGCGCCGCATCGGCGCGATCGACCGCTTTCATCATCTCCGCGCTGACGCGGGGGAACGTTGCCGCTCCGCCGAGGTAGTCGTACACGACGCGCGCCGCGGAGTCGGCCTCGGCCGCCATGACACGGTTGTCCCGGTCACCGACGACGCGGAGCCGTTCGGAGGCGTGGTGATCGAACGACAGCGCCACCTCCGCGCGGTAGGGAAGGTTCGTCGTGATGTCGTCGGCCGTCAGCTCGACCCTTCCGTCCTGCACGTCCTTGGGGTGGACGAACAGGATGTCGTGCAGCAGCCTCAGCTCCTTGAGAAGGGCGGCACAGACGAGGCCGTCGAAGTCGCTGCGGGTGACCAGGCGATAGGTGCGGTTGAGATCGAGAGCAAGAGTCGGCATGCCTCGATCGTCGTCGCCGTCAGACCGGAGCTTGAAAGGGCGCTCGGTCGGCGGACGAGTAGTCGGGGCCGGCTCACGTCCGGGCAGTCGCGCGCAACGCGTGGCGGTCGCGCTCGGCGCAGGCCAGCCGATCGACCCGCTCGTTCAGCTTCACGCCCGTGTGGCCGGCGACCTTCACCCACGCGACCTCGTGCCGCGCCACCTCGACGAGCAGCTCGAGCCACAGTTCGCGGTTCTTGACCGGGCGCTTGTCCCGGGTCGCCCAGCCGTTGCTCTGCCAGCGATGCAGCCAACCGTTCGTGAACGCGTTCTTGACGTAGGTGGAGTCGACGTGGACCCGCACCCGGCAGGGGCGCGTGAGCGCCCTCAGCCCGCGGACCACGCCCGTCAGCTCCATGCGGTTGTTGGTCGTGAGCTCCTCGCCGCCCGAGAGCACACGCTCGTGCGGGCCCATCAGCAGCAGCGCCGCCCAGCCGCCCGGACCGGGGTTGCCCGAGCAGGCGCCGTCGGTCCACAGCTCGACCTCGGTCACCGCGAGGAGACTACTCACGCGCCCAGCGCATTCTGTCTCGCGTCCGCCTCAGTAGCCCGAGTTCGTGCTGCTCAGCGCGCCCGAGCCGATGATCAAGGCCCAGATG
>DASPPG010000087.1:0-19828 GCA_035625625.1 Solirubrobacteraceae bacterium
CTCCTAGACCACGAGCCGCTCCCATGGGCCCGCTGGGGTGAGGAATTCACCGCCTCCATGCCTGCCGAGATCCGCCAGCTCCAGGAACGCGCCGCCAGCACCGACATGCTGCCGCGCCGAGAAGCGATCCGCAACCGTGTCAACGCGATCCTGCCGCTGTACCAACTGAGCAGCTACCGTCCGACACCACCACCGAGGCGGGCGGCCAGGCAGTCGATGAAGGCCGCGGGCGAGGACCCGACCAAGACGCCCGCGCGATCTCGACCGCCTGACGGACAGGCGCGCCCGGATGGAGCAGGCGGACCACCCGGCCGTGAGCGCGTGCACGAGGAGTCCCCTCCCAACCGGCCGATCGACGAGGCTCACGATGAGGCGTCTCCGCAGCGGATCGTCAGCCTGCCCGATGTCGCCTGGATCTCCGCCCGCGATGGCTCCAGGGCACCACGGGACCTCGAGGACGAGGCCGCCCGCTATCGCCCGGGCCGGCACGAGCTCACGATCAACGCGGACTTCAGGGCGATCACCGACCTGATCACCCACTGGCAGGATCGCTATAGGGGCATACCCGGTGCCCGCACCGCGATTGAAGCCCAGGTGCGTGAATGGTGCGAGCAGATCCTCGTCGAGGTTGTGCTTGCCGCCCGGAGCTCGACCTGGAGCGCCGAGCAACTCCACGCTTTGCTCTCACCGACCTCGTTCACGGCCGCCCTGCTGCCAAGGCAGCTGCTGCACTCGATGCTCCAGAAGCGGCTCGCCCAGAAGCTCGGAACGTCGCGACACGAATCCGACAGGTCGACGGTCGTGATCGGATCGTCAGCAACGCCGGTCGAGACGTGAGGATGCGACAGGAGGTCGCGGAACGCTCCGGCTTCTCCTTCAACGCGATCCTTCGCGCGATCCGCGGCGGTGAATTGCACGCGGTTGAGCCGGTGTGTGACCTCGGCCAGCTCGCAGACGCCTACTCCCGCTGCCTCGGACGCGGATCCCCTCCCGGCTGGGCAGCCACCGCGAGATGCGCCTTTCCATCGGACGCGACGTCCGACTTGAGAGTGTTCCGGCCGGCAGCGCACGCGACGATCGCCGTGAGCGAGCGCGCGCAAGCCCCCAGGCGGCCCGCGGCCCGGCATGCTCGCCCTCTGCGCCGGAGCCGGGCGACTCGACCCGGAGGGAGTCGACTGCCATGAGCGGCCTACTTCGGGCACTCGTCTCAGAGCTCGCGTCCGATCCGGTGGCGGTAGAGCAGCTGCGGACGTTGCTCGAGATCGACTCCAATCAGCAGCGCGCCCAGCCGGCGCCGGCGTTCACCGTCCGGTCGCTCGCTGAGGAGATCGGCCGATCGGAGCGATCCGTGCGCGACGCGATCACGCGGGGCGAGCTCAAGGCCGTCAAGCGCGGCCGCGGCTACCTCATCCCCGCCACCGCGGTGGAAGCCTGGGCAACGCCCGCACAGGTCCCAACGTCGCGGGCCACGCGCCCGTCTGTACACCGGGATCGCCGGCGCGCACGCGGTCCGATGCGCCGCGGCCTGAGCGGCTCATGACGCCGGGGTAGAGTCATCCGTGGAACCAAACGCGGCCGAGCGGCACCAGCGACGCGCTCGGACCACCGGCCACAGGAGGCTCAGCTCCAAAATGAGCGACCGTGACGCTACGCAAGCGGTGCCGCGATGAGTGTCCACCGAAATCGTGTCGGTGGGTACGACGTGCGCTGGCGTGAAGCTGGCCATGCGCGCTCGAGGTCCTTCCGCCGCAAACGGGACGCGGAGCGGTTCGACCTCCAGGTCAAGGACGCCAAGCAGACCGGGATGCTCGCGCGCCTCGACGGCGGCGTCGAGACGCTCGATGAGTACGTCGAGCACACGTGGGCGCCGATCTACGCCGCCGCGCTCGAGCCCAAGACGCGAGAGCTCTACGCGGGCCTCTATGACAACCACGTCTCGCCCTGGCTCGGCCGCTACCAGCTGCGCCAGCTCACGCCTGAGGTCATCGGCCGCTGGCAGGCCAATCGGCTAGCCGCTGGTGCGGTCGTCGAGTCGACGCGCAAGGCCCTCACCTTGCTCGGCGGCATCCTGCAACGCGCGCTCGAGGCCGGGCGCATCCCGACCAACCCGCAGCGGCTCGTGCGCAAGGCCGCGCCCGCGCGGACCGAGGAGGTCCGGCCGCTTGCGCCGGTCACGGTCGAGGCGATCTGCTCCGTCCTGCGCCCGCGCGACGCGATGGTGGTGCATCTGCTGGCCTACGCCGGGCTGCGCCCGCAGGAGCTTCGGGCGATGCGCTGGGCCCACGCCGGCGAGCGGACGCTCACCGTGCACGCGCCCAAGACGCGCCGCCACCGGGCCCAGCCGCGCTCGGTGCGGCTGCTGGCGCCGCTGGCTCACGATCTCCGCGAGTGGCGACTACTGTCCGGGCGACCGGACGACGACGCGCCGGTTATCCGTGCTGAGAAGGTGGCGAAGGGCGGGAGCGGCGAGTGGACCGAGCCCGGCTACGAGCAGTGGATCAACCACGTCTGGATGCCGGCGCTCGAGCGGGTGGGACTCGCGTATCAGCGCCCGTATGACCTGCGCCACTCGTTCGCCTCGCTGCTGTTTCACGAGGGGCGGTCGGTGATCTACGTCAGCCGTCAGCTCGGGCACTCGGCCGCTGTGTGTATGCGCACCTACGGCCACGTGATCGAGGAGCTCGACGAGGCGCCGCGGATCAGCGCCGAGGACGCGATCGCAGCGGCGCGCCGTGGCGACGATGTTCGGAGATTGTTCGGACGGTCGGAGTGACGGTGGGGTCGCCTGATTCCTTTTCCCTGCAAATCCAAAAAATACCCCCAGCCGGATTCGAACCGGCGATCTCCTGCGTGAAAGGCAGGCGTCCTAACCGCTAGACCATGGGGGCCGGCTAGGAAAGGATTCTAGGTCGGGTGCCCAGGATTCGGGCAGAGGCACCGGGAAGCTACGCCCACGGCCGGGATGTGAACGGCGAGGATGTCCGCTTGGACATAGGGTGGACGGCGCGATCTTTCCGGCTGGCGCGACGGGCGGTACGCGAGGAGGCCGATCGACGAAGTTGCGGTGCGCCGCCGATACCCCGAGCGGGTAGGCATCCAGTACCGAACCAGCAACATACCCCTCGCCGGCTGGCCACGCCGACGGGGATGGAAGGAACACATGCAGCCACTCCTATTCGTGAACTGGTCCTCGGAAAACGTGATGTTCCGGGGGCTGATGTGGGTGGTCGCCAGCGTGCTCGCAGGGATGATCGTCCTCCACCTCGCAGCGATGACAGCGCCTGTGCACCACTCGATCCGGACCATCCGCTGACGTCGTTCTCGCCGGCCGGCGCCGGCCGCTACCCGAGCGAGATGAGCGCGATGCCCGCCACCACCGCCACCGCGCCGGTCAACCGCGCCGGTCCAATCTTCTCCCGGCCGCCGATCGCGAGGACGACCGTGGCCATCACCACACTGGATTCGCGGACCGCCGCCACCGAGGCCGCCGGCGCGAGCCGCAGCGCCGCGAGCGCAAGCGCGTAAGCGCCCGAGAACCCGACGCCGGCCAGCAGCGTCCGGCGGTTGACCGCGGCGCGCAGGGCAGCCCCACCGCGGACACGCCACACGCCAATGAGGTACGCGAGCGAGGTGATCGCGAACACGACCTCCACGTAGGCGAGCGAAGAGGCGTGGGTGATGCCGTGCTTGTCGATCAGCGTGTAGGTGGCGATGCACGCGCCCACCGAAAGGGCCAGCGCGAGATCGCGTCGGCGCCCGCCACCGCGAATGCCGCGAACGAGCACGATGCCGATCGCGACAAGCACGACGCCCACACCAGCCGGCAGCGACACCGCGGCCCCGGTCACCAGCGCGCCCGCCACGAGGACGAGCACCGGGGCCGCACCGCGCGCGATCGGATAGACGAAGCTCATCGCCGCCACCGAGTAGGCGGTGGCTAACAGCAACAGGTACAGCCCCTCGGCGGCACTCGAGCTGACCGCATAGGGCCATACCGCCGAGTCGAGTCGCCAGTCGATCAGCGCCACCGGCGCAATCACCGCGGTGCCCACGACCATCCCAACCGCCACCGCGCTGTGGGTGTCGTCCGTGCCGTGCAGAAGGAGGTTCCAGGTGGCGTGGACGACGGCCGCACCCAGGGCTAGCACAAGAGCGGAGAGGGGCACGACCAACCGTTTATCGAAATCCGACCGCCCGCGGGTCCGTTCTGCTTGGATGCGTCGCGTGAGCGTCCTCGATGAGCTCAGCCCGGAGGAGCGGGAGCTGGCCCCGCCGGCGCCGCCGCCGCAGACCGCCGGCGCGATGAAGGCGGTCCTGACGGACGACCGCTTCTCCGACCCGAACTGGATCTACGAGCGAAAGCTCGACGGGATCCGTTGCATCGCGATTCGTTCCGAAAAGAGCCTCAAGCTGCTGTCGCGTAACGACCTGCCGCAGAACGACCGCTACCCGGAGCTCGTCGAGGCGCTCGAGGCGGAACGCTGCCAACAGTTCGCGATCGACGGCGAGGTCGTCGCGTTCCAGGGCTCCGAGACGAGCTTCGCCCTCCTGGCGGAGCGCCACCAGCACTGGGTCCCGGTGTTTCTGTACGTCTTCGACGTCCTGTGGCTCGAAGGCCACGACGTCCGCCGCCTCCCGCTGCGTACGCGCAAGCGGCTGCTCCGGGGGGCTCTCCAGTTCCACGGGAACGTCTGCTGGACCCAGTACCGCAACCGCGACGGTGAAGCCCTCTTCAAAGAAGCCTGCCGCAAGGGCTGGGAAGGCCTGATGGCCAAGCGCGCCGACAGCCCCTATGTGGCCACACGGTCCAAGGACTGGCTCAAGTTCAAGTGCGAGCACGGCCAGGAGCTCGTGGTCGGCGGATACACCGAGCCGCGCGGGTCGCGCGTCGAGTTCGGGGCGCTCCTGCTCGGCTACTACCGGGACGGACGGCTGGAGTACGCCGGCAAGGTCGGGACCGGCTTCGACACCGAGACGCTGCACGAGCTTGGCACCGAGCTGCGCGAGCTCAAGCGCAGCGACTCCCCGTTCGCCGATCCGGGGTCGATCAAGGAACGCCACGTCACGTGGGTCGAGCCGAAGCTCGTCGCCGAGGTCGGCTTCACCGAGTGGACACGCGACGGCCGCTTGCGCCACCCACGCTTCCAGGGACTCCGTGACGACAAGGACGCGCGCGAAGTCGTGCGCGAGGGGTAAACAACGACCATGACCGAGACGGTCAAGATCGGCCGGCGCGAGATCCGCATCACCCACGCGGACCGCGTCGTGTTCCCCGAGGCCGGATTGACCAAGCTCGATCTTGCTCACCACTACGACCGCGTCGCGCGGTTGATGCTGCCCTACGTGCGCGACCGTCCCCTCGCGCTCCAGGCCTACCCGGAGGGGATCGACCACGACGGGTTCTTCATGAAGGCGGTACCCGGCTACTTCCCGGGCTGGGTCAAGCGCGTCACCCTGCCGAAGAAGGGCGGTGCGACCACGTACGCGCTGGCGCAGGACGTGGCGACGCTCGTGTACCTGGCCGGCCAGAACGTGGTCACGCTGCACACGTGGCTCGCGCGCGCGGACGAGCCGTTCCAGCCCGACCGCCTGACGCTCGACTTCGATCCCTCGGGCGGCGGCTTCCCCGAGGTGCGCGCCGCCGCCCGTGCCGCCGGCGCCCGCCTGCGCGATCTCGGGCTGACCCCGTACGCGATGACCACCGGCTCGCGCGGCGTTCACGTGGTCTGCCCGCTGCGCCGCGGACCGGACTTCTCCCAGGTGCACGGATTCGCCCACGCCCTCGCCGAGGCGATGGTGGCCGACGACCCCCGCCATCTGACGCTCGAATGGCGCAAGGCCGACCGCGGCAAGCGGATCTACGTGGACGTGAATCGGATCGGCTATGCCCAGCATGCCGTCGCGCCGTACGCGGTGAGACCGCGCCCCACGGCACCGGTGGCGGTGCCGATCCACTGGGATGAGTTGTCCGATCGGACGCTTCGTCCTGACCGGTGGACGATCAAGTCCATCGGCCAGAGGCTCGACGACGGCGACCCCTGGGCCGGTATGAACCGCCGGGCCCGAGCTCTGCCGCGCGGCGTCTAAGTCCGGTCAACTCACCACTGGCGGCCGCGGGCCGCCCGTCGAAATCCCCCTAGGCCTGTCGGACCCACCGGCGCCGGCGCTTCCCTGTGACCTGCCATGGTCCGGGCAACCAGTCGAGCAACATGTTGACCACCCACACGATCAACGTGGCCTCGACGAGCGCCCAGAAGCCGTTGATGTGGAAACCGCTGACGATATCCCTGGTGAGCACCAGCATCAGCAGCGAGACGAAGAACCAGGCGATGCCCAGCGTGAGGATCGCCAAGGGGAATGTGATGAACCGCAGCAGCGGCTTGAGCACGGTGTTGAGCACTCCGAACACGGCCGCGGCGGCGAGCAGCGACCCGGCATTATCTACTGTCACGCCGCTCAGGAGCGCGGCCACGACCGCGAGCACGAGCGCGTTAGTGAGCCACGAGATGGCGAGTCGCAGCGCCAGCGGCGGTGAGGTCGCCAGCCGCTCGACAGAGATCTCGTGCTGCCTCGGGCTCACCCCCGCAAGCCTACTCCCCGGTCGGGCTCAGCCGAGCGTCAGCACTCCGTGTACGTAGTCGATCGAGATCGTGCCGAAGTGAGACAGCACATCGGATCCGAGCAGCCCGAAGGCCTTCCCGTCGGCGCCGGCGATCACCGAGTCCGTGGCCACGATGTTCGGCAGGGGCTGGCCGGCAATCGACCAGTTCGACAGCCGCACCTTGCTGGCGGCCTCCGAGCACCCCACGCCCGTGACCTGGATCGGATTGCCGACCATCTTCAGGTGCAGCTTGCGCGCGAGGGCCACGTCGACGAGCGTCTTCGAGGACCCGGTATCGACCAGGAAGGGGAAGGCACGGCCGTGGATGACGACCCGGGCGAGCGCCAGCGTCTCGCCGTCGCGTGCCTTGAGGATCACGAGCGGGGCGGTCGACGCGACGGGCGCCGAAGGGGTCGACGCGAAACCCCACCCGGTGAAGCCGACCAGCACGAACGAACCGACCAACCCTGCGACAGCGATGAAACGGCGCACCCTTCCTCCTTCGTTGTAACCAAAACGTGGCGACCCGGCGGGATCGAGCGTAGAGGTTCCGGCGGGCCGGCGCCTCAGCCGCTCGAGCCCGTGGCCTGCGCGACGTCGGCCGGCGTGATCACGCCGTTAGAGGCGGGGATGCACGCCCTGGCGGCGGCGGCAACCTGAGGTGCGTGAAGGTCGATGCCGGCGGCGGTGATCATCTCGAGTGTCAACGCACCCTGCGTGCTGGGATCAGGAAAACCGTTGATGCCGCGGCCCCGCATGCAGCGCGCGAAGCTCAGCAGGTCCCGCTTGTGTGCCTGCTGGGCGGCGGCCTGAGCGGCCAGATCCGCCTTCGAAGGCGTGGGCAGGATGCCGGCACACGCCTTCTGCGCCGTCTTGAACGCCGGCGTGATCGGTCCGACCACCCTGATGGCGATCGCCTGCTGGTTGCCGTTTGTCGTGACCTTGGGATCGGGGAAGTTCGTGACGCCGTGATCTCGCATGCAAGCAGAGAACTCGTAGGCTTTCGATATGGCGCTCTGCGCCGACAGAGTCGACTTGCTCGTGTTGGTCGGCGACGAGGATCCGCACGCGCTCACCAGCAGCGCGACGCCGCCAACCACCACCGCGGTCTCGACGATTTTCATGTTCGCTACGCCTCCTCAGAACAGGTGAGCACTGGCACCCGACAGTTGTAGAACACGAGTGGTGACAGCACCGTCACGAAGGCTGTCACCCAGTTGTCACCTCGGTTCGGGCATCCTGTGCCGTGCCGGGGAGGAACAGAGATGAGGATTCTGGTCGCGGAAGATCACAGGCGCCTCGCCGACACGGTGGCCGAGGGCCTGCGCCGCGAGGGTATGGCGGTCGATGTCGCCTACGACGGGGCGGACGCGCTGACCCATGTCGCCCTGCTCCGCTACGACGTGGTGGTGCTCGACCGCGACCTCCCGCGCGTGCACGGCGATGACGTGTGCCGCACGCTGATCGCCCAGCACCCCGAGACCAGGGTGCTGATGCTCACCGCCGCGAGCACGATTCGCGACCGCATCGAGGGACTCGGACTTGGAGCCGATGACTACCTGACCAAGCCGTTCGACTTCGACGAACTGGTCGCCCGCGTCCGCGCGCTCGCGCGTCGCGCCACGCCGGCGCTGCCCCCGACCCTCGTCCACGGCGATCTGCAGCTGGATTCGGCCCGTCGCGTGGCCGTCCGCGGCCACGTTCCGCTCGCGCTCACGCCGAAGGAGTTCGCGGTGCTCGAGTGCCTGCTGGCCGCGGAAGGACGGGTGGTGTCGGCCGAGGAGCTGCTCCAGCGCGTGTGGGACGAGGCCGCCAATCCGTTCACCACCACGGTGAAGACGACGATCGGCCGACTCCGGGGCAAGTTGGGCGACCCGCCGCTGATCGAGACCGTCCGTGAGGCCGGCTACCGGATCTGAACCCGTGCGCCTCCGGAACCGCTCGCGTAGCTCCTCCTCCCCGCCACGCCGGCGCATGCGCACGGCGCGGATGCGTCTCACGCTGCTGTACTCCGGGATGTTCCTGCTTCTCGGGACGACGGTGATTGTGATCATCGTCGTGGTGACCGGGCACAGCCCACTCGTCGTCCACATCGAGAGGAGCAGCAGCCGCGCGGCCGCGCCGACCGCAATCACCGCCCACGCAGCGACGAGGCTGCTGCCCAACCCCCTGACCCAATTGAAGAGCACCGTGGTCGCGCAGCGAAGCGCCGATTTCGCTCGGGTGTTCACCGCATCCTGGGCCGTTCTGATCGTGACCACGCTCGGCTCGGCGGTGCTGGGCTGGTTCGCCGCCGGCCGGGTGCTCCGGCCGCTCCGCTCGATCACGGAAACCGCGCGCACGATCTCCGCCGGCAATCTGCACGAGCGGCTCGCGCTGACCGGCCCCGAGGACGAGTTCAAGGCGCTTGGCGACACGCTCGACGACCTGCTCGCCCGGCTCGAGGCGTCGTTTGAGGCGCAGCGGCGGTTCGTCGCCAATGCATCCCACGAGCTTCGAACGCCCCTGACGCTCGAGCGGACCCTGCTCCAGGTGGCGCTCGCCGACCCGAACGCGAGCGCCGAGACGCTCCGGGCGACCGGACAGGAGCTGCTCGAGCTGCAAACGGAGCACGAGCGCATGCTCGAGGCCCTGCTGACGCTGGCCAGCAGCGAGCGAGGGCTCGAGCGGCGCGAGACCATCGACCTGCCGGTCCTAGTCGAGGACGCGCTGCGCCGCCTGCGTCCGGCCATCACTGGAAGGGACCTCGAGCTCGACACTTCGCTGGAAGGGCCGGCCACGACGACCGGCGATCACGCGCTCATCGAGCGTCTGATCGCGAACCTGGTCGAGAACGCGGTCGAGCACAACTTCGCGCACGGACGAGTGGAGGTGCGAACGGCCGCGAACGGCGGCGGCCGGGCTGTGCTCACGGTCAGCAATACCGGCCCGCTCATCCCGCCCGATCAGGTCGAGCGTCTGTTCGAGCCCTTCCAGCGTCTCGACCGCACTCGCGGCAACCAGAACGGACACCACGGGCTCGGCCTCTCGATCGTCCGGGCGATCGCCTCGGCTCACGACGCACAGCTCGTGGCGGACGCCCGCCCCGAGGGCGGCCTCACGATCACGGTGACCTTCCCGTACGCGCAGCGCTAGCCGAACGTCCGTCCAGCGCGCCGGGAGTCAAGTAGAGCCCCGCCGCTCCCGAAACCAAGCGGAGCTACCGGTAGCTACTGGTGGCTATGTGGAGCAATTTCATCGATGGCGGCAATTTCATCGATGGCGGCGTCTTGTTGACAACCGGGGCAGCGGCGCACGTTCCAGAGCGGCGGGTCGTGGAGCACCCGGATCCCGGGCCGGCGGGAAGCGAGGTGGAGCAATAGATCGCGGGCGCGCCCGCGCGCTACCTGCGGCAGATGCTGCTCGCGACGACATTCGTGGCGGTCGTGCCGCTTACGTTGTCGCTCGGCCTGCGAGCCGATGGAGTGATCTCGTCTTCGTGGCTGTCCGTGGCGCTGGCGATCGCGCTGACGCTGGGCGCATCCATGGCCGGGAGCGCCTACTGGCGTAACCACGGCACCGCCGGCGAGGTGCTCTTCAGCGAGCTCCTGCTGTGGGGGTGGATCAGGCGCCGGCGCCACGAGCGCGACTTGGCCAATGCCATCGAGCTGCTCGGCCGCGTCGGCCCCGGCAACCAGCAGACGGCTTCGGTTGACCGCCGGACGCAGCTGCTCGAGCAGCTCGCTGCCGGTCTCGAGGACGAGGACGTGTACCTGAACGGGCACTCGCGCCGCGTGGCCCGCCACGCCGCGATGATCGCGCGCGGGATGGGATTACCGAGCGTGGAGGTGGCCAGAATCCGCGCCGCCGCGGCGATTCACGACGTCGGCAAGCTGTGTATGCCGAAGGGAATCCTCAGCAAGCCAGGACGGCTCACCGACGCCGAGTTCGAGGTCATCAAGCGCCACCCCGTCGACGGCGGCGGCGCTCGGCGATCCCGAGCTCACCCGGATCGTCCGGCACCATCACGAGCGGCTCGACGGCGCCGGCTATCCGGACGGACTCGCGGGCGATCGGATTCCCGTGGGCGCGCGGATCATCGCGGTCGATGACACCTTCGACGCGATCACTTCGGCCCGCCCCTACCGCGCGGCGGGACCCCACCAGAAGGCGATCGACATCCTGCGCCGCGAGGCCGGGACCCAGCTCGACCCCGACGCCGTGCGCTCCTTCCTCGCCTACTACTCCGGCAACCGTCCCACGGCCGTTTGGGCGATCGTCATCCTGTCGATCCGCCGCTCGGTCGCCTGGCTCACCGGCGATCCAGCCGCCGCGGCGACAATGTCGGCCGGCAAGGTGGCTGCGGCGGGCGCGGCGACCGCGATGATCGGGGTCGCCGCCGGCGCGGCACCGGTTCACTACGTACATCCATCCCGACCAGTCTCGGCTCTCGCTTCACGGCACGTGTCGGCTCCACGCCGCGGGCTGGCCGTCGAGGTCGCCTGGACACCGCATTCAGCAGCACATTCGACGACCCACGCCGGGCTCAGTCCCACTCGTGCCATGCGCTCACGCGGCGCGCACCGGACTGCCGGGCGCGCAGCGGCAGGGCCCCGTCGTGCCCATCGTGCGCGAGCCGACCACGTTCGGGGCAGCTCGAACGGCGCCCCCAAGATCGCCACGGTCAACCCCCAGGCCACGGCCGGTGCGTCGGCCGGGGCGGTCTCGAACTCCATCGCGGGAAGCAGCACCTCGGGCTCGACGAGCGTCGACCCGGCCGGCCAGGTCAACCAGGCCTCGGGCACCGGCCCCGAGCGCACACGGGAACGGCAACGGTCACGCCAACGCCGCCGTCGCAGTGCAGACGACGCCGACTGACACCCCCAGCGGCCAGGGTGGCTAGTCAGGCGGCGGTGATGTTCGTGCTGAGCTCCGGCGTGGCGGCGAGCGTCTGGTAGACGACGCAGTAGCGCTCGGTCAGCTTCTTGAGCGTCGCCAGCTGCTCCTCGTCCGCGTCGGATTCGAGCTCGAAGAACAGCCGGATCGCGCGGAAGCCCACCGGAGCGCTCCGGTCGACGCCGAGCGTGCCGCGGAAATCGAGATCGCCCTCGGCCCGCACGCGACCGGCCGGCACCGCGACGCCAAGCGACGCAGCCACCGCACGCAGCGTGACGCCGGCACATGCAACCAACGCTTCGAGCAGCATGTCGCCCGAGCACAGCAGCGAGCCGTCGCCACCGGTGGCCGGATGGAGCCCCGCCTCGGCGATCGCGCGGCCGGTCTGGACCGAACAGCTGACCCCCTCGCCGAGTTCGCCGGTCGCCGACAGGGTGACCAGGGCGGCATCCGGCTCCCCGCGGTAGCGCTCCTTGAGCGGCGCCTGGAGGCTGCGAAGCTGATCGCCGTCCACAACCAAGATGTTAGGACTGCTCAGACCGAGGGGGACGACGGGGGCAGAGTCTCCGGCGTCGCCGGCGCCGGGGCCGTCGATCCGCCGTTGTCCCCTGGATCGTCGGGAGCACGGATCCACTGCACGATCAGGCCGTGCGCGATGACGAAGTTGGTGCGGGCCGTTTCGCCGACGCCGGTGCCGCAGTTGCTGCCACCGGGACCGGGGCGGCCGGTCAGGCGGAACAGGGCGTTCACGTAGCGACCGCGCTGGTCGGCGGAGATGAATCTGGCGCCGCAGGGCAGCGATGCGTTGGCGGCTTCCGCCTCGGCGCGCGTATCGATCGCGATTATCAGTGCGTCGCCGCTGGCATCGGTGCCGTTGACCATTACGCTCGGCAGCGCGAAGTAGCGCGCGGCTGCACGCACGTCGCCTCGGCGCAAGGCGTCGGCCCATGCCCGGATCACGGCCACGTCGGCCGCCGGCGGACGAATGCCGGTCGGACCCGGGGTGGGAATCGGCCCGTTCAGTCCCGGCAGGTCCGGTGACGGGGTTAGCGGTACGGTCGTGGGCGGCGAGGAGAGCTTCGGCGCCTCGCGCGTCGCTTGGGTCGAGCTCCCGACCAGTATCCGGCTCGACCCACACCCGGCCGCCAGCAACCCCACCGTCGTTACTGCGATCAAGGAAGCCCGGTGCGCACGGGCGAGCACACCGACAATCGTAGGACCCCGCGCCAGGCGGCCGGGGACGATCGCGTAAGAGCCTGTCTAATTCGGCCGCGGCGGCGGCGGACGCGGCCTGGGTGGAGAAGCACAGGTTGAGCAGGATGAAGGGGTAGGGATGCCCGCGCATCGAAACCGCGGCAAGGTTGAGCGCGATCCAGAGAAAGACGAAGAACGTCTGGGCCGCCAGGTAGCGCCCCGTACCCACGGGCTCGGCCTCGTCGGCAAGGCGCGTGACGCGCGTCATGTACACGATTCGGTCGGGCGCAGTCGACAGCCTAGGACAGGGCCTGCTAACCATGCGCAGGCTCCTCTGCGGAACCTGCAGGTGAGCTGTCAATTCGCGCTACCGCCGGATTTGGCTGTTACCGTTGAAACCGGTAGACGCTCGTGGACGGCAAGGGAATGTTTCATCGCCTCCTGGTCGTGGCGCTCGTGCTTGGGCTAGGGACGAGTGTCGGCGTCGCCATGTCCGCGTGCGGATCGTCCTCGGCCACCGCCACCCACTCCGCCGCCGCGGGGACCGGCACCGTCCCCCAAGCCCGACCCCAGGCCATTGATCCGACCGCCGGACAGCAGGCCGCCGTGGTGACGCCGAGCGATCCGGTCGGCGATGTGAACGCCCACGCGCCGCCGCTCTCCGAGGTCCGGCAGGAGCTGCGTCAGGAGTTCATCGCCGTGAAGGTCACGAGCGCCACCTACATCGATCCGCTCCAGTTCGTCTCGCGGTGGGAGCGGACCGACCAGGGAGTGGACGCGCAGTTGCCGGTGGGCGCCCCGATCCTCGCCCCCTGCCGGGTGAAGATCCTCGGCATCGAACCCGGCTGGTACGCCGGGCAACCGCTGATCTACTTCGAGCTGCTCGACGGTCCCGACGCCGGCAAGGTCCAGTACGTGGCCGAGGAGATCACCGATCTCGCCCCGGCCGGTTCGATCCTGCAGCAGGGACAGGCCATCGCCCGCTACGCGCCGTCGGGCACCGCCATCGAGTACGGCTGGTCGACGCTGAACGGCATCACGTTGGCACGCGCGACCACCGGCTACGAAGAGGGCGAGATCACACCGGCGGGCCAGAACATGCGCAACTGGCTGAACAGCTTGGGCGCCGGCGCTGGCCCCTGGCCGCCGGCCTGAGCCTCAGAACGCGCGGTTGGCAGGGTCGCCGATCAGCACCGCCTCGGCTTCCCTGAAGCGGTCGTTCATCGCGCGCGTCTCGAGGAACGTCATGAGCAACCGCGCCACCGGGACGTGCTGGCGCCACAGGACCGCGACCCGAGTGGTGGGCCCGCCCTCGAAGTGCGCCATCGCCACCTCCCTGGACAGAGTGGCCGAGACGAATGACGAGGGCGACGGCTCGGACAGCTGTCCGTCGGTAGCGGCTCCACGGTACAGGACCGCACGCTCGTGGCCGAGGACGCTCCACAGCGCCCGCGTGAAGGCCAGCCGCGCCACCAGGTGCCGGGCGCGCCGCGCCTTGGACCACGGCTCGTCGAACAGTCGGGGGTCGCGCACAACCTTGCCGCGGTACGGACACAGTCCGAGCTCGGCGAGCACGATCGCATGTCCCTTGACGACCTCGCCGGAGGCAGGGTTGCTGACGAAGGTTGCGCTGAACTGCCGCTCGAGTTCGGCGACGTCGCGTTCGACCATCGCCTCCTCGAGGACGTCGAACAGCCGCTCCTCGCCCGCCCGTCGCGCGATGCAGTCCGGGAGGTCCAGCCGGAGCGCGGCTCCGTCGCTCAACCGCTCGCGCAACGCCGCCTGCTCGTCGGCGACGCGCATCAGCGTCTCCCGGCGGTCGGCAGGGTCGCACTCGATCGTCAGCTCGCGGTCGAACCGCTCGAGGGCTCGCGCCAACTCCGCCACCGCCCCGGCGCCGGCAAGCTGCACGTCGCGCGCGAACTGGAAGCGCGCGATCTGATTGAGCGGCAGCTCCCAGCGGGCGCCCGCGTCCTCGAACGCGCCGATCTCGACCTCGAAGGCGCCACGCTTAGGGTCCACCGCGGTGATCGTGATCGGCGTGCGCCGCGCGTCGAGCAGCCGCCCGCCGTTGCCGGGCACCAGGTGGCGGAGCGCCCCCGGCTCGAACTCCGAGTCGGGGGCGCCGTCGGGATCGGTGGCGTAGACGCCGGTCGGCACTCCCCGTATGTTCGCGGGGTCAGAAGGTGGAGCGCCAGCGCCGCCGCCGGCCGACGAAGAAGAACACGAACGGGATCACGAGCCAGAGCAGGAAGCCGTGACTGAGCGCGACCGCCGCGAACAGGATCGGGACCAGGACCGGCAACGGGAGCCACGCCAGGCGGGGCCCGCGCCAAACACCGCGATCGGTACGTGCCGAGCTGCTCTGCCGGCGAACCTGGTCGGGCACCTGGGCCGGAAGGTCGGCGAGCACCGCGTCGAGCTCGGCGTACGTCTTCGCGGAATAACAGCGGTCAATGCGCTCCTGAAGCTCGTCGGTGTCGAGCCGGCCGGCGAGGTGCTGCTCACGCAGGATGTCGACGACCGCGTCGCGATCGTAGTCGGCGGCCCGCAGGCTGCGATCCTGCGGACCATATTCGGTGTCAAGCCGGGTTCGAGGTTGGCACATCATCTGAAGTTCCTTCCCTCGGGTTCGAGAGCCGAATTGCACTATACTCCAGCCTTCTAGATAGTCAAGTACCCTTGATGAAAGCACGGCCGACCCCGACGTCACGCTCGCGAGGCCCCGCCGGGCCCGCGGCCAGCCGCCGCCGGCAGATCGCGCGCCTCGCTCCTCTGCTGCCCCAGCTCGGGTTCGCGCTGCGGCGCCGCCGCGGAGAGCTGCCGCCCGCGCTCAAGGAAGCGGGCCGCCTCGGCGAGCGCCATGTCGCCGCGCTGGTGTCGCTGTCAGTCACCGGACCCGCGACCGTTTCCGAGCTTGCCGAGCGGACCGACATGACCCTTGCCCACGCCAGCCTAGTCGTCGGCGAGCTGGCGAGCGCCGGGCTCGTCGAACGCGAGCACGACGAACAGGACCGCCGCCGAATCATCGTGTCGCTCTCGGACGCGGCGGTCCCGGCCGTCGAGCAGATGCGCAACCGTCACGCCGGACCCCTGCTGCGCTTTCTCGCGGGAATGGACGACGCGGAGGCCGAGCGGTTCATCGATCATTTGAGCGAGCTCGTCGCGTGCCTGCGCGACGACTCGCCCGACAAACCTGGAGACGAGCGATGAAGGCGATCTAGACCGGCCACGTCGGCGGCAAGGTCGTCCTGCTCGTCGATTGATCAGCCTCGCCGTCGAGCGAGGATCGCGTCGAGCGGCCGCGTGTTGACGACGGCCGCCGGGCCGGCCCACCCCCGCCGCGCCGTCGCCACCGCGAGCTCCATGTTGTCGAGTCCACGCACCGAGTGCGCGTCGGTCGAGCACACGATCTCGACGCCGGCCCGCAGCGCGTCCCTGACGTGCTCGCCGCTCAGGTCGAGGCGGAGGGGCAGGCCGTTGACCTCGAGTGCGATCTGTTGCTCGAGCGCGACCTCGAACACGCGCTCCAGGTCGAGCGCGTTCTCGGGCCGGCGGCCGATGTAGCGGCCCGTGGGATGGCTGAGGCAGCGCACGTACGGGTTGCGCAGCGCTTCCTCTACGCGCGCGGTCATCTCGCGCCGCGGCATCCGCTGCCCACCGTGCACGCTGGCCTGCACCCAGTCGAGCTCGGCGAGGGCCTCATCGGGCAGGTCGAGCCGGCCGTCGGGCAGGATGTCGCACTCGATCCCGCGCAGGATCCGGAACGGCGCCAGCTGCTCGTTGGCCGCCGCGATCTCCTCACCCTGCCGGCGGACGTCGTCCGCGCTCAGCCCCTGCACCGCGCCCACCGCGGGCGTGTGGTCGCAGATCGCCAGGTAGTCGTACCCGCGTTCGCGCGCCGCCGCGCCCATCTCCGCGACGCTGACCCGCCCGTCCGACCACGTCGTGTGACAGTGCAGATCGCCTCGGATCTGCTCCAGCTCGAGCAGCGCCGGCGGCTCGCCCCGGAAGGGCTCCTCGCGAAGCTCCGGCGGGCACCAGGGAACGCCGAGCGCCCGGTAGACGGCCCGCTCGTCGGGGCCGTCCGGGAGCGGCTCGAGCGCCGCGACGTACGCCGGGGCGCCGGTGGCGCGGACGAGCGCCGTGCCGAACCGCTCCGGCGCGGCCACCGTGAGCTCGACCGGAACGCCGTCGACCGTGACCCCGATCGCCCGCCGCTCGTCGCACTCGATCAGCGAGACGATCTGGGGCAGCTCGGCAAACCGAGTGAGGGTCCTCCCCGGATCGTCCGCGGCGGCGCACACCACCGCCAGCCGCTGACACGAGTCCCGCCACCGCCGCACGTCGCCCGCCGCCATCCCGTCGAGCGCGGCGGCGATGCCTCCGACGAGCTCCCAGGCGCGGTTCAGCAACAGTCCCTGGCGCGGCCTGGCGTCGTAGCCGCCGGCGAGCGCGTCGCGGAGCCGCGCCTCGGTCTTCGGGCCGATCCCCGGGACGCTCGCCAAGCGCCCCGCGGCGGCCGCCTCGCGCAGCTCATCCGCGGTGCGCACCCCGAGCGATCGCGCGAGCTCGATCGAGCGGCGGGCGCCCAGACCGAGGTAACGGCCGAGCCCGACCAGGTCCGGTGCGAGCTCGCGCTCGAGCTCGGCCAGCTCGGCGATCTGGCCGGTCTCGATCAGCTCGCGCAGCCGGGACTCGATCCCGGGCCCGATCCCCCGCAGCTCGCGCACGCGTCCCGCGCGCACCAGATCTTCCACCGGCAGCGCGGCGCCGCGGATCGTCTCGGCGGCCCGGCGGTAGGCGCGCGCGGTGTACGGATTGGCCTCGGCCAGCTCGAGCAGCGCCGCGAACGCATCGAGCCGGTCGGCAATGTCCCGGTTCTCCACCGGCCGTAGTTTCACGGCTGGGGATGGGCCTCGCTTCGCTCGGCGTCCGTGGGGCCATACGCCCCGTCCGGACAGTTTCAGCCGCTAAGCGGCGACCGATCGCCGACCGACCAGTTGTGGCCGAACGGGTCGTGGAAGCCGCCCTGCCGGTGGGTTCCCCACGGCGTCTCGTGATTGACGACCGGCGAGCCGGGCCTCGCGCCGGCGGCCAGCGCGCGCTCGACGAACGCGTCGGGATCGTCGACGAACAGCTCGATGCGGACGCTCGTGACGCCGGCGCGGTCGGGACTCGTCTCGGCCGGGTTGCGCGGGTTGACCTCGTGCAGGAAGAACGGGGCCCCGGCGATGTGCAGCCCGGCCACGCCCCCGAGGTTCCACAGCACGTCGGCGCCGAGCGCGTCCTGGTACCAGGCGATCGCCGCCTCGGCATCGGGAACGATCAGCATCACCGATACCGCCGGACGGCCCCTAGGGGCCCCGCCGAGCGCCGGCCCGGTGGTGCCACCCCACTCCTCCGGGGCGACGTCGGCGATCGACTGCGAGAAGCACCAGTGGTGGCCACCCAGATCCTCAGCGGTGTACTGGCGCTCGCCGTACGGGTAGTCGCGCGGCTCGCTGACGATGATGGCGCCGCGCGCCCGGGCGCGCTCGCAGTGCGCCGCGGCGTCGGCCACGCGAACCATGATGTCCCGCGGGCCGGGTCGCACCTTCGACGTGCGCGGCTCGGTGATCGCGACCGTGCCGTCCCCGATCGAGAGCTGGGCGCGATGATCGCCGGCCCGCCAGCGCTCGACGAAGCCGAACTTGTCGCACAACCATTCGATCGCCTCGGTTACGTCCTCGTAGGTCAGCTCGGGGATCACCGTCGACGGCGGCATCGTGCGGTTTTCGACCCGCCCTGTGTGCTGGGAGAGGAGCGGCGCGTGATCGCCGTGCTGGACGATCCCGACCATGTTCGCGGCGGGATCGAGGAAAGAGGCGAGTAGACGCGGGCCATCGGGCATCGGCTCGTCGCGCACGATGGCGCCTGCCTCAACGGCGTCCGTCAGGGTGCGCCTGACGTCAGGCACATTGATCCAGCCCACCGGTCCTGACCCCGGCGACGCCGGCCGGTCGGTGACCCACTGGCCGATCAGACCGGGCGCCTCGAATCCGGTGTCGGGCGGGTCGACGCCCCAGCCGAACACGCGCTCGTAGAAGCGCGCCGAGATCTCGACGTCGTCCGCCGGGATCTGCAGGTAGCAGAGCTGACCGCGTTCCACGGTATAAGGTTGACAGGAGTGTCAAGCTTCTCGCGCGCCGATGCCCGTCGCAATGGGGAGCGCATCCTCAACGCGACCGCCGAGCTGCTCGCCACCGACCCGTCCGCGACCCTCGAGCACGTGGCGACACGCGCCGGCGTGTCGCGCACCACCGTCTACCACCACTTCGCGAACCGGGACGCACTGCTCGACGCGCTGACCGAGCAGTCGGTCCACGAGGTGAAGGCGGCGCTCGACGCGGCGCGCCCGGACGCGGGCAGCGCCACCGCGGCCATGGAGCGCCTCCTGCGTGCCACCTGGCAGGTAGTCGGTCGTTACCGGGGCCTGGTGATCGTCAACCCGCAGCGGCTCGAGCGCTCAGAGCTCAGAGCGCGGCTCGAGCCGGCGCTCGCCCCGGTGCGCGCGGTGATCGGCCGTGGTCAGCGCAGTCGCGAGTTCGACCCGGAGCTCCCGGTCGAGTGGCTCCTCGGCATCCTCACCGACGTCATCCACGCCGCCAGCCGCCAGGTCAGCGCGGGCACGATGTCACCTGATGAAGCCGAGCGCGTCCTGCTGCGCAGCGCGCGTGCCTTGCTCACATCGCACCGTCGCGTCGGACGAGCCGCTCGATGACGGTCGCGAGTGCCGGCAGGCCGGCGACCTCCGCCCCCACGCGCCCGGCGGCTACGCGGTAGGCCGGGTCGCCGAGCACCTCCTCGATCGCGGACCTCAGAACAGCCACGTCCGAGGGGCCGAGACTCCCCAAGCCTCCGGCCGCCTCGGACCCGCGGGCCACCACCACGCCCGCCCCGGCCCGCTGAACCACCTCTCCGTTCTGGGCCTGATCGGCGAACAGCGGACAGATGACGAGCGGAACCCCCGCGCCCAGCGCGCCGAATGTCGTGCCGGCGCCACCGTGACAGACGACGAGCGCGGCGTCCCGGAGCACCGACCTTTGCGGGACCCACTGCTCGACGCGCGTGTTCGGCGGGATTGGTCCGATGTCAGCCACATCGGTCGCGCGGCCC
>DASPPG010000088.1:0-3796 GCA_035625625.1 Solirubrobacteraceae bacterium
CCGCACGCCCCCTGTCAACGCTTCGCTGCGCCCTCGCGGGACACCAACGCATGACTCGGGGCCGCCGTGGATAGCTACTCCTTCAACGTAGAGCGTTCTCATCTCTTTCTCCATGCCGGTTTATCCCAGCGCTTTCGCCAAACAGACCTCGAAAGGACGTTCAGAGATGAGATCGTTATGGCGGTGAACCTGGTGGCCGATGCGCGTTCGATGCACGCGGGGGTGGTCGGTACGGACGCCGAGCTTGTCGCGGCGGCTCGTCGGGAGCCTCGTGAATTCCTGGCGCTGTACGACCGGTACTTCGATCGGGTGCTCGGCTACGTGCGGCTGCGGATACGGGATGCGGCTACGTGCGAGGACGTGACGAGCCACGTGTTCACGACCGCGCTTGCTCAGCTCGGTCGGTTCCGCGGTGACGGCAGCTTCGCCGGTTGGCTGTTCCAGATCGCGCGGAACGCGGTGCGCGATGTGCAGCGGCAGCGGACCACCGATCCGTTCCTCGTTGAGCGGGTGGCCTCCGAGCGCCGACCCCGGAGGAGCGGGTGCTCGAGCGCGAGCGAGCAGACGAGCTCCGTGCGGCGATCCAAAGCCTGCGCCCAGAGCATCAGCACCTGCTCGCGCTGCGCTACGGCGCCGGCCTCGGGTTCGAGGAGATCGGAGTGATCTTCGGCACCGCCCCGGCGACGTTACGGGTCCGCCTGCACCGGATTCTCGAAGACCTACGACGGAGGTATCCCAATGTCGATTCATGACGATTCAGATCTGCAGCTCCTGGAGCGCGATCTGCGACAGCTGGCGGAGCCGCGGGCCGAGGACGAGCTGCTTCGCCAGGCGCTTCGCACCCAGCTCGTTGGCGAGCGGTGTCCCCGCCCGCGCCGGCGGCCCCGCGTGCGGATCGCGGCTGGCGGCCTGACCGCGGTTTGCGCCGCGGCCGCGATCGCGCTCGTGGCGCTCGTCGGGAGCACAGGATCCGGCGGACCCTCGGTCGCCGACGCGGCGATCATCCGTCACGCGCTCGGCGCCGTGACGGCGCCGGCGGGCGAGATCCTGCACACGAAGGTCCTCAGCACGGAGAACGGGACGACGTTCGTGGCGGAGATCTGGCGGCAGACCGCCCCGCCCTATGCGGGCCGGGGCGTCAAGGGACCGCTCGGCGCTCAGCAGGAGTTCTCGTACAGCGGTGCGACGTACTCCGAGTACGACCCCGCCACGAACACGATCTACGAGCACGTATTCCCATCACCGCCGCGGGCTCCCGACGACTCGGTCTCACGGGTTGGCCAGGAGCTCGCGAGCGGGCAGGCGCAGGTCGACGGCACGGTCGTCATCGACGGCGCCTCTCTCTACAGGATCGACCTTCGGGCCGGACTGGTCGGGTACTTCGACACCACTACCTACGCGCTGCGCTATGTCGATGCGGCACAGCCTGACGGCACGGTCGTCCGAGAGCGCGTCGACGTTTACGAATACCTTCCGATGACCTCGACGAACCAGAAGCTGCTCAGCGTGACCGCGCAGCATCCCGGCGCTCGGATCGACACGAACCCGAGCGACGCGCCCGCATCCTGACGTCGCAGTCGGTCGGGGCGCGGCGGTAACCACCGCCGCGCCCCACGCTGCCGCCAGCGTCTCGACACCACTACCGCTCCCACCAGGAGCGGCAGTCTGCAGACGAACCTGCTTGACGTTCTCCGGGCGGTGGCCGCCGGGGCCATCCAGCCATCGCCCAACCGATCGTGCGAGCCGAGGTGTGCTCACAGACGAATGCGATCCCGTGACTGGATCCGGCCGATTCCGGGAGCCCTGTGCCGACCAATCGGCCCCGGGAGCCTGGCCGGATCTGCGCCAGGAGCAGACAAGCGGACGCCGCTGATCGCACCGTCTCGGAGCCAGCCGCATGGGACGTCCAAGGAGCGACCGCACTACTCGAGAATCTCTCCCGGTACCGCTCCGGAGTCCACCGACAATCGATCGCACCCAGAGGGCACGTCGTGCAATAGGCGTACGCGTCACCGTTGCTGTTCCGCGGCTGAGTGCAAGTGCCGCAGCCGCGTCATACGCCCACACGGCGAGCCCTTATCCGCGTGGGCCTACTCGCCGGTCGGACGATAACAAAAGGCCTACAGATCGCCCTGCGCGCTAACGCCGGCTTCGGCGCCACGCGCGCGCCGTACAGCACCTGCGTGGGCACAAGATCGCCCTTGGCCTGAGCACCCCGCCGGCGCGCCCGAGGTGGAACGGTCCCCGAACGCGCAATCGACGTTGCTCAGTTGCCGGCGCGCGTAACACCCGGTGAGGTAACTCGTGCGATATGGCAGTGCGCGGTGACGAACGCTGAGTCATGGGTTGCCCAGATTTGTGGTTATCCCGAGTAGCGCTCGGCGAGGGTGGCGTTTGCGGAACTTCCGACGGCGGTGCATGCAGTTGCGGCGGTGCAGGACACACTAAACAGGTAGCTGTTGGCACCCCCTGGAGGGTTGGGGGTGGGCTGGATCGTCCAAGTGGCTCCGTCCCACTGCTCGGCCAGCGTCACGTCCTGAACCGAGGTGGTGGTGTAGTGCCCGACGGCGGTGCAGTCGGTGGCCGTGACGCAGGACACGCCGGACAGGTAGCTCGCGCTTGCAGATGTCGGGGTCGGGACGGTCTGGATCACCCACGCGGTGCCGTTCCACTGCTCGGCCAGTGGCTGTTGGACGCCGTTGTTGCTCCAGACGCCCACGGCCATGCACGCCGTCGATGTCGCGCAGGACACGCTCGAGAGGCCACTGCTTAGCGCGCCCGCGGGGACTGGGCTGGTTTGGATCGCCCACGCGGTGCCATTCCACTGCTCGGCTAGTGGCTGTTGGACGCCGTTGTTATCCCAGGTCCCGACGGTGGTGCACGCCGCCGATGTCGCGCAGGAAACGCTCGAGAGCACGCTGGTGTACGCGCCTGCGGGGATCTGCGGGGGCGCGAGCGTCCAGCTACTTCCGTTCAGCTGCTCGGCCAGGACAGCGTCTTGTGGACCCTGGTTGTAGTAGTCGTACCCGACTGACATGCACAAGGTCGCTCCGGTGCACGCAACGCCGGACAGCACGGTGTCGTAGCCGGCGCCAAGGCTGGGGGTGGGTTGAATCGACCAGCTGGAGCCGTTCCAGGCCTCAGCCAGCGCGAGATCCGGGGGCGGATTGCCACCACCGGTGGACTCCGCGCCGACCGCCGTGCAGGAGCTGGTCGTGAAGCAGGACACGCCGGACAGAGAGCTGCCCGTGGCTCCGGCCGGGTTGAGCGTGGTCTGCGGCAGCCAGCTGCTCCCGTTCCAGGCCTCGGCCAGGGTGACCTCTGTGCCGGAGGCGTTCGTGGAGCTCCCCACCGCGGTGCAGGCGGCAGCGGCCGTGCAGGACACCTGCGAGAGGCGGGAGGTCGCCGGCCCCGCAGGGGTGGGGGCGGCTTGGATCGACCAGCTGGTGCCATTCCACCCCTCGGCCAGCGCCGCGCCGTTGCCGTTCCCGACGGCTATGCAGGCGGCGGCGGCCGTGCACGACACTTGCTGCAGACCGCTGCCGTAGCCGGGGTTGGGGATCGTCTGCGCGCTCCAGCTGCTGCCGTTCCACTGCTCGGCCACGGTCGCGCCGCTGCCGAACCCGACCGCGGAGCAGTCGGTGGCCGTCGGGCAGGACACGCCGTCCAGAACGCCGGTTCCGGGGGTGGACTCGATCGCCCACGCGCTGCCGTTCCAGTCCTCCGCCAGCGTCGATTGCGTGGTCGTGCAGCCCGGACTTTTGAAGCAGTTGCAGGTCGGCTGCCCGTTCTTGCA